>JBBAPK010000016.1:0-49638 GCA_040400875.1 Burkholderiaceae bacterium | reverse complement strand
GTGCTCGCACCGGCCGGCACGATCACGGTGGAGTTTCCGCACCTGCTGCAGCTCGTCGAGCAAGGCCAGTTCGACACGGTCTATCACGAGCACTTCAGCTACCTGTCGCTGCACACGGTGCAGCGCATCTTCGCCAGCCAAGGTCTGGCGGTGTGGGATGTTGAGGAGCTGCCCACCCACGGCGGCTCGTTGCGGGTGTGGGCGCAGCACGCCGATCACCCGCGTGCGCCGACCGCCGCGGTGGCCGCGCTGCTGCGCAAGGAGGCCGATGCCGGAATGACCGGCATGGACTTCTACCGCCGCTTGCAGCCGGTGGCCGAACGCATCAAGAACGATCTGCTGAGCTTTCTGATCGAGCAGCGGCGCGCCGGCAAGTCGGTGGTCGGCTACGGCGCAGCGGCCAAGGGCAACACCTTGCTGAACTACGCGGGCGTGCGCGGCGATCTGCTGGCCTGCGTGGCCGATGCCTCGCCGCACAAGCAGGGGCGCTTTCTGCCCGGCTCGCGCATCCCGGTGGTCGCCGAGGCCGAACTGCGCCGGCAGCGGCCCGACTTCGTGATCGTGCTGCCGTGGAACCTGCGCGACGAGATCGGCGAGCAACTCGCTTACATCCGCGAATGGGGCGGCCGCTTCGTCCGCGCGGTGCCGACCCTGGAGATGTTTTGATGCGGGTGCTGGTGACCGGAGCACGTGGCTTCATCGGCCGCGCCGTCGTCGGGCGGTTACTCGCGGCCGGTGCCGCGGTGCATGGTCTGAGCAGACAGACACAACCCCAGCGAGCCGGCTTGCACTGGCACACCGGCGATGTACTCGACACCCGCAGCCGCCAAGCTGCTTTGCGCGAGGCCCAGCCCACTCACCTGATTCACCTCGCCTGGACGACTGCGCCCGGACGCTATTGGGACGACCCCGCCAATGACGCCTGGACCGCAGCCAGCATGGCGCTGCTGCTGGAGTTCGCGGGGCAAGGCGGGCAGCATGCTTTCGTCGCAGGGAGCTGTGCAGAGTATGACTGGCAAGGCGGGGCCATCGAGGAAGGCCGCACCCCCTTATGGCCAACCAGCCGCTACGGTCGCTGCAAGGCCGAACTCGGCCAGCAGGCGCTGCAGCGGATGGAAGCTTTGGGGGTCCCCTTGGCCTGGGGCCGCATCCACTTTCCGTTTGGCCCCGGAGAGCCCATGCAGCGTCTAGTGCCCAGCATCACGCTGAGCCTGTTGGCCGGCGAGACCGCTGCGACGGGGCCTGCTGAGGTTGCACGCGACTTCATCTATGTCGACGACCTGGCCGACGCCATTGCCTTGCTAGTGCAGCGCAAGCATCCCGGCGCGCTCGACCTCTGCACGGGTAGCAGTCGCGAGATCGGAGAGCTCGCCAGGTGCATTGCGAAGACCTTGGGCCGTTGCGAACTGCTGCGCCTCGGATCACTACCAGCGCGCGCTGGCGATCCACTGCGACTGAGCGCTGAACCGCACACGCTGCGCGGGCTGGGATGGCAGCCGCTCGTTGGCTTCGAGGAAGGCCTGCGTCGTTGCGTCGACTGGTGGCGCGTGCACCAGCACGAAGGAGCCCAAGCATGAACAGCGTGGAAACCTCAGCACTGGCGGAGTACGTTTGCCGCCAACTCGGCAACTTCTTCCCCGACGGTCATGACAACCGCGCGTTGGTGTATGCAGCGTCGCCAGCAGCGCTAGAACGCACGCGGCGCTGCGTGGCCGCTGTGAGGGCTTGGCACAAAGGAGGCTTCGACCCCCTGGTGTCGGGCCAATATGCGAGCTTCCTGTATTGCCTGTCGAATGAAATCTGGACACGGCACGGCGATACCGCGACCGCGACACGGCTTTTCCTGCTGAATAAAGCGCTGCATGCACTCGAGCTGTTCTACGAGGTCGAGTTGCCCGAGGTCTTCTTCCTCAGCCACACGCCCGGACTGGTGTTCGCGAAGGCGCGCTACGGCAACCGACTGGTGTTTCACCAAGGCTGCACGGTGGGCCGCAAGGCCACTGGCGAGCGTCCGGTGATCGAAGATGGGGTGGTAATGTTTCCGAACACGATGGTCATCGGCAACTGCCGAGTGCGCGCCAACAGCGTGCTCGCGCCCGGAGTCTGCCTGGTGGACACCGACACACCCGGCAACTGCTACGTACTGCCCGGTCCGGCTGGCCGGCCGGTCTTCAAGCAAGCTAGGCGCGAGGTGTGGCTGGACTACCTGATTGCCTAGTCAGCGTGGTTTTTCACAGCCCGAAGCGCTGAAGCAGTGCCTCCTCGCGCACCAGCCGCACTTGTTTATGCAACGGGAATTCAGTCGGCAGTGCCACCTCTGAGCCACGGCTGACGAAGAGAAGCGTGTTCGATAGCGTGTCCAGGACTGGAAGCTCTGGACTGAACTCGACCCGTCTTGGCGAATTCTCAGCAAGGTAAAGCCGTAATGCCGGCTCGAATTCGCCGACCACCAACAGAAGATCAATCCCGCGGTTGAGCTCGACGTCGTTCAAAAGCATGTGCAGCAAAGCCTTGAGCGCAACTTGTTGCATCGGCACCGGACACAGGTGCCCGTAACCCATGCCGCTGAGGCGCATGCTCAGCATATAGGTATCGATCGGGTCGCGCTGGGCGTGTTCCCGCAGACGGATTGCGACAGACATGCGCAATGCGATCATTTGCTGGATACGGGCAAGCAAACCCACCCGCTCTTCAGGGCCCACGCGGCTACCGGCGCGCGCCAGCATGTACTCGAGGCCTCCTCGGTAGCGGTCCCACGCCACCTCTACCTCCTGATTGCCAAGTTGCTCGCGCGATTCGTCGGCGAAATAGTTTGTGATCGCCACGTAGAACGGCTCCTGCTGGATCAGCACCGCACCCTGCGTCAAATAGTCTGCCGCATGGACGAATGCGAAGAAGGCGTTCTCGTTGATTCGAGGAATGATGCGCTGCAACGCCTCGCGGCGCGTGATCTGTACCTCAGGGAATATGTGGTGCCGCAGAACGTGGTCGAGCAGCTCGGTGTGCGCACCGCGCTCGATGCGTAAGTCGTGCGGGACTGAGTAGAACTGGCCTTGCTGCTGCTGCGCGACCAGGTCGTACAGCAGCCAAGGGGCATAGACGGTCACGAGCTCGGGGTCAGCCTCCATTTTTGCGATGACCGCAGCAACCTGGTCGCCCAGCAGACTATCGTCGTCGGACAGGTAGACCAGATAGAGGCCCACCGCTTGGGTCATCACGAACTGCCAGTTCGGAAAGCCGCCTATGTTCTCGGCGTGCCGGTGGTATCGGATCGGCAGGCGGTCCGAAAAACTGGCGACCACCTCGGCCGTCGCATCAGGCGATGCGTTGTCGGCGATGAAGATTTCGTACGGGTACGGGAAACCTTCGAGCTGGCCGACCAGCGAGTCGAGCAAGGACGCGACGTACCGGCTTCGATTGAACGTGGGGATGCAGATGCTGACGATCGGAGCAACCATGGCGATGAACCTGCGCGTGAAAAAACAATTCAGTCTATGACCGGGGCCGCGCCGCTGATCTGCCGACAAGCGCCCCGATTACGGTGCATTCACGCAGCCAGGCGGCCGGCTTTTGCGCGAGTCCAGCGGGTAGCATGACCCGCTCTGTGTTCGATTTCACCCGGGTACCCCATGCGCATCCTGCTGATCGAAGACGATGAACTGCTGCTGTGCGGCTTGCGCGAGGCGTTCTCGCAGGCCGGCTACGAGCTCGACCACCTGCCGGCCGCCGAGCCCGCGCTCGATGCGCTGGCCCACCAGATGCACGATCTGGCCATCGTCGACATCGGTCTGCCGGGCATGGACGGTCTGGAGCTGGTGCGCCGGCTGCGCGCGGCCGGCAACAAGATCCCGGTGCTGATATTGACCGCGCGCGACGGCCTGGCCGATCGGGTGCGCGGCCTGAACGACGGGGCCGACGATTACCTGATCAAGCCCTTCCTGCTGCCCGAGCTGCTGGCACGCGTGCAAGCGCTGATACGCCGCAGCCAGTCTGCGGCCAGCTCGCGCATGGTGGCCGGACCGCTCGAGCTCGACGTCGCCACGCGCGAAGCCTAACTGCACGGCCAGCCGCTGCTGCTGACCGGACGCGAGTGGGACTTGTTGCTGGCGATGGCACTGGCCGCGCCGGGCGTGGTGGCCAAGCGCAGGCTGGCCGACAGCGTGAGCCGCTGGGACAAGGAGATCACCGACAACGCGATCGAGATCTACGTCTCTCGCCTGCGTGCGAAGCTCACCACAGACGACATCTCGATCCGCACGGTGCGCGGCATCGGCTACCGGCTCGACTTCTGACAACGCGCTGCAAGCGCCGCCCATGACCTCTGTCCCAACCAATGCCCCCACCACGCTGCGAAAGCGGCTGCTGCACCGCCTGTGGTGGCCGCTCCTGGTAGTGCTGGTGGTGAGCGCCGCCTACGACTACATGAGTGCGATCGATCGCGCTCGTGACAATCAGGACCTGTCGCTCAACCGCATCGCCATCGCGCTCACCTCGCGCATGGACGTCGATGCCGACGATGCACGGGACGACGATCTGGGTCAGCACCTGGGGCGCACCATGGCGGCCATGCAGCGCACCGATGCGCAAGACCAGCTGTCGTTCATGGTGCGCCACGCGAGTGGCCAGCTGATCGGCGGCGATGCGCGACTGGCTGCGGTTGCCGACGCGGCAGGCCCCGGCAAGCCGGTCTACGCCGATCACGAGATCGATGGACACGCCGTGCGCGTGGTGACGCTGCCCCATGCCTCGTCGATCGGGCAAGTGACCGTGGTGGTAGCCGAAACCACGCAGCGCCGGCAGGCGCAGGCCCGGCGGCTGTTCATCGACACACTGGTGCCCAACTTGTTGCTGATAGGGCTGGCGCTGGCGCTGGTGCGCAGTGGCGTGAAGGTGGCGATGTCGCCGCTGGACGCCCTCAGCAGCGGCATTGCCAAACGCGCGCCCGGCGACCTTGGCGCGCTGCCGCTGGCCGGGCTTCCCGGCGAGTTGCTCAATGTGGTGCAGGCCATCAACCGTCTGATGGAACGCGTGAAAACGTCCGCGCAGGCGCAGCAAGCCTTTTTGTCGAACGCGGCGCATCAGCTGCGCACGCCGCTGGCCGGCGTGCAGACCCAGCTCGAGTTGGCCATGCGTGAGTCGACGCTCCATGAGCGAGAGCGACTGCAGCGGGTGCAGTTCGCCCTGCGGCGCATGGCACACACCACCCACCAGATGCTGGCGCTGGCGCGCTCAGATTCGCAGGCGGCCACGGTCGAAGAGTTCACGCCAATCGACTTGCAGTCGCTGCTTGAAGAGGCTGCGTCAGCCTGGCTGGATCAGGCGCTGCGCGCAGGGGTCGACCTGGGCTTCGATGCGCAGCCCGCCGAGGTCTTCGGATCGGCCTGGCTGCTGCAGGAAATGCTGAGCAACCTGATCGACAACGCGATCCGCCACAGTCCCCGCGGCGGCCGGGTGACGGTGTGCTGCGGCAGCGATGGTGCGCACTGCTGGTTGAGCGTCGAAGACGAGGGCGCGGGCATTGCGGCCGATGAACGCTCACGGGTGCTCGGGCGTTTCTATCAGGGCCCCGGTGCCGCGCAAGGCGGCACCGGCCTGGGCCTGGCGATCGTCAGCGAGGTGGCTCAGCGGCACGAGGCCGAACTGATGCTGGATTCAGGCGAGAACGCCACGGGTTTGAAGGTGACCGTGCGCTTTATCGCCCCCCGTTCAGGACTGTCAGGCTTTTGAAGGCTACGCACGACTAGCCTCTGGGGGTCAACCCTCCCCAAGGCAGTCGATGACCGATCACGGGCTTGCTTCAACTTCAAATTTCACAGCCACCCACCCTAAGTTGGTGATCCTTGCCCACTGGGCCACCGCGCTGGTGCTGATCGGCGTGTTCGCGCTGGTGCTGTCTCGCGAACTGATCGAAGAAAAGGCCCTGCGTTCGCTGCTGCTGCAAGGACACCGGGCCTTGGGTATCACGGTGTGGGTGTTTGCGATCAGCCGCTTGCTGCTGCGCATCGTCTTGCCAATGGCAAAGAACACGCCCGCGCTGCCGTGGTGGCAAAAACGGATTTCCCAGGCCAGCCATGTGCTGATGTACGCGGTGCTGCTGGCCATGCCGGTGCTGGGTTGGCTGCTCACGAATGCGCGCGGTCAGGTCATCGACCTGCCCTTGCTGAACGCTTTGCCGGCGCTGCTGGATCGGGATCTGGATCTGGCCGACGAGCTGGAGTACTGGCATTCGATGCTGGCCTGGGCTCTGGTCTCGCTGGTGGGCGTGCATGGCGCAGCCGCAGCGTGGCACCACTGGGTCATCAAAGACGGCGTGCTGACGGCCATGTGGCCCGGCCTGCGTCGCCGCGTGTGATGCCCCGCCCTCCTGCGCTGCTTATCCCCCGATCTTTTCCATTTGAACTGGCTTGCCTGAAAGGCTGTACATGATTTCCATTCGATTTTTCCGGGGTTTCTCGGCCGCACTGGGGCTGGCGGGCGCTGTGCTGGCGGCCACACCGGCCCATGCGGTGCCGAGCTTTGCACGTCAGACCGGGCAGGAATGCTCGGCTTGCCACATCGGTGCTTACGGCCCGCAACTGACGCCGTACGGAACCCGCTTCAAGATCGGTGGCTACACCGACAGCGACGGCAAATCGGGCAAGGTGCCCGTGTCGGGCATGGTGGTGGCATCGTTCAATCACACCTCCAAGGATCAACCCGAAAAGCCGGCCGATGGCTACAGCAAGAACGACAACTTCGCGCTGGACGAGGCATCGCTATTTCTGGCCGGCAAGCTCGCCGACAACATCGGCGCGTTCGTTCAGGTGACCTATGACGGCATCGGCAAGTCGACGGCGCTCGACCAGATGGATTTCCGCTTTGCCAACACCACCGAGTTTCAGGGCAAGGACTTGACGTTCGGCCTGTCTCTGAACAACAACCCGGGCGTGCAGGACCCGTGGAACACGATGCCGGTGTGGGGCTTTCCGTATGTCGGCACCGCGCTGGGCTATGGCGGTCCTGATGCGGCCACGCTGATCAACGGCGGGCTGGAGCAGCGCGTCCTGGGCGTGTCGGCCTATGCGTTCTATGACAAGAGCTGGTACGCCGAACTGGGCACCTATCGGTCGTTGTCGACGCGGATGCAAGGCAAGCTCGGACTGGACAAGGCAGAAGATCCGAGCAAGGTGCATTCCGGCAGCGCGTACTGGCGTTTGGCCTACATGCAGGATCTGAAGAGCACGGCCTGGACGGTGGGCCTGTTCGGCCTGCACGCCGACGTTCAGCCTGACCGCCACAGTGGGCCATCGAACTCCTACAACGACATGGGCGTGGATGCCCAATACCAGTTCCTGGGCACCCGTGAACACATCTTCACGGTGCAAAGCAGCTACATCCGCGAACGTCAGGGGCGCGATGCCCTCTTCGCCAACGACGAGGCCACCCACAGCGTGGGCTACCTCAATGAGTTCAAGCTGAACGCGTCGTACAACTTCAGGCAGACCTGGGGTGCCACGCTGGGTTATTTCTCGACCATCGGCTCATCTGACGAACTCGTGTACGCAGACAACATCCGTCAGCGTCCGAACACCCAGGGCGAGACCGTGCAGCTCGACTGGACACCTTTCGGCAAGGAAGACTCGTGGGGCGCTCCGTGGGCCAACGTGAGACTGGGCGCGCAGTACACGCACTTCGCGAAATACAACGGCGCGTCCAACAACTACGACGGAACGGGTCGCAACGCGTCGAACAACGACACCTTGTTCCTGTTCGCCTGGACCTCTTTCTGACCTGGGAGTTCACCAATGACCCGCACAGACCGCAATCGTGAAAGCCTCATCTTCGGCGGCGGTCTGACGGCGAGGATGGCCCTCGCATCAGCGATGGCCATCCTCACCCTGGCGAGCACTGCGGCGCACGCCGCGGGTGACGTCAAGGCCGGTGGCGATGCGTTTGCCACCGAATGCGCTGAATGTCACAGCCTCAAGCAGGGCAAGAACAAAAAGGGGCCGTCCATGTTTGCCGTGCTCGGGCGCAAGTCCGCGAGCATCGAGGACTTCAAGTACTCCGAAGCCATGAGATCCAGCGGCATCGTCTGGACGGCAGATCAGATCGACGCCTACATCACGTTGCCGAAGAAGGCGGTTCCGGGCGGCACGATGAAATTCGATGGCATCGCCGATGCCAAGGAACGCGCTGACTTGATCGAGTTCCTCTCGACGGTGAAGTGAAGCGCCGTGCTGCGCGCGCAGTACCGGCTGGCAATGGGTGCGGCGGGCCCTGTCTGGCTCGTGACGCGAAAGGCAGCAGGCCCGAGCCCCCGCTTAAACTACCCTTCATGTTCGCGGCCTAACATCGCCGCTTCCGGTTCACCATTGACAGATCCACCAAGACTCGAGCATGAACTCAAGCCTTTCCCGTTCTGAGTTTCGCCTCGAGTGCATGGTTTGAATACCGCACAAGACGCCTTGGTGCGTGAGGCGCCACTTCAGGCCAACGTCCAAAGAACTGTTCGCCAGCGAGACCCTGATCTGCTGCCCGTCGTGTTGTTGCATGGACTGCTCAGCACCACGCGCGAGTTCGGTTTGATCTCGCTGCCGCTGCAGTCGCGTGGCATCGAGCTGATCGTGCCGGACATCAAGGGCTACACCGAGGCGAACCGCCGGCGCTTCAACCGTTGGGAAAACTGGGTCGATGCCGCCTGCGACGCCATCCGCGAACAAGTTGGCGTGGGGCGGCCGTTCGTACTCGGCGGCTTGTGCACCGGAAGCATGCTGGCCGCGGCCGTGGCGGCGCGCGGCGAATTCAACGTGCGCTCGCTGGTGATGATGGCGCCGAGTTTCGGCTACGACGGCTGGGGGCGCGGGCGCTGGTGGGCGTGGCGAAAACTAGGGTTTGTACTGGGGTTCGATCGCTGGATTCATGTTCCCGAAACTGCCCCTTACGGCATCAAGAATGAGAAAATCCGACGCTGGGTCGAGCGCGACATGGAGTCGCGCTCCAGCAGTTCGGCAGGGCCTTCCACCTTGCCGCTGTGGGCCATCAACCAGTCGGAGCAACTGATGCGGCATGTCAAGAAGCTACTGCCAGCACTGCAGGTTCCCGCGGTTGTCATGAGTTCCACGCAAGATGAGATCTGCAGCATCGGCATCGTGCGCGATGCATTCAACACCCTGCCCGGCGACGCCAACCGGCTCGTGGTGCTGGAAGACTCGTATCACATGATCACCATGGACAATGACCGACAGCGTGTCACGGCAGAGCTGCTGAAATGCGCTGGCAAGACGGAACGAATGGCAGGCGAGACTGTCGAAACGACCATGGGCGGTGCATCACATTCGCCGGTCACGAATTTGATGGTCGCCAGCGGCCACACAGGAACGCACCCATGACAGGCTGCATGAACGAACTGCTGGGGCTGATTCAAAAGGCCTACGACATCGACCCAGCGTCGATCGACCCGAATCAACCGCTGGCTGATTTCGGACTCGACTCGCTCGCACTGGCCGAGTTGATGTTCAACATCGAAGATCACTTTGGCATCGACTACCCGGAATCACGCGCCAACGTGCACACCCTGGCCGAACTGGCGAAGGTGGTTGACGAGGTGCGGGGAGCCGTCTCCCTGAAATGAACATGCGCGACGTGGTGATCTCCGGCCTCGGGCTGGTATCGCCGCACGGCGATGACCCGGCCGTCGTCTTCGATGCGCTGCTGAACGGTCAATCGGCCATCGCGCTGTGGGGCCGAGATGGAACGGCACCGGCGGCGGTGGCCAGCGTCGACTTTTCCCCCGCTCGCTGGTTCAGCAAGCTGCAACTCGTCGGCGTGGACCGCGTGAGCCAGATGGCGGTGGCCGCAGCCGAATTGGCGAAGGCAGATGCCTGCTGGCCGGCAGGTCTGGATGGCGAGCGCATCGGCGTGTTCATCGGCAGCGGCATGGGTGGCGCGTCGGCCCTTGAAGACGGCTACGAAGCGGCACGACTGGGCAAGCGGGTGTCACCGCTGACGGTGGTGGCCACCATGACCAATGCACCGGCCGCACACATCGCCATACGCGCCGGGGCTCAGGGTCCGGCATACACCTACTCGGTGGCCTGCGCCTCGTCGGCCGTGGCCATTGCCGAGGCGGCCAAGGCCATCGCCGCGGGCGAAATCGATATCGCGATCGCCGGCGGCGCAGAAGCGCTGCTGGTGCCCGGTGTGGTGCGCGCTTGGCAGGCGCTGCAAACACTGGCCACACCCGACGCCACCGACCCCAGCCAGTCCTGCCGCCCGTTCGACACTCACCGCTCGGGCTTTGCCCTGGGTGAGGGCGCGGCGATGCTGGTGCTTGAATCGCGTGAGCATGCGCTGGCACGCCAGGCTCCGGTGCGCGTGCGATTTGCCGGCAGCGGCGTCAGCTGCGACGCGGCTCACATGACCAAGCCCGATGCCAGCGGTCAGGTGCGCGCGCTGCGCAATGCGCTGCGATCGAGCGGGCTGGCCGCACGAGACATCGGCTACTGCAACGCCCACGGCACCGCCACGCGCGTGGGCGACACGGTCGAATGCGAAGCCTTGAACCGGGTGTGGGGCGACGGCATCGACGCGCTGCGCGTGAGCTCAACCAAATCGATGCACGCCCACCTGCTGGGTGCGGCCGGCGCGCTCGAAGCGCTGATCACCGTGATGACGCTGCAGCACCGACAGGCTCCGCCCACGGCCACCTGCACGGCCCCCGACGAAGCCTGCAACGTGCCGCTCATCCTGGGCGCAGCGCAAAGCCTGCCGTCCTTGCAAGCGGCCATCAGCAGTTCATTTGCCTTTGGCGGCACCAACGTCGTGCTGGCCTTCACCCGCCACGATTGAGCGCGGCCGGCGCCGATGCGCCGGCGTCAGACGGCTTGGCCACCGCAGGCAGGAACTTCACCAGCACGCGCTGGCCCACGCGCAGATCGGGCTCGTCGAGTTGCAGCAAACACTCCACCACGCGGGCATCGACGATGGTCTCGCCGCCGCTGGGATCGGCCGCACCTGGCGGGCCGAACACATCACCGATGCTCAGCACGCGAGCGCCGTGGACGCTCGAGCCTTCGGCCACTGACACCACCTCGGCTCGCATGTCGGCCTTGACCCGACCCACCAGCGCCTCATTGAGATCGGCACGCACGATGCGCGGGCCGTCCGGCAGCAGTTGCAGCAAGACAGCACGGGCTTCGACAAACTCTCCCACCTCGGCCATGCGCTTGACCACCCGCCCTGCCACCGGCGCACGAATGGCCGCCGCCGCCAGCGTCTGCGTGGCCTGCGACACGCGCTGCTTGGCGATGTTCAGCGCGCTGCGCTGAACCGCCTCTTGCGTTTGAGCCTCGATCAGCGCGGCCTGCGCATCGTCGGCGGCCTGCCCGCTGCCAGCACCGGCCTGCTGGGCCTGCAGCAAGCGCTGCGCCTTGGTTTTGAGCGCCGGCAGCCGCGCACGCAGGGCGTCGAGTTGCGCGCTTGCATGGGCCTGTTCGGCACGCGCTTGCTCCAGCGCCAGCCGCGCCTCGCGCGCGTCGATCTGCGCGAGCAGCTGGCCCTTGCGAACCGACTCGCCTCGCGCGACCGACCAGCTCTGGATCAAGCCGCCCTGTGGGCTGGCCACGCGCAACAAGCCGCCTGGCACATCGACGCGGCCGCGTGCCATGGCCACATAGACGCCGTCAGCAGCAGCCGGGGCCGCAGCCGTGGCGCCATCGGCGGGCGAGCATCCCGGCAAGCCTGCGATGAAAGGCATCGCGAGCACACACAGGGCGAAAAATCGGCTGGGGCTTGAAGTCATGGTGGTCCTTTGGTCGCGCCGCCGCGCGTGTCGTCGAGCAATTGCCCGTCTTCCATGTGCAGCACGCGGTCGGCGTGCCCCACGACCCGCGGATCGTGGCTGACACACAGCACCGCCGCGCGGTGAGTGCGCGCCAGACGGTGCAGCAAGTCGATGACCATCTGGCCGTTGGCCGCATCGAGCGCGCTGGTCGGCTCATCGGCAAACAGCAGTTGCGGATTCTTAGCCAGCGCGCGGGCAATCGCCACGCGCTGCTTTTCGCCGCCTGACATCTCGGCAGGCCGCAGCTTGGCGCGCGGCGCCAGGCCCACCTCGTCGAGCGCGGACATGGCCCGTTCGCGTGCCGCCGCGCGCGACAGACCCAGCGCGCCCAGCGGCAGCATCACCTGCTCGACGGCATCGAGCGCGGCGAACAGGTTGAAGCCCTGAAACACGAACCCGGTGTGGAGCAGGCGAAAGCGCTCGAGCGAGGGCTCATCGAGCGACCACAGCGATTGGCCCAGTGCCTCAACCTGGCCGCCATCGGGGCGCGACAGCCCGCTCAAAAGCGCGAGCAAGGTGCTCTTGCCGCAACCCGAAGGCCCCGACACCAGCGTCAATTCGCCGGCCAGCAACTCAAGGCTCAGGCCGCGCAGGATGGGCGTGTCGATGCGACCGCTGCGAAACGACTTCGCCAGGCCATGGCCACTGAGGACGACCTGCCCGGGCTGCACGGCTTGGGGCTCGTTCATCGCAGCAAGCTGGCCGGATCGGCCTGTCGCAAGGCACGCACCGCCGCCCAGCCCGAGATCATGGAAATACCCAGCACCAGCAACGCGCAGGCCAGCGATGGCAGCGCCTCGACGGCGATCGGCACATCGTTGCGGCTGGCCATCCACAGCGCCGCAGTGGCGCCGGCAACACCCAGCAGCAGACCCGACGCACCGATCCACGCGGCCTGCTCGATGACCACCCGGCGCAGCGCGCCCATGCCGATGCCCAAGGCCTGCAGCGCCGCGTATTCGCTCGCCGAGCCCGCCACGGCGCCCATCAGGGTCTGGCTGGTGATGACCGCGCCCGTCAGACTGACCACCACAGACAGGAACAGCACCGCCAGACCGGCGCCGGTGTCGAACAGCCAGTAGCGCGTGACCACCTTGGCGAACTCATCACGCGACCAGACCTGGAACCCATGCTCGCGGCCCTGCGCGTTGAGGCGGCGTTGCGCGTCCACCGCATTCGCGCCGTCGCGCAGTCGAACCACGTAATAAGCCACCCGCTCATCGGCCAGACCGCCGGGCTGCATGCGCCCGGCCGTCTCGAGCGAGGTCAGGATGTTGACGCCGCCCAGCGTGCGCAGCCCCGTCAGGGCGCCCACCACCTCCACCTCATGGCCGTTGATGCGCGGCCTGTCGCCCAGCACCACGCCCAGTTTTTCCATGTCGGCCACATCGACCACGATCGAGTCGGGCTGCTCGAGCCGCGCGCGCAGCGTCGGGGGCAGCACGCGGGTGAACATCAGGCCGTCGGCCGAGGTGTCGATGCCCGAGACATACATCGAAAAGGCGCCCTGATCGGAACGCACACGCCAATCGCCATAGAGCCAGCGATAGGGCTCGACGCGGTCGACCGCCTCATCGAGACGCACCCAGATCTCGGTGTCGGCGGGCAACAGGCGGCCGAGTTCAACGGTGCGCGTGCCGGGGTAGCCGACCCACAGGTCGCCCTTCGAGGCCTCGATGTAGATCGCTGCGCTGCCAAAGATGCCCAGCACCAGTGCTGTTTGCACCAGCAGCAGCAGTGCCGAAAAAGCCACCGCCACCACCGCAGGAAGGAAACGCCGCCATTCGTTGAGCAGCGTCTTGCGCGCCAGCGCGACGATCATGGCGCGGCAGCCGGCAAGGCAGCACCACCAAAGGCGGTGAACAAGTCGACATAGGCGAGTTGCTCGGCCAGCGCGCTGCGCACGCTGTCGCGACTGGCCTGCAAGGCTGCGCGTCGGGCCTCGGTGCGCTGCAGCCCATCGGCCAGACCGGCACGAGCCTGTGCATCGGTGCTGTCGGCACGGCGCAGCGCGGTGTCTTCGACCGCCACGGCTGCGGCCATGCGCTGGCGCTCGAGATCAAGTTGCAGCAGGGCCGCCTGGGCCTCGGCCACGGCCTGCATCACTTCCTTTCGGTAGAGCGCCGTGGCCCCATCGAACTCGGCGTGGCGCGCTGACTGGTTCGCCTCGCGCTGCCCGCCATCAAAAAGCGGCATCGAAAAAGCCGGGCCGGCCGAGAAGACGCCTCGCAGCGAGCTGGATGCCGGACCACTGACCAGAAAGTTCAGCCCCACGAAACCCAGCAAGCTGATCTGCGGCTGGGCGTCAGCACGCGCAAGACCTGTGGCATGGGCCGCCTTGAACACCGACTGCTCTGCACGGCGAACGCCCGGTCGCTGGCGCACCAGATCGGCGGGCAAGGCCGACAGACCCAGCGCGACACGCGCCGCTGGCGCTGCGCTGGCTGCGGGTGCAGGCAGCGCAGCTTGCAAGTCGCCAAGCAGCACCGCTAGGCGCACCCTTGCCTGCGCCGCTTCGGCAGCAGGCTGTGCGGCAGCCGCCCTGACCTGCGCGCCGATAGCCACCGCCGATTCCACCTCGGCGGCACTGACCTGACGGGTTTGCCACAGCACGCTGGTGATGCGTGCGCGCTCGTCGGCCAAGACCACCATCTGGTTGAGCAGTTGCTGGTCGCGTTCGGCCGCACGCATTTCGAAATAGGTGCGCGCGACATCGGCCACCAGCGTGGCACGAGCGGCCTGCTCATCGGCCAGCGCGATTTGCAACTCGGCTTCGGCCAGGCCCTTCACTGCGGCCTGGCGCTGCGACAAGGCCACGTTCCATTGGGCTGCGATGCCGCTTTGAAAGTAGTTGTCGCGACCGTCCGGGCTTTGCTGCGGCGCACCCACCAGCGACAGCTGCGGCCCCAGGCTCGCGTTTGACGCCTGAGCCATCGCACGCACGGCGCGCACCCGCGCGGCGCAGGCCTCGAGGTCGGGCGCCGCACCCAGCGAACGCGCGACCAGAGCGTCAAGTTCAGGGTCCGCGAAGGATCGCCACCACGACGCCAGATCGACAGGCGCAGCGGCCATCGCAGAAGAGGCAGCCGAGGCGACCGGCGCGGCCCAGGCCGCGGGCACCGCGACCACGGGAACAGCAGCCGATGGCGCCGGTGGCGAGGCCACGCAGCCGGCCAGCGCCAGCCCGCTCAGGCACAGCACATAGATCGAACCGGTTGCACGCCGGCAGTGAGGTGCGCGTTTGAGCATGGACGAGGATCATAGGGCCGCGACTTTTGCCACCTTGACCACCGCCGCGCGCAAGCCTTGTAGGAATTTGCCTGACACAACGGTTAGGAAAAAAGGGACTTAAGCGACAGAGATGACCTGATGTCGCACCCTTTCTCTGACGAACACAATTGTTTTCACGTTGAGACGATTTCCAGCGCAAGCAACAAGCAAGACACGAAATCTCACCCATCACTCAAAGGAAGACAGCCATGAACGCAGACCAGATCCTCACCGAAATCCGCGAAGCCAACCTGTCGTACCTGATGCTGGCTCAAAGCCTGATCCGCACCGACCGCGACCAGGCGCTCTACCGCCTGGGCATCAGCGAAGACAACGCCGCGCTGCTGTCCTTGCTGACGCCTTCGCAAATGATGAAGGTGGCCTCAAGCAACACGCTGCTGTGCCGCTTCCGCATGGACGACGACATGGTCTGGGGCTTGCTCACCAACCACGGCAAGAGCGCCGCCAACGACACCACGACCCGCTTGCACGCCAGCATCCTGATGGCCGGCCGCCACCAGGAAGCTGCCTGATCGCACGCTGCCAGCACATCACAACACCATCGAGACAAAGGGAGCCACATCATGCGCATCAAGAGCATCCTGACCGAAGCCAAGCAGATCGACCGCGCCGTCACGCTGATCAACCTGGGCGCGCGCCTGCAGGTGCTGGAAAGCGAGACCGACCTGAGCTACGAGCGGCTTTTGCGCCTGTACAAGGAAGTCGCCGGCAAGTCGCCCAGCAAGGGTCAGTTGCCGTTTTCGACCGACTGGTTCATGACGTGGCAGCCCAACATCCACTCGTCTTTGTTCCTCAACATCCATGAGTACCTGAACAAGGTCTCCGAGATGGACGAAATCGACACCGTCATCAAGGCCTATCAGCTGTATCAAGAGCAGATGAAGGCGCAGGACCTGGAAGAGCAGTTGTCCATCACCCGCGCCTGGCGCTTGGTGAAGTTCATCGACAACGGCATGCTCACGATGACCAAGTGCTCCAAGTGCGGCGGCCACTTCGTGACCCACCCGCACGAGATCGCCCGCCACTACGTTTGCGGCCTGTGCAACCCGCCAGCGCGCGCCGGCAAGGGCAAGGCAGCCGGCGGCATCCAGATGCATTGAGCGGCCCCAGTTTCACGAGTTTTCTCTGGTTGTCTCCTCTCGTGCGCCCCGCGCGTACGTTCCAACAGGCCCCACGGGGCCTGTTTTTTTTGGGCTGGATTGCACCCTTATTCGGGCCCTTTTTTTCCCATCGGTCGCCACACCGCCAAATCACAATCAAGACAGCGCCCCACATGCCGATATGGGGGTGTCACCGGAGTGCGCTCGTCGGCGTGCCCACCATTCGAAAGTCAGATTCATGTTCGTACTGGTCGGTTGGGGCATCGCGATGGTGTGCATCTTCGGGGTGTACATCGTTCACGGCGGCAATATTGGCGTCATCCTGAAAGCCTTGCCCTTCGAGATGATCACCATCTTTGGCGCGGCCGCTGGCGCATTTTTGGCCAACAACCAGATGAAGGTCGTCAAGTCCAGCCTGAAGGGTCTGGGCACTTGCTTCAAGGGCAGCAAGTACAGCAAGGCGCGCTACATGGAGCTGATGGCGCTGATGTACGACATCTTGCAAAAGGCGCGCAAGGAAGGCCTCATGGCCATCGAGCAAGACGTCGAAGAACCACACAACTCGGCGCTGTTCAAGAAATACCCGGTGGTCGGCAATGACCACCACGTGGTCGAGTTCATCACCGATTACCTGCGCATGATGGTCTCGGGCAACCTGAACTCGCACGAGATCGAAAGCTTGATGGACAGCGAAATCGAAACCCATCACAACGAGGAATACGCCGCCGTGGCCGCCATCAACCGGCTGGCTGGCGGTCTGCCGGCGTTCGGCATCGTGGCCGCAGTGCTGGGTGTGGTCAACACCATGGGCTCGGTGGGGCAACCCCCCGCAGTGCTCGGCGGCATGATTGCCTCGGCGCTGGTGGGCACCTTCCTGGGCATCTTGCTGGCCTACGGATTTGTCGAGCCGCTGGGCGGCTTGCTCGAGCAGAAGGTCGACGACGGCTCGAAGGAGTTGCAGTGCATCAAGACCACGCTGCTTGCGAGCATGCAAGGCTATGCGCCGCAGGTGGCGGTGGAGTTCGGACGCAAGGTGCTGTTCTCGACCGACCGGCCGACCTTTGTCGAGCTCGAAAGCCACGTCAAGGGCAAGAAGTGACCAAGGAGCTTTGAGATGTCGGGCGACTCAAAGAAGCTGCAGCCGATCATCATCAAGAAGATCAAGAAGGGCGGCCATGGTCATCATGGCGGCGCCTGGAAGATCGCCTATGCCGACTTCGTGACCGCCATGATGGCGTTTTTCTTGCTGATGTGGCTGCTCGGCTCGACCACCGAAGGCGACAAGAAAGGCCTGGCTGATTTCTTCGGCTCGCCGCTGAAAGTGGCGCTGGGCGGCGGCTCGGGAGCAGGCGATGCATCGCACGTGATCAAGGGCGGTGGCGAAGACCTCTCGCGCACCCACGGGCAGGTCAAGCAGGGCGAGACCGTGGCTGAAAAACGCACCATCAACCTGCTGGCGCTGAAGGCCGAGCAACGCGCAGCCGAAAAGGCACGGCTCGAGGAGCTCAAAAAGCGTGTCGAAGATGTGATCGCCAACAACCCCCGTCTGGCAGCCATGAAATCGCAGATCCGCCTGGACATGACCAGCGAGGGCCTGCGCATCCAGATCATCGACGAGAAGAACCGCCCGATGTTTGACAGCGGCAGCTCCGTCGTGAAGCCCTACATGCGCGAGCTGCTGCAGATCATCGGCGATGTGCTCACCGACGTGCCCAACCACCTGACGCTCGAAGGGCACACCGACGCCCAGGCCTTCGGAAACGGCGAACGTGGCTACGGGAACTGGGAGCTGTCGTCTGACCGTGCCAATGCGTCGCGCCGCGAGCTGCTCGAAGGCGGCCTGCCCGAGGCCCGCGTGCTGCGCGTGCAGGGTCTGGCTTCGAGCCTGCCCCTCGAAGGCCAGGATCCGTTGGACCCGACCAACCGACGCATCTCCATCATCGTGATGAACCGCGAGGCCGAAGACCGGTTCTTCGGCAAAGTGCCTGAGGACGAGCAAGACGACGCCACCGTCGAGATGTCGTTCGGCGCGGATTCCTCCTCAACTTCGCCACCAGCGGTCCGATAGAAACACAAGCGACCCCCGATCGCCCCTTTGCGAGGATCAACATGAGCCAGATGAGTGATGTGAAATTTTTGATCGTGGACGACTTTTCCACGATGCGTCGAATCGTGCGCGGGCTGCTCAAGGAGATTGGCTACAACAACGCTGAAGAGGCTGAAGACGGGGTTGTCGCACTGAACATGCTCAAGAACAACAAGTTCGACTTTGTGGTGAGCGACATCAACATGCCCAACATGAGCGGCTTCGATCTGCTGGCCGCCATCAAGAAGGAAGACTCGCTCAAGCACCTGCCCGTGCTGATGGTGACCGCCGAAGCCCGCAAGGAAGACATCGTGCGCGCAGCCCAGGACGGTGCGGCGGGCTACATCGTCAAGCCATTCACCAAGGCCACGCTCGAAGAGAAGGTCGCCAAGATCATGCAAAAGATCGGCGCCACTGCCGTTTGATGGAGCCCACACCATGCAAATGAATGAGCTCCCCCCGGCCGGTCTGGCTTCAAAGGCACCGCCGGCCGAAGACGCTGCAAATGCCTCGCCCGAAGTCTTTCAGCAACTCGGAACCATCACCCGCCAGTTGCACGACACGCTCAACCAGCTCGGGGTGTTGCCCAGCCTGTCGCAGGCTGCCGGCAGCCTGCCCGATGCGCGCAGCCGCCTCAACTACATCGCCGAAAAGACCGCTGCAGCCGCCAACAAGGTGCTCAATTCGGTCGATGCCGCCAAGGCCGACCATGCGCAGATCGCCGAGCAGACACGCCGCATGGCGGCAGCCCTGGTGGCCAATCCGGTCAAGGCCGTGGCCTCAGGCGCCGTGCTCAATTTCGTCAGCGACGTCGAAGCCGCCACAGCGCGCATCGATGCCCACCTCACCGACATCATGATGGCCCAGGACTTTCACGACCTGACCGGCCAGGTGGTCGCCCGCGTGGTCACGCTGGCCAGCGAACTCGAAGACAGTCTGGTGCGACTGCTTGTGCAAGCCGCGCCGCCCGAGCAGGTGCAAAAGCTCGAGCAGCATCTGCAAGGCCCGGTGATCACGGCCGAAGGCCGTACCGATGTGGTGACCAATCAGGGCGAGGTCGACGACCTGCTGGCCAGCCTGGGGTTCTGAGCCGCTCGGTCGGTGCGCCAAGCCGGCGCCGCAGTCAACCGGTGTCGCCGCCCACCAACCCGTTGCGAATGGCGTACACCGTCATTTCCGAATTGTTCGAAAGCGCCAGCTTCTCGAGCACTCGGGCGCGGTAGACGCTCACGGTCTTCGGGCTGAGCATGAGTTCTTCGGCAATGTCGGACAGCCGCTTACCCGAGGCGATCATCACCAGCGTTTGCAACTCGCGATCCGACAGCTTTTGGTGCGCCAGCTCGCTGCTCGGCGTGGTCAAACTCTCGACCAGCATCTGCGCGATCTCGGGGGTGACGTACTTGCGACCCTGCGCCACGGTGCGCACCGCGGCGACGATGAGTGCCGGGTCGCCACCCTTGTTGACGTAGCCGAAGGCACCGGCACGCAAGGCGCGTATGGCGTACTGGTCTTCGGGGTACATCGACACCACCAGCACGCGCAGCGTGGAGCCCTCTTCTTTCAAGGCATGCAGCACATCGAGCCCGCTGCGCCCGGGCAGGTTGATGTCGAGCACCAGCACATCGCATTCAGCACGCCGCATGAGGCTGCGCAGTTCGCCGTAATCGCCTGCCTCGCCCATCACCTGGATGTCGGGCGCGTCCGACAGGGTGTCGCGAATGCCGCGCCGGATCAGCGCGTGGTCGTCGCAAAGAATCACCTTGATCACTGGCTTCCCCAATCGTCAGAATCTTTCCCGGCCACGACTCGCTCCAGGGGCACGGACATGATGAGCGTGGTGCCTGCGGCATTGCTGCTCAGATCGACCCAGCCGCCCACGGTGCGCGCGCGCTCGTGCAGGCCACGAATGCCGAATGATCGCGCCTTGGCCAGGTCGTCGGCATCCAGGCCGCGGCCGTTGTCGCTGACCTCGAGCGACAGCACACCACCGGCCATCGACAAATCGATCGACACCTCGGTCGCCTGCGCGTGCTTGCTCACGTTGGTGAGCGCTTCTTGCGCGGCCCGATAGGCCACCAGCGGCACGCCAGGCGCGAGCGACAGCGGTTGAGCAGGCGCGCGCAACACGCACACGATGCCCGTGCGCCGCTCGAACTGCGCGGCCATCCACTGCAATGCAGCGACCAGCCCCTGCTCGAGGATGGCCGGACGCAGGTTCAGCATGATGCGTTGGCTCGACTCGATGGCCGCCGTCACCGTCTCGAGCGCGCCATGCACCCGCGCGTGCACCTCGGGCGAATCGGAATGGCGCGCGATCCACGCCAGATCGAACTTCAAGGCCGTGAGCGAGCCGCCCACGTCGTCATGGATTTCACGGGCGATGGCCGCGCGCTCCATCTCGATGCTGGTTTGCAGGTGCTGCGCCAGTTCGTGCAGCCGCTGTTGCGATTCACCCAGCTGGCGATCGGCATGCAAGCGCGCGCGGCGGGTTTCGCTGGCCTCGACCGCGTGCAGCAAGGCAGGCGCCAGACGCGCCAGGTTGTTCTTCAGCAGGTAGTCGCTGGCGCCATTGCGCATGGCCTCGACGGCGGTGTCCTCGCCGATCTCGCCCGACACCAAGATGAAGGGAATGTCAGCGCCACGGGCCATCAGCAAGTCCAACGCCACCAGACCGGAAAAGCCAGGAAGGTTGTAGTCGGACACGACCACATCCCAGGGCTCGCCAAGCGCGCGCAGAAAGTCGGCCTCGGTTTCCACCCGACGCGCGACGACCTTGATGTCGCCACGCTGCAGATGCGCCAGCGTGAGCGCGTGGTCAACCTCGGAGTCCTCCAGATGCAGCAGGCGCAGTGGTTGATCGGCGGATCGGCGGGTCATCGCACGAGTATGCCGTGGGGCCCAGGTTTCAGAACTGGCCCCGGATTGCCCCTGTGATTGACCTTAGGTCTGACCCCGCGCTGCCGAAAATGAGTCATCAAGACACGCGTTTCGAGGCTGGTCGCGACCGTTTCGCAACATGACTGCCGGCCGTGCTCGGGCCTCGGGGCGCATCTCAAGGAGCACATCTCAGATGGATCACGCCACGCATGAGGTCGAGCCCCCAGTCAGGTCACTGCTGCTCACTGCCGAGTTGCAGGACCACCTGATGTCAGCCAGCCACGACCTCGACCGGCTGCACACCCTGCTCGCTGACGCATGCGACTCGCTGATGGTGCGCTTCAAAAGTGCGACCGAGCAGATCCATGCCTTGATGGACGAGCACCGCGGCGACGCCGACAGCCCGCAGGCAGCCGCGGCCTATCGCGACTTGATGCTGCAACTCGGCGGCGCCGTGACAGCACTGCAGTTCCAGGACATGGCATCGCAACTGATCGTGCACACCAACCATCGACTTCGCAGCTGCGCCGATTCGCTGGCCCAAGACGCCTTCGGTGACGACGATGAAGACGGGCCCAGCGTGCTGAGCGCCGCGCCCATCCGCCCCAACCCGGTCACCCAGTCTGAGATGGACGCGGGCTCGATCGAGCTCTTCTGATACCGAATCAACCCGCTTTCACAAATTCCCAACGGAGAAACACATGCAATCGATTCTCACCGTCGACGACTCGGCCTCGATGCGCCAGATGGTCACCTTCACCCTCAAGAGTGCCGGCTACCACGTGGTGGAAGCAGTCGATGGGCAGGATGCGCTGGAGAAATCCAACAGCCGCGATTTCGATCTGGTGCTCACCGACCAGAACATGCCGCGCATGGACGGCATCACCCTCACGCGCAATCTGCGCAACAACCCGAAGTTCAAGACCACGCCGATCCTGATCCTGACCACCGAGTCCAGCGACCAGATGAAGCAGGCCGGCCGCAGCGCAGGTGCCACGGGCTGGCTGGTCAAGCCTTTCGATCCAGCCAAGCTGATCGAAGTGATGAAGAAGGTTTTCCGCTGAGCTTGCACCGAACTGGCCAGACAAACGCACGCGACAGGGAGCAAGAGCGATGAGCGACACCAACACAGACCACGGCGGCGCAGGCATCGACCTGAGCCAGTTCTATCAAGTCTTCTTTGAAGAGGCCGGCGAAAACCTCGACCGCATGGAGCAGCAACTGCTCGCGGTCGACATCGAGGCCGCCGACGACGAAGAGCTCAACTCGATCTTCCGCTGCGCGCATTCGGTCAAGGGCGGCGCGGCCACCTTCGGCTTTGCCGATGTGGCCGAGTTGACGCACCAGATGGAAACGCTGCTCGACCGGCTGCGCCGACACGAACTCGCACCCACCGCACCGATGGTTGATGTGCTGCTGCAAGCCGGCGACGCACTGCGCTCGCAGCTCGCGGTGCATCAAGGCGCGGCTGGTGAAGCCGCGGACACCACAGAGCTGCTCGTGGCCATCCGCGCCATGGTCGCCGGCGATGCGGGCGCCGCGCCTGCCGCGTCTGTGGCCAAGCCAGCCCCTGCTGCGTCAGCGGCATCTGCCGTGCACAAGGAAGCCGAGCCGCCCGCCGAAGTGAACATGGCGCGTGGACTCGAATTGCGCGTGGGCCCGCTCAGCGACCTGAGCGATGCCGACAACCTGGTCGATCTGTTCAAGGAAATCCCCGACTTGGGCACCATCGAGCCACTCGACGGCGGACAGGCCAGCGACGGCATCCGGCGCTTCAAGGTCGTCACCAGCAGCTCGGACAGCGACCTGCTGGATCTGTTCACTTTTCACGTCTCGCGCGAAGCGGTCTCGCTGCTGCCGCTGACCTCGGGCTACGGCTTTCACGAAGGCGCGCCAGGCGCACCCCAGGTCGACAACCCGCCCGA
Organism: Burkholderiaceae bacterium; assembly: GCA_040400875.1. Taxonomy (GTDB): domain Bacteria; phylum Pseudomonadota; class Gammaproteobacteria; order Burkholderiales; family Burkholderiaceae_C; genus PBB1. The sequence continues at coordinate 26,535 of JBBAPK010000016.1, read as the reverse complement.
TCCGGGCTTCGGCTTCTTTGACAACGCTCCGGGCTCGCCCGAGGCGAAGGCAGCGGCCGAACTCGGCGCATCGAACGCAGCAACACAGCCGGCTGCGCGCACCACCCCGGCTGCGGGTGCACCGAGCAGCGCCGTCGTCAAGCCGGAAAAAGCATCGGCCGCGCTCGAGTCGTCCACGCTGCGCGTGTCGGTCGAAAAAGTCGATCAGCTCATCAACCTGGTGGGCGAGCTGGTCATCACGCAGGCCATGCTGGCGCAAAACAGCAAGAGCATCGATGCGGCGCTTTACCAGCGGCTTGCCGCCGGTCTGGCCAACCTCGATCGCAACACCCGCGACCTGCAGGAATCGGTGATGTCGATCCGGATGATTCCGATGTCCACCGTGTTCAGCCGCTTCCCGCGCATGCTGCGCGATCTGGCCAGCAAGCTGGGCAAGAAGGTCGATTTCGTCACGCAGGGTGAAGCCACCGAACTCGACAAGGGGCTGGTCGAAAAGATCACCGACCCGCTGACCCACCTGGTGCGCAACAGCTGCGACCACGGCATCGAAGTGCCGGCTGAGCGGCTGGCCCATGGCAAAGCCGAACAGGGCACGATCACGCTGTCGGCCTCGCACCAGGGCGGCTCCATCGTCATCGAGGTGCGCGACGACGGCCGCGGTCTGTCACGCCAGAAACTGATCAACAAGGCCCGTCAGCGCGGCATCGATGCGCCTGACTCCATGACCGACTCCGAGGTCTGGAACCTGATCTTCGAGCCCGGCTTTTCAACCGCTGATGTGGTCACCGACGTGTCGGGCCGCGGGGTGGGCATGGACGTGGTCAAAAAGAACATCACAGCTGCGGGCGGCACCGTCGAGATCGAATCGGCTGCGGGCTACGGCATGCGCGTGTCGGTGCGGCTGCCGCTGACGCTGGCGATCATGGACGGCATGAGCGTGGGCGTGGGCGAAGAGGTCTACATCTTGCCGCTGTCGTCGGTGGTCGAATCGTTCCAGGTGTCAGAGCACACCGTCAAGACCATAGGCGGCAGCGGTCGCGTGGTCGAGGTGCGTGGCGATTACATGCCGGTGATGGACCTGGAGCAGCTGTTCAACGTGCCGCGCTACGACTCGGAAAACGCCGCCGCCATCATGGTCGTCATCGAAGCCGACGGCGGCCGCGTGGCCCTGATGGTCGACGAATTGCTGGGCCAGCAGCAGGTGGTGGTGAAGAACCTCGAGGCCAATTACCGCAAGGTCGACGACGTGTCGGGCGCGACCATCATGGGCGATGGCCGCGTGGCGCTGATCCTGGACGTGGGCAGCATGGTGCGCCGTTCGAGGCACTGAGCCGCGTCGACCTCAATGCGGCTCGAGAGTGACCGATATGTCATGAAGAGAACCTCGCGCACCGCAGTCGGCCCCCTCGAGTCAGCCGCCTGAGTGAGCCAAACAAAGAAGGGAAATGACGATGAAGTTCAACAATTTGAAAATCGGTAACCGCCTGGCCATCGGATTCGCCGCCGTGCTGCTGATGATGGTCGTGATGACCTTGTCCGGATTCATGCGCATGGCCAATACCGAAGAGGCGCTGCGCACCAGCATCGAGATCGCCAAGCGCGCCAAGCTCGCCGATGCCTGGCTGGCCAACCAGCAGTTGAACGTCACGCGATCGATGGCGATTGCCAAGAGCTCCGACCCTGCAGCGTTGATGGACTACTTCGATCCGATGATGAAGGCCACCAGCGCGCAGATCAGCGACATCCAGAAAACCTTGGAAGCGACCATCGTCAGCGAACGTGGCAAGGCCTTGTTTGCCGACGCCAGCGCCAGCCGCAAGATCTTTCTGGACGTGCGCACGAAGGTGGCTGAGTTGCACAAGGCAGGCGACAACGAAGCCGCTGCAGCGCTGGTGTCCTCAGCCTTGCTGCCGGCCGCAGACTCGTATGTGAAGTCGGTGCAGGGACTGGAGAAGTTCCAGGCCGAACTCAGCGACGCCAACTTCGCCACCGCCACGGCCGATCTGGCCAACACCGAAGTGCTGCTGATCGGCCTGCTGGCCGGCGGCGTGCTGATCGGCATGGGCATGGCCTGGTTCACCGCCCGCTCGATCACCCAGCCGCTCAAGCAAGCGCTGAGCGTGGCATCGGCCATCGCCAACAACGACCTGTCGCGGCCGGTGCATTCGGACCGCGGCGACGAACTCGGCGAGTTGCTGCGCGAGCTCGACCAGATGCGCAGCTCGCTGCACCAGGTGGTGAGTCAGGTGCGCGGATCTTCCGGATCGATCACCACCGCCAGCGCCGAGATCGCCACTGGCAATCAGGACCTGAGCGGGCGCACCGAACAGACCGCCTCCAATTTGCAGCAAGCCGCCTCGTCGATGGAGCAGCTCACAGGCACCGTCAGGCAGTCAGCTGAATCGGCCCGTCAGGCCGAGCAGCTCGCCTCATCGGCCGCCGAGGTGGCCGCGCGCGGCGGGCAGGTGGTATCCGAAGTCGTCGCCACGATGAACGAGATCAACACCAGCTCCAAGCGCATCTCCGACATCATCGGCTTGATCGACGGCATCGCCTTCCAGACCAACATCCTGGCACTCAACGCTGCGGTCGAAGCCGCCCGCGCCGGCGAACAGGGCCGCGGCTTCGCGGTGGTGGCCTCTGAAGTGCGCAGTCTGGCCGGCCGCTCGGCTGAAGCCGCCCGCGAGATTAAGGTGCTCATCGGTGCGTCGGTCGACAAGGTCGAATCGGGCTCGCGCCTGGTCGCCAATGCCGGCCACACGATGGCCGAGATCGTCAGCTCGGTGCAGCGCGTGAGCGACATCATTGGCGAAATCACCGCGGCCGCCTCGGAGCAATCCGAAGGCATCGGCCAGATCAACAGCGCCGTCATTCAGCTCGACCAGATGACGCAGCAAAACGCCGCGCTCGTCGAACAGTCAGCCGCTGCGGCCGAAAGCCTCAAGGGCCAGGCGGTGCGCCTGTCGGACGTGATGAGCATCTTCCGCTTGGACAGCCACGGCTCCCACGCGGTCACGGCGCTCGCCACCCAGCCACGCGGCGAGGCACCGGCACGCGCGGCCAAGCCGAAATCTGCTGCGCCGAGCGCACCCCGTGTGGCCCCGCCCCACACACCGACACCCAAACCCATCAAGTCTGAAGCCAGCCGCCCCGACGACTGGGAATCTTTCTGAGCCCCTCGCAGCAGCACGCCATCACCACCGAGCACCCCGCACATCAGCCCGCAAGGAAACCGCCATGAACATGATCACCGATGCCCACCACGTGGCCAAAGAAGCCGCCGCCCGCGAAAACGCCGCCAAGGCGCTGCACCACGGCGGCGAGTTCCTGACCTTCCGCTTGGGCGCCGAGGAGTACGGCATCGACATCCTGCGGGTGCAAGAGATCCGCTCCTATGAGTCGCCCACGCGCATTGCCAACGCGCCTGCGTTCATCAAGGGCGTGGTCAACCTGCGCGGCGTCATCGTGCCCATCGTCGATCTGCGCGTGAAGCTGGGCTGCGACACGATCGAATACAACGAGTTCACCGTGGTCATCGTGCTCAACGTGGCCGGCCGCGTGGTCGGTGCGGTGGTCGATTCGGTCAGCGACGTGCTGGAACTTTCGAAGGATGCCGTCAAGGCCGCGCCCGAGCTGGCCTCGTCGGTCGACACCAGCTTCATCACCGGCATCGGCAATGTGGGCGATCGCATGCTGATCCTGATGGACATCGAAGCCTTCATGTCGAGTGCCGACATGTGCCTGATCAGCGAAGTTCACTGAACCCCGTAACCAAGGAGGATCGCTCATGGATTCGATCATTCGCAATCTCAAGCTGTCGCAAAAGTTCATGCTCATCGCCGTCATCGCGATGCTGCTGCTGGCGATTCCGGCGTCCATGGTCGTGCGCTCCGAAATGGATCTGCGCGACTTTGCCAAGCAAGAGCTCTCAGGCATCGAGCCGGCCACCGACTCGCTGAAGCTGATCCAGCTGATGCAGCAGCACCGCGGCCTGTCCGCGAGCGCGCTGGCCGGCAACGCCGAAGCGGCCGACAAGCGCCAGTCCAAGCAGGCCGAGGTCACCTCGGCTTTTGCCAAGGCACAAGCGTCGGCAGCAGCCCTTGGCGACGCCAAGCTCACCGCCACCTTCACGCACATGGCACGGCAGTGGTCCGAGCTGTCGGGCGCCATCGCCAGCAAGGGCATTGATGGGCCACAAAGCTTCGTGCAGCACACCGCGCTCATCCACGACCAGCTCGGCGCACTCGACGATGTGGCCAACAGCTCAGGCATCGTGCTGCATCCAGCAGCCTCGGGCTACTTCCTGCAAACGGCAGTGCTCAACGACCTGCCCCAATTGACCGAAGCCATGGGCGAGTTGCGTGGCCGCGGCGCCGTGCTGCTGACTCGCGCAGAGGCCACCCCCGCAGACAAAGCCAGGGTGGATGCGCTGATCGACATCGCGCAAACCCGTGTGGACAAGGTGCGCAAGAGCCTGGCGCTGGCTGTCGACGGCAATGACCCGCTGCAAGCCGCGCTCGCCGGCCCGCTGGCGGCGATGCTCTCGGGCACCGACGACGCGTTCAAGCTCATCCACGACAAGATCCTGAGCCCCGAGAAACTGGACATGACCGCGGGCAGCTACTTCGCCGCCCTGTCCACCACGATCGATCAGCAGTACACGCTGATCGACACCTCGATGGGCGAGCTCGACAAGGAATTGCAGCGAGGCGTCGTGGCAGCCAATGACCACCTGATCTTCATGGCCGTGAGCATCGCGCTGCTGGCCAGCCTGGCCGCATGGATCATGTGGACGATTGCCCGCACCATCACCGCGTCGGTGCAACTCGCCGCGAAGCTTGCTGACGCCGTGGCGGCAGGCGACCTCACCACCACCGTGCCAGATGCGGGGCGCGACGAGATCGGCTCGCTGCTGCGCTCGCTCGGTGCCATGAACGCCGGCCTGGCCTCAGTCGTGTCATCGGTGCGCAGCAATGCCGAAAGCGTGGCCATCGCCAGCGCCCAGATCGCCCAGGGCAATCAGGACCTGTCGGGTCGCACCGAACAACAGGCCTCGGCGCTGCAGCAAACCGCATCGTCGATGGAAGAGCTGTCGGGCACCGTCAAGCAAAACGCCGACAACGCGCGTCAGGCCAACCAGCTCGCCACCAACGCGTCGAGCGTGGCCATCCAGGGCGGCGAGGTGGTCGCTCAGGTGGTTGACACCATGAAGGGCATCAACGCCAGCTCCAAGCGCATCGCCGACATCATCAGCGTGATCGACGGCATCGCCTTCCAGACCAACATCCTGGCGCTCAACGCAGCCGTTGAGGCCGCACGTGCCGGCGAGCAGGGCCGCGGCTTTGCGGTGGTGGCCTCAGAGGTGCGCAACCTCGCACAGCGCTCGGCCGATGCCGCCAAGGAAATCAAGATTCTGATCAAGGCCAGCGTCGAGCGCGTCGACCAGGGCACGGTGCTGGTCGATCAGGCCGGTGCCACGATGACCGAAGTGGTCACATCGATCCGCCGCGTGACCGACATCATGGGAGAGATCAGTGCCGCGAGCACCGAGCAAAGCCTGGGCGTGAGCCAGGTCGGTGAAGCCGTCACGCAGATGGACCAGACCACCCAGCAAAACGCCGCGCTGGTCGAAGAAAGCGCGGCAGCGGCCGAAAGCCTCAACGCACAGGCCCAGCAACTCGTCGATGCGGTGGCGGTGTTCAAGCTGTCACGCGGCGATGCCTACGCCAAGAGCGCGGCACCGGCACACACAGCGGCCAAGGCATCGAAGACCATGCCTGCCCACTCGGACCGGCGCGGCGCGAACCGCGCGACGAATGTGGTGCGGCCGGCCTTCAAGGCCACGCCACCGGCGCAGCTGGCTGCCAGCCCAGCGGCCAAGACAGGCACCGACGACTGGGAAACCTTCTGAGCCCGATGCGGCTGCCCAGCGGCAACCGCATCTAGTTTCGACGAGTAGTGCACACCTTTGCGTGTGGCGTTCTCAACGTGACGCAAACGTCACACACGGCGATACAACTCGGTGAGAGACTGACGCTTAGCAACAGGGCACACCCGCACGAAAGTCGGGGTCGCAAAGCCTCCGGTCTAAAGCTCTCACGAGCCAAGACAGCGGGGCCGCAAAGTGGAGCACCGGCATCAGCCCTGGCGCTCCATGGCGATTCGCCCTGCTTTTTTTGTACGGGAGATCGCCATGAAGACCTTGCTCATTCGCTTGTTGATCGCGTCCACCGCCGCTCTGGCGGGACATTCGGTGCTTGCCGCCAATCCACCGCCGCCACCGCCCAAGCCCAGGCCGGTTGCGCCCGCGCCGGCGCCGGCACGAGCCCCTGCACCTGCACCTGCACCTGCACCTGCACCTGCACCTGCACCTGCACCTGCACCCGCAGCGTCGGTGATTGCGCAATACCTGAACATCGACATCAACGCGCCGGCCAGGTACGCCACGGTCACGCTGCCGGCCTTCTACGACGCGCAGGTACTGCAAGGCGGCAACACACCGGCCAATAACCGCATCACCGACAAGGGCGCCACGCTCGGTCGGGTGCTGTTTTGGGACAAGCGACTGAGCGTGAACAACACCGTGGCCTGCAGCACCTGCCACCAGCCGGCCAATGGCTTTTCGGCCACCACGCAGTTCAGCAAAGGCTTCTCGGGCATCAACGGCACGGCCCACGCCATGGGCCTGGCCAACATCGCGTTCTACCGCGACGGGTCGATGTTCTGGGACAAGCGCGCGGCCAGCGTCGAAGCTCAGGCCACGCAGCCGATTCAGGACCCGATCGAGATGGGCTTTGATGCGAGCAACGGCGGCATCAACGCGCTGCTCGTCAAGATGCAGGGCCTGCCCTACTACCCCGAACTCTTCAGGGCCGTGTATGGCGATGCGGCCATCACCGAATCACGCATCCAGCTCGCGCTGGCGCAGTTCGAGCGCAGCATGGTCTCCACGGGCAGCCGCTGGGATCAGGGATATGCCCGAACCTACAACGCGGCACTGGCCGACAAGGGCCTGAGCCTTGATGTGCCCACCCTGAGTGCCCAGGAAAACCTCGGCCGGCGGCTGTTCATGAACGCCGGCAACAACGGCGGCTTGGGATGCGCTGGCTGCCACCAGCCACCGACCTTTGCGCTGGCGCCCAACTCTCGCTCCAACGGACTCGATGCGGGCGAGACGCGTGTGTTCAAGTCACCGTCGCTCAAGAGCCTCTCGCCGGGCCAACCCATGATGCATGACGGGCGCTTCACCACGTTCGAGCAGGTAGTTGACTTCTACAACCTCAACGTCAAGAACGGCCCGGCTCTCGACAACCGGCTGAAAACGCGCGACGGCAATGTGCGCGTGCCCAACATGTCGGCCACCGACAAGGCCGCACTGGTGGCTTTCCTGAAGACGCTGGACGACCCGACGCTGCGCACCGACGCACGCTTTGGCAACCCGTTCAAGCAGTAAGACCAGCCTGCTTCGGCACCGAGATCACTGCGCCGCCTGGCGCAGGGTCTCGACCACCGGACGGCGCAGCACGTCGCGCAATCCCCACCAGCCCGCAGCCAGCGACAGCAGCGCACCGGCGACACCGCCGAGCAGCGGCACCAGCGGCGATGGGTTCCAGTTGAAGGCGAACACCTGGTTGGCCAGCACCCAGCCGATGGCCGAAGCCGCGAGCGAGGCGAGCACCCCGGCCAGCGCGCCCACACCCAGCAGTTCGGCACGTTGAACCTGCGCCAGCAGCTTGCCGCTGGCGCCCAGCGCGCGCATCACCGCGAACTCTCGCGAGCGTGCCTCCCGCGTGGCGGTGACCGCCGCAAACAGCACCACCAGACCGGCTGCCAGCGTAAACAAGAACAAGAACTCGACCGCACCGATCACCTGATCGAGCACGCCCTGGACCTGTGCGATCGAAGCTGAGACGTCGACATTGGTGAGGTTGGGAAACTGCTGCAGCAGCGCGCGGTCGAATTCGGCCGCTGCGCTCGGCGCCCGAAACGCCGCAACAAAGGTGTGGGGCGCTTCCTCGGACGGCTTGCCGGGAAACAGCACGAAGAAATTGACGCGCATCGATCCCCAGTCGACCTTGCGCAAGCTGGTGATGCGAGCGGCCACAGGCTGGCCGGCCAGATCGAACAGCATGGTGTCACCCAGCTTCAGGCCGAAGGTTTCGGCCATGCCCGATTCGACGCTGATCGCCCCCGGCTCGTCGCTCACCCAGCGCCCGCCCGCGAGATCGTTGTGCAGCGGCAAGTCGCGCGTGTAGCTGAGATTGAGCTCGCGCTCGACGAGCCGCTTGGCGCGCTCGCCCTGGACCGAGTCGGCTGTGACCTTGACGCCGTTGATCTCGACCAGGCGAGCGCGCACCATGGGGTACCAGTCGTACTGCGTCACGCCGGAAGACTGCAAATTGGCCTTGAAGGCGTCGGCCTGATCGGGCTGCACATTGATCACGAAGCGGTTGGGCGCATCGGGCGGCGTGGCCTGCCGCCAGCTGTCGATGAGGTCGGTGCGCAGCAGCACCAGCAGCACCAACGCGAGCAGCCCCACGCTGAGCGCTGACACCTGCAGCACCGCAAAGGCCGGGCGTGCCGCGATCTGCCGAGTGGCCAGCACCAGCCAGCGCGGCGCGCTCGATTCGGGCACCGCACGGCGCAGCAGCCACACGGCGGCCGCACTCAGCAGCGCGAACATCGCAATCGCTGCGGCAAAACCGCCCACCGCGATCAGCCCCAGCTTGATGTCGGACGACACGCCCAGCAGCAGCGCCGAAAAACCACCCACGCCGGCCAGCAGCACCGCCAGCGACGCGGGCTTGAGTGCGCCCACCTCGCGGCGTATCACCCGCAGCGGCGGCACCCGCGCCAGTTGCAGCACCGGCGGCAAGCCAAAGCCCATGAGCAGCGTGAACCCCACGCCCACGCCGAACAGCGCCGGCCACCACGACGCGGCCGGCAGGCTCACCGCCACCAACCCGGACAGCAGCCACACGAACACGTGATGCACGCCAAATCCCAGCAGCACGCCGACCACACTGGCCAACAGGCCGACCAGCGCGAACTCGATCAGGTACTGCAGAGCAATCGTGCGCTGCGACTGACCCAGCACGCGCAAGACGGCGCAATCGTCAAGGTGGCGGCTGGCGAAATCGCGCGAGGCGATGCCCACCGCCACTGCGGCCAGCAGCGCGGCCAGCAAGGCCACCAGGTTGAGAAACTTCTCGGCGCGGTCCAGCGTCTGGCTCATCTCGGGCCGCCCGGTCTCGAAGGTCTCCAGACGCACGCCGGGCAGCGCGCGAGCCTTGATCTGTTCGGTCGCCCAGTCGCTGAATGCGGTGACGGCTGCAGCGTCGTGCTTTTCATCGCTGCGGTCTGTGCCCGCCACGATCAGCCGGTACGTCACGCGGCTGGCCGGCTGAACCAGGCCGGTGGACGCCAGATCGGCCTGGTTGATCAGCACCCGCGGCGAAAAACTCAAGAAGCCAGCGCCACGGTCGGGCTCGGTGAGGATCAAGCGCGAAATCTGCAAGGCCGCATCGCCGAGCAAGATGGGATCGCCCACCTTCAGGCTCAGGGCATCAAGCGTCGCTTTTTCGACCCAGGCGGTGCCCGGCTGCGGTGCTTGCGCCACCGATTCCGCAGGCTGGCCTTCGCCGGTGCTCACGCTGAGTTTTCCGCGCATTGGATAGCTCGAGCTGACCGCCTTCAAGGTGATCAGCCGCGAGCCGCCGCCTTGGCTGTCGCTCGCGCGGCCCATGGTGGGAAACACCGTCGTCGTGGCGCTGGCCAGACCCAGCGCGCGTGCGCGCTCGACCACCGCGCTTGGCGTTGGCTGATCGCTGACGACCACCACGTCGCCGCCCAGCAGTTGCGCCGCGTCGCGTGTCAGCCCGCCATGGATGCGATCGGCAAAAAAGCCCACCGCCGTGAGCGCGGCCACCGCCAGGCTCACCGCCACCAGCAGCAAGCGCAACTCGCCAGCGCGAAAGTCGCGCGCCAGCTGGCGGCTGGCCATGCGCCAAACCGAGACGGTGATTCGTGGTGATTGGATGGGTCGGTTCATCCCGCCACCTTACACCGGCGGGGAACAGCGAGCCGCACCAAACGCTAGCCCTTGCGGCCCAGTTTTTGCAGCGCCTCTTCGCCTGCCCACAGCTCGTCGAGGTGGGCAAACTGCCACTGTTCATTGGATTCGCGCCCGACGATGCGGTCCGAGCATTTCGGGTCGGCCAGATCGAGCACTCGCGGGGTCATGCGCAGACCCTGCTTGGTCGAGAAGAACACCTTCACCTCAGGTGCCGTGAGCTTGGTCGGGTTTTGCTGGGTGACCACCGCCAGATATCCGGAACGCAGCCGCACCATGGAGCCTACGGGGTAGATGCCCAGACTGGTGACGAACGAACGGAACACGTTGTCGTCAAAGTGCCCCTTGGACCAGGCGGCCATGCGGGTGATCGACTCGGCGGGATCCCAGCCTTTCTTGTAAGGGCGGTTGGAGGTGATGGCGTCATAGACGTCGCACACCGCGCCCATGCGCGCGAGCAACGAGATCTGCTCGCCTTGCAGCCGGTGCGGATAGCCCGAGCCGTCCATCTTTTCGTGGTGATGCAGGCACACATCGAGCACCATGGCGTCGACACCGCGGCCGGTGAGCAGCAGTTCGTGGCCGCGCTCGGGATGGGTCTTCATGGTGCCGAATTCGGCATCGGTGAGCTTGCCGGGCTTGTTGAGCACGTCGATGGGCATCATGGCCTTGCCCAGGTCGTGCAGCATGCCGGCCTCGGCGGCCAGACGGGCCTGAGACTCGTCCTGGCCCATCTGCTTGGCCAGCGCGACCATCAGCGCGGCCACTGCCACCGAGTGCATGTAGGTGTAGTCGTCGTGGGTTTTCAAGCGGGCCAGCGACACCAGCGCAGACGGATTGCGCCACACCGACTCGGAGATCTCGGCCACCATCTCGGCGCATTTCTCGGTGTCGATGGTTTTGCCCATGCGCGCCTCGTTGAACAGCGACACCACCGCCTCGCGCGAGCGGGTGCACACCGCGGCAGCGCGACGCACCTCTTCGTCGAAGGGAACGACGGCTTTGGGTGCGACTTGAGCGGCGCGTGCGAGATCGGCTGCGGATTCGGCGTCCAGCGACTTGGGCGCGGCAGGCAGTGACGGCGGAGGCGCAGTCACCGGCAAGCTGCTGAACGCCGTGGCGACATCGAGCCCCTTGGACACATCGATCCAGCACTCGGCCACGCCGCTTTGCCGCAGCTTTTTCAGATCGGCTGCTTCGGTCAGCACGAACTTGGTTTTCCAAAACGGATGGTCTACCCACGCACCACACAGTTCCTGCAGGTGCATGCCCAGACGCAGCTGGTCAACAGGTACTTTCTTGAGCATGAAGAGGCACTCCCGCCGAAGTATCGACATCCGGCTCGCGGACTTGAGCCGTGATGGCTGGCCGATGCGGTTTGGCGCCGCAGCAAAAGAAAAAGCCGCTGAGACAGCGGCTTTTCAGGTGGTGGCTGGCAGGATCAGCGAAAGCGTGACTGCGGCACGGTTTGCAACTCGCCAGGCAGCGAACCGATGTAGGCGGCCAACTCCTTCAGCTCGGCATGCGTGTACTGACGGGCCATGCCACCCATGACTGCGTTCTTGCGGCCGACTTGCGCATTGCCGTCGGTCTGGTAGGCCTTCAGGGCCACATACAGGTAGTCGGGGTGCTGGCCGGCGATCTTGGGATAACTGGGAGCAATCGGCTTGCTGTAGTTCTCGCCATGGCAGGAAGCGCAATTGGCCTTCTTCATGAGTTCGACCACTTTGGCCGACGGAGCGGCAGGTGCAGCCGGGGCTGCAGGGCCGACCATGCCTGCGTAGTAGGCGGCCAGATCGGCCATATCCTGCTCGCTCAGCGGGGCTGCGATGCCCTTCATGGTGGGGTGCTTGCGCTCGCCCTTTTGGTACGAGGTGAGTGCGGCGACGATGTAGCCCGCGGTCTGGCCCGCGATCATCGGCACCTTGTGGATTTCAGGGAAGCTGGCCTGGTAGCCAACGATGCCATGACAGCCAATGCACATCTGTGCTTTTTTCTCGCCAGCGGCTGCGTCCTGCGCCACTGCAACCGAGCAAAAGGTGCTGGAAATGAACACAGCCAAGGCGAAGGAAATCAAAGTTTTCATGGTCTGACGCGATAGGAGTGAAGGTGCCAAAACAGCTGCGAAGTATAGGGGGCGACCCTTGCCTATACTGCCCTCGCCTTTGACGACCGGACGACCACATGAAGTTTCAGGGAACGCACGACTATGTGGCCACCGACGACCTCAGGCTCGCGGTCAACGCCGCTGCCACGCTGGCCCGACCCCTGCTGATCAAGGGCGAACCCGGCACCGGCAAGACCATGCTTGCCGAAGAGGTGGCCAAGGCCATGGGCATGCCGCTTTTGCAGTGGCACATCAAGAGCACAACAAAGGCGCAGCAAGGGCTCTACGAATATGACGCGGTGAGCCGGCTGCGTGACAGCCAGCTGGCCAGCTTCGACGGCGGCGAGAAGGTGCGTGACATTCGCAACTACATCGTGCCCGGTGTGCTGTGGCAAGCCTTCACCGCAGATGAGCCGGTGGTGCTGCTGATCGACGAGATCGACAAGGCCGACATCGAGTTCCCGAACGACTTGCTGCGCGAGATCGACCGCATGGAGTTCTATGTCTACGAAACGCGCGAGCTCATCCAGGCCAAGCACCGCCCGCTGGTGTTCATCACCTCGAACAACGAGAAAGAATTGCCCGACGCCTTCTTGCGGCGCTGCTTCTTCCACTACATCCAGTTCCCCGACGCCGCCACCATGCAGCGCATCGTCGCGGTGCACTTTCCTGACCTCAAGCAGCAGCTGCTCGCCGCCGCGCTGAAGCACTTCTATGCGGTGCGCAACCTGCCGGGGCTGAAGAAAAAGCCGTCCACCTCGGAGCTGCTCGACTGGCTCAAGCTGCTGATGGCCGAGGACATCGCGCCCGAGGTGCTGCAAAGCAAGGATGCATCTTTGGTGATGCCGCCACTGCTCGGCGCGCTGCTCAAGACCGAGCAGGACGTGGCGCTGTTCGAGAAGCTGGTGTCTGTGCAGCGGCAGCGGCGCTGAGTGGCGCGGCAACCGGGCTGGACATCGAACGCATGACCACGGTTGACGGCGCCTGGCACCCAGGCATCGGCGATCCGACGCCAATGGGCTGGATCACGGTGGCGGGCTATGCGCTTGCGGCCTGGTTTTGCTGGCGTGCGGGTCGTGCTCAATGGCGAACCAAGCCCGACAGTTCCAGGTATTTCTGGTGGCTCCTCACGCTCGGGCTGGTCGCACTCGGCATCAACAAGCAGCTCGACTTGCAGACCTGGCTGACCGAAACCGGCCGCCAACTCGCTCGCGCACAAGACTGGTACGGGCAGCGGCACGTCATGCAGATCGGGTTCATCTTCGCGGTGGCCGCGGCCGGTGTCGGCGGGGCGCTGGCGATGTTTCGACTGGCCTGGCCCATGTCGCTGGGTCGGTCGTGTGCGGGGGTGGGTCTGGCTTTTGTACTGGTCTTCGTTTTGATGCGTGCGTCGTCCTTCCACCACGTCGATGTCTTTCTGGCGAGCACGGCATTCGGGTTGCGCTGGAACTGGATCCTCGAGCTGTCGGGCATCGGCGCCGTGACCGCCGGAGCCTGGCTGGAGTGGCGAGCCGCCACGCTCGGGCGACCTGAGCGCTGAGATGCTGATCTCGTTTTTCCTTGCCCTGCGCGCAGCCAGGCTGAAGGTGTCGGTGCGCGAGTTCCTCACGCTGCTCGAAGCACTGGAAGCCGGCGTGCTCGACGACGATGGCGGCGTGCCCACGCTCGAGTCGTTCTATGTGCTCGCGCGCGCCACGCTGGTCAAGGACGAGTCGCTCTTCGATGCCTTTGACAGGGCGTTTTCGGCGTACTTCAAGGGCATCGAATCGCTGGCGGATTTCAGCGCCGACATTCCGGCCGAATGGCTGCGCAAGGCGATCGAGCGCGAGTTGAGCGCCGAAGAGCGCGCTGCCATTACCGCCATGGGCTGGGACGAGTTGATAGACACGCTAAAAAAGCGCTTCGCCGAACAAAAGGAGCGCCATCAGGGCGGCAACAAATGGATCGGCACCGGTGGCACCAGCCCGTTTGGCGCCTACGGCGACAACCCGCAGGGCATCCGCATCGGCCAGGACGCAAGCCGCATGCGCAGCGCGGTGAAGATGTGGGACGAGCGACGCTTCAAGGACTACGGCAGCGAGGTCGAACTCGGCACGCGCGAGATCAAGATCGCGCTGCGTCGCTTGCGGCGCTTCGCGCGCGAAGGCTCGGCCGACGAGCTGGATCTGCCGGGCACCATTCGGGCCACCGCGGCCAATGCCGGTGGGCTGGATCTGAAGATGGTGCCCGAGCGCCACAACCGCATCAAGGTGCTGCTGCTGATGGACGTGGGCGGCAGCATGGACGATCACGTGCAGCGGGTGCAAGAAATGTTCAGCGCGGCCAAGTCCGAGTTCAAGCACCTCGAGTTCTTTTACTTCCACAACTGCGTGTACGAGCATTTGTGGAAGCACAACCAGCGTCGCTACGCCGAGAAGTTCTCGACCTGGGACGTGCTGCACAAGTACAACCGCGACTACAAGCTGATCTTCGTGGGCGATGCGACCATGAGCCCGTTCGAGATCGTGCAGCCCGGCGGCAGCGTCGAGTTCAACAACGAGGAAGCCGGCGCGGTGTGGCTGCAGCGGCTGACCGAGGCCTTTCCCAAGTGCGTCTGGATCAACCCCGAGCCCGCTGAGTTGTGGAGCTACCGCCAAAGCGTGGGACTGATCCAGCGCCTGATGAAAGATCGCATGTTCGCGCTCACGCTGCCGGGGCTGGACGCGGCCATGAGGGCCTTGAATTCATGAGCTGGCATCGCTCCTCGAGCAGGGTCGCCGCCGTGGTGCTGCTGATCGGCCTCGGCGGCTGCGCCAGCGTGTCGAAGTGGTTTTCCAAGGACGATCCCACCACACCCCAGGACGCACCGGTGCCCACGGTGCCGGTGTACCGACTGAACATCGACGCGCCCAGCGATGTGCGCGGGCTGCTCAAAGAGTTTCTTGACCTGTCGCGCTACCAGAACGCGCCGGCGGGTGACGAGGTCACCAGCAACGAGATCGACCGCCTGATGTCCGCCGCACCCACCCAGGTGCGATCGTTGCTGCAAACCGAGGGCTATTTCTCGCCACAGGTGAAGGTCTCGCGCGATGGGTCATCGGCTGAGGACCCGGCGCCGGGGGCTTCGCCCGCGAGTGCGCCAGCCGATGGCAAGCGCACAGGCGATTTGCCTTTGCTGCGGCTGCAAGTCGATCCGGGGCCGCAAACGCGCATCAGCCAGTTCGAGTTCAACGCCGAAGGGCCGCTGCAGCAATTGGCGCTGGCAGGCGATCTGCAAGCGCGGGTGCTGATGGCCCAGGTGCGCAATGAGTGGAAGCTGCCGCCCGACTTCGCCTTCACCCAGTCGGACTGGACCAACGCAAAGAACGTGGCCCTTGCCAAGTTGCGCGCCGGCGGCTATCCGTCGGCCACCTGGGGCAAGACCGATGCGACCGTCGACGAGGCCACGCGAACGGCTGTGCTCGGACTCACAGCCGACAGCGGCGACCTGTACCGCATCGGCCCGCTCGAGATCGAGGGCCTTGAACACTTTGGCGAAAGCGCGGTCAGAAACCTCTGGACGCTCAAGCCCGGCGAGCCTTACCGCGAATCCGACCTGATGGACTTTCAAGAGCGTGTGCAACGCGCGGGCCTGTTCGAAGGTGCTTCGGTGGTGCTCGACAGCAACCCCGACACCTCGCAAGCAGCTCCCGTTCAGGTGCGCGTTCGCGAGCTGATGCTGCAGCAAGCCACCTTCGGTGTGGGCGTGAGCGCCGACACCGGCCCGCGGCTGAGCGGCGAGTACATCCACCGGCAACCGTTCGGCTTCGAGTGGATCGCCAAGAACACCCTGGAGCTGGGCGGCAAGCGCAAGTTCTGGTCGGGCGAGCTGACCTCGTACCCGCTCGAAGGCCTGTACCGCAAGCTGGTTTCGGCCAATGTCGAACGGCTCGACACAGTCGACGAAGTGCGCGATTCGTCGGTGGTGCGCGTGGGCGTGAGCCAGGACCTGCCACGCACCGAAAGGCTGGCCTTTGTCGAGTTCACGCACGCGCAACTCGAGGCGGGATCCGACACGGGCACCGTCACCTCCAACAGCGATGCGGTCTCGGCCAACCTGAACTGGATCTACCGCGATCTCGACAGCGTGCTGTTGCCGACCAAGGGCAACACGCTGGCCACGCAGACCGCGCTGGGCTATGCGCTCAGCCGCAAGGATGACACCGGCACCGATGCCAACGGCCCGTTCGCTCGCCTGTATGCGCGCTACACGCTGTACGAACCGCTGGGCGCCGCTTGGTACGGCACCGTGCGTGTCGAGGCCGGCCAGATCCTTGCCGCCGACTCTGTGGGCATTCCGGACACGCTGCTGTTTCGTGCCGGCGGCGACGATTCGGTGCGCGGCTACGCCTATCGCTCGCTGGGCCCGACCGTCGATGGCGCCTTGCTCAGCGGCCGCGTGCTGCTGACCGGCAGCGCCGAAGTCGCCCGGCCCATCTCGGCGCAGTACCCCTCGGTGTGGTGGGCGGCCTTTGTCGATGCGGGCAACGCGGCCGACAACTGGCGCGACATGCATCCGGTGTTGGGCTACGGGCTGGGGCTGCGCTGGCGCAGCCCGGTCGGCCCGCTGCGCCTGGACATGGCCTATGGGCAGGAAGTGCAATCCTGGCGCATGCACCTCAGTGTGGGGATCGCGTTTTGAACACGGCCGCCGCCCCACGCCGACGCGGCTGGCCGGGTGCACTCGGCCGACTCGCGGGCGGCTTGCTGCTGGTGGGCGCTGCGATCGCCGGTGCCAGCTGGTGGGCCCTGTGCACCGAGGCCGGCAGCACCTGGCTGCTCACGCGCGCATCAACGCTGGTGCCCATGGTCGAGGTGAGCGAGCCGCACGGCCCGCTGCTGGGCGACTTCAGCGCGCGGCAGGTGCTGATCAAGTTGTCAGATGACGGCAGCCGCGTGGTCATCGATGCGCTGAGCTGGCGCGGCGCGAAGCTGCGCCCGGGTGATGCGGCCGGCTTGTGGGTGCATCTGGGTTTTGCCGAACTGCGCGCCTCGCGCGTCGATGTGCTGCTCGAGCCTTCGAAGACGCCCGCCAAGTCGAAGCCGCCCGTCGACATCGGCTTGCCGCTGCAACTCGATGTGGACGCGCTGCAGCTCGATGCGCTGCATGTGTCGAGTCTGGGCGACGAGCCGCTGCGCGAGGTGCGCGCGCGCTTGCAACTCGGTGCGGCCGGTGGCGCGCAGCACCGCGTCGAAGGCCTGCAGGTGGTCTGGCAGCAGCTGCAGGCGCGCGCCTCGGGGCACATCGACACCCACGGCGCGATGGCGCTGCAAGCGCAGATGGACGTGGCACAGACACCCGGCCCCACGCAAGCCGACACGGCCGCAGTGGCTGCGATCTCGACCCCGCCTTCGGCCGACCCGGCGCAGCCCATCGATCTGACGGGCTGGCAGGCCAGCCTGAGACTCGACGGGCCGCTGGCGGCACCCGAGCTGCGTGCCAAATTGCGCGAGACGGCCACCGACACGCGCGCGGCGTCGTCACTCGACGCCCAGGCGCAACTGCGGCCCCTCGCCGACTGGCCGCTGGCCGGGCTGCACCTGAGCGCCCGCGAGCTCGATTTGTCGCGACTGCACCGGCAGGCACCGGTGACCTCGCTCAACCTCGAGGCCACGCTGCAAGGCGACGCGCTCGATCAGCCGATCACCGCCAGCATCAATCTGAGCAATGACGCGGCTGGCCGCTGGAGCGAAGGCCGCGTGCCGCTGCGCTCGCTCCAGGCCACGCTGCTCAGCCGCGGCGACGACCGCAGCACGCTGGAACTGCAGCAGTTCAAGGCCGAGCTTGGCGATGGCGAGCAGCCTGCCGGAGTGGTCCAAGGCCAAGGCGTGTGGAACGCGCTGCGCGCAAGCCTCGACCTCACGTTGGCCGCCTTGCAGCCCGCCAAGCTCGACGAGCGGGCACCGTCGCTGCGCATCGACGGCCCGTTGTCGCTGGTGCTGCACAAGCCGCTGGCGCCGCAGGCCGAGGCCGGCTCGACAGCACCAAACGCCACAGCGACCGATGCCGCGGCCAGCCCGCCCATGCAAGTCGACATCAAGCTGGACCTGCGCGGCGAGCTGCTGAGCACATCGACGAAGGCCAAGACCCAGCCGCGTGCGACGCCACAGGCGCTGCAGCTGCAACTCGACGCCAGCGTGTCGGCCTTGAACATCGAGCTGCGCGAGGCCCGCGCGCACTCCCACGGCGCCAGCGCCTCGGTCTCAGGCACGGCGCAGCGAAGCAGCCAGGCCGATCCCTGGCAGGCCAAGGGCCAAGGCGAGCTGGTCGACTTCGATCCCCTGCCGTGGTGGCCAGGGCCTGAGGCCTCGCCCTGGCGGCGCGGGCCGCACCGGCTCAATGCCGACATGGCCTTCGATGTGCAGTTGCCCGTCGATGTGGCAGACCACCCCGATGCGGTGCGCGGCCATGCGCAACTGAACGTCAAGCGCAGCGTGCTGGCGAACACGCCCATCCAGGCCAGCGTGACGCTCAAGTCCTCCGATGACAAGCGCGTGGATGTGCGTGTGGACGTGAACCTCGCGGGCAACCGGGTGCTGGGCGAGGGTCGCCTGGCCACCGACACGCAGGCCCCTGGCGGGCGCGACGATCACTGGGAACTGAGCCTGGATGGGCCGGTGCTCGAAGCCGTGTCGCCGCTGTGGCGGCTTGTGCAACCGGCGGCTGAACAGGGCTCGGCTGCGGCAGCGCTGTCGGGCGCCGTGCACGCCAGCGCACGCGTCGACGGGCGCTGGCCCTCGATGACGCTGCAAGGCGAGGCCAAGGCCAAGGAGCTGCGGGTGGACTCGGTGAAGCTGCAGCAGGCGCAGGCCCGTTGGCGAGTGGGCACGACCGAATCGGCCGAGGTCGACATCGAGGCCAGCGTGTCGCATCTGAAGCAGCTGCCGCCGGCCGCACCGGCCACGGCGACGAAGGGCAAAACGGCTCACGCAGCGGCTGACCCACCAGCGCCAGCGCCCTCGCCTTCGCCTTCGATCGAGGCCGCGACGCTGCGCATCACCGGCACCATGGCCGAACACCGCATCGAGCTGCGCGCCGGCTCGAAAGTGCAGCCTCCCGCATGGACCGAAACGCTGCAGCCCGACATCGCTGCCCTGCCCGGCAGCGCGCTGCACCTGTTGGCGCGCGGCGGGCTGTTCACGCATGAGGGCCAGCCGCTGGCTGGCTGGCGCGGCAGCGTGCAGCGGCTGGAACTGGGCGGCGCGGGTGCGACAGACCGCAGCGCTGGGGGCGGCTTGCCGGTGTGGCTGGCCTTGCAAGACATCGATGTGCAAGCGCGCTGGGCGGGCGGGCCGGCTGCGCTCACCGTGCAGCCGGGACAGGCCAGTCTGCTCGGCGCCACCGTGCGCTGGAGCCAGCTGTCCTGGCTGGACGGCAGCCCGGGTGCGGGTGGCAAGCCGCCGCGCATCGATGTGCAAATGACCTTCGATCCCATGCCGATCGCGCCGTTGCTGCATCGGCTGCAACCCAAGTTTGGCTGGGGCGGCGATCTGGCGATGGGCGGGCACATCAACGTGCGCAGCGACGGCCAGCTGGTCGCTGACATCGTGCTCGAACGCAGCGGGGGCGATCTGACCGTGTCCGACGAAGTCTCGTCGCAGGCGCTGGGCCTCGAATACCTGCGCCTGGCGGTCAGCGCCCAAGACGGCGTGTGGACGTTTTCGCCCTACGTCAACGGCCGCACGCTCGGCGTGGTGGCCGGTGCCGTGGTGGTGCGCACCGACGCCGAGGCCCTGTGGCCACCGCCTGAGGCCGGCGTCGAAGGCGCGATGGAGCTCGATGTGGCCAACCTGGGCGCCTGGGGTGCCTGGGTGCCGACGGGCTGGCGCCTGAGCGGGCAGCTCAAGGCCAGCGCGCTGTTCGCGGGGCAGTTCGGCACGCCGGCGGTCAACGGCCGGATCAGCGGCCAGGGCCTGGGCGTGCGCAACTTTGTCGAGGGCGTGAACATCAGCGGTGGCGAGGTGGCCGTCTCGCTCAGCGGCGAGCGCGCCGTCATCGAGACCTTCACCGCGCGCGCTGGCGCCGGCACGCTGGCCATCGCCGGTGGCGCTCAGTTCGGCGAGCGCCCTGCGGCGCAGTTGCAGATCACGGCCGATCACTTCACGCTGCTCGGCCGGGTTGATCGCCGCATCGTGACCAGCGGCGAGGCGGCGCTGAATTTCGCAGGCGACGGCAGCAGCATCAAGGGCAACTTCACCATCGATGAGGGCCTGATCGACTTCACACACAGCGACGCACCCGCGCTGTCGGACGACGTGGTGGTGGTGCGCACGGTCGCCAAGCAGCTCAAGAGCAGCCAGCCCGAGCCCGACCCCAACGCGACGGACACCGATGCACCGAGGGCACCGTCCAAGGTCATGGCGCTCGACGTGGCGCTGGATCTGGGCAAAAAGCTGCAGCTGCGCGGACGCGGGCTGTCGACCCGACTCAATGGCCTGCTGGCCATCACTGCGCCCGGCGGGCGGCTGGCGGTCAACGGCGAGGTGAAGCTCGCGCGTGGCAAGTTCTCGGCCTACGGCCAGCAACTGGACATCGACCCGGGCAGCATCACCTTCGTCGGCCCGCCCGAAAACCCGCGCCTGAGCATCGAAGCCGTGCGCCCCAACACCGATGTGCGCGTGGGTGTGCGGGTCAGCGGCACGGCCATGAACCCGCGTGTGCGGCTGTTCTCAGAGCCCGAACTGCCCGAAGTCGACAAGCTCTCGTGGCTGGTGATGGGGCGTGCGAGCGACGGCCTGGGCCGCGGCGACACCGCCTTGCTGCAGGCCGCGGCGATGGCGCTGATCTCGGGCCGGGGCGACGGCCAGGCCATGCAAGTCGTCAAGGCGGTCGGGCTGGATCAGCTGAACGTGTCGCAATCCACCGGCGAGGTCCAGGACACGGTGTTCTCGCTGGGCAAGAATCTGTCGCGGCACTGGTACGTGGGCTACGAGCGCGGGCTCAATGCCACCGGCGGCAACTGGCAGCTGATCTATCGGGTGGCGCGCAGCTTCAACCTGCGCGCACAGTCGGGCGAGGACAACTCGGTCGATGCGATCTGGAGCTGGCGGTGGAACTGATGTGCCGCTGTGCAGCGCACGCGGCTGCGCGCCTTGCCATCGTCAAACGCTAAGCTCAAGCCATGAACGAACCTGACCCATCCGCTCACTCCCACGCGCCGGTGCCCGATGCGCCGGCCGCCCGGCCACGCGTCGATCTGCCTCGAACCACGCTGGGTGTGCTGTGCATCGGCGGCCTGCTCATCGCCGCGTTCTGGGTGCTGAGCCCCTTCATCGGGCCGGCCATCTGGGCGGCGATGATCGTGGTGGCCACCTGGCCGCTGATGCGCCAATTGCAGTCCAGGCTGTGGGATCGGCGCGGTGCCGCGGTGGCGGTGATGACGCTGGCCTTGCTGGTGCTCTTCGTGCTGCCGGTGAGCCTGGTCGTGGTCACGCTGGTGCAAAACGCCCACGAAATCAGCGTTGCGGCCAAGCAGATCTCGCATCTGCAAGTGCCTGCGGCGCCCGCGTGGCTGACCGGGCTGCCACTGGTGGGCGAAAAGATCAGCGAGTTCTGGCAGACCAGCGTGGCCGGTGGGGCGGCCGTGCTGTGGCCGCATCTGCAGCCCTATGCCGGAATCGCAACAGGCTGGCTGCTCAAGCAAGTCGGTGGCGTGGGCTTTCTGCTCGCGCAGGGCTTGCTGGTCGTGGCCATGGCAGCCGTGATGTATGCCCAAGGAGAAGTCGCCGCCCGCGGCTTGCTGCGCTTTGGCCGGCGGCTGGCGGGCACCCATGGCGAGAGCACCGTGGTGCTGGTGGGTCAAGCCATTCGCGGCGTGGCGCTGGGCGTGGGCGTGACAGCGCTGGTGCAGTCGGTGCTGGGCGGCATTGCACTGGCGATGGCCGGTGTGCCCTATTCGGGCTTGCTCACCGGCGTCATGCTGGTGCTGTGTCTGGCGCAGGTGGGCCCGATGCTGGTGATGGTGCCGGCGGTGGTGTGGATGTACTCGAGCGGCGCCGACGGCTGGGGCACCTTTCTGGTGGTGATGACGGTGGTGGTGGGCACGCTCGACAACTTCCTGCGGCCCATCCTTATCCGCATGGGCGCCGACCTGCCGCTGCTGCTCATCCTCACGGGCGTGATCGGCGGCCTGCTCACGCTCGGGCTGATCGGCATCTTCGTCGGGCCGGTGGTGCTGGCGGTGGTCTACACGCTGCTTGGCGCCTGGGTGCGCGATGGCGAAACGGCTGAGACACAACACCCCGATCACACGCGATAACACCCCGCACTTCGTCTTCATATGGCGATAGCATCGGCCCGGTTTTCTCTGCCCCCTCAAACCCCTTCAAAGGCTCACCCATGAACCACCTGTCACGCATCATCCTGGCCGGCGCCATCGCGCTGTCGTTCTCCCCAATCGCCTTGGCGCAAAGCGCTGAAGCCGTCGCCATGGCTGCTTCGGCGCCCGGCGCTCGCGCTGGAGCCGTGGAAATCGAGATCCGCGCCCGCATCGTCGAGATCGACAAGGCTGACCGCACGGTCACCCTGCGCGGCCCCAAGGGCAATGTCGTGACGGTCGACGTGCCGCCCAGCGTCAAGAATTTCGCCCAGATGAGCGTGGGTGACGACGTGGTGGTTCGCCACCTGGCCGCCGTGGTGGCCGTGCTCGAGCCGATGTCCAAGCGCACCGGCATCCGCGAGCGCATCGAAACCACCGAGGTCGCCAAGGCACCTGCCGGCGGCATGCCAGGCTACGCCGAGATGCGCACGGTGGAAGTGCTGGCCATCATCCAGTCGATCAACCAGAAGAAGAACCAGGTCACCCTGCGCGGCGCCAAGCGCACCGTGACCGTGGACGTGCCAGCCAGCGTGGACATCAAGAAGCTCAAGGTCGACGACGAAGTCCGCGTGGTCTTCACCGAAGCCACGGTGATCAGCGTGGAGGCCGCAGCTCCTGCCGCAGCGGCAGCGCCAGCATCTGCAGCCAAGCCTGCTGCAGCTGCAGCTTCCAAGACCTGAGCACACCGGCTGCTCAACTCGGGGCCCGCAAAGGTAAAGCCGATGCGGGCCTTTTTGTTTTCGGCTGGCCGACACCCACAAAGCCGCTGAACGCAGCTTCAAGCCATGCCAACGAACAGCCTCAGAGCACCGCCACCCGCGCCAGCGCCACTGCCCCCGCTGGTCCGGGCGAAATTGACTGAGGCGATTCGGCTTCATCAAGCCGGGCAGCTCAAGGAGTCGGCAGCCGCGTATGCCTCCGTCTTGCAGATGCAGCCGCGGCAATTCGATGCGCTGCATCGGTTGGGCATCGTGTGCATTCAGCAAAACAACCCTCAGCGCGCCATCGAGTGGCTGCGCAAGGCGCTGAAGGTCAACCCCGGTTCAGCCCACGCGCACTCCAATCTTGGCAATGCGCTGCTGGCATCAAGGCAGGCGGATGCGGCGGTGGCGAGTTTCGAGCGTGCCATCGCCATCGCGCCGAACTTTGCCGAAGCCCATGTCAACCGGGGAGATGCCCTTCGGCGGCTGGGGAAGTTCGAGGCCGCCGTGGCCAGCTTCAAGCAAGCCATCGCGCTGCAGCCCGACTTGATGCCGGCTTATGCCAACTGGGGCAAGACGCTGGAAGATCTGGGGCAGAGCGACCAGGCAGTGGCCGTCTTCGATCAGGCCATCGCCATCAGCCCGGACTCGGCCGCGGCCTTCTACAACCGCGGCAATGCGCTCAAAGCCAACCAGCAACCCGATGCCGCGCTGGCCAGCTACGACCAGGCCTTGCGCCTGAACCCGGCCTATGCCGAGGCCTCGTACAACAAGGGCGTGGTGCTGCAAGAGCGCAACCAGCTCGACCCGGCCATCGCCCACTATCGCCGCGCGATCGAGATCAACCCTGATTACGCGCTGGCGCACTGGAATCTGGCCACGGTGCTGCTGACGGGCGACGACCATGCGCGGGGCTGGGAAGAGTTCGAGTGGCGCTGGCGCAGCGTCGAGACCGGGCTCGCACCCAACCGACGCGGCCTGCGGCAGCCCGGCTGGCTGGGGCGCGAGGCATTGGCGGGCAAGACCATCCTGCTGCAAAACGAGCAGGGTCTGGGCGACACGCTGCAGTTCTGTCGGTATGCGACATTGGTGTCGGCCCTGGGCGCGCGGGTGATCCTTGAGGTGCAGGCGCCACTGATCGACGTGCTGCGCGATCTGGAAGGGGTCGATCAACTGCTGCCCGACACCGCCAAGAAGATTCCCGAGGTGGACTTTCACTGCTCGCTGATGAGCCTGCCGCTGGCGCTGGGCACCACGCTCGAGACCATTCCGAATCAGGTGCCCTACCTCCACAGCCGCCCGGAAAAAGCGACCGCCTGGAAAGCCCGGCTGGCGCCGTCAGACGCACTGCGCGTCGGGCTGGTGTGGTCGGGCGGCCACCGCCCTAACCAGCCCGAACTCAAGGCGGTCAACGAGCGCAGGAACATCCCGCTTCAACAGCTCGCCCCGCTGCGCATGGACGGCGTCACCTTCTACAGCCTGCAAAAAGGCCAGCCCGCCGAAGCCGAATTGCCCGCGCTGATTCAAGCCGGCTGGAGCGGCCCGCCCATCATCGACCTCACCGCCGAGCTGCAGGATTTTTCGGACACCGCCGCGCTCATCGAGCACCTCGATCTGGTGATCTCGGTCGACACCTCGACCGCCCACCTCGCAGGCGCCATGGGCAAGCCGGTGTGGGTGCTCAACCGCTTCGACACCTGCTGGCGCTGGATGCTGGACCGCGATGACAGCCCCTGGTACCCCACGCTCAAGCTGTACCGTCAGACCACGCCAGACGATTGGGACAGCGTGGTCGAGCGCTTGCGCAATGACCTGGCCGGGCTGGTTCACGACAGGCGGCCAAGCCCGGCGAGCTGATTGCAGCGTGGTCGCCGGTGGCGCGAGCTGGGCCCTGGCACCAGCGGGGGCTCATGCCTTCAGGTCACGGCTTGAGCGAGGCCTCAGGCGGCCGGCTTGTGATGGCTGAGCCAGTCTTGCAAGGCGGCATCGACGCGCGTTTGCCAGCCGTCTCCGGTGGCTCGAAAGGTCTCCACGACGTCCCGCGAAAGCCGGATCGTGATGCGCTCTTTGGTGGGGGCTTTCTGCTCGCCACGCTGGCCGACCTTGCGCTGCAACGAGGCAGGAAGCGTTGAGATCCCGCGCATGGCCTTGATGTCCTTCGAGCCGAGCTCGCGGACCTCGCCTGTTGAATCAGTCAGTGGACTTGGCTTTTTCATAGCGCTTGAACTCTCTGGCATTTGCCTTGCGAAAACTGATGACCCGAATGCCTGTATTCCCTTCCGTGAAGCACAGCACGTGCACCCGGTCACCGAGCAGACCGATGCCGACGTAGCGCAGTTCGCCGTAGTCCTCCCGGCCGTCCACGGCGAAGAGCGCACCTTCAAAGTCGAAGTCGGCGACCCGATCAAAACTGAGCCCGCGCTCCCGGATGTTTCTGGCGTTCTTTGCGGCGTCGTATTCGATCTGCACGAACTTGAGTGTACATACAAAAAGATGGTGTGGTCCATCCGTTTTACAGCGGCCAGAAGGTTAAGCAACCGGCCATCGGGTTCATGCCGCGGCAAGCGAGCACTCGGTCAGACGGCGCGAAAGACTCAGCCCTCGCCCAGCAAAAAGTTCGACCGTTCTTCCGTCGCCAGGACGCTGGCGCCGCTTTCGTCCTTCAAGCCCACGCCGGTGAGCTGGCGGCTGCGGGCTTGCTCGAGCAGGTAGACCAGCCGCGTGGCCGCCTCGGCGTAGCCCAGACCCTCGGGGCGCACGTTGGAGATGCAGTTGCGCTCGGCATCGTTGCGACCCGGGCGCGGCGCCCAGGTCAAATAGATGCCCAGGCTGTCGGGTGAGCTCAGACCCGGGCGCTCGCCGATCAGCACCACCACGATGTCGGCGTCGAGCAGCTCGCCGATGGGGTCGCCCACCGCCACGCGGCCCTGCTCGACCACGGCCACCGGCGCGACGCGCCAGCGCACGGCCGCCCCATCGCCAACACCCGCGCCAGCGTCACCCGCAGCCGGATTCAGCCGTGCCAGCACCTCGGTCAGCAAGGGCGCGCCGTGACGCTGCACCGCCAGCGCCGACAGGCCATCGACCACCGCGAAGGCGATGTCGAAGGAGCGCACGCCGCCCGCATGGCGATCGGCACGCAGCGCTTCGAGCTGCTGACGCGAGGCCACGCCCAGGCGTCGCCCCAGGTCGGGGCGCTGCAGATAGATCTGCCTGGAACCGGCCGCGCTGTGCAGCGGCAGCGTGGGCAGGCCCAGCACCTCGATCTCGGCGCGCAGGGCCTCGACATCGAGCGGGCGGTGCACCGCATCGCGCGCC
>JBBAPK010000015.1:0-50876 GCA_040400875.1 Burkholderiaceae bacterium | reverse complement strand
GGCGTGAAAGGCAGCTCACGGCACCCCGGCGCTGACGATCCAGCCTTCGAGCGCATCGGCATCGGTGGGCTGGCCGTGAGCCGGCTGCGAGCGCGCCCAGGCGGCCTGCAACATGCACAGCACCGCGTCGAGACGGTCGCCGCTGGCATCGGCCACCAGCGCGTCGCGCTGCGCGTGGCTCAGACGCACACGCACGCCGAGCCGGGTGCGGCCCTGCTCGAGCGCGTCGACCAGGTCCTTGCGCGCGATCAGCCGCTCGGGAGTCTGTCTGGCTCGGTCGTCGGCCTTGTACGAACGCTGACCCAGCACCTCGCGCGCGAGCAGCCCGGGATAGCCCTCCAGCGCCACTCGTGTGGCATCGCCTGGGTGCAGCCCGGGCAGGTGCACGCCGGCGTCGATGAGCAGCGGCACGCCCGCGTGCAGCATGTAGGCCACCGGCGGGTTGACCCACTTCATCGAAGGCGACGAGCCGGCGGGCTTGTCGCAAGCACGGTGCGCGAACTTGGCGCCCACCGGCCGCGCATCGCAAAACGCCGCAAAGGTGTCGCGGATGTGCTCGCGCGACAGCGACGCGTAATGCCGCATCAGGGGCAGCCACTCGGTGGGCCAGCCCAAGGTGGTGACCAACTCGCGCGGCAAACCGAAAGGCAGATCGAACGCGCCAACCCAGTCACCCGGTGCGCGCAACCAGCCGCTGAAACCCTCAAAGCTGCTGTGCGAGTGCAACGCGTCGAGCCGCACGGCCCGGCCATCGAAGCGACCCAGCGCCACCACGATGGGCTTGCGCGCGGTGGGCCGGCTGGTGAAGTCGACGCCCACCACGCAAGCGGACGTGACACGCTCGCTGGCACCCGCAGCCAGCGCTGCGGCTGGCTGCACGCCGGCCATGCGGGCTAGCGCAGCCTGTGACGCGACAGCCGCCGCGCACTGGCCTGAGTGAAGAACAAAGTTGTCTTTGGCGTGCGTGCCGGCGCCATGGGGATCCTTGAGTGCGCCGCAAATGTAGCGGCTCAAACCCTGGCGCCGGGCTTGTCCACACGGCAGGCAAGGCCAGGTTGTGCGCTTGCTCAAAAACACGTCGGCTCAACGCCCGCCGCGCGGGGCGCGTTGTGCTGTGACTCGCTCGCACCCAACCTCATGCAGCAACGCATCGAACAGCTTGGGGGGTGGTTTGGCTGGGATAGGTACATCGCCGCCCACGAAAAACTCTATCGCGAGCTGATCGCGGGACACCCCACATCCCGATAGCCCGGCGCCACGCCGAATCAATACCTGCCCGTCGACCCCGCCACCCGCAGGTACACATGCGCGATCCACGCCACCACGCCGCGGCGCAGGGCGCCGAGCAGGCCGGGGCGGTATTTCTGTGCTGGGTCGATCTCGGTCGAAGCGGCCAGCGCTGACTCGAACTGCGCTGACAGCTCGGCGGCAAAGCCCGCATCGCGCACGATCACATTGGCCTCGAGGTTGAGCAGCAGCGACAGCGGATCGATGTTGGAGCTGCCCACGGTGGCCCAGTCGTCGTCGATCACCGCCACCTTGGCGTGCAGGTAGGCCGGCGTGTACTCGTAGATGCGCACGCCCTCGCCCAGCATCTCGTCGTACAGCGCGCGCGCCGCCAGACCGGCGATGCGGTAATCGAGCTTGCCCTGCAGCAACAACCTCACCTTCACGCCGCGCCGTGCGGCCTGCTGCAAGGCCCGCCGAAACGAATGCCCGGGATAAAAATACGCTGACACCAGATCGATGCGCGTTTTCGCCAGACGGATCGCGTCGATGTAGCTGCGCTCGATGGTGCGGCGCTGTCGCAGGTTGTCGCGCAGCACGAAGGCCGCACGCATCGCGCTCAACTCGCCGGGCATCGCCTGCATGCCGCGCCCCGACGGCATGCGCAGCCGCTTCAACAGCCGCCTCATGCGCGACATCGGCTGAGCGCCGCGCGCGATGGCCAGTGCTTCGTGCTTGAAAGAGTGGCCCAGGTGAGCGCGCGTCCAGGCCGCCAACGTGGCCTGGTGCACGGGCGCGACCACCGGCCCGCTCAGCCGCACGGCGAAGTCGAGCCGCGGCTGCTCGGTCAGGCCGTGGTGGATGTCAAAGCGGTCGTCGATGAGGTTGATGCCGCCGACAAAGCCCACCTCGGCGTCAATCACGCACAGCTTGAGGTGCAGCCGGCGCAACTGGCCGGGCTGCAGCCAGCTCCACCAGCGTTCGATGGGCCGGTAGACCGTCAGTTGCACGCCGGCTTCGTTCAGGCGTTGCCGCAATCCAGTGAGTCGGCCCAGGGTGCCAAAGCCATCGAGCACCACCTTGACCACCACGCCGCGTCTTGCCGCCGCCACGAGCGCCTCGGCCACGGCATCGGCACTGTGATCGTCATGAAAGATATAGGTGGCCAGGCAGACCTCGTGACGCGCTGCGGCGATCGCCTCGACCATGGCCGGGAACAGCGCATCGCCGCCGCGCAACAGCCGCACCGTGTTGCCGCCACTGAAGACCGGCCGCGGCACCAGATGCCAGAGTTGGCGCAGCGCAGATCGCGAGGCCGCTTCGGCCCGAGCCGACAGATCGCGCGCGGTCATCACACCAGCCGCAGTTCGGCCACCAGCGGCAGGTGATCAGACATGCGCGACCAGGTGCTGCCGCGCGGCACGTGCAGGTCGACGCAGTGCAACCCGCGGGTGTAGACCCGGTCCAGCGAGAAGAAAGGCGCGCGCGACGGGAAGGTGCGCGGCGGCGAATGGCCGTGCGGCTGCACGGACGTGAGGCCCATGCGGCGTATCGGCGCGTCAAGCCGTTCGCCCCAGTCGTTGAAGTCGCCCGCGAGCACCAACCGCTCGCACGGCGGCACATGGGCGGCAATGAAAGCCGCGATGCGATCGACCTGCCGCACCCGGCTCGAGTGCATCAGCCCCAGATGCGCCACGATGGCGTGCACCAGTGTGCCGTTCCACTGCACTGGCACGTGCAGCAGCCCGCGCTGCTCGAAGCGGTGGTCCGACACATCGTGGTGCTTGATCTCGCCCAGCGGCCAGCGCGACAACAACGCATTGCCATGCTCTCCGTGTCGCGTGTAGGCGTTGGTGCGGTAGGCGACCTCGTAGCCCTCGGGCGCCACGTAGTCGGCCTGCGGCATGCGCGGCCAGCCGATGTGCGTGTCGGGAAACTGCAGCGCTTCTTGCCGGTCGGAGCTGCGCACTTCCTGCAAAAACACCAGATCGGCGTCGAGCGCTTCGATGCCCAGCGCCAGGTTGTGGATCTCGAGCCGGCGCCGCGGACCCACGCCACGCACGCCCTTGTGGATGTTGTACGTGGCCACACGCAACACATCGTCGCCGGGGTGCGCTGGCGCGACCGAATGCGCCAGATGGGTGCGCATCACAGCTGCACGAAGCGCGGAAGTTGCGGCACCAACAGCGACTTGGTGTTGTGCTTCACGCAGGGCGAATAGCGGTGTTGCCACACGGGGTAGATCTGGTAAACGTTGCGCATACCCCAATCTTGCCGATGCAAGCGCGATACCGTCTGCGATCCGACAACGATGCCGGCTTCTTCGGCCCCATCAGGAGTGACTTCAAGACTCAAAAGTGACCCTCGCCAACCGCTCTCGTCATGCTAGCCTGAAACAGTCAACACCTACCCACCGACGAGCGGCATGGCTACACACCCGTCAGAAAAATCCAAGCGTCTTCGGGTGCTGATCATCGCCGAGGCCGCAAATCCCGAGTGGGTGAGTGTTCCTTTGGTCGGCTGGTCTTTGTCAACGGCTTTGAGCCGAGTCACCGATGCTCATATCGTGACGCAGGTGCGCAATCGCGACGCATTCGTTCGCGCAGGCCTGACCGAGGGGGTCGACTTCACAACGATCGACACTGAACGCATCGAGCGTCCCCTGTGGAAACTGGCCCATTGGCTGCGTGGCGGCAGCGCAGCCGCGTGGACGCTTCAAACCGCAATCAGCAGCCTTTCATACCCATTCTTCGAACGCGGCGTTTGGGCGAAATTTGGCGATGCCATATCCAGCAGACAGTTCGACATCGTGCATCGCGTAACGCCGCTGACGCCGACCGCGCCGAGCTCTCTGGCGACCCGGTGCGCTCGCGTCGGAGTGCCGTTTGTACTCGGGCCGCTCAACGGCGGAGTCCCATGGCCAAAAGCGTTCGACGGCGCACGTCGCAAGGAAAAGGAGTGGCTGTCTTACGTCCGTTCTATGTACAAGGCCTTGCCGGGAAGGCGGCGAACGTTGGCTGACGCCTCAGCCATCATCGTGGGCTCACGACATACCCTCAGCGAGATACCGGCGCGCCATCAATCCAAGTGCCACTACGTTCCAGAAAACGCTATCGATCCCAGTCGCTTCTCACGCAGAACACAGCCGCTCTCGGGCGGCCCGCTGCGGCTGTGCTTTGTGGGCCGCCTTGTTCCGTACAAGGGCCCAGACATGCTCCTCGAAGCGGCAGCCCCACTTCTGCGAAAAGGCTCGGTGCACCTTGATCTGGTCGGCGATGGCCCGTTGATGGGGCAGTTGAAGACGTACGTAAAAGCAGAGAACTTGGAAGCGAATGTCACCCTGCATGGCTGGGTGGCCCATCAATCTGTGCAGGACGTACTTTGCAACTCGCACTTGCTGACTTTCCCGAGCGTGCGTGAATTCGGCGGGGGCGTTGTGTTGGAAGCCATGGCCTTAGGTGTTGTGCCGTTGGTCGTCGACTACGCTGGGCCTGCCGAACTCGTGGACGACGAGGTTGGATTCAAGGTTCCGCTGTCAGACCGCGACGGAATCGTTCACGCCTTCAGGTCACGATTGCAAAGCTTGTGTGCCGACCCGTCTGGACTTCCCGCGTTGTCGATCAATTGCAGCGAACGAGTGGCGCGGCAGTTCACTTGGGATGCCAAGGCTCAAGTAATACTTAACGTGTATCAAAAAGTAGTCCCAGCGGAACTGATTCCTTCGCGTACGGCATAAGCGCACCATTGAGTGCTTGGAAAACATCTCCAAGGACATTCTCCAAATATGGAGCCACCCTCGGTTGGAGCGAGGATCTCTGGTCGCAGAAATTTTCGTCGCGCCCGCACCATTTTAGGGAGTCGCATTTTCATTTTCTGGAGTGATCGGTCTAGGTCGCAAGCCATAGCTACAGCACCCTTGATTTACCGTATTCCTAGCCTCACAACAAGAACCAACCGAGGAATCAACGGCCTGACCTCGCATCAAAAACCGACTGGGACAGACACGCCAAAACCAAGCTTTAGGATATGGTTTGTTGTGGAAATTCCCCGAAACAATATTCGTAAAAGCACGCCTTTGCACGCTCGAACCAGGTTATCTTCGGCGCTAAAAACTAAGGCCTGAATTTTAACGCGTCGGAAATAGCTAGCGGACTCAAGCGATGACTGAAATGTTTAATTATTTTTTCTCTTGCTCTTTCTGTGACGCCCCCCAAATCCGAAGTCGATTCTGAAACCTCGATTATGGCCTCCACGAGAGAATCTACTGACCCAGGAGTGACCAACCATCCATCGATTCGATTTTCGATCAATTCAGGTACCCCACCTGCATTTGTCGCGATGACGGGCACACCTATAGGCATGACTTCCATGATGACTACGCCCAAAGGCTCCTCCATACTGGCGAGTACGAAAATGCTGGCCTGCCCAAGTTGGTCGATGACAACCTCTTCCGTAACCCCTCCTAATAAAGTTACGTGTCCGACTAGATCGTGCTCGGCTATGAATTTTTCAATGACCTTGCGATAACCTTTCCCGCCATTGTCGTCCTCGCCCGCTATGGCCAAGGACACTCGTCTTTCTTGGCTGATTAATTTGCGGGTTGCCTCCATCAGCGTCAGGTATCCTTTTCCGGGATTCAATCGCGCGCAGCAGAATATTCGAATATCATCTTTTTCTCCGAGAAAGTTGTAAGAATTTACTCGTGTAAATTTTTCTGTATCAACCCCCATAGGTGCCAATCGAATGTCGCTTGGTAGTGAATTTGGAATTCTCCGTCTCAGGTCTTCCAAAATCCAATTGGCGATGATGATGGAAAACTCAGCATGCCTCCACTTCTCTGGTTGATTGGTTCCATATGCAGAAATTGGATTATGGAGGGTAAGGCTGTATGTAATTCCTGTAGTTAGGTGAGCGAATAGCGCGATGTTCGCAGCATCGCCGCAAGAGTGCACATGCACATGGCCGATTCCGCGCTCCCGCATACGCCTACCCAATTGAATACCAAAAATACCCAAGGCAAGCAGACGCGCCTTTTGACTCACCGTGGTATCGATCGATCGAGCGACGGATGCCAGCCATTTGGCAATGCCTAGCGGCCGTGTCAGAATGATGATGAAAAAATCCTTAACCACTTGAAGTGGTCGAACGGGATATAAATAACTTGTAATTTGTTTGGCCTCTGACCCCCAACTGGTCGTGTCATTGCGGGCGGGCGGTAGCCTTGTAGAGAAAATATCTGCGGAAATTCCCATTCCGATCAGTACAGCCCGCTCTCGCCAGAAGAAATTATGAGTCTGGCCTGGGAACTCTGGAATAAGGTAAGCTATTTTCACGCACAGCACTCCCGAACTGGTTCTTCGTAGTAAAAAATTGAATCGTTGGAGAGGAGCAATATTTATTGACGTTGCCATTTTATGGCACAACAGCCATTCCGAAGTCCCCCTTGGGATGGTTGACCGCTGGTTTAGAAATTTCCTGGCAGCCCAAAACCGAGATGAAGGCGCTTTTGTCGTTTGGTGTATCGGTAGAGTAGGCCAGCCGTCATCTAGGACCTGCGCAGCGCGCGTTCTTGAGGGTGACGGACGTAACCAGCCGAACGTGGCGGCGCGACCGAATGCGCCAGATGGGCTCGCATCACAGCTGCACGAAGCGCGGCAGCTGCAGCACCGCTTCGGCGTTGGAAGGTGAAAAGCAGCGATCAGCCGCCTCGCGCCAAGGCAGCCATTCGTAGCGCACATGCTCGCGCGGTGCCAGCGTGATGGCGATGTCGCGCGGCACCTGCAGAGCGAACACCTGCTCGGTGTTGTGCGTCACGCCGGGCGCATAGCGGTGCCGCCACACGGGGTAGATCTCATACACATTGCGCATGCCCCAGTCTTGCAGATGCGAGTGCGGCACGCCGTGCGATCCGACAACGATGCCGGTTTCCTCGGCCACCTCGCGAATGGCAGCTGCCTCGCCGGGCTCATCCAGAAAGTCCTTCGAGCCCGTAACGCTTTGCCAGAATCCGGCACGATCCGCACGCTCGATGAGCAGCACTTGCAAATCGACGGTGTGGATGACGACCAGGACCGATTCGGGGATCTTGTAGGGGCGATCTGCTCGGGTCATGAGGGCGGCCGTTCAGTCGGCGTGAAAGCCTCGCCTCACCGCGCCGCCTCAGGCAGCTCGATCTTCACCTGCAGCACCTCCAGGTCACCCTGGCGCTCGACTTCGACCTTGATGTCGCCGGGGCTCACCGAGACGTATTTCGAGATCACCGCGAGCAGTTCGCGCTGCAGGTCGGCGAGGTAGTCGGGCGCGCGGGTGCGGCCGTTGCGTTCGTGAGCCAGGATGATCTGCAGCCGCTCCTTGGCCACATTGGCGGTCTTGGTCTTTTCACCCAGAAAGAAAGACAGGAAACCCATCGCTCACTTCCCCCCGAAAAGACGCTTGAAGAACCCGGGCTTGACCGCATCGACGAAGCGCAGCGGGGTTTCTTCGCCCAGGAAACGGGTGATCACGTCCTTGTAGGCCTCGGACACGTCGGTGCCCTTGAGGTGAATCGCGGGCACACCCTGATTGGACGCATCGAGCACCGATTCAGACTCGGGAATCACGCCGATCATGCGCACGCGCAGGATGTCGTGGATGTCCTTGAGGCTGAGCATGTGGCCGTCCTCGACGCGGTTCGGGTTGTAGCGCGTGATCAGCAGGTGCTCTTGCACCGGGGCCTTCTTTTCGATGGCGCGCCGGGTCTTGCTGTTGAGCATGCCCAAAATGCGGTCCGAGTCACGCACCGACGAGACCTCGGGGTTGGTCACCACGATCGCATCGTCGGCAAAGTGCATGGCCATCAGCGCACCGGTTTCGATG
The DNA here is from genome assembly GCA_040400875.1 of Burkholderiaceae bacterium. GTDB lineage: Bacteria > Pseudomonadota > Gammaproteobacteria > Burkholderiales > Burkholderiaceae_C > PBB1. Next base: position 42,794 of record JBBAPK010000015.1, on the reverse strand, counting down.
CCGGCCGGCGAGTCGCACACGATGAACTCGAAGTCCATGCCGGCGAGTTCCTCGAGCACCCGCTCGACGCCTTCGAGCGTGAGCGCATCCTTGTCGCGCGTTTGCGAGGCGGCCAGCACAAACAGGTTGTCGCACTGCTTGTCCTTGATCAGCGCCTGATTCAGGCCGGCCTCGCCGTGGATGACGTTGATCAGGTCGTACACCACGCGGCGCTCGCAGCCCATGATGAGGTCGAGGTTGCGCAAACCGACGTCGAAATCGATGACCGCAGTCTTGTGGCCGCGCAGGGCGAGACCGGCGGCGAAGCTGGCGCTGGTGGTGGTCTTGCCGACGCCTCCCTTGCCGGAGGTCACGACGATGATTCTGGACATGGGCAAAGATCCTTGAAACGAAATGGAGGAAGTGGGTGAAGACCGGTCAGGCCAGCGGCTCGTAGACCAGCCGCTCGGCGTCAAGTCGAATCTGCGCCGGCTGGCCGATCACCTCGGCAGGCAGCGGGTTGTCGGTGGTGCGGTAGGTGCCGGCAATCGATATCAGCTCGGGCTCCATGCAGGTGCTGAAGATGCGCGCAGATGTGTTGCCGCGAGCACCCGCAATGGCCTTGCCGCGCAAGGGCCCGTAAACGTGGATGCTGCCATCGGCGATCAGCTCGGCACCGAAATTGACCGCCCCCAGCACCACCAGATCACCGCCACGGGCGTACACCTGCTGGCCTGAGCGCAGCGGCCTGTCGATGATCAAGGTGGGAGCCGCGGCCACGGGCTGCTCGCTCGGCACTTCGGCGGATGGCGCCTCAGCGATCTTTGAAGCGGCGGCGGGATTCGTGGGTTTTTCAGGCACTGGCTCGGCAGCTTCGACCGCCTCGATGTGCGGCGCCTCGCGCGGCGCATGCACCACCGCCTCGGGTGCCTCGCCCAGACCCACCCGGAGTGCGGCGGCCATCTGCTCGGGCGAGCCCCCGCGCACGGCAGCGGCCACCATGTTGAAGCGCCGCAGCAACTCGGCAAGCCGGGCGTAGTCGAGCGCCAGCGGATCGCCAACGGCGTGCGATACGTCGATCACCACCGGGTCGTGGCTGAACATGTCAGGCGTGCCGGCAAAGCGCGCGGTCAACTCGCGCTCGATGGCGACCATGTCGGTGGTCTGCAATGCCACGACGACCAGCGTCATCGCAGCGCTTCGCAGCTCGAAGACCTCCGGCGCGCGGCCCTTGCCTCTCGCAGCCATGCCGACCTCAGCTCGCGTTGCCGGCCGCAGCCTGCGCATTGCGCAGCCGGATGTGGAGCTCGCGCATCTGCTTTTCGTCGACCGCGCTCGGCGCGCCCGTCAACAGGCACTGCGCGCGCTGCGTCTTCGGGAAAGCGATCACGTCTCGAATGCTTTCAGCGCGGGTCATCAGCGTGACCAGACGATCGAGACCGAAGGCCAGACCGCCGTGCGGCGGCGCGCCGTACTGCAGCGCGTCGAGCAGGAAGCCGAACTTGAGCTGGGCTTCCTCGGGCCCGATCTTGAGCGCGCTGAACACCTTGCTTTGCACATCGGCACGGTGAATGCGCACCGAGCCGCCGCCGAGCTCCCAGCCGTTGAGCACCATGTCGTAGGCCTTGGCAATGCACTTGCCAGGGTCGGTGTCCATGTAGTCCTCATGGCCGTCTTTCGGCGCGGTGAACGGGTGGTGCGTGGCGTTCCAGCGCTCGCCGTCCTCGTCGTACTCGAACATCGGAAAGTCCACCACCCACAGTGGTGCCCACACGTCGTCGAACAGAGAGTGGCTGCGGCCGAAGTCGCTGTGGCCGATCTTCACGCGCAACGCGCCGATGGCGTCGTTGACGACTTTTTCCTTGTCAGCGCCGAAGAACAGCAAGTCGCCGGTCTGCGCGCCGGTGCGCTCCATGACCTGCGCCAATGCGCCGTCATGCAGGTTCTTGACGATGGGGCTTTGCAGACCCTCGCGGCCCTTGGTGACGTCATTGACCTTGATCCAGGCCAGCCCCTTGGCACCGTAGATCTTGACGAACTCGGTGTACGCATCGATCTCGCCGCGGCTCATCTCGCCGCCTTGGGGCACGCGCAGCGCGACCACGCGGCCGCCCACAGCGGTCGCCGGCGTGCTGAACACCTTGAAGTCGACGTCGGCCATCACGTCGGTGAGCTCGGTGAACTCGAGCTTCACGCGCAGGTCGGGCTTGTCCGAGCCGAAGCGGTGCATCGCCTCGGCGTACTTCATCACCGGGTATTCGGGCAGGTCAACACCGATGGTCTGCTTGAAGACCTTACGGATCATGCCCTCGAACATCGGGCGGATTTCTTCCTCGCCGAGGAAGCTCGTCTCGATATCGATCTGGGTGAATTCGGGCTGACGATCGGACCGCAGGTCTTCGTCGCGGAAGCACTTGGTGATCTGGTAGTACCGATCAAAGCCGGCCACCATCAGCAACTGCTTGAACAGCTGCGGGCTTTGCGGCAGCGCGAAGAACATGCCTTCATTGACGCGGCTGGGCACCAGGTAGTCGCGCGCACCTTCGGGCGTGCTCTTGGTGAGCATCGGGGTTTCGATGTCGATGAAGCCGAGTTCGTCGAGGAACTTGCGCACCTCCATGGCCACGCGGTAGCGCAGGATGAGGTTTTTTTGCATCACCGGGCGGCGCAGATCGAGCACGCGGTGCGTCAGGCGTGTGGTCTCGGAGAGGTTCTCGTCGTCGATCTGGAACGGCGGCGTGACACTGGCGTTGAGCACCTCAAGTTCAAGGCACAGCACTTCGATCTTGCCGCTGGTCAGGTTGGCGTTCTCGGTGCCTGCGGGGCGTGCACGCACCTTGCCGATGATCTTCAGGCAGAACTCGTTGCGCACGACCTCGGCGGTCCTGAACATGTCGGGGCGGTCGGGATCACACACGATCTGCACCAGACCTTCGCGGTCGCGCAGGTCAATGAAGATGACGCCGCCGTGATCGCGGCGGCGGTGCGCCCAGCCCATGAGGGTCACGGTCTGACCCATCAGGGCCTCGTTGACCAGCCCGCAATATGTTGTTCTCATGTGTTGCTCCAGAAACGGCTTCGTGGGTTGTGCGCAGCAGGCGCGCTCAACCTTGCGGATGGGGTGTGTGCTCTTGCGCGGCGGCCGGCGCCACCACGCCCATCGAGATCACGTACTTCAAGGCCTCGTCAACACTCATGGCCAGCGCGATCACATCGGATCGCGGCACCATCAGGAAAAAGCCGGAAGTCGGGTTCGGGGTGGTGGGCACATAGATGCTGATGTAGTCGCCAGGCAGGTGCGTGGCCGCCTCGCCACCTGGACGGCCGGTCACGAAGGCAATCGTCCATGCGCCCTGACGCGGGTATTGCACGAGCACCGCTTCGCGAAACGCGTTGCCGCTGCTCGAAAACAAGGTGTCTGACACCTGTTTGACCGAGCTGTAGATGGACTTGACGATGGGGATCTTGTTGAGCAAGCGGCTGCCTTGGGTCAGCGCCCATTGGCCAGCGATGTTGGTGGCGAACACGCCAGTGACCAGCAAGCCGATCACCATCACGATGACGCCGAGTCCGGGGATTTGCTTGAGCGACTCCAGCGTCGAATGGGCGGCCTGAGGCAACACCGCCTGCGATGCGCTGAGCGCCCAGGCGAACAGCCCGTCGAGCAGTCCGAGCACCGAATGCAGCACCCAGATGGTGACCGCCAGAGGCAGCCACACGAGCAAGCCGGCGAGGAGGTATTTCTTCACATCGATCCTTGAAACAGACGCTGGCGCTCCACGCCGCTCACATCGAAGAGGAGGTAGGGGGCGTGCCGGAAGTCCCGCCCGAGGCTGGCGCTGACGGCGCGGCCGGCGTCGAAGCCGCGGTGCTTGAGGCAACGGCTTCGGTACTTGCGGGCTTGTCCTGAGCCGCTGACGGGTCGCCGCCCGGGCCGGCCGCTGGCTTGGCGCCGCCAGGGCCGCCCTCGGCTGGAGCCGTTGCCGCACCGCCACGGAAGTCGGTCACGTACCAGCCTGAGCCCTTGAGTTGGAAGCCGGCTGCCGTCACCTGCTTCTTGAAGCTGTCCGCACCGCAGGCGGGGCACACCGTGAGCAAAGGGTCCGAAATCTTCTGTAGGACGTCTTTCGAGTGACCGCAGGATTCACAGCGGTAGGCATAGATTGGCATCACTAAGCCTTTGATTCATAAGGAAAAATTGAATTATAAGGGCGAGTTTGAACACGTTTTAGAGGCCCCCGGTCAGCGCGGCGCCAGGTAGACCAGCACTTGCATGGCCACCACACCCAAGATAAAACCCAGCGCCACACACACGATGGTCTGCAGCAGCCGGTTGGTGCGCTGCTGCTCGAGCATCAGCGCCTCCATCGAACGCTGATCGCCTTGCGAGCGCGGCTGCAAGGCCCGATGCAGCAAGCGTGGCAGCTCGGGCAACAGCTGCACGTAGCGCGGGGCCTCGTTCTTGAGCCGCCCGAGAAAGCCACGCCAGCCGATCTGATCGTTCATCCAGCGCTCGAGGAAAGGCTTGGCCGTGGCCCACAAGTCCAGGTCCGGATCGAGCTGGCGACCCAGCCCCTCGACATTGAGCAGCGTTTTTTGCAGCAGCACCAGCTGGGGCTGGATCTCGACGTTGAAGCGCCTCGAGGTCTGGAACAGCCGCAACAGAACCTGGCCCAGCGAGATGTCCTTTAAGGGTCGGTCGAAATGCGGTTCGCACACGGCGCGGATCGCGCCTTCGAGCTCATCCACGCGGGTGCCTTCGGGTACCCAGCCGGACTCCAGATGCAACTCGGCCACCCGCTTGTAGTCACGCCGAAAGAACGCGATGAAGTTTTGCGCCAGGTATTCCTTGTCGAACTCGGTCAGCGTGCCCACGATGCCGAAGTCAAGCGCGATGTAGCGGCCGAAGGTCTCGGGCGCGATGCTCACCTGGATGTTGCCGGGGTGCATGTCGGCGTGAAAGAAACCGTCTCGAAACACCTGCGTGAAGAAGATGGTCACGCCGTCGCGCGCGAGCTTAGGGATGTCGACGCCCGCATCGCGCAGCCGCTGCGTCTGGCTGATCGGAATGCCTTTCATGCGCTCCATGACGATGACGGTCTGGGTGCACAGTTCCCAATGCATCTCCGGCACCATGACCAGCTTCAGGCCTTCCATGTTGCGGCGCACCTGCGCGGCGTTGGCGGCTTCGCGCACCAGGTCGAGCTCGTCGTGCAGGTAGTTGTCGAACTCGGCAACCACTTCGCGCGGCTTCAGGCGCTTGCCATCGGCCGACAGCCGTTCGATCCAGCGCGCCAGGGTGCGCATCAGCGAGATGTCGTCGTCGATCACCGACAGCATGTTGGGCCGCAGCACCTTGACAGCAACTTCGCGGCCGTCTTGCAGCGTGGCGAAATGAACTTGCGCGATCGAAGCACTGGCCACCGGCTCGGCCTCGAAGCTGGCAAACATGGTCTCGATGCTCTTGCCGAAAGCCTTTTCAATCAGCTCACGCGCCTGGGCGGCGGGAAATGGCGGCACGTTGTCTTGCAACTGCGCGAGTTCGTCGGCAATGTCCGGTGGGATCAGGTCGCGCCGCGTTGACAGCACCTGCCCGAACTTCACGAAGATCGGCCCGAGGCCCTCGAGCGCCAGCCGCAGACGCTGGCCGCGCGGCATGTCGAGCCGCCGGCTGGCCGTGATCACGCGAATCAGCACTTGCACCCAGCGCTGCCGAAAGTTGGACAGAGCCAACTCGTCGAGACCGTAGCGATAAACCGTGAAGACGATGAAAAAAAGACGCGCGAGATGCCTCATCGGGGCGGGAACTCCGAGCCGCCGGCCTCGCCTTGGGCCATGCGGCGCAGGCGCTGAGCAGTCGCGATCAGCGCATCCACGGCACCGCGCAGGCCAGCCGATGCGGTCGAAGCGAACTGCGCAAGAGCCGCCGCGGGTGCATCACCGACAACACGAGCCAGGTCATCGTGCAGATCCCAGCGCAGGTTGTCGACCAGCCAGGCCACATCGGCAGCCAGTGCGGCATCGCCGGACACCTCGACCGCCGGGCGCTGGCCACCGAACGCGTTGGCAATGCTTCTGGCCGGGTTGGAAGCGTCAATCGACACCCGCAGGTCGGGCTCGCCATCAAAAACTTCGAGCCACTCGATGAGCCCGGCGCGGGTGATCTCGACGCCCATCACCTCAGGCAACCAGTCGGCCACCGGCAGCGAACGCAAATGCACTTCAATGCGCTTGCCCGAGTGACGCTGCAAACGGTCGACCGCAGCAGCCTCAGACTGCAAGACATGGTTAACCAGCAGGCAGATTCGTGCCGCTAAAGCAGCACCCAACAACTTCTGAAAAGCACGGATCATCAACAGATTGTAGGCACGACAACCGGGCCAATAGATCGACAAGACAGCCCGCTGCAGCAGCCTGGTGAGACACAATCTCTCGCTATGGTGTTGACGTCATCGGCGACCACCAAGCACAGCCACAATGTTCGAAGACAGATCCCGCAAACGAACGTTTTTCAGCGCGCCGCAGTCGATCACATCGCTGGTGGCCGCGTTTCTCGAGCCGAACCTGTCGGTGCTAACGTTCGTCATCGCCAGTCAGTGGATGGACGAGCCGATGGGCCGCCCGCAACTCACCTTGTGCCTGCTGGTGTTTGCGCTTACCTTCCCGGGACCGAACCGTTTCCGCGACGGGCTGCTCAGCTCGGCGGTCGACATCATGTCTTCCTGGGTGTCGCTGCTGTTCATCCTTGCCATGTGTGCCTACGCCACCAGCAGCTTCTATCTTTTCGAAGACCGTGTGCTGACGGGCTGGGCGCTGGCAACGCCGGTGGTGCAGTTGGTAACCTGCTGGCTGGGACAGCAAATCAGCAAGCAGCGCAGCGCCAGACCGCAGGCGCGCCGCCGCGCCGTGGTCGTGGGCGCCGGGCGACTGGGCATCAGGGTGTCTCAGGCCATCACCGCAAGACCCGATGACGGCGTGGACTTCGTCGGATTCTTCGACGACCGAACCGACGAGCGTGTGGATGAACCCCCAGACATGAGACGGCTTGGCGGGCTGGCCAGTCTGTCCACCTACGTCATCGAAAACGGCATCAGCGAGGTCTACATCACCTTGCCGCTGGGCTCGCAGCCACGCATCGTGGCGCTGCTCGAGCAGATTCAGGGAACTACGGCTTCGCTCTTTTACGTGCCCGATGTGTTCGGCATCAGCATCATCCAGGGCCGACTGCAAGACATCGACGGCATTCCCGTGGTCGGCATTTGCGAAACGCCCTTTACCGGCACGAATGAACTGCTCAAGCGGGTCAGTGACATCGTGCTGGCCAGCATCATCCTGGTGCTGATCACCCCGGTGCTCATCGCGGTGGCCATCGGTGTAAAGCTGAGTTCACCCGGACCCGTCATCTTCAAGCAGCGCCGAAACGGCCTGGCGGGCGAAGAAATCATCGTCTACAAGTTTCGCTCCATGCGCACCGCGGACGACGGCGAAGTGGTGATGCAAGCCACCCGAGACGACGCGCGCATCACGCGGTTCGGTGCCCTCATCCGGCGCACCTCGCTCGATGAATTGCCGCAGTTCATCAACGTGCTTCAGGGCCGCATGAGCATCGTCGGCCCGAGGCCGCATGCGGTGGCCCACAACGAGGAATACCGCCAGCTCATCAAGGCCTACATGGTGCGACACAAGGTCAAGCCGGGTATCACGGGCTGGGCGCAGGTCAATGGGCTGCGCGGTGAAACCGAAAGCATCGAAAAGATGCAGGCCCGCGTCGAATACGATCTTGAGTACTTGCGCAACTGGTCGCTTGTATTCGATCTGCAGATCATCGCCAAAACGGTGCGGCTGGTGTTTTTCGATCGCAGAGCGTACTAGCCTCAAAACTTCGAAGCCTCGTCGCATCAGTGCACCGAGCATCCAACTTAAAGGCCAGACATGTCGAGATTCAAAACTGCCGGTGGCAAGGTCGTCGGGTCCTGGGGTCTGGTGATGGCGGCGGTTTTGTTTCCCAGCGGTTTTGCGCGGGCCGAAACCAGCCCGTATTACTTTGGGGCCAGCGAAACCTTCACGCACGAATCCAACTTGTTCAAGGTCTCAAGCGCCAACAACCCACAAAGCGACAACATCTGGGCCACCTCCATCTTTGCGGGCGTGGACCAGCCCTTCGGCAGGCAGCGGGTGCGCGGCAATCTGAACGTGACGAACAACCACTACGTCGACCAGTCGCAACTGAACTTCAACGGCTACAGCGTGCTGGGCGCGCTGGACTGGGCCACCATCGGCCGCCTTTCGGGCACGCTCAGTTATTCGCGAAACGAGAGTCAGGGTGACTACGGCTCCCTTTCCACGCCCGACACCGGAAAGTTCGTGCAAACCACCGAGCAGATCGTCGCCTCGGTCAAGTACGAACTCAACAGCTCGCTGTCGCTGGTGGGGGGCCTGGAACACCGAACCATCAATTCGCCCGATCAGCCACAAACGTTGTCGTCTGACGTGACCAGCGATGTCGCGAGTTTGGGACTGACGTACGGCCTGGGCGAGTCGGTGGTTCTGGGCACGGGCGTGCGGTTCACAAGGGACAAGACGCCTCAGGCTAGCGGCGGCGATGACACCAACAACCGCACAGACCTTGACCTGACCGCGGTGTGGACGCCAACGCCACTGACATCGGTGGATGCCAGGGTCAGCATCGGCAACGGCGACAGCAATTCGCAAGGCGGCTCTAACTCTCGCGTGACCGGTGCCGTCGGTGCGACCTACTCACCCACCGGGCGCTTGCAGTTGCGTGGATCGTTCAGCCGTGACACGGGTGTGGATTCGACCTTTCTGCCCACGGGATCGACGCCCACCGGTGGCGTCACCGGCTCGTATGTCGACAACAACTCGGTGACGAACTGGACCAATCTCGGGGTCACTTATCTGCTGAGCTCCAAGATCAGCCTGAACGCCGGCTACAACCGCTCGGATGGGTCGCAGGATCAGACCAACGGCCAGAGCAGCAAGAACATCGTCAACCGATATTCGCTGGGTGCGCAGTACGCCATCGCCCGCAATTTCTCTCTGGGTTGTGGCTACCAGCGAGAAGAACGCTCCGAATCCACTTCACAACTGAACAGTTACACCGCGAAAACGGCCAACTGCTCATTGAGCTACACGATTCAATGACCCGCGCGCGAGTCTTGTTGACCGGCGCGGCCGGTTACATCGCTTCGCACACCTGGCTGGCATTGCACTGCGCAGGCTTCGAGGTGGTGGGCGTCGACAACTTCGTCAACAGCTCGCCTGAGGTCTTGAACCGTTTGCACAGGCTGAGCGGGATCGCACCGGCCTTCGAGCAGATCAACGTGCTGGATCAGGCTGCAATGGCCTCGGTGTTCAGCCGCCACCACATTGATGCCGTGATCCACTTCGCCGCGCTGAAAGCCGTGGGCGAAAGCAGCGCGAAGCCCCTCGACTACTACCAAAACAATCTGGGCGCGCTGATGTCTGTGGTGCGCGTGATGGGCGATCACGGCGTCAAGAACATGGTCTTCAGCTCCAGCGCCACCGTGTACGGAACGCCCGAGACGCTGCCGCTGCGCGAGGACTCACCGCTTTGCAGCACCAGCCCTTACGGCGCGACCAAATGGATGGGCGAGATGATCCTGCGCGATGTGGTGCGGGCCCGGCCCGATCTGAGTCTGGCCTTGCTGCGCTACTTCAACCCGGTGGGCGCCCATGAAAGCGGCGAGATCGGCGAAGACCCGCGCGGCACGCCCAACAACCTGATGCCCTACATCGCCCAGGTGGCGGTGGGACGCCGCGAGCGGCTCACCGTGTTTGGCAACGATTACCCGACGCCAGACGGCACCGGCGTGCGCGATTACATCCACGTGCTCGACCTGGCCGACGGCCATGTGGCGGCGTTGCGCCATCTGATCGACAAGCCGTCATGCATCACGGTTAATCTGGGCACAGGTTGCGGTCACAGCGTGCTCGAACTGGTGCGAGCCTTCGAGCAAGCCAGCGGCCGCGCCGTCCCCTTTGACATCGCAGCCAGACGCCCGGGCGATGTGGCTGCTTGCTACGCCGACGTGAGCCTTGCGCGCGAGTTGCTGGGCTGGCAAAGCCAGCGTGACCTGCGGGCGATGTGCGAGGACAGCTGGCGCTGGCAAAGCCAAAACCCCAACGGTTATGACTCTTGAGCTGATCATGAATTCCAAGCAACCCATTCAAGTCTTGCCTGTCGTCATGGCTGGCGGCAGTGGCACCCGGCTGTGGCCGCTGTCGCGCGCTCAGCATCCCAAGCAGTTTTTGGTGCTGCAAGGCAACCGCAGCCTGTTCCAGCAAGCAGCCGCCCGCGTGAGCGACATCGCGGCAGATGACATCTCGCCTTTGGCGGCTTGCGTGGTCGGCAATGAAGAGCATCGCTTTGTGGCACTCGACCAGTGGCGCGAAACGGGGCTGGCCTTGCCGACGCTGCTGCTCGAGCCGGTCGGCCGCAACACCGCGCCGGCCATGACGCTGGCGGCCTTGCAGGCCATGGACAGCGCAGCCGACCCGGTGCTGGTGGTCACGCCCGCCGATCAAACCGTGACCAATGAGCCGGCCTTCAAGGCCGCCATTCAAGCGGCTGTTCGCGCCGCAGCCGGTGGCGCTTTCGTGATCCTGGGCGTGCCGCCGGATCGGCCCGAAACCGGCTTTGGCTACATCCGCGCCGCAGCCGTCGCGGATCTGACGGCGGTTGATGTGGCTGGATTCGTTGAAAAACCCGATCTGGCCACGGCGCAGCGTTATCTTGAAGACGGTGGTTTTTTCTGGAACAGCGGCATCTTCGTGGTGCGCGCCTCGGTCTGGCTGAGCGCGCTGAACAAGTTCCGCTCAGACATCGAAGCCGCCACGCGCGCGGCGTGGTCTGCAAAGGCGGTGGATGCGTCTTTCGTGCGCCCCGACAAGACGCTGTTTGCATTGATCCCCAGCGAGTCCATCGACTACGCGGTGATGGAAAAGTGCGCGGGCAGCGCTGAATTTCCGGTGCGCATGGTGCCCATGCGCGCCGGTTGGTCTGACCTTGGCGCATGGGACGCGGTGTGGCAGGTCAGCAGCAAGGACGACGCCGGCAATGCCGCGGTCGGCGACACCATCGTGCGCGACAGCCGCAACACCCTGGTTCACGCCACCAGCCGGCTGGTCAGCGTGGTGGGAGTGGACAATGTGATCGTGGTGGAAACGCCGGACGCCGTGCTGGTGGTCGACAAAAGCCGCGGCCAGGATGTGAAGCACATCGTCGCGCAACTCCATGGCGCGGGGCGCACCGAACACAAGCTGCACCGGCTGGTCCATCGCCCCTGGGGCTGGTATGACGGCATTGACGAAGGAGCGCGGTTTCAGGTCAAGCGCATCCTCGTCAAGCCGGGCGCATCGCTCAGCCTGCAGATGCACCACCACCGCGCCGAGCACTGGATCGTGGTGAGCGGCACGGCCGAAGTCACCAACGGCGAGCAGGTGGTGCTGCTCAGCGAAAACCAGAGCACCTACATCCCCCTGGGTCAGGTCCATCGGCTGTCCAACCCGGGCAAAGTGCCACTCGAAATCATCGAGGTGCAGTCAGGCAGCTACCTCGGCGAAGACGACATCGTGCGCTTTGACGACACCTACGGTCGCACCAAGTAGCCGCTCAGCGTCACATCGCTGAGGCCGCAGCACCCAGACCGCTGATGCGCTTGCGGTCCTTGTCGTTCACGGCCTTGAGCAAGTCGGCAATGAACTGGTCTTGCATCGCGTAGGCACGGGTCGTGTTCTCGTCGATCGAAGACACCCTGAACAGCAGGCCGTCGGGGATCTGCCCCGTCAGGCTCAATTTCATTTCGACCAGGCGCTGCTCAACCTTGTTGCTGATGGACGTGTCGCCCACAGCAAACCAGTAGGTCACCGGCTCCTTGCGCGGGCCCATGCTGGTGGACAGCCGCTTGCCGGCAATCTCGCCAAACGGCGTCACCAACTGCACCTCTTGAAGCCCGAGCAAGGTGAAGCCCTGAGCCGGGTAGCAGATCTCGGGCTTGTGCGCCGCCAGGCCTCCGCGCTGGTCATCGCCATAGGCCAATGAAAGCATCACCGTGTAGCCAGCCGAATTCACGTAGGTTCGGCTCAGCATCTGGCTGTAGAGCTTGTCGAGCAACTGCTTGGTGCCCGGATCGACGACCGACGTCGCACGCTCGGGCAGTTCACGCCAGCCCTCGAATTGACGGGGGATGCTTTGTTCCAGCACGAAGCGCGGCCCGGCCTGAGTGGCCTTGACCGAGGGCTTGAGCACAAAGCCGGCGACCGATGCCGAGCACATCAAGGCGGCCAGCAAGATGGACAGGTTCAGTACTTTCATCGGGAGTCGAGACAAGCGGTGTTGGATGCAGTCTACCGGGGCCAAACAAAAAAGGACCCAGGAACAAAAGCGCCTGAGTCCTTCTACTTACTTTTGGTGGGCCCTGAGTGACTCGAACACTCGACCTACGGATTAAGAGTCCGCTGCTCTACCAACTGAGCTAAGAGCCCCACGTGTGTGGCGTGTATGGGAAAACCTGAACCGGTGGATGGTGGGTTGTGCGGGACTCGAACCCACGACCTACGGATTAAAAGTCCGCTGCTCTACCAACTGAGCTAACAACCCCCGGGCAGCCGAAAATTATAGACCGGCTCATCGCAACGCCGGCGTGGTTTTAACGGCTCAGGCGCACAGCGCACACATCGCCTGTGCCGCAGCCACCATGCCAAAGGTGGCGGTCACGCTCACGCTGGAACCATAGCCATGGCAGTTGAGATTGCCTTGCGCATCACACGACTCTGGCGGCGCTAGCACCGCTTCGCGCGAAAACACACAGACCACGCCCACAGGCCCGCTGCGCGCGGCGCCATGGTGCTGGCGCAGGCGCTGGCGCAGCGAAGCAAGCAAGGGGTCGTGCGTCACGCTGGCCAGATCGGCCACCTCGACGGCTTGTGGCTGATGTTTGCCACCTGCGGCCCCCACGGTCACCAAGGCGGTGCCGGTGGAGATCGCCCAGGCGGCCAGCGTGGCCTTGGCGCGCACTTGATCGCACGCGTCGATCACGGCATCGACCGGGCACGACAACAAGGCTGGCCAGTTGGACTCGTCGACGAATTCTTCGACCGGGATCAGACGGCAGCCGGGGTGGATGTCGGCCAGCCGCTCACACAGGGCGAGCGCCTTGGACTGCCCCACGGTGCGGCCGGTGGCCTGCACCTGACGGTTGATGTTGCCTTCGGAGACGTGATCCAGATCGATCAGGACCAGGCAGGCCACGCCGCTGCGCGCGAGCGCCTCGGCGGCCCAGGAGCCCACTCCGCCCAAGCCGACCACGGCCACGCGAGCGCCGCGCAGTCGCTGGTAGTTGGCATCGCCGTGAAGCCGTCTCAAGCCGCCAAACCGGCGCTCGAGATCGGCGTCATCTTCCGCATGCTCGGGCGTTGAGGCCCGCCCATCGCCATGGGCAGCATGCTGGCTCACTTGAGCGAGGCCAGACGCTCCTTGCCGGCCACGGCAGCCTCGGAGTTCGGATAGGCCTTGAACAACTCATCCAGTGCCTTGCGAGCCGAGCGGGTGTCTTTCAGCTCGAAGTGGCAGTTGGCGACCGCCAGAAGGGCCTCGGGGGCACGCGGGTCAGCGGGGTGGCCGCTGACAAAGCTGCGAAATGAAGCCACAGCCGCCGGATAGTCTCGTTTGCCGTACTGCGCATTGCCCAGCCAGAAGAGCGCCGACGCGCCGTAGCCGCTGTTCGGATAACGGGTGCGAAACGCGCTCAGTGCACTCGCCGCAGCCGGGAACTCCGCATTTCGCACCAGTGTCATGGCCGCCTCATATTGGCGGATCTCTTCGGCGTCGGCGGTGAATTCCTTGCCGTCGATGGTGGCCTTTTGCGGCTCGAGTTGGCGCAAGCGGCCGTCCACCTCACGCAGCTTCAGCTGGGTCTCGCTGAGGTCGCGCGCCAGCTGCTCGATCGTGCCGCGCAAGCGGGCGTTCTCGGTGCGCATAAGCTCGATGAGATTGCTCATGTCGAGCATGCTCTTGCGCAACTGGCCGATTTGCTCGGATTGCTCGGTGTCGCGCAATCGTTGCTGCTCGGCGGTTTGGTCCGTCTTCTGGCGCAACTCAAGAATGGCCCGTCGTGCCTCGTCGTCGCCGAACAGGGCTGAGTGCGCTGTCGAAGACATCAGCGCGAGCAGCAGCCCTGCGGCAAGAACACTGCCACGAAGTTTGGCGTTGGGCCAGTTCATGCCTCAGCCTTCAACGATTGGCGAGTTCGACGCGGCGGTTCTTGGCATAAGCGGCCTCGTCAGAACCGGTGGCGGCTGGGCGCTCCTTGCCGAAGCTCACGGCCTCAAGCTGGTTGTCTGCAGCGCCAGACACCACCAGCGCACGCACCACGGCCTCAGCGCGCTTTTGGCCCAGGGCGAGGTTGTACTCACGACCACCGCGCTCGTCGGTGTGACCTTCGGCAGCCATGCGCTTGGCGCGGTTGGCGGAGAGCCCCTTGGCGTTGAGGTCGATCACCCGGCGAGCGTCGTCGCGCACGGTGTAGCTGTCGAAGTCGAAGTAAACGATGCGGTCGGCACCGGTGGTGTCAGTCGAGCCCTTGGTCAGGTCCACGCTGGTGACCTGGGATTGCACAGGCGCGGTCGTGTCGACAGGGGTTGCGGTGCGGTTTTCAACCGGCGGGGCCTTGTCGTCGAGCTTGACGCTGGAGCCGCAGCCGACCAAGGCAGCAGCACAAATCGCCGACAACAGAACACTGGAAGCGGATGACGAGGAAAAACGTTGGAAGCTCATGGGATCTCCTTGGGATGGGTTGAAAGGAAGTGGCGGAAAAATCTAGCGGCCGAACGGGCCCCACACGGGCTCGCGGACGTCGGCACTGGTCGACACCAAACGCGCGCGGATCTTGCCGTCGAGCGTGGTCGTCATCAACACGTCGCGGCCCTGGGCACGCGAGGCGTAGATGATGAGCCGGCCGTTGGGCGCAAAGCTGGGGCTTTCATCGTCGCTGGTGTCGCTGAGCAGTTGCGGCGCGCCGCCCGACAGCTCTTGCGTGTACAGCCGGAAGGCGTTGCCCTGTCGCGCAATGTAGGCCAAGGTTCGGCCATCGGGGCTCACGGCCGGGCTGATGTTGTAACTGCCTGCGAAGGTGATGCGCTCAGCCCCGCCGCCGCCGACCGACGTGCGATAGATCTGGGGGCTGCCGCCACGGTCGCTCACGAAGTAGACAAACTGTCCGTCGGGCGAGAACGTCGGTTCGGTATCGATGCCCATGCTTTGGGTCAGCCGGCGCACGTTGTCGCCATTGCGCCCGATCAGATACAGCTGCGAGCCGCCATCGCGAGACAGCGTCACAGCCAGCGTCTGGCCATCGGGTGCCCAGGCCGGCGCGCTGTTGGTGCCTTTGAAATTGGCCAGCACGCGCCGCTTGCCGGTGACCACATCCTGAACATAGACCACCGCCTTTTGGCTCTCGAACGAGACATAAGCCAGCTCACGTCCATCGGGCGACCACGCTGGCGAAATGATGGGCTCAGCGCTGTTCAGGGCCACCTGCCCGCCTTCGCCATCGGCATCGGCAATGCGCAGCGTGAAGTTGCGACCCGCTCGCGTGACGTAGGCGATGCGGGTTGAGAAGACGCCCTTCTGGCCGGTGAGCTTTTCGTGCACGAAATCGGCGATGCGGTGTGCGGCCAGCCGCAAGTCGGCCTGTGCCACGAGCGTGCTTTGGCCGCCCAGCTCAACGCCTTTGACCACATCCCACAGCTTGAAGCGCACATCGAAGCGGCCATCGGCCAGCCGCGTGACCGAGCCGACCACCAGCGCATCGGCAGCGCGAGCGCGCCACTGGGCCATGGCCGGCGCGGCCATTTCATCGAGGACCTCAGACGCGTCGACGCCACGGAACAGCCCGCTGCGCTCGAGGTCAGCGCGCACGATGGCCGACAGCACCTGGCCGTAGCGGTCTTCATCGCGAAAGCGCGCGATGGCGATCGGCACCTGCGACGCACCCACGCCAGACATCTCGACGCGAAACTGGGCGTGGGCCGCGGGCAAGGCCAAGGCCCAGATGACCAGCGCCAGCAGCAAACCCTGAATAAAGTGAAAGAGGCTGGCTGAAAGAGTTCTGAGCATGACCTGTGAAAGCAAAACCAATGGGGGGCACTCTGGTGGCAAGCAAGAGTTGCTTGAGATGATAGGCGCGGGTCGGTAACCCCCTTACAGCCGGCGCACCTTGACCGCCTTGCCCTTGACCTTGCCCGCGTTCAGCCGCCGCGCGGCTTCGTCGGCGATGGATTGCTCCACCGCCACATAGGTCGAAAACTCGTTGACGTTGATCTTGCCGATCTGCGCCGCCTCGAACCCCATGTCCTTGGTCAGCGCGCCCAGCACGTCGCCGGCGCGGATCTTTTCCTTGCGCCCGCCGAGGATCTGCAGCGTGGCCATGGGCGGGCGCAGCGGCCCGGTGCTGGCCGGCGTGAGCTCGGCCAACGGGTGCCACACGCTGGCGCTGCCTTGCATCTCATCGATGCGCCCGACGCGGCCCATCTCGTCCATGCTGGCCAGGCTGAACGCCCAGCCCGCTTCGTCGGCGCGGCCGGTGCGCCCCACGCGGTGCGTGTGCACTTCGATTTCGGGCGTGATGTCGACGTTGATCACCGCCTCAAGGTGGGCGATGTCGAGCCCGCGCGCAGCCACGTCGGTGGCCACCAGCACGCTGCAGCTGCGGTTGGCAAACTGCACCAGCACCTGATCGCGCTCGCGCTGGTCGAGATCGCCGTGCAGTTCGAGCGCCACCACGCCTTGGCCTTGCAGCACGGCCACCAGATCGCGGCACTGCTGCTTGGTGTTGCAAAACGCCAGCGTGCTCTCCGGCCGGTAGTGATCGAGCAGCAGGCCCACCGCGTGCAGCCGCTCGCTTTCTTTCACCTCGTAAAAGCGCTGGCGGATCTTGGTGGTGGCGTGGCGTTCGGTGAGCTTGACCTGCTGCGGATCGCGCATGAAGCGCGTGGCCAGCTTGACCACGCCCTCAGGGTAGGTGGCCGAAAACAGCAGCGTCTGGCGATTTTTTGGGCAGTGCTGAACCACGGTGGCGATGTCTTCGGCAAAGCCCATGTCGAGCATGCGATCGGCCTCGTCGAGCACCAGCGTGTTGAGCGCATCGAGCAGCAGCGTCTCGCGCGAAAGGTGATCGAGGATGCGCCCCGGCGTGCCCACCACGATGTGCGCGCCGTGCGCCAGGCTGGCGATCTGCGGGCGCATCGTGGCGCCACCGCACAGCGTGAGGATCTTGATGTTGTCTTCGGCGCGCGCCAGCCGGCGCAACTCCTGCGTGACCTGCTCGGCCAACTCGCGCGTGGGGCACAGCACCAGCGCTTGCACCGCAAAGCGCCGCGGGTTCACGTTGGCCAGCAGCGGCAGCGCAAACGCCGCCGTCTTGCCGCTGCCCGTCTTGGCCTGCGCGATCAGGTCCTTGCCGGCCAGCGCCAGCGGCAAAGCCGCCGCCTGGATCGGCGTCATGCGCTCGTAGCCCAGACGCTGCAGGTTCTCGATGACCGCGGGTGGAAGCGAAAGGCTGCTGAACGCAGGCCCGGGAGTCGTGCTGGCGTGGGATTCGGTCATGTCCGATTGTCGACGCGCCACCAGCCACCATCACCCAAAGTCCGCCCGCTCCGCGACTTCGCGTCCAATCGGTGCATGGAACACGCCAACCCCGCCGAACACCGCACCGAACACCTCACTGAGCAGAGGCTGACCGATCTCGAGATCAAGGCCAGCTTCACCGAAGACCTGCTCGATCAACTCAACGCCGTCATCGTGCGCCAGCAAGACCAGATCGACCGCCTGGAGCGCGAGATCGAACGCCTGCGCCAGCAACCCGCCGAGCAGCAGCCGGCTGCCTTTCGCAGCTTGAGGGATGAGCTGCCGCCGCATTACTGAGCATTCGGCTCTTCCAAAGGCCCGAACCGCCGCTCGCGGCGGTCTTGTACCCTCGCGATATGAGCCGTCCCGCCGATTGCCCGTTCTGCACACTTCCCGCCGCGCGGGTGATGCTGCGCAATGAATGGGCCATGGTCGTGCGCGATGCCTTCCCCGTCAGCCCTGGGCACACGCTCGTGATTCCGCTGCGGCATGTGGGATCGTTTTTTGACACCACGGCAACCGAGCGCGAAGCCATGCTGACGCTTCTGAATGCTGCGAAGCAGCAGCTCGATGCCGAGTTCAGCCCCGCCGGACACAACATCGGCATTAATGACGGAGCTGCCGCTGGTCAGACCGTCGGGCACCTCCACATGCATCTGATACCGCGTTACGTCGGCGACCAACCCGACCCTCGTGGCGGAGTGCGCTGGGTGATTCCGGAAAAGGCTGACTACTGGTCAGCGCGCGGAACGCAGCCCCAGCCATGAAAACTGCGTCCGAGGTGCTGGAGGCTTTCGGCAACATCCGGCGAGCGCAACGCGCTGGCGTCTATGCGCCCCACAAGCCATTGCTTATCTTGCTGGCGCTGGCCCGTGTGCAACGCGGCGAACCACGCATGGTCGAATTCGCGGCCGTCGATGACCCGCTGAAGCAGATGCTGGCCGAATTTGGCCCCAGCAATTCGGCCAAGTCTCGCCACTATCCGTTTTGGCATCTGGCCACCGATGGACACGGCAGCATCTGGAATCTGAGCGGCCCGCGGGAGATCCTCAATCGCAGAGCCGGTGCCACACCCAGCCTAGGCGAACTGCGTGAGCACGACATCCAGGCGGGCTTTCCGGCAGATGTGGATGAAGCGCTGCGCAGCATTCCGGGGCTGGTGCAAGCCGTGGCCATGCAGGTTCTTGAAACCTACTTTCCAGTAACCCTGCAAGGTGACATCGCGGCAGCCGCAGGCCTTGATCTCGAGCGTGGGACCGAGGTGGGCGAGGGCGTCTCACCAACGGTGGGTTACGGCACTTCAAAGCGGCGCAGACGCGACCCGGATTTCCGCGATCGCGTCCTGCGGGCCTACGAATACCGGTGCTGCGTCTGTGGCTTCGACCTGCGCATCGGGCACATGCCAGCGGGCCTGGAGGCTGCACACATCCAGTGGCACCACGTGGGCGGGCCGGACATCGAGCCCAATGGCCTGTCGTTGTGCGCCTTGCACCACAAACTATTCGACCTTGGGGTGTTCACGGTAGAGCCAGCCGAACATCGCGTCATCTTCAGCCAGCACGCCATCGGCGGCGGACGGGGCATAGAGGGAGAGCTGCAGTTTCACGGCAACCCGATACACGTGCCTCAGCACAGCGATTTGCGACCCGCGGCTGAGTTCCTGGCTTGGAACACGAAGAACGTGTTCAAGACCCCGGCCCGGAAGTTCGTGATGATTGGATCTGCTGGATCTGGATCATCCTGACACGTCGCGACGAGCGCTCGGTTGTCAGCATTTGGGCCGTATGGCCGACTCACTTGCGCCGACGCACCGCCCTGACCTGTTCGTGAGCCACGTCCAATGCCTTTGCCTCGCTTAGTTGGCTGTGCGCGCGAGCCCTACGCACCAAGCGCTGCGTCTCTTCGCTCGGCGTGGATGACTGCCTGAGCGCGCAGCAGCGGGACTTGCTCGGGTTGTTGGTGAGGCGAGGCATGTGACCTCTCAAGGGAGTGGCGATGCCCGCATGCTATTGCGCATCGCGCTGCAACCACGCCACCGCAAACGCCTCTGGCGTGAGCACCCGCCCGCGCATGCGACTGTTCTTGAGCAGCAGCCGGTCGCCAGTGACGAGTTGCAAATCGTCGCGGCTGGCCAGCAGATCCCACAGCATCTGATCGCCGGGGTCGGGTGCCTTCGGGCCGGGCTGGGTCTGGATGTGGATGGCGCCAGCGGCGATCTGTGCGATGAAGGCAGCGACCTTCTCATCATCTTGCAGATGGCGGCGCTTGAGCTTGGGCCGCAGCAGCACCTCGCGGTACTCGGCGAGCAGCGCATCGCACACCGCAAAGCGCAGCAACCCGCCGCGCATGCCGTCGAGGATGTGCATCGGCTCGCGCGCGACCAGATCGGTCATCCACTGGCCGATCAGCACGTTGGTGTCGACGATGACCGGCGGCGCGCCGTGCCAGGGGCTCACATCAAAGACAAATCGGACCAGATGAACTCGGGCTCGATGGATCAGCGTTGCATGCCGGTCGAGCGGTTTGGCTCATGCCTGATCGTTCTTGATGACCAGCAAATTGGGCAACAAGGCGGGCACATCCGACACGACGATGCTCCACAGGGTGTCGTTATCGATGCCAAGGTAGCCATGAATCAGCCGGTTGCGCGTGGCCACGACCAGCCGCCACGGCACTTGAGGGTGCGACGCGCGAACCGCCTCCGGGACGCGCGTCGCAGCCTCGCCGATCAGTTCCAGATTGCGCAGGGTTGCGTCGTAGACCAGGCCGCTCGCGACGAACGTGCCCTGGTCCATCCCGGCGGTGTACGCCGCCACCTTCTCGGCGAAGACGATCATGTCGTCGATGTAAAAGCGCCACTCGCGGCCAACCGGCTCAGACATGCACCGCCTCGCGCTCGATGAAGGGGCGCAGCTCGGAGCGCAGTGCCTTGTCGGTGACCAGATCGACAGGCCGCCCGAGCAGATCTTCCAGAAAGAACTGCACCCCGAAGTAGCGCTCTGAGGTGGCAGGACCATCGAAGGAAACGAGGATGTCGATATCGCTGCCGGGTCGATCCGAATCGCGCGCCGTGGAGCCGAACAAAGCCAGGCGTTCGACGCCGTAGCGTGCACTCAGCATGGGTTTGCTGCGGGCGAGTTGGTCAAGCACTTCGGTGCGGTTCATTCGAGACCCCGATTCCTGAAATCGACAAGCCGCTCGCCGTCTGCACAGCAGCGTTCAATGCATCGATTGTGGCCATGTGGACGACTCAAAGGGCCTCACATCAGCACGATGTCGTACTGCTCCGGCGAGGCGTGGGCTTCGGCGCTCAGCGAGATCGGCTTGCCGATGAAGTCACTCAGGCCGGCGAGGTGCTGGCTTTCCTCGTCGAGCAGCATCTCGACGACCGCAGGCGTGGCGATGATGCGGAATTCTTTCGGGTTGAACTGGCGTGCCTCGCGCAGGATCTCGCGCAGGATGTCGTAGCACACGCTGCGCGCGGTCTTGACCTGGCCCTTGCCCTCGCAGGTGGGGCACGGCTCGCACAGCATGTGGGCCAGCGATTCGCGGGTGCGCTTGCGTGTGAGCTCGACCAGCCCGAGCTGGGTGAAGCCGCTCACCGTGATCTTGGTGCGGTCACGCGCCAGCTGGCGCTTGAGCTCGGCGAGCACCGTGGCCTGGTGCTCGTCGCGGCTCATGTCGATGAAGTCCACGATGATGATGCCGCCGAGGTTGCGCAGCCGCATCTGGCGGGCAATCGCCTGCGTGGCCTCAAGGTTGGTCTTGAAGATGGTGTCGTCGAAGTTGCGCGCGCCCACATAGCCGCCGGTGTTCACGTCGACCGTAGTGAGCGCTTCGGTCTGGTCGATGATCAGATAGCCGCCCGACTTCAGGTCGACGCGCCGTGACAGCGCGCGCGCGATCTCCTCGTCGATGTTGAACAAATCGAAGATGGGCCGCTCGCCCTTGTGGTGCTCGAGCTTGCCCACCGAGCTGGGGGTGAAGACCTCGCCAAACGCCTTGAGCACATCGAACTGCTGGCGTGAATCGATGCGTATCGACTGCGTGCCCTCGTGCACCAGATCGCGCAGCACGCGCTGCAGCAGGCTCAGGTCTTGGTGCAGCAGACTGCCCGGCGGCATCTTGAAGCTGCGTTCGCGAATGGCAGCCCAGGTCTTGCGCAGATAGGCGATGTCGTCAGCCAGTTCGGCATCGGTCGCGTCCTCGGCATTGGTGCGCAGGATGAAGCCACCGCTGGCGCTGCCGTCGGTGGTGCGCGACAGCACCGTCATGCGCTCGCGCAACTGCTCTCGCAGTTCGTGCGAGCCGATCTTCTGGCTGATACCGATGTGGTCGTCTTGCGGCAGAAACACCAGCAGCCGCCCGGCGATGCTGACCTGCGTGGACAGCCGCGCGCCCTTGGTGCCGATCGGATCCTTGATGACCTGCACCGTCATCGTCTGGCCCTCGAACACCAGCCGCTCGATGGGCGGCGGTGGCGTGCTCGGGTTGCCGCCAGCGGTGCGCGCGGCATCGGCCACCTGCTGCACATCGGCCACGTGCAAGAAGGCAGCGCGTTCCAATCCGATGTCGATGAACGCCGACTGCATGCCCGGCAGCACGCGCACCACCTTGCCGGCGTAGATGTTGCCCACCAGACCACGCTCGAGCGTGCGTTCGATGTGCAGATCCTGCACCGCGCCGTGTTCGACAACCGCCACGCGGGTTTCCTGCGGTGTCCAGTTGATCAGGATGTCTTGCATGCAGACGATGGTATGCGAGCGCTGCCGCTTAGCTGCGCACGCCAAACGCACGCAGCAACTGCGCGATTTCGTACAGCGGCAAGCCCATGATGCCGCTGTAGCTGCCTGCGATGCGACTCACCCAGACGCTGGCTGCGCCTTGAATGGCGTAGGCGCCTGCCTTGCCGAACGGCTCGCCGCCGGCCACGTAGCGTTCGAGCGCAGCCTCGTCGATTTCGGCAAAGCTCACACGCGACTCGCTCACCGCGAGCCGCTGCTGCGAGCCCAGGCCCACGGCCACCGCGGTGATCACACGGTGCGTGCGGCCGCTCAGCTCGCGCAAGGTGGCCACCGCATCGGCTGCGTCCAGCGGCTTGCCGTAGATGCGACGCCCCAGCGCCACCGTGGTGTCCGAGCACAGCACGGGTGCTGCCGGCAGGCCGCGCCGCTGCAGCCGCGATTGCGCGGCATCGAGCTTGGCCTGCGTCACGCGCCGCACATAGGCCAGCGGCAGCTCGCCGTGGCGTTCGGCTTCGAGTGCTTCGGCGTCTTCTTCGGCCGCGTCGGCCAGCAGCAACTCGTGTCGCACGCCGATCTGCTCGAGCAGCTGCCGGCGACGCGGGCTTTGCGAGGCGAGGTAGACAAAGTCATGCGTTGCCGTTTCGACGGGTCGCTTCATTCGCGGTGGTAGGGGTGGTTGATGGTCACCGTCCAGGCGCGGTACAGCGCCTCGGCCAACAGCACGCGCACGTAGGCGTGGGGCAGCGTCAGATCCGACAGGCGCAAGGTTTCCTCCGCGCTGTCCTTGAGCGATGCGGCCAGACCATCAGGCCCGCCCACGATGAGCGCAACATCGCGCCCGTCGATCACCCACGTCGACAGCCGCTGCGACAACTGCATCGTGGTCAGCCGCGTGCCGCGCTCATCGAGCACCACACGGCGCGCGCCCTTGGGAATCGCGGCTTCCAGCCTGACCGACTCGGCAGCCATCAACTGCTCGGCCGTCTTGCCGCTGCGCGGCTCGGCCTTGACCGCCTTGAGCTCAAGCCGAAGATCGGGCGGAAAGCGTTTGGCGTAGTTCACGTAGGCGGTGTCGGCCCAGCCAGGCAGGCGGTGACCGACGGCCGCGAGCACCAGCTTCACGCGTTGCGCGAGGTCTTGCGCGCCGGTGCTGTCTTGGCGGGTGCCTTGGCCGTTGCCTTGGCAGCCGCCTTGCGCACGACCGGCCTGTTCACCACCATCGTCTTCACGGGTGCCGACTTGGAAGCCGCGCTGGCCACCTTCACACCCACGGTGCGGGTGACACCCGACTTCACAGGCGCTGCGACGCGGCTCGACACGCCGGGCTTGGCAACTGGCGAGCGACGCTTGGCCACGGGCGCTGCGACCGGCGCTGCAACGGCTGCAGCCGGCGTCTTGCGAGCGGGGCTCTTTTTGGCGGGGGCAGACTTGGCAGCGGCCTTGCCGGCCACCACAGGTGCTGCCGTCTTCCCCGCAGGCGCTTTCTTGGCGGCGGTCTTCTTGGCCGCCACCTTCTTCGCCGGTGCTGCAGGTTCTTCGGCCTTGACCAGACGCCTGGGCGCGTTGTCGAGCTTCATCTTGACGGGCTTGTCGCCCCAGATTTCTTCGAGGTGGTAGTACTCGCGGATGTTGGGTTGCATGAGGTGCACCACCGCCGAGCCGCAGTCGACGATGATCCATTCGCCGTTGACCTCACCCTCGACCCGCGGAGGCACCTGACCTGCCTGCTTGACCGCCTCGCGCACGCTGGAGGCCAGCGCCTTGGTCTGCCGGTTGCTGGTGCCCGAGGCGATGATCACGCGCTCGAACAGCGACGACAGGTGTTCGGTATCGAACACAACGATGTTCTGGGCCTTGACGTCTTCCAGACCATCGACGATGACGCGTTGCAGTTTCTTGATGTCCATTCAGCTCCTGTGGCGCCAAAGGGCGCTTGCGATGAAATACCTGAGGGTTGGGGGCGTCGGTGCCAACGACATCACCGGTACAGCCCGTGCTGCCCAATATAACTTGCGACTTTTGGGCTCACGAGGTGATCGATGGCTTGCCCGGCCGCGCAGCGCTTTCGCACCTCGGTCGAGGACAGCGCCATCGGCGGCAGCGGCACGGTGTGCACGACGCTGCCGGCCAGCAGCAACGACTGCGCATCGCCGGACGCGCCGGGGCGCTGTGCCACGGCCAGCGTCACCCGCCGGGTCAGTTCCTCGGCGCCATGCCAAGTCGGCAGGCCAGCTTGCTGATCCTGGCCGATGATCAAGAACCACCGCGCACCGGGTTGCGCGGCCTGCAGCTCGGTCACGGTGTCGAGCATGTAGCTCGGGCCGGGGCGCTGCAGCTCGATGGGATCGAGCACGAAGCGCGGCTCGCCTTCAATGGCCAGCGCCACCATCGCCTGACGGTGGGCGGCATCAGCGAGCGTGCGTGTCTTTTGCCAGGGGTGGCCGGCCGGAATCCAGCGCACCTCGTCGAGCGCCAGTGCCTCGAGCGCTGAGCGGGCCAGCGCCACATGCGCGTTGTGAACCGGGTCGAAGCTGCCTCCGAACAGGCCGATGCGTCTCAAGCCGGGGCGTCCCCGGCAGTGGGCTGCCAGTCGGCCCACTCGCGCGGGCGCAAAAAGTCGCTGTACAGGCGAGCTTCGGGCGTGCCGGGCCCGGGATGCCAGTCGTATCGCCATTTGACGATGGGCGGCATCGACATCAGGATGCTTTCGGTGCGACCGCCCGACTGCAGACCGAACAGCGTGCCGCGGTCGAACACCAAATTGAATTCGACGTAGCGCCCGCGTCGATAGGCCTGGAAATCACGCTCGTGCTCGCCGTAGGCCATGTGGCGACGGCGCTGCACGATGGGCAAATAGGCGCCGATCACCGAATCACCCACCGATCGCATCATCGCGAAACTGCGATCGAAGCCCAACTCGGCGAAGTCGTCGAAGAACACGCCGCCGATGCCGCGCGGCTCGTCGCGGTGCTTGAGGAAGAAGTACTCATCGCACCATTTCTTGAAGCGCGGGTACTTGTCGTCGCCGAAGGGCGTGAGCGCCTCGCGGTTGACGCGGTGAAAGTGGCTCGCGTCTTCCTCGAAGCCGTAATACGGCGTCAGGTCCATGCCGCCGCCGAACCACACCACCGGCTCGCGGCCCTCGGGCAGCGCGGCAAACATGCGCACGTTCATGTGCATCGTGGGCACATAGGGATTGCGCGGGTGGAACACCAGCGACACACCCATCGCCTCAAACGGTGCGCCGGCGAGCTCGGGCCGATGCTGCGTGGCCGATGGCGGCAGCTGCGGGCCACGCACATGCGAGAAGTTGCAGCCGCCGCGCTCGAGCAAATCGCCGTCTTCGATCAGCCGCGACTGCCCGTCGCCTTGCAGTCGTGCGCCCGGCTCGCGCACCCAGGCGTCGCTGCGAAACGGCTGACCGCCTTCGACCTCGAGCGCGCCGATGACGCGGTCCTGCAGACCCAGCAAGTACTTTCGAACGGCTTGTGTGCTCATGACGGTGATGGTGGTGGCGACCGCAGGGGTCGGGAAGGTCAGCGCTTGACGGCGCGGTAGCCGATGTCGCTGCGGTACTGCATGCCATCGAAGTGGATGGATTCCAGCAATTCATAGGCGCGGGGCTGAGCCTGCTTGACCGAATCGGCCAGCACGGTGACGCACAGCACGCGCCCGCCGCTGGCGAGCAACTGGCCGTCGCGCAGTTCGGTGCCGGCGTGGAACACCATGGCATCGGCGGCTTCGGCGGGCAGCGGATCGATCACGTCGCCCTTGCGTGGCGCCAGCGGATAGCCCGCAGCAGCCACCACCACACCGAGCGCCACGCGGCGGTCCCACAGCAGCTCGACCTCGTCGAGCGTGCCGTCGGTGGCGTGCATCAGCACATCGAACAGATCGCCTCTCAGGCGCATGAGGATGGGCTGTGTCTCAGGGTCGCCGAGCCGGCAGTTGAATTCCACGGTGCGCGGCTGGCCGTGCGCGTCGATCATCAAACCGGCATACAGGAAACCGGTGAACGGCACGCCTTCTTGGGCCATGCCGGCGATGGTGGGCAATATGATTTCCTGCATCGCCTTGGCGTGCACGTTGGGCGTGACCACCGGCGCGGGGGAGTACGCTCCCATGCCGCCGGTGTTGGGGCCTTCGTCACCATCGAGCAGGCGCTTGTGGTCCTGGCTGGTCGCCAGCGAGACCACGTTCTTGCCGTCGCACAGCACGATGAAGCTGGCTTCCTCGCCTTCGAGAAATGCTTCGATCACCACGCGCGGCTGCGCCTGGCCGTCGGCGCCGGCGTTGTGCTGCACGCCGAGCGTGTTGGGTGCGCCGTCGGTGCCCAGCATCCAGTCGATGGCCTCGTGCGCCTGCGCCAGCGTGGTCGCCACCACCACGCCCTTGCCGGCGGCCAAGCCGTCGGCTTTGATGACGATGGGCGCGCCGTGCGCATCGACGTGCGCATGGGCTGCAGCCGCATCGGTGAACGCCGCATACGACGCGGTGGGGATCTGGTGACGTTCCATGAAGGCCTTGGCGTGCGCCTTCGAGCTTTCAAGCTGCGCGGCCGCCTTCGTGGGCCCAAAGATGCGCAGGCCGCGCGCTCGGAAGAAATCGACGATGCCGCCAGCCAGCGGGCCTTCGGGGCCGACCACCGTGAGCGCGATTTTTTCGCTCACAGCGAACTCGGCCAGTTCGTTGAAGTCGGTCAGTGGCACGTTGTGCAGCCGACCATCGAGCGCGGTGCCGCCATTGCCCGGAGCCACGTACACCGCCTGCACGCGGGACGACTGCAGCAACTTCCAGGCGATCGCGTGTTCGCGCCCACCGGAGCCAATCACGAGAACTTTCATGCGCGGGCGCTCATGGGGATAACTCCGCGTTGTGGAAAACCGCCTGGGTGTCGTCCATGTCTTCAATCAGGTCGAGCAGCTTTTGCATGCGGGCCGCATCTTCACCGGCGAGTGCCACGGTGTTTTCGGCGCGCATCGTGACTTCGGCGATCTCGCTGGCCAGTCCGGCGGCATCGAGCGCGGCCTTGACTGCCTCGAAAGCAGTCGGCGCGGTGATGACTTCGATGGCGCCGTCGTCGTCGGTGACCACGTCATCGGCACCGGCTTCAAGGGCCACTTCCATCACCTTGTCTTCGCTGGTGCCGGGCGCGAAGATGATCTGCCCGCAATGCTTGAACTGGAACGACACCGAGCCTTCGGTGCCCAGATTGCCGCCGTGCTTGCTGAGCACATGGCGCATCTCGGCGACAGTGCGCACGCGGTTGTCGGTCATGGTGTCGACGATCACGGCAGCGCCACCGATGCCATAGCCTTCGTAGCGGATCTCTTCGTAGCTGACGCCTTCGAGGTTGCCGGTGGCCTTGTCGATGTTCTTCTTGACCGTGTCGGCGGGCATGTTGGCGGCCTTGGCCTTTTCGACGGCCAAACGCAATCGCGGGTTGAGCGCCAAATCGCCGCCGCCCTGACGGGCCGCCACGGTGATTTCGCGGATCACGCGAGTCCAGATCTTGCCGCGCTTTTCATCCTGGCGACCCTTGCGGTGCTGGATGTTGGCCCACTTGGAATGTCCGGCCATGGAAAGGCGCCTCCTGTGCAGGCGCTGCTGCCTGACGTGTTTGTTCGATAGACTGGAATTTTACGGGCCGCCCCTGCGGCAGCCTGCGCCTGAGTCCCACCCCGCGCCAGCGCGAACTTCCGGAGCCCTCTCATGGCCGAGCCCATCCTGGTTGCCAAGCATGGCGACATCGAGTGCCACTTGCTGCCCGAACTGGCCAACCGCCACGGGCTGATCACCGGCGCCACCGGCACCGGCAAGACGATCACCTTGCAAACGCTGGCCGAGAACTTCAGCCGCATCGGCGTGCCGGTGTTCATGGCCGACGTGAAGGGCGACCTGACCGGCATCACGCAGGCGGGCCGCATCAGCGACAAGCTCGCCGGCGTGCTGAAAGAACGTGGTCTGGCCACGCCCGAATCCATCGCCTGCCCAGCCATGTTGTGGGATGTGTTTGCCGGCACCAGCGGCAAGCCCGCGCAAGGCCACCCGGTGCGCGCCACCGTGAGCGACATGGGCCCGCTGATGCTCGCGCGCATGCTGGCACTCAACGAGACGCAGCAAGGCGTGCTGAGCTTGGTGTTCAAGATCGCCGACGACAACGGCATGCTGCTGCTCGATCTGAAAGACCTGCGCGCGATGCTGCAGCACGTGGGCGACAACGCCAGCCAGTTCACCACCGAGTACGGCAACGTGAGCGCGGCCAGCATCGGCGCCATACAGCGCGGCCTGCTGCAAATCGACGAGCAAGGCGGCGACCGCTTCTTTGGCGAGCCCATGCTCAACATCGCCGACTTCATGCAGACCGAGTCGGGCCGAGGCGTCATCAACATCCTGGCGGCCGACCAGTTGATGAACAGCCCGCGGCTGTACTCCACCTTCTTGCTGTGGATGCTGTCCGAGCTGTTCGAGCAGTTGCCCGAGGTGGGTGACCTCGATCAGCCCAAGCTGGTGTTCTTCTTCGACGAGGCCCACCTGCTGTTCAAGGAGGCACCGGCCGCGCTGGTCGAGCGCATCGAGCTGGTGGTGCGGTTGGTGCGCAGCAAAGGCGTGGGCGTGTACTTCGTGACGCAAAACCCGCTGGACATTCCCGACAGCGTGCTCGCGCAACTGGGCAACCGGGTGCAGCACGCGCTGCGCGCTTTCACGCCGCGCGACCAGAAGGCCGTCAAGGCAGCGGCCAGCACCATGCGCGCCAAGCCCGGGCTCGACATCGAGACTGCCATCACCGAACTGGGCGTGGGCGAGGCGCTGGTGAGCTTTCTTGACAGCAAGGGCCGCCCCAGCATCACCGAGCGGGTGTTCGTGCTGCCGCCGGGCAGCCAGATCGGGCCGATCACACCGCGGCAGCGCGAAGTGCTGATCGCCAACTCGCTGGTCGCCGGCGTCTACGAAAAGGCGATCGACCGGGAATCGGCCTACGAAAAACTCAAAGGGCGCAGCGCGCGCGCGCAAGGTGATGCGGCGAGCGCCAGCCAGGGCGGCTCACTCCACAGCGCACCGCCAGAGGCGCCGGCGGCTGACGACGGCGGCGGCTTGATGGGCGGGTTGGGCGGGTTGGGCGACATCCTGTTCGGCAGCACCGGCCCGCGCGGCGGCCGACAGGAAGGCCTGGCGCAATCGATGGCCCGCTCGGCGGTGCGCACCATGGGCACCACCGTGGGCCGCGAAATCATCCGCGGCGTGCTCGGCAGCTTGCTGGGCGGTGGCTCGCGCAGGCGCTGAAGCGCAGGGGCTCAGCGGCTTGCGGGTCGTGAGACGTCGGGACGGGTCGGGTGGTGCGAAGAGGGCGGCTGCTGGCCTGGATCGCCGTCCTTGTGCGGCCAGTAAGGTGGCACAGGCGCAGGCAGGTAGATGAAGGGCTGCAAATAGGCCTGCGAGAAGGTGGTCTGCGGCGACGAGATGTAGCCCCCGTTCTGGAAGGTCGAATAGCTGCCGGACGGCACCGAAGTGGTGGACACCACGTAACCGCCAGCCGCGCCCGTGGTCTTGGTGGTGGTTGTCGTGGTGGTGGTGGTGGTGACAGTGGTGGTCGACCAGCGGGTCTCGCCGGCGTTCGCGCCCACCATGAACAGCCAAAGCGCCGCGGCGGCAAGACCCCAAACCAGACGTGTGTGCATGGAAAGACTCCCGTTGAAGGCCCTGTTGGGCTGCCTGAGGCCAAGACTTTACGGGCAGGCCGAAGGGGATAATCTGCCAGCCGTCGAGTCGATGGCTCAGCCTGTATCTTGCACCGCGCCCAACCATGACCGAAGCCCCACCACAGAACTCGCCCGACGACAACAAGCCGAGCAATTTCCTGCGACAGGTAATCGAGCGCGATCTGGCGGCAGGCAACTACGCCGGCCGCACCTTTGCGGGCACGCCGGGCGATGCGGCGCACCACGCCATGGGACCGGTGGATGCAGCACGCATCCGCACGCGGTTTCCGCCCGAGCCCAACGGCTACCTGCACATCGGCCACGCCAAGAGCATTTGCCTGAACTTCGGGCTGGCGCGCGATTACGGCGGCGTGTGCCACATGCGCTTTGACGACACCAACCCCGAAAAGGAAGAGCAGGAATACGTCGACGCCATCCTCGATGCGGTGACCTGGCTGGGCTTCGGCTGGGAATCGCCGGACCCGCTGCATCCAGCGGCCATGCGCACCCATCTGTACTACGCGAGCAACTACTTCGACTTCATGTACCGCGCGGCCGAGGCGCTGATCGTCGCGGGCCTGGCCTATGTCGACGAGCAAAGCGCCGACGCCATGCGCGCCAACCGGGGTGACTTCAACACCCCCGGTACCGACAGCCCGTTTCGCAGCCGCACGCCCGATGAAAACCTGGCGCGCTTTCGCGAAATGCGCGACGGCCATCTGGCCGACGGCGCGGCGGTGCTGCGAGCGAAGATCGACATGGCCTCGCCCAACATCAACCTGCGCGACCCGGCCATCTACCGCATCAAGCGCGCCACCCACCACAACACCGGCGACGCGTGGTGCATCTACCCGATGTACACCTATGCGCACCCGATCGAAGACGCGCTCGAGAACATCACCCACAGCATCTGCACGCTCGAGTTCGAAGACCAGCGCCCGTTCTACGACTGGCTGCTCGACACGCTGTGCGAACTGGGTCTGACAAGCCAGCCGCGCCCGCACCAGTACGAGTTCGCGCGGCTCAACATCACCTACATCGTGACCAGCAAGCGCAAGCTCAAGCAGCTGGTCGATGAAGGCCATGTGCAAGGCTGGGACGACCCGCGCATGCCCACGCTGGTCGGCCTGCGTCGCCGCGGCTACACCGCCGACAGCCTGAGGCTGCTGGCCGAGCGCAGCGGCGTGAGCAAGGCCGGCGGCTGGCTCGACTACTCATCGATTGACATCGCGTTGCGCGACGACCTGGACCCCAAGGCCGCGCGCGCCTGCGCGGTGCTCGACCCGCTCAAGCTCAAGCTGGTCAACTTCGCCGAGGTGTTTGGCAGCCATACCCATCAAGAGCCCTGCCACGCCCCGGTGCACCCCGGTCACCCCGAACGCGGTCAGCGCGAGTTCGTGCTGACAGACGAGGTCTGGATCGAGCGCGAGGACTTCATGGAAGAGCCGAGCAAGGGCTTCTTTCGACTCAGCCCGCCGCGCACCGACGCCGCCGGCGTGGCGCAACCGGGCAGCAAGTCGCGCCTGAAGTACGGCTACGTGATCGAGTGTGTGGGCTGCGAGAAGGATGCTCAAGGCCAGGTCACCGCCGTGCTGGCCACGCTGATTCCCGACACCAAGAGCGGCACGCCAGGCGCCGATTCGGTCAAGGTCAAGGGCGTGATCACCTGGGTCAGCGTGGCCAACGGCATCGCCGCCGAGGTGCGGCTGTACGACCGGCTATTCACCGAAGCGCAACCCGATGCGGGTGGACGAGACTTTCTTACCGTGCTCAATCCCGCGAGCCAAAAGACGATCACCGCCTTCGTCGAGCCCGGGCTGGCCGCCGCGCAGCGCGAAAACCACTTCCAGTTCGAGCGTCACGGTTACTTCGTGGCCGACCGCAAGGACCACACGGCCAATCACCCTGTTTTCAACAGGACAGCAGCGTTGAAGGACACTTGGGGACAATAAGTGTAGAGCGGCTTGACACGTCGAGTGTTTGCCCCCACCTCACGCATCACTTGGTTCAATTTCGAACGGAGACCTGAATGAAATCCTGGATCGCCGCCCTCTCGCTCGCCATCGCCAGCGTTCTGACTTTCACCCCCTCAGTCGCCGATGCCAAACGTCTGGGCGGCGGGGGTTCGTCCGGCATGCAGCGCAACATGCCAGCTCGCGCAGCGCCCGATGCGGCTCCTGCACGTCCTGCGCAGGCCACGCCCAACACGCCACCCACAGCAGGTGCGGCACCGGCTGCACCGCGCCGCTCTTGGATGGGCCCGCTGGCCGGCCTGGCCGCAGGTCTGGGCATCGCGGCGCTGATGAGCCATCTCGGCATGGGCGAAGAGTTCGGCAACATGATCATGATGGTGTTGCTTGCAGGCTTGGCCTTCGTGGCAATCCGCTTTGTGATGAGCCGCATGCGCGGCGCTCAGGCGCGGCCTGCCATGGCGGGATCGAACGGCCTGCAGTTTGCGGGTGCACCGGCCGGCGCCAACGCCCCTTGGTCGTCGGGCAGTTCATCGCCCGGTTCAGCGCCTGAGCCAGCTCCTTTGGCATCGGCCGAACCGGTGGTGCCAGCTGCATTGGCTGCGTCACCGATCGTGCCTGTGGGCTTTGATCAGGAAGGCTTCGAGCGCATTGCCAAGATGATCTTCATCCGGCTGCAAGCAGCCAACGACAGCGCCGACCTGAACGACTTGCGTCAGTTCACCACGCCCGAGATGTTCGCTGCGATCAAGCTTGATCTGCAGGACCGCTCAAGCACCGCCGTGCAGCACACCGATGTGGTTCGTGTGGATGCCGAGGTGGCCGACTTCTCGGACGAGGCCGAGCGTCAGGTGGTCAGCGTGCGCTTTCACGGCTTGATTCGCGAGGAACAAGGCGGCGAGTCCAGCGCATTCAACGAGATCTGGCACCTGGTCAAGCCGCTTGACGGCAGCCGGGAATGGGCGATTGCCGGGATCCAGCAAACGCATTGAACACAGGGGCCGAGCGGGCCGCTTCGGCCAGATGCTCGGTGATGCGTTTGGGCTCGCTGATCGCGCGCAGTTCGCCGTAAAGCGCCTCGGCCTGCGGGTGGCAGCGGCGCAGCTGGTTCAGCCACTGCTTGAGTCGACCCGGGCGGTGGCGTTCGGCCAGATCGCCACGCGCTTGCACCAGTTCCCAGAACGCGGCGACCAGCGGGTAAAGATCCGCCCAGCCGATCGACACGGGCGCGTTTCCTGCGGTCGGTTCATCGGCGCGCAAGCCCACCGCCTGTGGCCGGCTGGCTGCCACGATGGCCAGCGCCAAGCCCGGATCGCTGACCATGCCTCGGCCCAGCATCAGGGCATGGCAGCCTGAGAGCTCGCGACAGCGCAGCGCGTCGGCCACGCTCCAGATCTCGCCGTTGGCGACCACCGGAATCTTCACCGCAGCGCGGATGTCGCCCACCCGCTCCCAGTAGGCCGGCGGACGGTAGGCCTGCGCCTTGGTGCGTGCGTGCACCACCAGTTCGTCAGCACCCGCGCCAGCGATGGCCAGCGCGCATTCGACGGCGCGCGCGTCGGTCTCATTGCCCAGACGCATCTTGGCCGACACCGGCATCTCGCGCGGCACGGCGCGGCGCACCGCGCCCACGATGGCCGCCAAGCGCTCAGGGGTGTCGAGCAGCATCGCGCCACCGCCGTGGCGATTGACGATCTTGGCGGGGCAGCCGAAGTTCAGGTCGATGCCGTGTGGCCCAAGTGTGGCCAGCCGCGCCGCGTTCTCGGCCAGGCTCACCGGATCGGAGCCCAGCAGCTGCGCACGCACCGGCACGCCGGATCGGGTGCGCCCGCCATGGCGCAGCTCGGGCATGATGCGCAAAAACGCCCGCTCGGGCAGCAAGGTGCCCGAGATGCGGATGAACTCGGACACGCAGCGGTCAATGCCGCCGACGCGGGTGAGGATGTCGCGCAGCGTGTGGTCGAGCATGCCCTCCATGGGCGCGAGCAGCAGCATCAAACGGCAGCGGGTCGGCGCAGCAGCTTCTGGCCCCCGGTCACCACCAGCAGCGTGAGCGCGCCGGCCAGCACGCCCACCGCGCCGTCCATCAGCAGCGGCACCACCACGCCCAGCCACTCACCGGAACGGGCGGCCAGGTCCTCGAACAGGTGGTGCAGTGCCGGAATGCCGTGGGTGAGGATGCCGCCGCCCACGAGGAACATCGCCGCGGTGCCCACCACCGTGAGGACGCGCATCAGATACGGAGCCGCATGCAAGATCCAAACGCCGAGGCGCCGCACCGCGGCCGCCGATGCGGTGTTGCCCTCACGACGGCTGAGGTACAGCCCCAGGTCATCGAGCTTCACGATGCACGCCACCAACCCGTAGACCCCGACGGTCATGGCCACCGCGATGGCGCACAGCACCGTCAGTTGCGTCATCAGCGGTGACTGCGCCACGGTGCCCAAGGTGATGGCGATGATCTCGGCTGAGAGCACGAAGTCGGTGCGGATGGCGCCCTTGATCTTGTCGCGCTCGAAGGCCACCAGATCGACCGTCGGATCGGCCAGCGCCTTCATCACGCTGTCCTCGTGGGCGGCATCCTCGGCGGCGCTGTGCAGAAACTTGTGCGCCAGCTTCTCGAACCCTTCAAAGCACAGGAACAGCCCGCCCACCATCAGCAGCGGCGTGACCGCCCACGGCGCCAGCGCGCTGATGACCAAAGCGCACGGCACCAAGATCGCCTTGTTGATCGCCGAGCCCTTGGCCACCGCCCAGACCACCGGCAGCTCGCGCTCAGCCGCCACGCCCGCCACCTGCTGCGCATTGAGCGCGAGGTCATCGCCAACCACGCCGGCCGTCTTGGTGGCGGCCACCTTGCTCAGCACCGCCACGTCGTCAAGCAAGGTGGCAATGTCGTCGATCAGGGCAAGCAGGCTGGAGGCCATCGTTTTATTCCGTATCTTTCGGATCAGGCGAGGATCGTAGCGGCCATGGCTTGCAGGGCACGGGCGACATGCAAACAATCAGCCCTGACCTTCAACTCAGGGAATCAGCCATGTCTTCACACAACACACAGGCCGCCAATGTCCTCACCGAAGTGCAGATCGCCGCGCGACTGCAGCACGAACTGCCGCGCTGGCGCTTCGAGCACGGTCACATCGAACGTGTTTTCAAAACCGCTGGCTGGAAGGCGTCGCTGATGGTGGTCAATGCCATCGGCCACCTCGCCGAGGTTGCCTGGCACCACCCCGATCTGGCGGTGTCGTACGCCAGCGTGACGGTGCGCCTGATGACGCACGATGCCGGCGGCATCACGGCCAAGGACTTCGAGCTGGCGCGAAAAATCGAAGAAGTGGTGATGTGGCGCCCCGGCCAGCAGCCGGGCTCGGCGCTCGAAGGCACGCCCAACGACGAGCGCTACGCCTGCGTCATCGGCGACTGAGGTGCGAGCGGCTCGGGCGGCTCAATCCTCGCCCAGGAAGCCACCGCTTTGATGCGTCCACAGCCGCGCATACAGACCGTCTTGGGCAAGCAGGCTCACGTGGTCACCTTCTTCGACGATGCGGCCCTGATCGAGCACGATGAGTCGGTCCATGGCGGCGATGGTCGACAGGCGGTGAGCGATGGCGATCACCGTCTTGCCCTCCATCAGGCGATACAAGCTGGCCTGGATGGCGGCCTCGACCTCGCTGTCGAGCGCGCTGGTGGCCTCGTCGAGCAGCAAGATGGGCGCGTCTTTGAGCATCACCCGCGCGATGGCGATGCGCTGTCGCTGACCGCCGCTCAGCTTGACGCCGCGCTCGCCCACATGTGCGTCGTAGCCGGTGCGGTGCTTGGGGTCGCTGAGCGAGGCGATGAAGTCGTCGGCCTCGGCGCGCTGTGCGGCTGAAATCATGTCCGCATCGGTCGCGTCAGGCCGACCGTAAAGGATGTTGTCGCGCACCGAGCGGTGCAGCAGCGAGGTGTCTTGCGTGACCATGCCGACTTGCGCGCGAAGACTGTCCTGCGTGGCCAGCGCGATGTCCTGACCGTCGATCAGCACGCGACCCGACTCCACGTCATAAAAGCGCAGCAGCAAGTTGACGATGGTGCTCTTGCCCGCGCCCGATCGGCCGACCAGCCCGATCTTCTCGCCGGGCCGGATGTGCAGGTTGAGCCCGTCGATCACCGTCTTCGATCCGCCGTAGGAAAAACCGACCTGCTCGAAGCGCACTTCGCCGCGGGTCACAGCCAAGGGCACGGCGTCGGGGCGGTCGGGTACGCGCCGCTCGCGCGACAGCGTGTTGATGCCGTCTTGCACCGTGCCAATGTGCTCGAACAGCGACGACATCTCCCACATCACCCAGTGCGAAATGCCGTTGAGACGCAGCGCCATCGCGGTGGCTGCGGCCACCGCGCCGATGCCCAGCGCGCCGCGCGTCCACAACAGCAGCGCGACGCCGGCCGTGCTGATGATCAGCAACATGCTCAGCAGGTGGTTGATGACCTCGAAGGCACTCGACAGCCGCATCTGCTGGTGCACGGTCAGCATGAATTCCTGCATCGCCGACTTGACGTAGCCGGCCTCGCGTCCGGCATGTGAAAACAGCTTGACGGTGGCGATGTTGGTGTAGGCGTCGGTCACACGCCCGGTCATCAGCGAGCGCGCATCGGCCTGGGCACGCGCCACGTGACCGAGCCGCGGCACAAAGTACCAAACGGCCAGCGCGTACAGCACCAGCCAGCCCAGGAAGGGCAGCAGCAACCACACATCGAAGCCCGCCGCCAGCGTCACGATGGTGGCGAAATAGATCACCACGAAGACCATGATGTCGCACAGGATGAACACCGTGTCGCGCGCGGCCAGCGCGGTCTGCATCACCTTGGCGGCGACCCGGCCGGCAAATTCGTCCTGATAGAACTGCATGCTCTGGCCGAGCATCAATCGGTGAAAGTTCCAGCGCAGCCGCATCGGCAGGTTGCCCGCGAGCGCCTGATGCTTGATCAGTGTTTGCAGGGCAATCAAGACCGGGCTGGCCAGCAAGATGGCCACGAGCAGCCACAGGTTGTGGCCTTCTTGCTCCCAGAGCTGGTCCGGCTCGATGCGGCCCAGCCAATCGACCACCGAGCCCAGCAGGTTGAACAAATAGGCCTCGAAGACCCCGATCGACGCCGTCAGCGCCGCCATCGCGGCGATCGGGCCTCGCGCTCCGGCGGTGCAAGCCCACAGGAAAGACCACAGGCCGCGTGGCGGCGTGACGGGCGGCTCAGCGGGATATGGGTCGAGCAGTTTCTCGAAGGTTTCAAACACCCAGTGAGGTTAGCCGATGCCATCATCTCCCTCGTGCCGAAAGACCCACCTCACCCCCATCCGAGCGTGCCGAGCGGCGCACTGCTGATCGTGCATGCGGACGACTCGCTGGTGGTCGTCGACAAGCCCGCCGGCCTGTTGTCGGTGCCCGGTCGGGGTGCCGACAAGTCCGACAACGCCTGCGCCCGGGTGCAAGCCGAGTTTGCCGATGCGCTGACCGTGCATCGGCTCGACATGGCGACCTCGGGCTTGCTGTTGTTCGCGCGCGGTGCCTCGATGCAGCGGCAATTGAGCGCGCTGTTCGAAGCGCGCGAGGTGATCAAGCACTACGAAGCGTTGGTCGAAGGCCTGGTGGAGCAGACCCACGGCGAGATCGACCTGCCACTGGCCGCCGATTGGCCGCAGCGGCCCAGGCAGGTCGTCGATCATGTCCACGGCAAGCCCTCGCTGACGCGCTACCACGTGCTTCAGCGCGATGCCCAGGGCCACACCACGCGGCTGCTGCTGCAGCCGCTCACCGGCCGCTCGCATCAGTTGCGTGTGCACCTGCAGGCCATCGGCCACCCCATCGTGGGCGACGCGCTGTACGCCCCACCCGAGATGGCCGCCCATCGCGACCGCTTGATGCTGCATGCCACGCGGCTCGAGTTTCGACACCCGCTCACCAGCGACGAACTGCGGCTGCTCAGCGCAGCGCCCTTTTAAAGGCAGCGTCGACCTGGCAACCCGACCCGAAAATCAACCGATGTCCACCCGACTGATCATCATCACCGGCGCTTCAAGAGGCCTGGGCGCGGCGCTCGCCGAGCAACTGCTGCAGCCCGGGGTCGTGATGCTGTGCCTGTCGCGCCAGCAGCATCCCACGCTCGCGCAGCAGGCCGCCACGCTGGGCGCGCAAGTCGAGCACTGGCCGAGAGATCTGGCCGACAGCGTGGCCGTGGCCGATGAGCTCGAGCATTGGCTGCGCGGCTTCGATGCGCGACGCTTCGATTGGGCCGAGCTGATCAACAACGCTGGCGTGATCCCCACCTTGGGCCCCGCCAATGGCAGCAGCAACGCCGAGCTGTCAGCCGCGCTGCGCGTGGGGCTGGAAGCTGCCGTGCTGTTCACAGCCAGCTTTTTGCGAGCCAGCGCCACGTGGCGCGCCGAACGTCGGGTGCTCAACATCTCCTCGGGACTCGGTCGCCACGCCATGGCCGGCAGCGCGGTGTACTGCGGCGTCAAGGCCGGCATGGACCACTTCTCGCGCGCGGTGGCGCTTGACGAGGCGCACCGAGAAAGTCAAGGCGGCGGTTACCGCGCAGCGCGCATCGTGTCACTGGCGCCCGGCGTGGTCGACACCGACATGCAGCTGCAGCTGCGATCGGCCGAGCCGGAAGGGTTTCCGTCTCGCGACAAGTTCGAACGCCTGCACACCAGCGGTCAACTGGTGAGCGCCCAAGCCACCGCCGCAAGCATCATCCGCCACCTCGACCGCGCCGACTTCGGCGCCGACGTGGTGGCCGATATCAGACTGCTCTGACGCTATCGCTCAGGCCTTGCGCGGGCCCTGGAACCCGCCGCGCCGCAAGGTGAGCACCAGCGTGTCGCGGTGGCCATCGGTTGCCAGCGGCTGGATCGGCGTGGTCTCATGGACGACCCGCTCGTCGTCGAGCATCAGCAGCGTCCAGGGCTCGACCATCGTGAAGCGAATGCCGCTTGGGCCATGGGCATCGAACACGCGTGTCTCGCCGCCCTTGACACCACGACGATCGACCAGCGCCACCACCACGAAATCAACGCCATCGCGGTGCGCGCCTTCGGGCGTGGGCCGCCCGATGCCGTCGGTGGTGTCGATGCGGAACTGGTGCGCCTCGACGAACCACGGCTGCTCGCCCTTGATTGCCGAACACACGCCGGCCAGGCGCTGCAGCAGCAGCATCCACAACGGCTGCTGCGTCAATGCCACGTCCATCGGCTCGAACAGCCGCTCGAGCCCGCCGTGCAAGGCGTTGTATTCGAGAGGCTGCCAATGCGATCGGTGCGCCACCTGCTCCACGCTGTCATCGCGCACAATGAAGCACGAGTGGCGCCGGCGGCGGTAGCGCCCGCCATCGCGAAGAAAGGTGTCGGCAGGCAGGTCATCCCACAGCGGACCCCAGTCGGCCAGCGACTGCGCCGTCGTGTCGAGCACACGCAACACGTCGGCCGCACCGATCACCCCGTGGCCAGCGGACTTCAGGGCTTGCGGCAAATCCGCCGCGGCGGTCAGTGGGGGTGTGAGCAACATGGGCGGGTGTCGGGTCAGGTCGAATGCACAAAGGTCGGCGATTAAACCGCAGCCATCACCTTGATGCGCACGCCAGTGACTGAAACCACCTGCCCCGCGCGGATCTTGCAGGTCTTGCGCAGTTCCTCGCGACCGTCGACTTCGACGCGACCCTCGGCCACCATCAGCTTGGCAGCACCGCCGCTCGGCGCCACACCGATGGCCTTGAGCAGCGCGTCCAGCGTGACGTATTCACCGCGCAGTTCAAAGTCGATCAGTTGCATGAGCCACATCCCTCAAAAGCTCATTGTGTTTCATCGGGACGTCACTGAGCTTGACCCCAGACACGATGGAGTACATTCGGAGCACAGGTATACGCAAGACCGTGGTTGCTAGTGATCTCCCTCACCTGTTTCTGTTCTGAAGCGGGGTCGCAAGAAATCTCCAGTTCGATCTTAAATCTTGAGTGTCTCTGCATGCGGCAGCATGTGCGGCCGCATCATTTTGTTGATAGATAGGAATACGTCCATGACGACGCAAACAGGTACAGTGAAGTGGTTCAACGAGAGCAAGGGCTACGGCTTCATCGCTCAAGATGCAGGCGGCGCTGACCTCTTCGCCCACTTCCGTGACATCACGGGCACCGGCTTCAAGACCCTGGTCGAAAACCAGAAGGTCGAATTTGAAGTCAAGCAAGGCCAAAAGGGCCTGCAGGCAGCCAACATCCGCGTGCTGTAAAGCAAGGCAGATTTGGCTCACAAAAAACGCGGCCTCGGCCGCGTTTTTTCATGGGCGCTCGCAAAGCCCCGACGTCACGGGGTGCCCGCCGTTTGCAGCGTGGGCAGCAGCTTGTCGACGTCGTAGCCGCCCCGGCGCAGTTGATTGACGATGCGCTCATACACAGCGGGGTCCAGCTTCGGGATGCGCGACAGCACCCACAGATACTCTCGAGTCGGCTCGCTGACCACCGCCCAGCGGTAGCCGTCATCGAGCATCACGACCCAGTAATCGCCCTCGACCCACGGCACCCAGCGCAGCCAGCCCGGCACAAAACTCACCTTCAGCCGCGCGCCAGTGGTGTCTCCGGATGCGGGCGTCGCAATGCCCTCGATGGTGTTGACGCGACCTTGCGATTCGCGGCAGCGGTTGGTCACCTTCACGGTGCCATCGTCGAGTACGGCATAGCTCGCGGTCACATCGCCCACGCAAGTGCCCTGAAACCAGTTGGGAAAGCGCGCCACCTCGAACCAGCTGCCGCCATAGCGTTGCAGATCCACGCGCGCCACGCTGCGAACCTCATCGGCAAGACACCACGACAACGACAGACCGAGGCTCAAAGCCACAAGGAAAGGCCGTGTGTTGCTGAAATTTATCGGGCTCACGATATTCAACCCCTGTCAGAAACTGCCTAAAGTGCGTACGGTGGAACATAACCCATAACCAAGGCGCAGCTTTGGCCTTGATCATCTTCAGGGCTGATTTCTCGGCACAGACGTCACCATCGACCCACGTCAACGCGATCACGGCGTCACAACTGGAGCAAAACCACGCACGCCCCGACCTCGACGGCCTCGAAGTGCTGCGGGCCCTGGAGCGCGTGTTTCCCGACGCGGTGCACCACACCCCGCTGCAATGGAGCGCAAGTGGGGGCGCATCGGCGGCGGTGTTGCGACAATGCCCGACTGATCCCCACCCGAAAGTTGCCATGGCATTGAAGGCCACCATCTACAAAGCCCACCTGCAACTCAGCGACATGGACCGCAATGTGTACGGCGATCACGCCCTGACCATTGCCCGCCACCCTTCCGAGACCGACGAGCGCATGATGATCCGCGTGCTGGCCTTTGCCCTGTACGTGCCCGCCGACAGCCGCGGCGGAGCGCTCGAGCTGGCCAAGAGCCTGTGGGACACCGACGAGCCCGACCTGTGGCAAAAAGACCTGACCGGCCAGATCGAGCACTGGATCGACGTGGGGCAGCCCGACGAGCGCCGCATCCTCAAGGCCAGTCCACGCGCCGAGCGCGTCACCGTCATCAGCTACACCGCCAGCACGCCGGTGTGGTGGCGCGGCATTGAAACGCGCATCAGCCGCACCCGCAACGTGGCCGTCTGGCAGATCGATCCCGAGCAAAGCCAGGCACTCGCCGCGCTGGCGCAACGCAACATGCAGTTGCAAGTCAGCGTGCAAGACGCCACGCTGTGGGTCAGCGAAGGCGACCGCTCGGTCGAGATCAGGCCGCAGCGATTGAACTCCTGAGGCATTGGGCTTCGGGCGCGACGCTCCCCGGTGTAGATCGGCTACGCGATGCCCATCGGCAGTTGCTCTTGCTCGCTGGTACGGCCCAAGCCGCACTGGACCCACTGGGATTCCAAGGCGCAGCGGCGAGAATAGGCAGGCAAGCCGCGCGAGACGCCCGGCGGCGCTCTTCCCCCAGCCCGTTGCTCGAACCCGAAACATGTCCACCATCCTTCAGCATCTTCCCGTCGGCCACAAGGTCGGCATCGCGTTTTCCGGCGGCCTCGACACCAGCGCCGCGCTGCACTGGATGCGCAACAAGGGCGCCCTGCCCCACGCCTACACCGCCAACCTCGGGCAGCCTGACGAGCCTGACTACGACGAGATCCCGCGCAAGGCGATGCTCTACGGCGCCGAGCACGCCCGGCTGATCGATTGCCGCGCGCAGTTGGTCGCCGAAGGCCTCGCGGCGCTGCAAAGCGGTGCTTTTCACATCTCGACCGCTGGCGTGACCTACTTCAACACCACGCCGATCGGCCGCGCCGTCACCGGCACCATGCTGGTGGCCGCCATGAAGGAAGACGACGTCCACATCTGGGGCGACGGCAGCACCTTCAAGGGCAACGACATCGAGCGCTTCTACCGCTACGGCCTGCTGACCAACCCCTCGCTCAAGATTTACAAACCCTGGCTAGACCAGCTGTTCATCGACGAGCTGGGCGGTCGCGCCGAGATGAGTGCCTTCATGGCGCAGCACGGTTTCGGCTACAAGATGAGCGCCGAAAAGGCCTACAGCACCGACTCCAATATGCTGGGCGCAACCCACGAGGCAAAAGACCTGGAGCAGCTGAACTCTGGCATGAAGATCGTCAACCCGATCATGGGTGTGGCCTTCTGGAAGGACGAGGTGGTCGTCCCGCGCGAGGAAGTCACCGTACGCTTCGAGGAAGGTCAGCCCGTCGCCCTGAACGGCAAGACC
>JBBAPK010000014.1:40985-55229 GCA_040400875.1 Burkholderiaceae bacterium | reverse complement strand
TGGGGCCCTTTGCTTTGGTGACTTTCATTTGGGCCAGCAAATGAAAGTTACTCGGAAGCCGGGCCGAGACCCGGCGGGCTCTCGCCCAGAGAAACCCCCTCGCGGGAAGCGAACAACCCCCTCGCGGGCCGCGCAAAACCCGGCGGGCTCCCTCAAGGGTCGCACCCCATGAGCCCCCGCCACCTGCTCATCGTCGCGGCCGGCACCGGCGGCCACGTCATCCCCGGCCTGGCCGTCGCCGCCGAAGTGCAGCGCCGTGGCTGGACCGTGAGCTGGTTGGGCACCACCACCGGCATGGAAAACAAACTGGTGCCGCCTTGCGGCATCGAGATGGACACGGTGGCTTTCACCGGCTTGCGCGGCAAGGGGCTGGTGCACACGCTGACGGGTGGCATCCGCCTGCTCGCGGCGTTTGTGGCCTGCGTGCGCATCATTCGCCGCCGCCAGCCTGCGGTGGTGCTGGGCATGGGCGGTTATCTGTGCTTTCCGGCGGGTTTGA
Source organism: Burkholderiaceae bacterium (assembly GCA_040400875.1). Classification (GTDB taxonomy): domain Bacteria; phylum Pseudomonadota; class Gammaproteobacteria; order Burkholderiales; family Burkholderiaceae_C; genus PBB1. The sequence goes on along the minus strand of JBBAPK010000014.1, from coordinate 54,730 downwards.
TGGCGTCGTGGTTGAGCAAGCCGCTGATGCTGGTCAACGCCGATGCGGCTTTGCTGATGAGCAACCGCGCGCTGTTGCCGGTGGCCGATGCGGTGGCGTTCGGTTTTGACGGTGCGGCAGCGCAGGCCACCAAACGCAGCGTGGTCACGGGCAATCCGGTGCGTGCCGAGATCGAGGCGATCGAGCCGCCTGCGGTTCGATTTGGCCAACGCGGCGGGCCGCTGCGCGTGCTGGTGGTCGGCGGCAGTCTGGGCGCGCAGGTGCTCAACCGCTGCGTGCCGCAGGCGCTGGCGCTGATCCCCGAGGGCGATCGCCCGGCTGTCGCGCATCAGACCGGCGCGGCGCATGCCGAGGGTGTTCGCCGCGACTACGTCCAGGCAGGCGTGGCCGCCGAGGTGCTGCCCTTCATCGACAACATGGCCACCAGGCTGGCCGAGTGCGACGTGGTGGTCTGCCGCGCCGGTGCCATCACGGTCAGCGAGTTGTGCGCCGCCGGCGTGGCCAGCGTGCTGGTGCCGCTGGTGGTGAGCACCACCTCGCACCAGCGCGACAACGCACAGTGGATGGCCACGCACGGCGCGGCGCTGCACCTGCCACAAGGCGAACTCACACCACGCCGTCTGGCCGACCTGCTGCTCGAGCTGTCCCGCGAGACCCTGCTCGCGATGGCCACGCAAGCGCGCACCCTGGCCCGCCCGAAAGCCGCCGCGCGCGTGGCCGATCAGATTGAAGGGTTGGTGGTGGCATGAGACATCACGCGTTCGCTCGCAGCTGCAGCCCTCACCCCAACCCTCTCCCACAGGGAGAGGGAGCCGGGAATTCCTTCTTCCCCCGCCGGGAGAGGACTGGAGTTGGTGCCGCGCGCAATTCCCCCCTCTCCCTCTGGGAGAGGGCAGGGGTGAGGGCGCGCTGCCTGAACGTCGCGGGCAATTCCTCCCTTTCCCTCCGGGAGAGGATTGGGGTGAGGGCGTGCGGTGGCAACGCTGCACCAAATTCCCCCCTCTCCTCCCGGGAGAGGGCCGGGGTGAGGGCCCGCGGTGGCAACGCTGCACCAAATTCCCCCCTCTCCATGTGGGAGAGGGCAGGGGTGAGGGCCGCGCCATGAAACACGCCGTCAAACACATCCACTTCGTGGGCGTCGGCGGTGCCGGCATGAGCGGCATTGCAGAGATCTTGCACAACCTGGGCTACACGGTGTCAGGCTCGGATTCGAGCGACAGCGCCACGGTGCGTCGGCTGGCTTCGCTGGGCATCACGGTGCATGTGGGCCACAGCGCCGACCACATCGCCGGCGCCGAAGCGGTGGTCACCTCCACCGCGGTGCGCGCCGACAACCCCGAGGTGATCGCCGCGCGCGCCAGGCGCATTCCGGTGGTGCCGCGCGCGGTGATGCTGGCCGAGCTGATGCGTCTGAAAAAAGGCATCGCGATCGCAGGCACCCACGGCAAGACCACCACCACCAGCCTGGTCACCAGCGTGCTGGCCGAAGCCGGACTGGACCCGACCTTCGTGATCGGTGGGCGGCTCAATGCGGCGGGGGCCAACTCGCGCCTGGGCTCGGGCGACCACATCGTGGTCGAGGCCGACGAGTCCGATGCGTCGTTTCTCAACCTGCTGCCGGTGATGGCGGTGGTGACCAATATCGACGCCGACCACATGGACACCTACGGCCACGATTTCGCGCGGCTCAAGCAGGCCTTCGTCGAGTTCGTGCACCGCATGCCGTTTTATGGCGCGGCCGTTGTGTGCAGCGATGACGCCGGCGTGCGCTCGATCATGCCGATGCTGTCGCGTCCGGTGGTCACCTACGGCTTCGGCGACGACGCCATGGTGCGCGGCGTCAACGTGCAAGCCGACGCGGGCCGCATGCACTTCACGGTGCAGCGGCGCAACGGCATGGCGATGCCCGACCTGGCCATCACGCTCAATTTGCCGGGTGACCACAACGTGCTCAACGCGCTGGCCGCGATCGCGGTGGCCACCGAGCTCGAGCTGAGCGATGCGGCCATGGTCAAGGGTCTGGCCGAATTCCGCGGCGTGGGCCGGCGCTTCCAGCGCTACGGCGAGGTGGCGATCAACCCGGCGGATGCGTCGGCCGGGCAGTTCACGCTGATCGACGACTACGGCCACCACCCGGTCGAGATGGCTGCCACGCTGGCTGCGGCGCGCGGGGCTTTCCCCGGCCGCCGTCTGGTGCTGGCCTTCCAGCCGCACCGATTCACCCGCACGCGCGACTGCTTCGAGGATTTCGTCAAGGTCATCAGCAGCGCCGACGCCGTGCTGCTCACCGAGGTCTACGCCGCCGGCGAGTCGCCCATCGTCGCCGCCGACGGCCGCGCCCTGGCCCGCGCGCTGCGCGTGGCCGGCAAGGTCGACCCGGTGTTCGTCGACGACATCGCCGAGCTGCCGCAAGCCATCGCCGACCACGTGCGTGCAGGCGACGTGGTGGTGTCGATGGGCGCGGGGTCGATCGGCCAGGTGAGCGCGCAAGTGCTCGAGTTGAAACAAGCAAAGGCCGCACCATGAATCTGGATCCGTCCACCCTGGGCAAGGTCGCCGTGCTGATGGGCGGCACCTCGGCTGAGCGCGAGATTTCGCTGCTGTCGGGTGGCGGCGTGCTGGCGGCGTTGCGCTCGCTGGGGGTTGATGCGATCGCCTTCGATCCGGCCGAGCGCGATCTGTCGGACTTGAAGGGCGAAGGCGTGGCGCGCTGCTTCATTGCGCTGCACGGGCGCCACGGCGAAGACGGCACGGTGCAAGGCGCGCTGGAACTGCTGGGCATGGCGTACAGCGGCTCGGGCGTGATGGCCTCGGCGGTGGCGATGGACAAGGTCATGACCAAGCGACTGTGGCTAGCCGAGGACCTGCCCACGCCGCGCCATGTGTGGCTCGAGCCCGGCGCGCTGGGCGACGAATCGGTGGTCAACCGCCTGCGCTGCGTGGCCGCCGAACTGGGCCTGCCGCTGATCGTCAAGCCGCCGCGCGAAGGCTCGTCGATCGGCGTGACCAAGGTCGACAGCCAAGGCGACATCGATCAGCACCTGCTCGACGCGGTGACGCTGGCCACGCGTTACGACGCCGACGTGCTGTGCGAGGAATTCATCGCTGGCGAAGAGGTGACCTGCCCGCTGCTCGGCGAGGGCGCCACCGCCCGCGCGCTGCCGGTGGTGCGCATCCGCGCGCCCGAAGGCGCCTACGACTACCAGAACAAGTACTTCACCGACACCGTCAGCTACCACTGCCCGAGCGGACTGCCCGAAGCCGAAGAGCTCGAGATCCAGCGCCTGTCGCTGGCGGCCTATCGCTCGCTGGGCTGCCGGGGCTGGGGACGTGCCGATCTGATGATCCGCGCGAGCGACCGCAAGCCGTTCTTGCTCGAGATGAACACCTCGCCGGGCATGACCTCGCATTCGCTGGTGCCGATGTCGGCGCGCGCTGCCGGGCTGCCCTACGACCAACTGTGTCTGCTGATTGCCAGCCAGGCGCGGCTCGATGCCGCACCGCACAGCACCCTACCGGCCGCCTGAACGCCCGCCACCTTCCATGACCACCGGCACCACCTTCATCCGCTCGCATGCCGCCCGGCAGGCCCCGCCGACGATGGTGTTGCCCGACGACGTGCGCTGGATGCGCAACACGGCGAACCTGCTGTTCGCCGTGGCCGGCTTGCTGCTCGTGGGCATCGTGCTGCTGTGGTTCACGCGGCAGCCGGTGTTTGCGCTGGGCTCGATCCGCATCGAAGGCGACATGGCGCGCAACAGCGTGGCCACCATCCGCGTCAATGCCGTGCCGAAGTTGCGCGGCAACTTCTTCAGCACCGATCTGAAGGCAGACCAGCGCGCCTTCGAGTCGGTGCCCTGGGTGCGCCGCGCGGTGGTGCAGCGCGTGTGGCCCGACCGGCTGTTGGTCAGGCTTGAAGAACACCGCGCGGTGGCCGTGTGGAGCCGGCCCGATTCAGACGACCGATTGGTCAATGCACAAGGCGAGGTCTTCCAGGCCAACGTGGGCGATGTCGAGGACGACGCGCTGCCCGTGCTTGAAGGTCCCGAAGGCAGCTCGCAGGCGATTTTGGCGATGCTGACGCGACTGCAGCCGTTGTTTGCGCGGCTCGACTGGCGCGTCGAAGCGTTGCGCATGTCGAGCCGGCTGTCGTGGCGGGCCGAGTTCGACAGCGGCGCCGAGATGGAACTGGGCCGCGGCAGCGACGACGAGGTGGTCGCGCGCGTCGAGCGCTTCATCGGCACCGTGAGCCAGGTGCCGCCGCAATTCAAGCGCCCCATCGAGTACGCAGATCTGCGCCACCGCGACGGCTATGCCATGCGGCTGCGCGGTGTCACCACCACCCCGCCGGCAGGCACTGACAAAAGAAATTGATCGAGAGGACCGAATGGCCAAGGAAATGAAAGATCTCGTCGTGGGGCTGGACATCGGCACCGCCAAGGTGATGGTGGTGGTGTCCGAACTGCTGCCCACCGGCGAGTTGCGCGTGGCCGGCCTGGGCAGTGCTCCGGCGCACGGGCTCAAGCGCGGCGTGGTGGTCAACATCGACGCCACGGTGCAGAGCATCCAGCAAGCGCTCAAAGAAGCCGAGATGATGGCCGACTGCAAGATCACGCACGTCTACACCGGCATCACCGGCAGCCACATCCGCGGCCAGAACTCCACCGGCATGGTCATCGTGCGCGACAAGGAAGTCACCCAGGTCGACGTGGCGCGCGTGGTCGAAACCGCCAAGGCGATCAACATCCCCAACGACCAGCGGCTGCTGCTCGTCGAGCCGCAGGAGTTCGTCATCGACGGCCACGAGGTGAAAGAGCCCATCGGCATGAGCGGCGGGCGCCTCGAGGTCAAGGTGCACATCGTGACCGGCGCGCAGGCCGCCGCCGAGAACATCGTGAAATGCGTGCGCCGCTGCGGACTCGAGGTCAACCAGCTGGTGCTCAACTCGAGCGCGAGCAGCCACGCGGTGCTCACCGACGACGAAAAAGACCTGGGTGTGGCGCTGGTCGACATCGGCGCGGGCACCACCGACGTGTCGATCTTCACCGACGGCTCGATCCGTCACACCGCGGTGATCCCGATCGCCGGCGATCTCATCACCAGCGACATCGCCATGGCGCTGCGCACGCCGACCAAGGACGCCGAAGAAATCAAGGTCGAGTTCGGCGTGGCCAAGCAGCTGCTGGCCGATGCCAGCGAGCAGCTCGAGGTGCCGGGTCTGGGCGACCGCGCACCACGCATGCTCAGCCGCCAGGCGCTGGCCGGCGTGATCGAGCCGCGCGTCGAGGAGATCTATTCACTCGTGCACCAGGTGATCCGCGAAAGCGGCTACGAAGAGCTGCTGTCGTCGGGCATCGTGATCTGCGGTGGCGCCGCACTCATGCCGGGCATGGTCGAGCTCGGCGAGGACATCTTCTTGAAGCCCGTGCGCAAGGGCATCCCGCTGTACCGGGGGGCGCTGCACGACATGGTGGGCAACACCCGATCGGCCACCGTGATGGGCCTGCTCGAAGAAGGCCGCATGGCGCGCACCCGCGGCTTGCGCACCGCGCAGCAGGCCGGCTCGGTGAAGTCCATGTTCGGCCGTGCGCGCGACTGGTTCCTCGGCAATTTCTGATTTCGTGATTCCCGCTAGACCTGAAGTAACCCGTTAGTCCAAAACAAGACCCACTTTTTTCAATTGGCAACTGCAACCACCGGAGATACAAAAATGGCCATCGAAATGATCGAAGAATTTGACCTCGGCACCCAGATCAAGGTGATCGGCGTGGGCGGCGGCGGCGGCAACGCGGTCGACCACATGATCGCCAAAGGCGTGCAGGGCGTCGAATTCGTGTGTGCCAACACCGACGCGCAATCGCTCAACCGCTCGACCGCACATCACCTGATCCAGCTGGGCAGCACCGGTCTGGGCGCCGGCGCCAAGCCTGAAAAGGGCAAGGAAGCCGCGCTCGAAGCCGAGCAGCGCATCCGCGAGTGCATAGAAGGCGCCAACATGCTGTTCATCACCGCCGGTCTGGGCGGCGGCACCGGCACCGGCGCCGCGCCGGTGATCGCGCGCATCGCCAGGGAAATGGGCATCCTGACCGTGGGCGTGGTGACCAAGCCGTTCGACTTCGAAGGCAGCCGCCGCATGAAGGCCGCCGAGATGGGGCTGGCCGAGCTCGAAGCCAACGTCGACTCGCTGATCGTGGTGCTCAACGAGAAACTGCACGACGTGCTGGGCGACGACATCACCCAGGACCAGGCCTTTGCCGAAGCCAACGACGTGCTGAAGAACGCCGTGGGCGGCATCAGCGACATCATCCACATGAACGGCCTGGTCAACGTCGACTTCGAAGACGTCAAGACCGTGATGAGCGAGCCCGGCAAGGCCATGATGGGCACGGCGCAAGCCGGCGGCCCGGAGCGCGCGACCAAGGCGGCTGACGCTGCAGTGGCCTGCCCGTTGCTCGAGGGCATCGACCTGTCGGGCGCCAAGGGCGTGCTGGTGCTGATTGCCGCGAGCCGCGGCACGCTCAAGCTGTCGGAGAGCAAGAACGCGATGAACACCATCCGCCGCTATGCGTCGGAAGATGCCCACGTGATCTTCGGCACCGTCTATGACGAGGCACTGGGTGACCAGCTGCGCGTGACGGTGATCGCCACCGGCCTGAGCCCGGCACGTCGCCAGCAGCCCACCATCAGCGTGGTGCACACCTCGTCGGTGCAGCGCACCGGCACCGACAACCTGCCGGTGCTCGACAACGCGCTCAGCCCGATGGGCATCACCCCGCAATCGATGGGTCTGCACGCAGGCACCGACTTCCGCTCGATGAACACCCCGAGCGTGTGGCGCACCCGCACCGCCGCGGCCAAGGTCGACGCGCTGGCCAGCAACGGTATGGACGAGATCGAGATCCCGGCCTTCCTGCGCAAGCAAGCCGATTGAACCGCGCGGCATCACTGTTGCTGTTCGGCTGGCAGGCCGTTCAGCGATCCGGCGAGCGCGCCAGCGGTGCACGCGGGCCGCTGCCGCGTGTCGATCCGCAGGGGCTGCCGACGCCGCAGGCCGCCGAGCGCGTCGAGCGGGCCTTGGCGCCGCGCACGGCTTCCTACAATGGTTCGATGCTGGCGCAACGCACCTTGAAGTCGCTCACCCGTGCGGTGGGGGTGGGGGTGCACGGCGGACACCGGGTGGAGCTCACGCTGCGCCCCGCGCCGAGCGACAGCGGCATCGTTTTTCGGCGTGTCGATCTGCCGCAGCCAGTGAACATCGCGGTGCGGTCCGATTCGGTGTGCGACACCCGCATGGCCACCGCGCTTTCACCGGGCGGTGATCCGGGTGCGCCCAAGGTCAACACGGTGGAGCACCTGCTGTCGGCCTGCGCAGGCCTGGGCATCGACAACCTGATGATCGACATCACCGCTGAAGAAGTGCCCATCCTCGACGGCTCGGCGGCGTCTTTCGTGTTCCTGCTGCAAAGCGCGGGCATCGAGTTGCAAAACGCGCCCAAGCGCTTCTTGCGCATGCGCCGAACGATCGAGGTGCGCGAAGGCGAGGGCGCCAGCCTCAAGTGGGCGCGGCTTGAGCCCTTCGATGGCTACAAGCTGACTTTCGAGATCGACTTCGACCACCCGGCCGTCAACCAGACCGGCCAGCACGTGGTGTTCGACATGGGCTCAGGCCAGTACAAGCGCGAGATCGCCCGGGCGCGCACCTTTGGCTTCACGCGTGATGTCGAGATGATGCGTTCACGCGGCCTGGGTCTGGGCGGCAGCCTCGACAACGTCGTGGTGGTCGACGACTACAAGGTGCTCAACAGCGACGGCTTGCGCTACGGCGACGAATTTGCCAAGCACAAGATCCTCGATGCGATTGGCGATCTCTATGTGATCGGCCACCCGATGATCGGTGCCTATAGCGCGTTCAAGTCGGGTCACGCGCTCAACAGCAAGCTGGTGCGCGCGGTGCTGGCCGATCCGTCGTGCTACGACATCGTGAGCTTCGATGACGCTTCCAACGCGCCGGCCGGGTTGGCCGACCTGGCGCCGGCCTGGTGAGTCACTTCCTGCGCTGGACGATGGGCTCGCTGATCGTGTTGACCGGCGGACTCAGTGTGGGTTCGTGCGCCATCTTCATCAGCTCGGACCGCAAGCTGTGGCTCGAACGCAGCAAGCTGTTTCGCCAGTGGGCGTTCGCGCTGGTGATGCTGTGGGTGAACGTCGAGGTGTGGGGCAGCGTGGTGCACACGCTGGTCACTTGGTGATCACCGCGCGCTGAGACCCGCAAAGGCCAGCACCTCGGGCAACTGATCGTCGAAGCAGCTGAGCGCGTGGTCGCTGCCTGGGGCGTCACGCGGCAGCACGCGCATCGCGCACTCGGCATAGCGGTCGCGCATCTCGCGCCAGTCGAGCACCTCGTCGCCCTCGGCGATAACCGCCAGATAACGCTCGGGCCGGGTGATCGCTGCTGGCGCCATCGCCCGCAACTCGTCGATGAACTCGGGCCGAAAGAAAAATGGCGCGTCGTCGTGCCAGTGGCGGCTTTCGCCGATTTGCGTGGCCAGATCGCGCGCCGGGTTCACCGCGGGGTTGAGCAGCACCGCGCGCGAGCCCCAGCGCTCGGCCAGCACGCCGGCGTAAAAGCCGCCCAGCGAACTGCCGATCACAACAGCATGCTGCTTGGGCCAGCCCAGGCAGCCATCTTCAAGCAGCACCAATGCCTCGCGCGGCGAGGGCGGCAACTGCGGGCACCACCAGGTCACGTCGGGGCGATGCGTGCGCAACCAGTCGGCGAACTGCCGCGCCTTGGTGGAGTGCGGCGAAGACCGAAAGCCGTGCAGGTAAAGCAGGTGCGTGAGTGGGGCGCCGCCGCGCACGCTCATGTGCTGCGCGCCGACAGCGCCTCGAGCAGCCGGGCGTGCACGTTGCCGAAGCCGCCGTTGCTCATGCACAGCACGTGGTCACCGGGCTGGGCAGCGGCCACCACGCGCGCGACCAGCTGGTCGATGCTGGTGCTGACCGAAGCCATTGACCCCAGCGGGGCGAGCACCTGCGTGGCGTCCCAGTCGAGTCCGCCGCTGTGGCAAAACGAGAGGTCGGCTTCTTCCAGCGCCCATGGCAGCTGTGCCTTCATGGTGCCCAGCTTCATGGTGTTGGATCGCGGCTCGAACACCGCCAGCACGCGCGGGCGTGGCTGGGCGGGGTTCCAGCGCGCATCGACTTGGCGGCGCAGCCCATTGATGGTGGTGTGCATCGCGGTGGGGTGGTGCGCGAAATCGTCGTAGACGCTCACGCCGCCCACGCTGCCGCGCAACTCGAGCCGGCGGCGCACATTCTCGAAACTCGCCAGTGCGGCAGCCGCCACCTCGGCGCTCACGCCCAGATGGTCGGCCGCGGCGATGGCGGCCAGTGCATTGAGCTGGTTGTGCTCACCGGCCAGCGACCATTCGACGCGGGCGAGCTTCATGCTGCCGCGCAGCACGTCGAAGGCATGCGGCTCGCCGCGGGTGCGCCACTCGCCGGGCGTTTCACGGCGCGCACCAAAGCGCACCACATCGCTCCAGCAGCCCATGGCGAGCACGCGCTGCAAGGACTCGTCGCGCGCGTTGACCACCAGCCGGCCCTGCGCCGGCACGGTGCGCACCAGATGGTGAAACTGCCGCTCGATGGCCGCGAGGTTGTCGAAGATGTCGGCGTGGTCGAACTCGAGGTTGTTGAGCACGGCGGTGCGCGGCCGGTAGTGCACGAACTTGCTGCGCTTGTCGAAAAAGGCGGTGTCGTATTCGTCGGCCTCGATCACGAAGGGTGGGCGTGGTGCTGAGCCATCGGCCGAAACCGGCGCGCCCAGCCGCGCCGAGATGCCGAAGTTCAGCGGCACGCCGCCAACCAGAAAGCCCGGCTGCAGCCCCGCGTGCTCGAGCACCCAGGCCAGCATCGAGGTGGTGGTGGTCTTGCCATGGGTGCCGGCCACCGCCAGCACATGACGGCCTTGCAGCACATGCTCGGCCAGCCACTGCGGCCCGCTGGTGTACGCCGCGCCGGCGTCGAGCACCGCTTCCATCAGCGGGTTGCCGCGCGAGACCACGTTGCCGATCACAAACAGATCGGGCTTGAGCGCGAGCTGGTCGGCGCCCCAGCCTTCGATGAGGTCGATGCCCAGCGCGCGCAGCTGGTCGCTCATCGGCGGGTAGACGCCGGCATCGCAGCCGGTGACCTTGTGACCGGCCTCGCGCGCCAGTGCCGCCAGGCCGCCCATGAAGGTGCCGCAAATGCCGAGGATGTGGATGTGCATGGAGGGAGGTGAGCAGTATTCAGGCCAGCGCCGATGCGCTCACCGGGTGAGCGTTCGTCGACTGACCATCACGGGCCGTTCAAACAGCGAGCTTGAGCGACTGCCGCGCGGCTTCGATCGTGTCGGCGATGTCTTGCGGCCGGTGCGCCGAGCTGACGAAGCCGGCTTCATACAACGCCGGCGCCAGGTAGACGCCGCGATCGAGCATGGCGTGGAAGAAGTGGTTGAAGCGTGCTTTGTCGGTGGCCAGCACCTGCGTGTACTGCTGCGGCAGCTGCGACGCGAAGAAAAAGCCGAACATGCCGCCTTCGCTGTCGGTGACCATGGGCACGCCGGCCTCAGCGGCGGCGGCTGCGAAGCCGTCGACGAGCTGCCGCGTGCTGGCGGTGAGGGCTTCAAAGTAGCTGGGCTTTTGGATCTCGCGCAGCGTGGCCAGACCGCAGGCGGTGGCCACCGGGTTGCCCGACAGCGTGCCGGCCTGGTAGACCGGGCCGAGCGGGGCGAGCTGCTCCATCACCGCGCGCCGCCCGCCAAAAGCCGCCAGCGGCATGCCGCCGCCGATGACCTTGCCGAACACGCTCACGTCGGGCGCGAAGCCGGGGATCAGCTTGGCGTAGACGCTTTGTGCGCCGCCGAGCGCCACGCGAAAACCGGTCATCACCTCGTCGAACACCAGCAGCACGCCGTGCTGGGTGCACAGCTCGCGCAGCCGGGTCATGAAAGGCACGCTGGCGCGCACGAAATTCATGTTGCCGCAGATCGCCTCGATCATCACGCAGGCCATGTCGCTGCCATGCAGCGCAAAGGCTTCTTCGAGCTGGCCGACGTGGTTGTATTCGAGCACCACGGTGTGCTTGACCACGTCTTCGGGCACGCCTGCGCTGGTCGGGTTGCCGAAGGTGGCCAGACCCGAGCCGGCCTTGACCAGCAGCGCGTCGGCGTGGCCGTGATAGCAGCCCTCGAACTTGACGATCTTGTTGCGCCCGGTGGCGCCGCGCGCCAGCCGCAGCGCGCTCATCGCGGCTTCGGTGCCCGAGCTGACCAGGCGCACCTGGTCCATGCTGGGCACGAGCTTGAGGATTTCTTCGGCCAGCTCGATCTCGCGCTCGGTGGGTGCGCCGAAGGAGAAGCCGTCGAGGGCGGCTTTTTGCACCGCATCGAGCACGGCCGGGTGGCCGTGGCCGAGGATCATCGGGCCCCACGAGCCGATGTAGTCGGTGTAGCGCGTGCCTTCGGCATCGAAGATGTAGGGGCCTTGGGCACGGGCGATGAAGCGCGGCGTGCCGCCCACTGCGCGGAAAGCGCGCACGGGTGAGTTGACGCCGCCGGGGATGACCCGCTGGGCACGTTCGAAAAGCTGGGCGTTGGTGGATGTCATGTCGGGGTCATCAATGCAATGGGTTAATGGATGCGTCGGCTGATGGGGGCTTCGGCGTCACCGCCCTCGCCCTCGGGCCCGCCGTCTTCTTCTCCGGGCGCCAGCGCCCAGAAAAAGCGATCGGGGATCACGTTGCCCATGCCAGGACGAAAGCCCGCATCGAGCGATTGGTCGAGGAAGGCGAGCGACTCGCCCACCGCGGTTTGTAACTCGCTGCCCGAAGCCAGCAAGGCCGCCAGCGAGGCCGACAGCGTGTCGCCCGCGCCGTTGAAGGAGGCTTCGAAGCGCTCGAACTTTTCGCCGGTGATCGCGCCTTGCGCCGACGCCAGCACGTTGTCGAGAAACTGGTCGGGGCTTTTGCTGCTGTTCATCAGCACGCCGGTCACCAGCACGAAGTTGGCGCCGTGCTCGGCCGCTGCCACCGCCAGTTCGCGCGGCGAGGCAGGGCGCTCGGATTCCCAGTCGGGCAGCAAAAAGTCGGTGAGCGTCTGGTGGCTGCCCACCAGCACTTCAGTTTGCGGCAGCACCAGTTCGCGAAACGCATCGGCGTAGGACTGCTGCTGCTCTTCCTCGAGCCACGACAGACTGGGCATGTAGGCCACCAGCGGCACGTCCGGGTAGTCGGAAAGTATTTCGGCGACGGCGCCCACACCCTCGGCCGAACCCAGAAAGCCCACCTTCCATGCAGAGATGGTGATGTCTTCAAGCACGCAACGCGCCTGTTCGGCGATGACCTCGGCATCCAGGGCGTGGTGATCGAACACCTCGGCGGTGTCGCGCATCACGATGGCGGTGGTGATCGGCAGGCCGTGCGCGCCCATGGCGGCGATGGTGGCCACGTCGCCCGCCACGCCACCCGCACCCGTGGCATCCGATGCGTTGAAGCTCATCACGCAAGCCGGCGATGCCGCCTCCTGCAACGCGTCAGCGGCATCTTCAGCCGGTTGGGTCTGTGCAGTCATGGGCGAGGGCTCTTGTAGAAAAAGGGGCGCTGATCTTGACCGGCGCAATGGCCGAGATCAAGGCCAGCAAGGGCGTCAGTACTGCACACAAAACCCCCCGAGGGGGGGTCAGTAGAATCGATGCGATTGTAATGACGACCCAACCTCACCGTGACTGAAGCTAGAACCTGGATGTGCCTGATCTGCGGCTGGATCTACGACGAAGCCCTCGGCGATGAAGAGCACGGCATCGCGCCGGGAACCCGCTGGGAGAACATTCCCATGAACTGGACCTGCCCTGAGTGCGGTGCCCGCAAAGAAGACTTTGAGTTGGTGCAAATCTGACCGATAAGTACCGAAGGCGGGCAGCGACTTTCGCAGCCGGGTAGGGAGAAGTCAGTGAACGAAGATGCCACAGACGGGGAACCCAAGGTGCGGGTGCTGGTCATCGACGACAGCAACACGATCCGGCGCAGCGCCGAAATCTTTCTCAAGCAAGGCGGCTACGAGGTCTTGCTGGCCGAAGACGGTTTTGAGGCCTTGTCCAAGGTCAGCGATCACTCGCCTTCGCTGATCTTTTGCGACATCCTGATGCCACGGCTTGACGGCTATCAGACCTGCGCCATCGTCAAGCGCAACGCGCGTTTTTCGCGGGTGCCGGTGATCATGCTGTCTTCCAAGGACGGGTTGTTCGACAAGGCGCGCGGTCGCATGGTCGGCTCCCAGGACTACCTCACCAAGCCCTTCACCAAGGAGCAGCTCCTCGACGCGGTGCGCCAGCACCTTGGTGAGGCGACCCATTGATGGGCACGCTTCATCCGATCGCCTGACGGCTGCTTTCGCAAGGACAACGCATGGCAATCAAGGACATCTTGCTGGTGGACGACTCGCGCACCGAACTGCACTTCGTCTCCAGCTTGCTGATCAAGCGCGGCTACAGCGTTCGCACGGCTGAAAACGGCACGCAAGCCCTTCGCCAGCTCGAAGAGCAGCTGCCCGATCTGATCATGATGGATGTGGTGATGCCGGGACAAAACGGCTTCCAGCTCACGCGCACCATCACCCGCGATCCGCGTTATGCGGGCGTTCCCGTGATCATGTGCTCCAGCAAGAATCAGGAAACCGACAAGGTCTGGGGCCTGCGTCAGGG
>JBBAPK010000014.1:0-40885 GCA_040400875.1 Burkholderiaceae bacterium | reverse complement strand
CGCAGCGCAGCAAGAACAGCCGGCAGCGCCCGAGCGGTCCTGGCTGGCTGTTGAAGCCGCGGGCCGTGGCTTTGTGTTTGCGCTGGGCGAGGCTGGCGAGATCTTTTCGATGGTGCCTTTGATGCCGCTGCCGCATGCCAAGGATTGGTTTTTGGGCGTGGCCAATCTGCGCGGCCACTTGCACGGCGTGGTCGACCTGGGTCGATTCCTCGGCTTGCAGGTGCCGGAGCAGGGGCGCGAAGCGTCGACGCTGGTGGCCTTCAGCCCTTCTTTCGATGTCAACGCGGCCTTGCGCATCGACCGCCTGGCCGGTTTGCGCAGCGAAAAGCAGTTTGAGCTTGACGCCGAGGCCAGCGCTGGGGCCCCTTCGTTCGTCGGCCAGCGGCTGCGCGATGCCGACGGCCGCGTCTGGCAGGAAATTCGTCTTGCGCCGCTGGCCCGGCACGAGGCATTCCTGCAGATCGCCCACTGATGCGAGCGCAGACATGAACATGTATTTCGGCACACCGCCCAAGTCGCCGCCCGCTGGCGCGGCCGTCGTTGGTGCCGTGCGCTTGCCAAGCTTGCTCATGCTCATCGGCTTGTGCGGAGTGCTGGCTGTGGCCGCGCTGTCGATGGTTTTGCCCGAGCTCACGGGCTTGCAGCGTGGCTACGCGGTGGCCTTGCTGGTGTTCGGCTTGCTGGGGCTGGCCGGGCTGCTCGGTCAGCGCAAGGGCGTGACCGTCGAGGAGTCTCATCGTGCGCTGGATCTGAACGCACAGCGCATCGAAGCGCAACGCCAGCGCGACGAATCCAAGCGCATCAACGACGCCAATCAGGCCGCCATCTTGCGCCTGATGAACGAGCTGCAGCTGGTGGCCGAGGGCGATCTGACACAGCAGGCCACGGTCACCGAGGACATCACTGGCGCGATCGCCGACTCGGTCAACTACACCGTCGAGGAACTGCGCACGCTGGTCGCACAGGTGCAAGGCGCCGTCAGCCGGGTGAGCGAAACCACGCAGCTCGTCGATGTCACCTCGACCGATCTGCTGGCCGCCTCGGCCGAGCAGCTGCGCGAGATCCGCGACACCGGCGAGTCGGTGCTGCAAATGGCCGGGCGCATCAACGATGTGTCGGCACAGGCCCAGCAGACCGCCGAGGTGGCGCGGCAGTCGCTGAGCGCCACCGAGTCCGGCCTGCGTGCGGTGCAAGACACCGTGGGCGGCATGAACGCCATTCGCGACCACATCAAGGAAACCTCCAAGCGCATCAAGCGGCTGGGCGAGTCGTCGCAAGAGATCGGCGAGATCACCGAACTCATCTCGGACATCACTGAGCAGACCAATGTGCTGGCGCTCAACGCGGCCATCCAGGCGGCGTCGGCCGGCGAGGCCGGGCGCGGCTTTTCGGTGGTCGCCCAAGAGGTGCAGCGCCTGGCCGAGCGTTCTGCCGACGCCACGCGTCAGATCGCCGCGCTGGTCAAGGGCATCCAGGCCGACACCCAGGACGCTGTGGCCGCCATGGAGCGCTCCACGCAAGGCGTGGTCGAGGGCACCCGGCTCACCGATGCAGCCGGCCGCGCGCTGGGCGACATCGACCGGGTCTCTCGCGAGCTGGCCGAGCTGATCATGCAGATCTCCAGCCGAGCCCTGGGCGAGGCGCAATCGGCCAACGTCGTGGCGATCAACATTCAGCACATCTTTGCGGTGACCGAGCAGACCGGCGAGGGCACACGCTCGACGGCCCAGATGGTGCGCGAGCTGTCGCACACCGCTGATGAGCTGAAGCATTCGGTGGCCCGCTTCAAAATCAATTGATCGCTGCCGGGCTCATGGGCCCGGTCGTGCAACTCCACAAGGCACTGCATGGACAGCTTGCGCAACTCCGAGATGGCCGACGGCCTGGGCGCTGACATCGCAATCACCAGCGACTTGAGTGCGCTGTCGTGGGTGCACGACGAGCTGCGCCGCTCGCTGGACCACGCGCTCAAGGCCTTGCGCCGCCACGTGCGTGAACTCGAATCCGGTGTCGATTTCATCCAGGGGCTCAGCGGCTCGACGCAGTTGCAGATCGTGCAGCACCACCTGCACCAATCGGCCGGTGCGCTCGAGCTGACCGGCATGAGCGCATGCGCGAAGTTGGTCTCAGTGTGCGAAGCGGCTGTGCTGCGCTGCATCGAGCAGCCCTCGCGCTGTGACTCGCAGGCGGCCGAAGCCATCGAGTCGGCCTTGTTTGCACTGCTTGATTTCCTTGAGCGCACGATGGCCGGCAGACCGGTTTCGCCGCTGGCGATGTTTCCGCAGTACCAACCGGTGCTGCAACTGCTTGGCGCCGAGCGCGTGCACCCGGCCGATCTGTGGGATTTCGAGTGGCAGTGGCTGGAGTTGCCCGACGACGAGCAAGCAGCAGCGCGTGCGCCCGATGCCGCCACCCGCGCGGCTGTTGAAAGCAAGATGCTCGCGCTGATGCGCGGCCCGACCGCTGCGGCGGCTGCGCGCATGGGTGACATCTTTGCCGGACTGGGTGCCGGCGCAAAAGATCCCCGCGCGGCCACGCTGTGGAAGCTGGCGGCGGCTGTGTTTCAGGCGCAGTCGCAGGACCTGCTTGTGCCCGATGTGTTCAGCAAGCGCGTGGTCTCAAGGTTGCTGTCGCTCTTGCGTGCCTTTGAGAGCGGCAGCGGCGAGCTGTCCGAGTTGCTGGCCCGCGATCTGCTGTTCTTTTGCGCTCAGGCCAAAGCGCCTTCGACCGAGCGTTCGGCGCCGCGCCTGTCGGCCGCGCTCCAGGCCTACGGCTTGACGCCCGATGGCGGCTGCGACTACCTCACCCGATCTCTGGGTCGCTTCGATCCCGCGCTGATGGCACAAGCCCTCAAACGCATCGCTGCAGCCAAGGAGTTGTGGTCCGGGGTGGCCGATGGCGACACGCACCGCATGCGCGGTTTGCACGAGTCATTCGCGCTGGTGGGCGAATCACTGAAGCGGCTGTTTCCGTTTGGCGAGTCATTCGCCGATGCGCTGCAGCAAGTGGCGGCCCAAGTGCAGCAGTCCGGCACGCCCCCCGCGCCGGCTCTCGCGATGGAGCTCGCCACCAGCTTGCTGTATGTCGAGGCCAGCATCGAAGACGCTCAATTCGACCACCCCGAACTCGCCTCGCGGGCGCAGCGCTTGGCGCAGCGCATCGCCTCGGTCAGCGATGGCGGTCAACCCGAGCCGCTTGAGGACTGGATGGAAGCGCTGTACCGGCGCGTGTCCGACCGCCAGACCATGGGCGGCGTGGTGCGCGAACTGCGCGCATCGCTGTCGGAAGCCGAGCACCTGATCGACGCGTTCTTTCGCAACCCCGCCGATGCGCAGGTGCTGATTTCGGTGCCGCACAAGCTGTCGTCGATGCGCGGCGCCCTGTCGCTGCTGGGCATGAGCCACGCCGCTGCCGCCGTGCTGCGCATGTGTGAGGAGATTGACGGTCTGACTTCGACGCTGATCGACGTCGAGCACGTCGCTCAAGCAGGTGTGTTCGACCGCTTGGCGAACAATCTGGGTGCGCTCGGCTTCCTGATCGACATGCTTGCGGTGCAGCCGGCGCTGTGCAAGACCTTGTTTGTCTACGACGCCGAGGCCGGCACGCTGTCGCCGTTGATGGGGCTCAGCGGGCGGGCCGCGGTGGTCTCAGCCGCCCCCGCAGTGCAGCCGGCTGCGCCGCGAGCGACCCTCGCCAGCGCCGAGGCTGCCGAGTTCGATCCGGAAATGCGCGATGTGTTTCTCGAGGAAGCGCGAGAGGTGTGCGCCACCGCCCGCGAGGCGTGTGCCGAACTCGCGCAAGCCTTGGCAGACCCGCACCGGGTCACGCTCGTGCGGCGTTGCTTCCACACCCTCAAGGGCAGCGCCCGCATGGTCGGCCTGACCGAGTTTGCCGATGCCGCCTGGGCCTGCGAAGAGGTCTACAACGCGCGGCTGGCCGCTCAGCGCCCCGCCGACGAGCCGATGCTCGAGTTCACCCGGTGGTCGCTCGATCAGCTGGGTGCATGGGTTGATGACATCGCGGCTGGCCGCGCCCCGGCGCACGGTGTGGCGGCCATGCGTGAGGCGGCCAGGCAGCTCGAGTCCGGTTCAGTCCAGCCCGCCGCGACGACCGCCGAGCCGACGCAGGCGCTGCCCGACAGCGTGATCGAAGGCCCCGAGTTCGACCTCGATCTGTCGATGTCGGCGGCCGATGTGCAGGCGCTAGCCCAGCCTGCGGCGGTCGATACCGAGCCGGCAGCCGTCGATTTCGGCTCGATGTTCGGACCGCTGGGCTTTGAGCTGACCCGGCCCATCACGCCCCCCGCGCCGGCACCCGAGCCCAGCGCGGTGCCGTTGCAGGCCCTTCCGCTCGGGTTGCTCGGTCTCGATCTCGATCTCGATGCGCCGACGCCCGACGATGACCAGTACAGGCTGATCGGGCCGCTGCGCATCAGCATCTCGCTGTTCAACATCTTCCTCAATGAGGCCGATGAGTTGTCGCGCCGTTTGGGTACCGAGCTTGCCGAATGGTCGCTCGAGCTCGATCGCTCGGTGGGCGAAGACGCTGTGGCGCTGGCCCATTCCTTGTCCGGCAGTTCGGCCACGGTGGGTTTTGCCGAACTGTCCGATTTGTCGCGCACGCTCGAGCATGCGATGGCGCGCAACTGCACGATGGGCAGCGGCACACCGCAAGAAGCGGCCTTGTTCACCGACGCCGCCGAGGAGATTCGCGGCTTGCTGCATCAATTTGCCGCAGGCTTTCTCAAGAGTCCGTCAGAAGAACTGCTGCGCCGGCTTGCCGAGCACGAGATCAGCTCGGCGCGGCGACTGGAGTCGACGCTTGCCAGCCGCGATGAGCCAGACGACGCCATTGCCCACGCCGCCGACACCACCGATGCGGTTCACCCCGAGCTTTTTGCGATCTTCGAGGAAGAGGCCGACGAGCTGTTCGACAAGCTCGAGAGTCGCCTGCAAGCCTGGTCGCGCGCGCCCGCCGACGCCGACCAGCCCGCAGGGGCCATGCGCGATCTGCACACGCTCAAAGGCGCTGCACGGCTGGCCGGTGCGATGCGACTCGGCGAGATGCTGCACGGTCTGGAAAGCCGCATCGAAAGTCTGACCTCGCCGCTGGCTTTGGCACCGGTGGTGCGCGCCGACATCGAGCCCTTGCTCGCGAGTTGCGACAGCCTGCGTCAGGACTTTGAAACGCTGCGCGCTGCGGCGGCGAACCCACTAGCACCCGATATGGCCGCCCCGGCGGCATCTGCGCCGAGCGACGCCGCCGAGCCGCAACAGCTGCCGGTGGCCGATCTCGAGCTGCCGGCGCCGCTGGCCGACATCGACTGGTCGCGCTTCTCGGGTGACGCTTCGGGCGCACAAGCCCAGGCCACGACGGTGATCGCGCCATCGACCTCGGCCGTGCGGGTGCGCGCGCCGCTGCTCGACCGGCTGGTCAACCAGGCGGGCGAGGTGAGCATCACCCGCTCGCGCATCGCGGCCGACGTCAATCAGATGAAGGACTCGCTGGGCGATCTGAGCGACAACCTCGACCGCCTGCGCGGCCAGTTGCACGAAATCGAGATCCAGGCCGACACGCAGATCAGCTCGCGCATGGAAGCCGCCCGGGCGGCGTCCGAAGAGTTCGACCCGCTCGAGTTCGACCGCTACACCCGGCTGCAGGAACTCACCCGCATGCTGGCCGAGTCGGTCAACGACGTGGCCACCGTGCAGCGTACCTTGCAGAAATCGCTGCAAGGCGCTGAGGACGAACTGGCCGCGCAAGGCCGGCTCACCCGCGAGATGCAAGACGATCTGCTGCGCACGCGCATGGTCGAATTTGAAGGCTTGGCCGAGCGGCTGCAGCGTGTGGTGCGTCAGGCGGCCAAGGAAACCGGCAAGCAAGCACGCCTGGACATCGAAGGCGGCTCGATCGAAGTCGACCGCGGCGTGCTCGATCGCATGATCGGCGCTTTCGAGCACCTGCTGCGCAACAGCGTGACCCACGGCATCGAGTTGCCCGCGCTGCGCACGGCAGCCGGCAAGGATGCGGTCGGCCGGGTTGTCATGGCGGTCAGCCAGTCGGGCAATGAGGTCAGCGTCGAGGTGCGCGATGACGGCCAGGGGCTGGACCTGCCACGCATTCGCGACAAGGCGCGTGCCGGTGGGCTGATCGCCGAGGGTCAATCGACCAGCGAAGCCGAACTGGCCGAGCTCATCTTCCGCCCTGGCTTTTCCACGGTCGACAAGGTCACCGAGCTGGCCGGTCGCGGCATCGGCATGGACGTGGTGCGCTCGGAGGTGAACGCCATTGGCGGGCGCATCGAAACAGCGACCCGCACAGGCCAGGGTGCCAGCTTCAAGCTGATGCTGCCGCTGACCACCGCCATCACCCAGGTGGTGATGGTGCGCTGCGGATCGCTCGTGCTGGGCGTGCCGTCGACGCTGGTCGAGACGGTGTGCTGGTTGTCGGCCGATGAGGTGGATGCGGCTTGCCTGAGCGGCAGCTTCAGCCTGGACGGTCAGGCCTTGCCCTTTTTCTGGATGGGCGCCTTGCTGCAGACCAGCGACTTCAGCACGCAGCCCATTGCCCGCCAATGCCCGGTGCTCGTCGCGCGCAGCGCGTCGCAACGCATCGCCGTGCAGGTCGACGAGGTCATTGGCAACCAGGAAGTGGTGGTCAAGAACCTCGGACCGCAGCTGTCTCGCATGCCCGGGCTGGCCGGCATGACGCTGCTTGCCGCAGGCGAGGCGGCGCTGATCTACAACCCGGTGGCGCTGGCCACGCTGTACGGCGCTGTGGCGCGCAAGGCCGCGCTGACGGCGATGCGCGAGTCCGAAGCCGCCGATCGCATACTGCGAGTCGCTGTGATCGAGCAGCCGCTGGCGCCCTTGGTGCTGGTGGTGGACGACTCGCTCACGGTGCGCCGTGTCACCGAGCGCATGCTGCTGCGCGAGGGCTACCGCGTGACGCTGGCCAAGGACGGCCTGGATGCGCTGGAGCGTCTGGCGCTGGAGCGACCGGCCATCGTGCTCAGCGACATCGAGATGCCTCGCATGGATGGCTTCGAATTCGTGCGCAAGCTGCGCGCCGACCCCGATCTGCAGGACCTGCCGGTGATCATGATCACCTCGCGCATCGCCCAGAAACACCGCGACCATGCGGCGCAGCTGGGTGTCGAGCACTACCTGGGCAAGCCTTACTCCGAGGAAAAGCTGCTGGCGCTGATCACGCAGTGCATGAGTCAGCAGACCGAGGCGAAAGCCGTCTGAGGCTCAGCCGGCGGCCTTGACCACCGCGTAGCGCGCCAGTGTGCGCGCCCGTGCCTCGTCGTGCTGCACGATGGGCAGCGGGTAGTCGCGCCCGAGCTCCACGCCAGCGGCTGCCAGGTCGATCGGGCGGGCCGTCCACGGCGCATGCAGCGCCTGATCCGGCAGGCCAGCGAGTTGCGGCAGGTAGCGTCTGATGAAACGTCCCGCCGGGTCGAATTTCTCGCTTTGGCTGGTCGGGTTGAAGATGCGAAAGTAGGGCTGCGCATCACAGCCGCTGGAGCTCGCCCACTGCCAGCCCCCGTTGTTGGCGGCCAAGTCGAAGTCGTTGAGCTTTTCGGCGAAGTAGCGCTCGCCCCAGCGCCAGTCGATGCCCAGATCCTTGACCAGAAAGCTCGCCACCACCATGCGCAAGCGGTTGTGCATGTAGCCGGTCTGGTTGATCTGCGCCATGGCGGCATCGACCAACGGGTAGCCCGTGCGGCCTTCGCACCAGGCGGCAAACAGGGATTCGGCCGTCTTGCCGCGCTCCCAGGCGATGCGGTCGTAGGCCGGCTTGAAAGAGGCACCGACCACGTGCGGGTGGTGGTGCAGCACCTGATGGTAGAAATCGCGCCAGATCAGCTCGGACAACCACACCTCGGCGCCGCGCGAGCCGCCGGCTGCACGCTGCCATGCTTCGCGCGCCAGCCGGCGTATCGACACCGTGCCAAAGCGCAGGTGCACCGACAGGTAGCTCGGGCCCTTGATGGCGGGGAAGTTGCGTGCGTCGTCGTAGCCGTCCATGCGAGTGAGGAAGTCGTCGAACAGCTTGCGTGCGTCGGCGGCACCCCGGCCGATCTTCAGCGCCGACAGATTGGTCGCCTGAAAGCCGATGTCGCCCAGCGCGGGCACGGCGCCGGCGCGCTCGGCCGGAATGGCCGCCAGATGAGCGGCATGCTGCTGCACAGACCATGGCGCGAGGTGTTCTGCACACACCCGCTTGAGCCAAGCGTTCTTATAGGGCGTGAAAACGCCGTAAGGCGTGCCCGAGGCGGTGAGCACCTCGGAGCGCTCAAACACCACATGGTCCTTGCTGGTGTGCAGCGCTATGCCCAGATGGGCCAGACGGCCCCGCACACGCGCATCACGCGCCAGCGCGGCTGGCTCGTCGTCATGGTTTGCGTAGACCGCCTGCACATGCAGCGACTGCGCCAGTGCTGCGATCTCGTCAGCCGCCCAGCCATGGCGCACGATCACCCCCGCGCCTGGCACGCCTGCAGTCGCACCGACAGCCGCCAATTCAGCGTGCAGCTCGGCGAGCCCACCCAAGATGAATTCAACCCGGCGATCGGCTCTGGGCAGCGCGTCGAGGATGTCGCGATCGAGCACGAAGACGCACCACACCCGGCGGGCCACCTTGAGCGCGTGATGCAGCGCCGCGTGGTCGTCGGCGCGCAGTTCGCGCCGAAACCAGACCAGGGCGCCATCGATCGAAGAGTGCATGGGTTGAGTGTGCCGCAGGAATAAACTCCGGCTGATGGGTCAATCGAGCGTCAACTTCACCAACCAGTTCCTGATTGCCATGCCGGGCATGGTGGGCGATACCTTCGCTGGCACGGTGATCTACCTGTGCGAGCACACCGACAAGGGTGCGCTGGGGCTGGTGATTAACAAGCCCATCGACATCACCCTGAAGAGCCTGTTCGACAAGGTCGAATTGCCGCTTGAGCGAGCCGATCTGGTCGAGTCTCCGGTGTTCTTTGGCGGCCCTGTGCAGACCGAACGCGGCTTCGTCTTGCACGAGCAGTCCAGCGACGCGGACGGCGGCTTCAACTCCTCGCTGAAGATTCCGGGCGGGCTCGAGATGACCACCAGCAAGGACGTGCTGGAAGCGCTGTCGAGTGGCACCGGCCCGAGCCGGGTGTTCGTGAGTCTGGGCTACAGCGGCTGGGGCGCCGGGCAGCTGGAAGACGAGATGAGCCGCAACAACTGGATCAACGTCGAGGCGCAGCCCGAGATCATCTTCAGCACGCCCATCGGTCAGCGCTACGACAAGGCGCTGTCCTTGCTGGGCATCGATCCGGTCATGCTCAGCGCCGATGCCGGGCATGCCTGAGCCCGTGCCGATCGCCATGAACGCGTCGGCCACGCTGCCGACGCGCCGCGATCAGACTTTTCTGGCTTTTGACTTCGGGACCCGGCGCGTGGGCGTGGCCAGCGGCAACACGGTGACCCACACCTCGCAGCCGCTGCTCACCATCGCCAGCACGGGCGACAGCCGCTTCAGCGCGATTGCCCGCCTGGTCGATGAATGGCAGCCCGACGCGCTGGTGGTGGGTGTGCCCTTCCATCCCGACGGCGCCGAGCACGAGAACACCGTGCTGGCGCGCCGATTTGCCCGCCAGCTGCGCGGGCGCCACAGACTCGAAGTCCATGAGGTCGATGAGCGTTACAGCACCACCGAAGCGCACAGCCTGGGTGCCGGCGATGTGGACGCGGCATCGGCCGCCCTGATACTGGAGCAGCACTTGCGAAGCCTTGCCCCATGAGTTCATTGCAACTTGACGCGGAAGCGCTGTTCGAAGACCTGCTGCGCCACGTGCGCGGCTTGTTGCGGCCGAACACGGCGCTGCTGGGCATCTGGTCGGGTGGTGCCTGGCTGGCCGAGAGGCTGCAGCGCGAGCTGCCACTTGAAGGCGAGCACGGGGTGATCTCGAGCGCACTGCATCGCGACGATTTCGGCTCGCGCGGCCTCACTGCGGGTGCCGATCACACCCGGCTGCCGTTCGAGGTGGAGGGCCGTCACATCCTGCTGATCGACGATGTGCTGTTCACCGGCCGCACCACGCGCGCGGTGATCAATGAATTGTTTGACTTCGGCCGGCCGGCCAGCGTGTCGCTCGCCGTTTTGGTCGACCGCGGCGGGCGCGAGCTGCCCATCGAGCCGGCCTACTCGGCTGCCCGCATCACCTTGCCGGTGCACCAGAAGCTGTCGCTGCTGCGCGATGAGTCCGGGCGCTTGAGCTTCGACATCCAGGAGCGCGCGGCTTGAACTATCGCAACAACCCCCAACTCAACAAGCACGGCGAGCTGATCCATCTGCTGTCGATCGAGGGCCTGCCCCGCGCGCTCATCCATCAGATCCTCGACACCGCAGGCACCTTTTTGAGCGTCAATGACCGCGAGGTCAAGAAGGTGCCGCTCTTGCGCGGCAAGAGCGTGTTCAACCTGTTCTTCGAAAACAGCACCCGCACACGCACCACCTTCGAGATCGCCGCCAAGCGGCTGAGCGCCGACGTCATCAACCTCGACATCGCCCGCTCAAGTGCGGCCAAGGGCGAAAGCCTGCTCGACACCATCGCCAACCTGAGCGCGATGCATGCCGACATGTTCGTGGTGCGCCACAGCGAAAGCGGCGCGCCCTATCTGATCGCGCAGCACTGCGCGCCGCACGTCCATGTGGTGAACGCGGGCGACGGCCGCCATGCGCACCCCACGCAGGGGCTGCTCGACATGTACACGATCCGCCACTACAAAAAAGACTTCACCAACCTCACGGTGGCCATCGTGGGTGACATCGTGCACTCACGCGTGGCGCGATCCGACATCCACGCGCTGACCACACTCGGGGTGCCCGAGGTGCGCGCGGTTGGCCCTAAAACACTGGTGCCCGGCGACCTGCGCGAAATGGGCGTGCGTGTGTGCCATGACATGGCCGAGGGCATCCGCGGCGCCGACGTGATCATCATGCTGCGGCTGCAAAACGAACGCATGAGCGGAGCGATGCTGCCCAGCGCGGGTGAGTTCTTCAAGAACTACGGGCTCACGCAAGAAAAATTGGCACTGGCCAAGCCGGACGCCATCGTCATGCACCCCGGCCCCATCAACCGTGGCGTTGAAATCGATTCGTCGGTGGCCGACGGGGCGCAAAGCGTGATCCTTCCGCAGGTCACCTTCGGCATCGCGGTGCGCATGGCGGTGATGTCCATGATCGCCGGCAACTCGGCCTGACGGCCCCAGCACAGCCCATGAAGATCCTCATTCGAAACGGTCGGCTGGTCGACCCCGCATCCGGCCGAGACGAGATTGGCGACCTGGCGATTGCCGGCGGGCGCATCGTGGCGATCGGCAAGGTCAGCGCTGACTTTCAACCGGTGCGCACCATCGATGCCAGCGGCCTGGTGGTGGCTCCGGGTCTGGTCGACCTGGCCGTGCGCTTGCGCGAGCCGGGTCACGAACACGAAGGCATGCTCGAGTCTGAAATGGCTGCGGCCGTGGCCGGCGGCGTGACCAGCCTGGTGTGCCTGCCCGACACCGACCCACCGCTGGACGAGCCCGGCCTGGTCGAGATGCTGAAGTTTCGTGCGCGCAACCTCAATCAGTCGCACCTGTATCCCCTCGGAGCGCTCACGCGGGGGCTGGCCGGCGAGGTGCTCACCGAGATGGCCGAGCTGACGGAAGCCGGCTGCGTCGGCTTCTCGCACGCCGAAGTTCCGCTGAACAACACATTGGTCTTGCACCGCGCGCTGCAATACGCATCCACCTTCGGCTACACCACCTGGCTGCGCGCCCAGGACGGCCACCTGGGCGGCGGCGTGGCCGCCAAGGGGGCCTTGGCCACCCGCATGGGTCTGAGCGGCGTGCCGGTGATTGCCGAGACCATCGCGCTCAACACCTTGTTCGAACTGGTGCGCGACACCGGCGCGCGGGTGCACATCTGCCGCCTGAGCAGCGCGGCAGGCGTGGAGTTGGTGCGGCGTGCCAAGGCCGAGGGTCTGCCGGTGACTTGCGACATCAGCATCAACCAGCTCCACCTGATCGACATCGACATCGGCTACTTCAACGCCGCCATGAGACTGACGCCACCGCTGCGGCAGGTGCGCGACCGAGACGCGCTGCGCGCCGGGCTCGCAGACGGCACCATCGATGCGTTGGTGAGCGATCACACGCCAGTGGATGCCGATGCCAAGGCGCTGCCTTTTGCCGAAGCAGAGCCGGGTGCCACCGGCCTCGAACTGCTGCTCGGGCTGGCCCTGAAATGGGGTGAGCAATCGGGACATGACCTTTGCCGAACCCTGGCCAGCGTCACCGTCGCGCCGGTGCGGGTGCTGGGCGATGCCTTGGGTTCGCTGGCGGCCAGTGCGGGCCGGCTTGTGGACGGTGGCGTGGCCGACGTGTGCATCTTCGATCTTGCAGACCACTGGCGTGTCACGCCGCAGGCGCTGCGCAGTCAGGGCAAACACACGCCTTTCGCAGGGCATGAACTGGCCGGGCGGGTGAAGTTCACGGTGGTTTCGGGCCAGGTGGCCTTCGAGGCATCCTGACCCCGGTGCAAGCCGTGTTGCGCCAACTGCGAGCGGTTTGTCGGCTGATCTGCTTTGCGGGCGTCACCGTGCAGATCTCGCTGGTGTTCGCTCTGGTCTTTCCTTTTCTGAAGGAAGCCAGCCGAATGCGTTATGTGGGCTATTTTTCGAGCCGCTTGCTGGCTGCGCTGGGTCTGGTGGTTCGGTCGAGCGGCCGCATGGGCGTGGGCTCGACGCTGCTGGTGGCCAATCATGTGTCGTGGCTGGACATCCTGGCCATCAATGCGGCGCGCCCGGTGCGCTTCGTGTCCAAGGCCGATGTTCGCCATTGGCCGCTGGTTGGCTGGATCGTGGCCTGCGGTGGCACGCTGTTCATCGAGCGTGAGCGCCGCAGCGACGCGATGCGGGTCGTGCACCAGGTGGCCGAGGCCTTGCAGTCAGGCTCGCAGATTGCCATCTTTCCCGAAGGCACCACCAGCGATGGACGCGGTGTGCTGCCGTTTCACGCGAGCTTGCTGCAGTCGGCGGTGGACACTGGCGTGGACGTGCAGCCGATCCTGATGCGCTATTCGGATGCGCAGGCTTCTATCTGCGATTCGGCCAACTACGTGGGCGGCATCACCTTGGCGCAGTCGATGTGGCTGATCGCCAATGCCAGCGATCTCACCGTGCATGTGAGCTTTCTGCCTGTGGCCGTCGGGCCGCACCCGGATCGGCGGGTGCTCGGCAACCGGCTGCGAGCTGGCATTGAAAAGGCACTGCTCGCCGCGCAGCTGGTACGGCCTTGAGGCGCTCCGCGCCGCGTCAGGCTTCCAGAAAGCGCCGGCTGATCGGGCGCAATTCGGCGTCGAGTTCGTAGACCACCGGCACCCCGTTCGGTATTTCCAGGCCCACGATGTCGTCGTTGGAGATGCCATCGAGATACTTGATCAGCGCGCGGATGCTGTTGCCGTGCGCCACGATGAGCACGCGCTGTCCGGCGCGAATCGATGGCGCAATGCTGTCGTTCCAAAACGGCAGCACACGCGCCACGGTGTCCTTCAGGCACTCGGTGAGCGGCACTTTGCCTTCTTGCAACCCCGCATAGCGCACATCGTTTCGCTCGCAGCGCGGGTCGTTGGGGTCGAGTGCCGGCGGCGGCGTGTCGTAGCTGCGGCGCCACTGCAGGACCTGTGCATCTCCGTAGCGCGCGGCCGTGTCTGCCTTGTTCAGGCCCGACAGCGCGCCGTAGTGGCGCTCGTTGAGACGCCACGAGTGCACCACCGGCAACCAGGTGCGTTCAAGTCGATCGAGCGTGTGCCACAGCGTCCACACGGCACGCTTGAGCACCGAGGTGTAGGCAATGTCGAAGTCGAAACCATGCGCCTTCAATCGCTGGCCGGCCTCTTGTGCCTGTGACACTCCCAGCGCAGTCAGGTCGACATCGACCCAGCCCGTGAATCGGTTTTCAAGATTCCACGTCGATTGACCGTGGCGGATCAAAACAAGTTGGTACATGGTGCGGCGAGCGTGTTGGATGAGCCCGGTGAGGGGATTCACAGGCGGTGGCGAATTCTATAATTCGCCTCTTTGGCCGATCGCGCTAGCAACCCCGGGCCCGCCTGTGACTTTCCTGATTGAAAACTGGTTCCTGTTTCTGGCGGCTGCGGTATCGGGCTGCTTGCTTTTCGTGCCCATGCTGTCGCGCAGCGCGGGGGGCTCGTGGATTAGTTCTGCCGAGGCGGTGCGCTTGATCAATCGAGAAAAGGGCGTGCTGATCGATGTCAGCGAGCCCGCCGAATATGAAGCTGGCCATGCCGGTGGCGCCAAGAACCTGCCGTTCGGCGCGCTTGAAACCTCGACCGATCTGCCCAAGAACAAGTCGCTGCCCTTGCTGCTGATGTGCCCCACCGGTGCTCGCGCACAGCGTGGCGTGGCGATCCTGACCAAGCGCGGGTACGAGCGGGTCAACGCGGTGACAGGCGGCGTTGCGGCCTGGCGCGAAGCCAATCTGCCCATCGAGCGCTCCACCTGAATCCCTGAAGAAAAACACCATGATCACTGACACCCGATCCGAACAGCCCCTCGTGAGGATGTACACCACGCAGGTCTGCCCCTACTGCGTGCGCGCCAAGTCGCTGCTCAAGGCCCGAGGGGTTGATGTCATCGATGAAGTTCGCATCGATCTGGACCCGGCGGCTCGAGATGCCATGGTGCAACTCACGGGCAGGCGCACCGTCCCGCAGATCTTCATTGGCGAGACCTACGTCGGTGGCTGCGACGATCTCATCGCGCTCGACCAGCGCGGCGAGCTGGCCGCTTTGCTGGCCGGCTGAGACGATTTGCGCCGACTCGGCGCACGAAGCCTCAGCGTCATGCTCGACACCCATAATTCAACCCCTCGTGCGGCGTGCCGCTGACATTCCAGAACCTACAAGAGACTCCCATGGCAGAAGAAAACCTGAACACCGTATTCCAGATCCAGCGCATCTACCTCAAGGACCTGTCCCTGGAGCAACCCAACTCGCCGGGTCTGCTGCTTGAAATGACGGCACCCAAGGTGGACATCAACCTGGGTGTGGGTGCTGAAACGATCAGCGAAAACCACTACGAAGTGGTTCTCACCGCGACCGTGACCGCCAAGATCGGCGACAAGGTTCTGTTCCTGGTCGAGGCAAAGCAGGCCGGCATCTTCGAGATCAAGAATGTGCCCCAGGAGCAGATGCAGCCGGTGGTCAGCATCGTGTGCCCAGGCATCATCTACCCGTATCTGCGAGCCATCGTTTCCGATGTCTGCACCCGCGGTGGCTTCCCACCTGTCGTGCTGGCCGAGGTCAATTTCCAGGCCATGTATGAGGCTCAGCGGGCTCAGGCGGCCGCGGCCAACGCACCGGGCGCCGGCACACTGCCCAACTGATAGCTTGAACGGGTCGACCGATTCGGGCAGCGCGTGTCAGGCAATCTGACGGTATTTGGTGCAGGTGCCTGGGGTACGGCGCTTGCGCTGAGTGCCTGCCTCAGGCATTCCACGATGTTGTGGGCGCGCAATGCCCAGCAGGCTGCAGCGATGTGCGCGCGGCGCTGCAATGAGCGCTATCTGCCCGGCGTTGATTTGCCAGAACTGTTGGAAATCTCCAGCGATTTCGACACCGCGGTCAAGCATGCCGAAGGCGGCTTGATCGTGGTGGCCACGCCCATGTCGGGGCTGGCTGACACGCTGCGGTCCTTGCCGCCATCCGCCACCGCTGGCGGCTTGTTCTGGCTGTGCAAGGGCTTCCAGGAGGGCACCGGCTGGCTGGGCCATGAGGTGGCGAGTCACGCTTGTCCGCAAGGTCGCGTCGGCGTGCTGTCGGGCCCAAGCTTTGCTCAAGAGGTGGCTGCAGGCAAACCCACCGCCTTGGTGGCCGCCAGCGGCGATGCCGCGTTGTGCCGCTTGGCCGTCGATCTGCTGCACAGCGACGGCCTGCGGATCTACACCTCCGACGACCCCGTGGGCGTCGAAGTGGGCGGCGCGGTCAAGAACGTGATGGCCATAGCCACCGGGCTGGCTGATGGCATGCAACTCGGCCTGAACGCCCGAGCCGCGCTGATCACGCGAGGGCTGGCCGAGATGGTCCGTCTGGGCGTTGCGCTGGGAGCGAGGGCAGATACCTTCATGGGGCTCAGCGGCCTGGGCGATCTGGTATTGACGTCCACAGGCAATCTCTCGCGCAACCGCACCGTGGGCTTGCAACTGGCCGAGGGCAAGCCACTGGTGCAAATCCTCGCCGAGCTTGGTCACGTGGCAGAGGGCGTTTTGAGCGCATCCACCGTGTTGAATCGGGCGAAGTTGCTCGAAGTGGATATGCCCATCACCGAAGCGGTCGTGGCGGTGCTTGAGGGTCGGTCCACGCCGGCCCAAGGTGTTGCCGCGCTGATGGGGCGCGATCCGACAACCGAGCGCTGATCTCGGTTCAGCGGCCCCCGGCGTAGCCGTTTTGCCGCCAGGCCTCGAACACCGCCACCGCCACCGCATTGCTCAGATTCAGGCTGCGCTGACCTTCCAGCAGTGGCAGTCGCACCTGACGATCGGCCGCGAAATCGTCGCGCAGCGATGCCGGCAGCCCTGCCGTTTCCGACCCGAACACCAGCCAATCACCGCGAGCCCAGACCACCTCGGCGGGTGTGGTGTGGCCGCGGGTGGTGAATGCAAACATGCGCGCGGTATCCGGCTGGCAATCGACCAGGAAGTCTTGCCAGCAGGCATGCCGAAGCACTCGGGCGTGTTCGTGGTAGTCGAGACCGGCACGCTGAAGCAGCTTGTCGTCCATCGAAAAACCCAGCGGCTCGATCAGATGCAACTCGCAACCCGTGTTGGCGGCCAGTCGGATCACGTTGCCCGTGTTCGGCGGTATCTCGGGATGCACCAGAACGATGTTGAACATGTCGGCTTTTCAAGGTGCGTGCTATTGATCGTGGGGAGCGGGCGTGCGCGCCACCACCCACACATCCACCGACAGCGCGCCCGCCGCCAGCAGCGTGCGGGCTGCCTCGTCGGCGGTGGCCTGAGTGGTCATCACGTCATCGACCAGCGTGATGGAGCGCCCGCGTACCTCGGCGCGGCGTGTCGGCTCAACCGCAAATGCGCCGCGCATGTTGGTGGCGCGCTGCTCTCGGGAGAGCGACGCTTGCCGCGAGGTGTCCTTAATTCGAACCAATAAGCCGCTGTCGGCCTGGCATCCGAGCCGACGCGCACACCTGCTGGCCAACTCCCACGACTGGTTATAGCCGCGATCAGTCAGGCGTGCCGCATTCAATGGCACGGGCAGCATCAGACTCGGCGGCGCGCCGGCTCGATGAGAGTGAGCTCGAAGCAGCAACATGGCCAGTGAGTCAGCAAGGTCGAGCGCGTTGCGGAACTTGAAGTCGTTGATCAACCCGTTCCACGGCGGCACATAACTGACAGCGGCCAGAGTGCTGGCGAATGAAGGCGGCTCGATCAAGCATGCACCGCAAACCTCGACGTGCTCTGGAACCGACGCGGCACATCTTCGGCATCGGCAGATGGGGTTTGCGAAGCGATTCAGGCACAGGTCGCACAGTCGACCATGCCCCCAATCACGGCACACGGCACATTGGCTCGGACGCATGCGCCACCAGCGCGGCGTCGAAGTCTGAACCTGCCGAGGAAACGATCTCACCGGCTCAATATACTGGCTCAATGGCACAACCAAGCTCCGCGCATGAGCGCTCTGTCGATGATGTTGCGGTGGCTGCCATCTCGGCTCGATTGGCGCGCATGACCGATCCGCCGTGGCTTCACGTCGAGATCGCCCGACGCATGTCGCAGCGACTGGCCTTGTTCAAGAAGCCGCCGCAACACATCGTGGACTGGAGCTCGTGGCTGGGGGGCGGCGCGAGCCTCCTCGCCGAGGCGCATCCCCGGGCGAGCCTGACCGCTGTCGAGGAATTCGAACCGTTGGCCGCGCGCACGCGCAACGCCCTGCGGCGGCCCTGGTGGTCCTTCGGGCCGTGGACGGCTCCCCCTAAAGAAGTTTTGCTGGCCAGCTCGGGCGACTTGATCAACGCGGACCTCATCTGGTCAAACATGCTCCTGCACGGAGTGAAGGATCCGCCGGCGCTGTTCGAGCGCTGGAGGCAAATGCTCTCACCCGAGGGCTTCGTGATGTTTTCATGCCTGGGCCCCGGCGCACTGCGAGGTTTGAAAGACATCTATCAACGCCGCGGTTGGCCGACTCACTCCATCGAGTTTGTCGACATGCACGATCTGGGCGACATGCTCGTGCGCTCAGGCTTCGCCGATCCGGTCATGGATCAGGAGACGCTCACCATTCAATGGGACAACCCTCGGGCTTTGTGCGATGACTTGCGGTTACTCGGGGGCAACGCTTCGCCAGCGCGTTTTGGCGGCCTTCGCACAAGCCGATGGCTGGCGTCTTTGCACAACGAGTTGCAGATCCTGAAAAACGATCATGGCAAGCTGAGCCTCGAGTTCGAAATCGTCTATGGCCACGCCTTCAAGGCCTCTGTGCTCAAGCCAAGCTCCGTTGAAACCCGTGTGCCTCTGGAGGAAATGAGGCGGTTAATGCCCTCTGCGAAGGCCGCGAATTGAGCTCGGGTTTCGTGCTCGTATAAACTCGCGCTCAGTAGCGACCCGGTGGGGGTTGTCCCCATACTGATCCGCGATTTGTGTGCCCGATTTCAGTTTCTTGTACGCCCAAGCATTGAACAGTACCCATAGGATGTCAGCCGAGTTTCCCCCCACGTCAAGCGCTCGCTCGGGCCGCTCACCTTGGTTTTTCGGAACCGAGAGCACCACTGGGCAAAGTGGCTGGTCGGTCGAGTGGGTGTTGAAGCGGAATTGCTCGATGGCTCCAAGCCAGTTGTTCGGATTTTTCCTGGCGCTGTGTGTGGTTTCTTTGGGCATCGCAAGTTTTTTTTGGTCCCAAGGCGCAACGTTGGTAATGCCATTCGCCTGGTTGGAGTTGGTAGCCGTGGGCATCGCGTTTCTGGCCTATGCGCGGCACGCCGCGGATCAAGAGATGATCGCTTTGAGCAAGGGTTCGCTGACGGTGCGAAACACGTCAGGCAACATCACCGAGACGGTGTGTTTTGTGCCTGAATGGGTCAGCGTGGAGCCGGTAACGGGCGACGAGTCCTTGATCCAGTTGTCCGGACAAGGCCGAAAGATTGAGGTGGGACGGTTTGTGCGTCCTGAGTTGCGCAGACAACTGGCCAAAGAGTTGCGCCAAGCAGTTCGCGTGGCTCAAGGTTGGCAGCCTGTGACCCCGGGGTTTTGAAAACAGAAGCATTGACGATGAACAAGATGAAATCATTCTGTGTGAAAGCGTGGCAAGCAGTTGCCGGCCTCGGCCTGCTCATGTTCACGAAACTGGCCATGGCCACCAATGACTTGGCTGGTGGCCCGGCCGTTAATCAACTGGACTTCCACCCGGCCGTGACCAAGATTGCCGAGGATCAGCACTGGCTGCACAACTTCACGATGATCATCTGCCTGGTGATTTTTGTGGGCGTGTTCGGCGTGATGTTCTATTCCATCCTCGCCCACCGCAAGTCAAAGGGCGCCAAGCCGGCTAACTTTCACGAAAGCACCACCGTCGAGATCATCTGGACGATCGTGCCTTTCATCATCGTCATCATGATGGCATTGCCCGCCACCAAGGTTGTGGTGGCGATGAAGGACACCAGCTCGGCTGACCTCACCATCAAGGTGACCGGCATGCAGTGGAAGTGGGGGTATGACTACCTCAAGGGCGAGGGTGAAGGCTTGGGTTTTGTCTCGACCCTTGATGCTGCGCAGCGTCAGATGTCTGATTCTGGCCATCCGTCAGGCGACGACTACCTCTTCAAGGTGGACAACCCGCTGGTGGTTCCGGTTGACAAGAAGGTCCGGATCATCACCACGGCCAATGACGTGATTCACGCTTTCGCGGTGCCTTCTTTCGGCATCAAGCAAGACGCCATTCCCGGCTTTGTGCGCGACACCTGGTTCCGTGCCGAGAAGGTGGGCGACTATCACGGTCAGTGCCAAGAGCTCTGCGGCAAGGAACACGCCTACATGCCCATCCACGTGAAGGTGGTGTCACAGGCCGATTACACGAAGTGGGTAGAAGCACAGCAGGTCGCCATGGCAGCCAAGGCCGACGATCCGACCAAGGTATGGGAGCTTGCCGCGCTGACGGCTCGCGGCGAAAAGGTCTACAACGCTAACTGCTCGTCCTGCCATCAGGCCTCGGGCAAGGGCGGCGGAGCGGTTAAGGCGCTTGACGGCGCTGCCGTGGTGTTGGATGCGGACAAGACCAAGCAGATTGTTGTTTTGCTCAATGGCCAGAACAACATCATGCCGGCTTGGAAACAGTTGTCAGACACCGAGATTGCCGCTGTGATTACGTACACCAAGAACAATTGGTCCAACAAGACCGGACAGCTTGTGCAACCCGCTGAGATCTTGGCAGCGCGCAACTGATTGTTTTTAGATTTGATCCCCGTTTTTTGAAGGAATTGCCATGAGCGCAGTACTCGACCACCACGGTGACCACGGTCACGCACATGACCACGACCATGACCATGGGGCGCCGCGTGGCTGGCGTCGTTGGTTGTACGCAACCAACCACAAGGACATCGGAACGCTGTACTTGCTGTTCTCTTTCACCATGCTGATGGTCGGCGGGGTCTTGGCACTGATCATTCGTGCCGAATTGTTCCAGCCTGGGCTTCAATTTGTAAATCCGCAGTTGTTCAACCAACTGACGACGATGCACGGTCTGATCATGGTGTTCGGCGCCATCATGCCTGCCTTCGTCGGGTTTGCGAACTGGATGATTCCGTTGCAGATCGGCGCGGCTGACATGGCCTTTGCGCGGATGAACAACCTCAGCTTCTGGCTGATGATCCCAGCTGCCATCACGCTGGTGTCGTCGTTCTTCATGCCTGGCGGTGCTCCCGCAGCCGGCTGGACCTTGTACGCACCTTTGACGCTACAGATGGGCCCTTCAATGGACGCCGGCATCTTCGCGATGCACATCTTGGGCGCAAGCTCGATCATGGGCTCGATCAACATCGTCGTGACCATCCTCAACATGCGCGCCCCAGGCATGACGCTGATGAAGATGCCGCTGTTTTGCTGGACGTGGTTGATCACTGCCTATCTGCTCATCGCCGTGATGCCCGTGCTGGCCGGTGCCATCACCATGACGCTCACCGACCGCCACTTCGGCACCAGTTTCTTCAACCCGGCCGGTGGCGGTGATCCGGTCATGTACCAGCACATCTTCTGGTTCTTTGGGCACCCAGAGGTCTACATCATGATCTTGCCGGCCTTCGGCATCATCAGTGCGATCATTCCGGCGTTCGCCCGCAAGCGCTTGTTCGGCTACACCTCTATGGTCTATGCCACTGCGTCGATCGCCATCTTGTCGTTCATGGTCTGGGCTCACCACATGTTCACCACTGGCATGCCGGTGACCGGCCAGTTGTTCTTCATGTACTCGACCATGCTGATTGCCGTTCCGACCGGCGTGAAGATTTTCAACTGGATCGCGACGATGTGGCGTGGTTCGATGACCTTCGAGACCCCGATGCTGTTTGCGGTCGGCTTTATCTTCGTGTTCACGATGGGCGGCTTCACCGGCCTGATCCTCTCAGTGGCACCTGTCGACATCCAGATGCAAGACACCTACTACGTGGTAGCGCACTTCCACTATGTTCTGGTGGCCGGTTCGCTATATGCGATGTTCGCTGGCGTGTACTACTGGGGTCCGAAGTGGACCGGCGTGATGTACAACGAAACGCGCGGCAAGATCCACTTCTGGGGCTCGTTGATTTTCTTCAACGTCACCTTCTTCCCAATGCACTTCCTGGGTTTGGCTGGTATGCCGCGCCGCTACGCTGACTATCCAATGCAGTTCGCTGACTTCAATGCGATCGCCTCTGTTGGCGCGTTTGGCTTCGGTTTGATGCAGGTGTATTTCTTCTTCTTCGTGGTGCTGCCCATGATGCGTGGCAAGGGCGAGCGAGCCTCTGCCAAGCCTTGGGAAGGCGCAGAAGGCTTGGAGTGGGAAGTGCCTTCTCCTGCACCATTCCATACCTTCGAAACCCCACCCAAGCTGAATGCCTCAGCGACCAGGGTCATCGCCTGACCGCGTGATGCCGATGTCTACCCCTGAGCAAAAAAAGCAAAACTTGAAGCTGGCCTTGGTGCTGGCGTCGGTGGCGGTGGTTTTCTTTATCGGGTTCATGGCCAAGGCTGCCCTGTTCGGTATTTGAGCGATGAACGACCGTACATCTGGAGTCCAAGCGCTGCTGCGTGCAGACAACTCGCGCATGGTGGCGAAGCTGCTGGTGGTGACTGCGCTCATGTTTGGGTTTGGCTATGCCTTGGTGCCAATGTACAAGGCGATCTGCACGGCGCTCGGCATCAATGTGTTGAGCCTGTCTGATCAGGTGGTCTCTGGACGCGCTGGGGAAGCCACCAAGGCCAACACCCAGGTGGATGTCAGCAGAACGGTCACGGTGGAATTCGATGCCAACGCCCGCGGCGTGTGGAAGTTCAAGCCGGCGGTCAACAGCCTCGAGGTCCATCCCGGGCAAATGACCACGGTGA
Source organism: Burkholderiaceae bacterium (assembly GCA_040400875.1). Classification (GTDB taxonomy): domain Bacteria; phylum Pseudomonadota; class Gammaproteobacteria; order Burkholderiales; family Burkholderiaceae_C; genus PBB1. Next base: position 18,251 of record JBBAPK010000014.1, on the reverse strand, counting down.
TGTACGAATTCACCAACACGCAAAATCGAGTGATGGCTGCTCAGGCGATTCCGAGCTACGCGCCGATGCAGGCCATGGCGCACTTCAACAAACTTCAGTGCTTTTGCTTCAACGAGTACACGATGCAGCCAGGCGAAACTCGCCAATGGCCGGTGGTATTCGTGATCGACTCCAAGCTGCCCAAGGATGTCACCACGATCACGCTGTCGTACACCTTCTTCGAGGTGGGCGGCAAGGTGCCGATGGCTCCGGTGGCAGCAACGGCTGTTGAAGGGCTGGCGTTGTGAGCGTCTCGGATCAGGATCAGGTGGTGGTTGCGCGCAAGCACAACCTGATTCAGACCTTCCGGACGGTGGCGTGGTCGTTTTTCGGTGTTCGCAAAGCAGCAGATCACGAAAGTGATTTCAGCGAGTTAAGCCCCGTGCATGTTGTGGTGGCGGGTGTAATCGGGGCTTTGGTCCTCGTTTTGGTGTTGGCCAGTTTGGTGAATTGGGTGCTGTCCAGCGGCATTGCCGCGTGACAGGTGTTCAGGTCGGCGGGTGCGGTTGTTTGCTTCCCTTGACCTTTTGAGATTGAAGTAATCGGTATTCAGGAGAAAACATGTCGGCAACGACCTCTTCCGCAAGCGCGCACAGCACAGTGCCGTACTATTTTGTCCCCGCACCGTCACACTTCCCGATCATGTTGGCAACGGCTTTGTTTTTCGTGATCACTGGTGCTGCGCAGTGGATCAACGGTGCCGGCTGGGGCAGCTATATGGTGCTGGGCGGATTTCTCCTTCTGGCCTACATCCTTCAGGGCTGGTTCCGTCAGGCCATCAGTGAAAGTGAAGGCGGCTTGTATAGCGACCGCATTGATCTGTCGTTCCGCTGGAGCATGAGCTGGTTCATTTACTCCGAGGTGATGTTCTTCGCGGCCTTCTTTGGTGCGCTCTGGTGGATTCGGATGCACGCTGTTCCGAGCCTTGGCAGCCTTGAAAACGCTGTACTTTGGCCTGACTTCAAGGCCGTGTGGCCCAGCGTGGCTGCAGGGGCGACCGCAGCACCTGCTAAAACAGTGGAGCCCTTTGCCACAATGGGTCCTTGGCCCTTGCCGACGATCAACACGGCGCTTCTGCTGACTTCGGGCGTGACGCTCACCATTGCGCACCACGCGTTGCTCGCCGGGAATCGCGCGAAGACGCTGGGTTTCATGTGGTTGACCGTGTTGCTTGGCGTGACCTTCCTTTTCGTTCAGGGCTATGAATACAGCCACGCCTATAGCGAACTGAACCTGAAACTGTCTTCGGGCGTGTATGGATCAACGTTCTTCATGCTCACCGGCTTTCACGGCTTCCACGTGTTCATCGGTGCGTTGATGTTGCTGTTCATCACCCTGCGCTTGCAAAAAGGACATTTCACACCGCAGCGCCACTTCGGGTTTGAGGGCGCCGCTTGGTATTGGCACTTCGTTGACGTGGTTTGGCTCGGTCTGTACGTTGTCGTCTACTGGCTATAACGGTTCGCTGGGGCCAGCTAAAGCAAAAAAGCCGCATCAAGCGGCTTTTTTGTTCCTAATCCCTCGCTCAGTTGAACGAAATACCAGTGGGCTGTATCCAGCCCATGAGATAACTTCCGAGCAGGCACAGAAAAAGCAATACCGAAATCCCGACGCGTAAAGCAAGGGCTCGCATCATGCGGTCAGACTTGGGCTTGCCGTCACGCCCATCCCTGACCATCGAGAAGCCGGCAAAAGCCAAGGAGCCAATGATCAACACGAAGGCCAGAGCAATGATGTATTCCATAGGGCACGATTATGTTCCCGACTGGTTTGGAGAAACTAAGGGTATACGGTGAGGCGAGACTCGTCCGCTGATCCTAAATCCACCCTTCGCCGGTGGGTTGTCTTGCTGGCGACGGTGTTGGGCGTGGCTGGAACTGCCCGCCTGGGAGTCTGGCAGCTTGACCGAGCAGCCCAAAAAGAGGTCTTGCAGTCGTCGCTGGACACCCGTTCGCGAATGGCGCCGATTGAAGTTTCGGCCCTTGCAGAAACGGCAGCCGCAGCACTTGAGCAACGGGACCGCGCGATTGTCGTGCGAGGAACCTGGGTCGACTCAGCCACTGTGTTTCTTGACAACAGGCAAATGAGTGGCCGCCCTGGCTTTTTCGTGGTTACCCCTTTGCGTCTTGAGGATTCCAATGTCACCGTCTTGGTCCAGCGTGGCTGGGCCCCTCGCGATGCGATGGACCGCGCGCGCGTGCCGGACGTTCGACGCGAGGCAGGTCTTGTGACGGTCAAGGGGCATATCGCCCCACCGCCTTTGCGCCTGTATGACTTCGGTGGGGCTGCATCCGGTGCGATCCGCCAGAATCTCGATACCGTTGCGTATGCGAACGAGTTCAACCTACGGCTCAAGCCGTTGTCAGTCGTTCAAGATGCACAGGGTGCACCCAACGACGGCCTGCTCAGGCAGTGGACACGCCCCGATGCGGGGATACAAAAGCATTACGGTTATGCCTTCCAGTGGTTTGCGCTTTGCGCGTTGATGTCAGGGTTGTATGTCTGGTTCCAAATCGTTAGCCCCCGGCTCAGATCCAGCCGCAGCCGTTGAGCCTGCGTCCGCGCTGGGTCTGACCGTGCACTCCATTCCGACGCCAGACCTGTCAAGTCGTCGGACCGCTTCCGGTCGGATGAAGATGCTCATGGTGCTGGCGGTCTGTGCGACTCCGGTCATCGCGTCGTACTTCACCTACTTCGTCATCAAGCCTCAGGCTCGAACCAATTACAGCGAGCTCATCACACCCACGCGCGAAATGCCCGAAGCGCTGGCGATGCGTAATCTGGCTGGCGATTCCGTGACAGCCGCCAGCCTTCACGGGCAATGGTTGCTGGTGGTGGTGGCCGGTGGCGCGTGCGATGCGCTGTGCGAGAAGCAGCTCTACGTGCAGCGCCAGTTGCGCGAAACCCTGGGCCGGGAAAAGGACCGGGTCGACAAGGTGTGGTTGATCCCCGATTCGGCGCCACCTCGTGCTGCGTTGCTAGAAGCGATTTCCGCGGGGCAGCCCACCACTGTGTTGCATGTCGATGCCGCTGCGCTGGCGCAATGGCTCGCACCTTCGCAGGGGCAACAACTCGCGGATCACATCTATCTTGTCGACCCCATGGGCCAGTGGATGATGCGCACGCCTGCGAATCCTGATCCGGGCAAGTTCAAGCGCGACCTCGATCGTCTGCTGCGGGCATCGGCCTCCTGGGACCAGCCTGGGCGATGAGTTCTCTGCGCACACCATGAATGTTCCCGTCTACAACCTTGGCCCGTCGGCTGCCTTGCTGTTGCTTGGAGCCTCGTTGGCCCTGCTGCCGCTGCTGTGGGTGGGCTGGAGGCACCGTCATGCCAGTTCGGCTAAGCGCTGGCGTGCACTCACGCTGGTGACCCTTTTTCTGACCTTCGATCTGGTGCTCGTTGGCGCCTTTACCCGCCTCACCGACTCCGGGCTCGGGTGCCCGGATTGGCCGGGCTGCTATGGCAGCGGCAGCCCGCTGGGCGCCCATCATGAAATCAATGCGGCCCAAAGCGCCATGCCCAGCGGGCCGGTGACGCACAGCAAGGCCTGGATCGAAATGCTTCACCGATATCTGGCCACCGGGGTCGGTGCACTGATCACTGTACTGGCCATTGCCGCTTGGCTTCAGGCCCGCAAGGGCCGATCTCCGGTGTCGCCGTGGTGGGCCACCGCGACGTGGGTCTGGGTCTGCCTTCAGGGCGCATTCGGTGCCTTGACCGTCACGATGAAACTTTATCCGGCCATCGTGACCGCGCATCTGCTGGGCGCCTTGGGTCTGCTGGCGCTGCTGTCGGTGCAATCCCAGTTGTCTGTCGACCGCCGCCTGAAGCTCTCAAGCGGCCTCTACGCGGGTGTGGCGCTGGTGTTGACCGTGTGCGTGCTGCAGGTCGCCCTGGGTGGCTGGGTGAGCACCAATTACGCGGTGCTGGCCTGTCAGGATTTCCCGATGTGTCAAGGTCAATGGTGGCCTGAGATGGACTTCGCTCGCGGCTTCACCATCCTTCGAGAATTGGGCGTCGACAGCGACGGCCAATACCTGCCGTTCTCGGCGCTCACGGCGATCCATGTGGTGCACCGGCTGGGCGCTGGCGTGGTGGTGATCGCCATGGGCGGGCTGATCTGGCGGCTGCTGGCTGCGGGCGACGTCGAGCACCGCCGCTGGGCGTGGGCGCTGGCAGCGGTGCTGGTGTGGCAGTTGGCCAGTGGTCTGAGCAATGTCGTGCTGGGATGGCCTTTGGTCGCGGCAGTCGCCCATACCGGCGGTGCGGCCGCCATGGTGGTGTTGCTGACGATGATGTTGACCCGAGCCAGCCGCGCCCAAATCAGCCAAGGCAGTTCCGCGGCAAGGCCAGCGGCCGCTGCGGTGCGGATGGCTTCGTAGAATCACAGGCTTGCTTATGTCCGACACCCTCGTCTCTCCGCTGCCCGTCTTCGATCGCGCCACGCGGCTCAAGCAGTACTACGCGCTGACCAAGCCACGCGTGGTTCAGTTGATCGTGTTTTGCGCCGTCATCGGCATGCTGCTTGCGGTGCCGGGTCTGCCCGACTGGAAGATCGCTCTGACGGCCACCGCCGGCATCTGGCTTGTGGCCGGTGCAGCGGCCGCGCTCAACTGTGTGGTTGAGCAGCACATCGATGCCAAGATGGCACGCACCTCATGGCGGCCTACCGCCAAAGGACAGCTCACCAATGTCCAGACGGTGACGTTTTCGGCGGTGCTGTGTGCGATCGGCAGCGCGATCCTGTACTTCTGGGTCAATCCGCTGACGATGTGGCTGACCTTCGCCACTTTCGTGGGCTACGCCATCGTTTACACGGTGCTTTTGAAGCCGGCAACGCCGCAGAACATCGTGATTGGTGGCGCGTCCGGGGCCATGCCGCCCGTGCTGGGTTGGGCGGCGATCCGTGGTGATGTTGGCGCCGAGGCGCTCATCTTGTGCCTGATCATTTTTCTGTGGACACCGCCGCACTTCTGGGCCTTGGCCCTGTACCGCGCCGAGGACTACCGCAAGGCCGGCCTGCCGATGCTGCCCATCACCCACGGCGCGGCGTTCACACAGCTTCAGGTCTTTTTGTACACGCTGGTGCTGTTCGCTTCCACCTTGCTGCCGTTCATCGCTGGCATGAGCGGCGTGATCTATCTGGTGTGCGCGGTGATTCTGGGCGGGATGTTCACGGGTTATGCGTGGAAGCTCTGGCGAAATTATTCAGATGCCCTCGCGCGCAAGACCTTTCGCTTTTCGATCTGGCACCTGATGCTGCTGTTCGCCGCCTTGCTCATCGATCACTACTTGGAGCCTCTGCTATGACGACGCGTCTTGAGCCTTCTGCTTTTGTTTCAGCATGGCGCCGAAGCGTGGTGGTCTGTCTCGGCTTGCTGTGCGCCCTGAGTTTGACGGCATGCGATGACGCTCATTCAGCCCGCGCCGACGCCAAACCCGCATTCCGCGGCGTTGACATCACCGGCGCGGAATACGCCCGCACGCTGTCGCTCACCGACCAGTTCGGGCAGCCACGCACACTGGCCGACTTCAAGGACAAGGTCACGCTGGTGTTCTTCGGGTTCACCCAGTGCCCCGACGTGTGTCCCGGCACCCTGTCTGAGCTGGCGCAGATCAAAGCCAAGCTGGGTGCCGATGGAAAGCGCGTGCAGGGCGTGTTCGTCACGCTGGACCCCGAGCGCGACACCCCAGAGTTGCTCAAGGCCTACATGGCCGGCTTCGACCCCAGCTTCATCGCCTTGCGCGGCTCGCTGGAACAAACCGAACAAGCTGCCAAGGAGTTCAAGGTCTTCTACGCCAAGGCGCTTGGCAAGACACCTGGCAGCTACAGCATCGATCACACCGCAGGCTCCTATGTCTTCGATGCAAAGGGCAAGGTGCGACTGTTCGAGCGCTATGGCAGCGGGCCCGACGCATTGGCTGCCGATCTGAAGGCCTTGCTGGCCGAAGTCTGACAAGGCCGCACGCCACCATGAGAAACGGCCCCCTGAGAGGCCGTTTTCACGAGTGGGCGACGACTGTGTTCTGTTCAGTGCGCTTCCGCCAGCGCCTTGCGCATCTTCTTCATGGCTGCCACCTCGATCTGGCGGATGCGTTCAGCACTCACGCCATATTCGGCGGCCAGGTCGTGCAGCGTCATGCCGCCCGAGTTGTCATCGTTGACCTTGAGCCAGCGCTCCTCGACGATGCGGCGGCTGCGCGCATCAAGCGACTCGAGTGCCAGCGAAATGCCATCGCTGGCAAGCCAGTCCCGGTGGTGCGCGTCCAGCACCCGGCTGGGTTCCTGGGTGTCATCGGCCAGATAGGCGATGGGCGCGTAGCTTTCCTCGCCGTCGTCGTCGCTCAGCGGGTCGAGCGGCACATCGCCGCCGGCCAGACGCGTTTCCATCTCGCGCACTTCCTGCTGCTTGACGTTGAGCGTGCGCGCCATCGTCTCAACTTCGCTTTGCGTCAGGGCATTGCGGTGGGTTTCGCCTTCGGCCGCATCCTCCTTCAGGCTTTGCTTCATCGAGCGCAGATTGAAGAACAGCTTGCGCTGCGCCTTGGTCGTGGCGACCTTGACCATGCGCCAGTTTTTAAGGATGTATTCATGGATCTCGGCCTTGATCCAGTGCATCGCGTAACTCACCAGGCGCACGCCTTGATCGGGGTCGAAGCGCTTGACCGCCTTCATCAGCCCCACGTTGCCTTCTTGAATCAGGTCGCTGTGGGGCAGGCCGTAGCCCAGGTACTGGCGTGCAATTGAAACCACCAAACGCAGGTGCGACAGCACCAACTGCCCGGCGGCCTGCACATCGGCGTGCTCGCGAAGTCGGCGCGCCAGCGCCTGCTCTTCGTCGAGCGTGAGCATCGGGATGCGGTTGGCCGCAGAAATATAGGCGTCAATGTTGCCCAGCGAGGGCACCATCGCCCACGGGTCACGCAGCGTGACAGCAGACATTGGGTTGGAAATGATCGCGTTCATGTGGCCATCGACAAGGCAAAGTCCGACAAAATTTCGAAATGTTAGCACTCTCAATCGGTGAGTGCCAAGACAAATTGCCGCGCCGCCACTGCTGTTGTCTGGACCATGTGCTGGTGGGTCACGGTTTCCCTCGCCCTGATCCTCTCCCGCCAGCGGGAGAGGGAATGGACACACCCTCACCCCAACCCTCTCCCACAAGTGGGAGAGGGCATTTGATTTGCCATCTCCCGCTGCGCGGGAGATGTGACTTGAATAGCCCCCTCTCCCGCCCAGCGGGAGAGGGTTGGGGTGAGGGTGAATTGGCCCTCTCTTCCTGCGGGAGAGGGCAGGGGTGAGGGCTCACCGCGGTCTTCTGTCGCCCGCCGCCCACCGATCAAACGTTGAACAAGAAATTCAACACATCCCCATCCTTGACCACGTATTCCTTGCCTTCGGCGCGCATCTTGCCGGCTTCCTTGGCGCCTTGCTCGCCCTTGAAGGCGACGAAGTCTTCGAAGGCGATGGTCTGGGCGCGGATGAAGCCGCGTTCGAAGTCGGTGTGGATCACGCCGGCGGCTTGCGGGGCGGTGTCGCCGATGTGGATGGTCCAGGCGCGCACCTCCTTCACGCCGGCGGTGAAGTAGGTCTGCAGCCCAAGCAGGCTGAACGCCGCGCGGATCAGGCGGTTGAGGCCGGGTTCGGTCTGGCCCATTTCCGACAAGAACATCAGCCGGTCTTCGTCGGCCATGTCGGCGAGTTCGGCTTCGGTCTTGGCGCAAATCGCCACCACCGGTGCCTTCTGGCTGACGGCGTACTCGCGCAGCCGCTCGAGGTGCGGGTTGTTTTCGAAGCCGCCTTCGTCGACGTTGCCCACGAACATCGCCGGCTTGGCGGTGATGAGGCACAGCGGCTTGAGCACGACGAGCTCTTCCTTGCTGAAAGCGATGCTGCGCACCGGGCGCGCTTCATTGAGCGCGGCCTGGCACTTGGTGAGCACGTCAACCAGCTTGGCGGCTTCCTTGTCGCTGCCCGACTTGGCCGACTTGATCGAGCGCTGCAGCGTCTTGTCGACCGTGCCCAGATCGGCCAGGCACAGCTCGGTCTGGATCACCTCGATGTCAGAGATGGGGTCGACGCGCCCGGCCACGTGGATCACGTTGTCGTCGTCGAAGCAGCGCACCACATTGACCAGCGCGTCGGTCTCGCGGATGTGCGCCAGAAACTGGTTGCCCAGGCCTTCGCCCTTGGAGGCGCCGGCCACCAGGCCTGCGATGTCGACGAACTCGACGATGGCCGGCACGATTCGCTCGGGCTTGACGATGACTGAAAGCGCATCGAGCCGCGAGTCAGGCAGCTCGACGATGCCCACGTTGGGCTCGATGGTGCAAAACGGGTAGTTCTCCGCGGCGATGCCCGCCTTGGTGAGCGCGTTGAAGAGGGTGGATTTGCCGACGTTGGGCAAACCGACGATGCCGCATTTCAGGCTCATGGTGCAGGTCTCACGGTGCGGGGAAAAGGGAAGGTGGGCGCGCTTGCAAACGGGCGGCAGATTCTAAGTGGCGGCCTTTGGGCGACGCAGCATCAGCACGTTGCCGGCCACCGCCAGCAGCACGCCCGCGCCGGTGAGCGCGTCGGGCCGGTAGCCCTCGAACAGCAGCGACATGCCCAGCGCCAGCAGCGGTGTCATCACGCCGATGGTGCCGCTGGGGCCGGGGCCCAGCCGCTCCTGGATGGTGAGGTAGCAGGCAAACGACACCACCGTGCCGACCACCGCCAGATACGCCAGCGAGACCCACCACGACAGCAAGGCTGGTGGCATGAAGGAGTGCCCCATGCCCAGCGCGATCACCGAAGTGGCCAGCCCGCCATAGCCCATGCCGAAGCCCAGCGACGGCCAAAAGGGCAGGCCGCGCACGCGGTTGCGGGTGGCAGCCAGGCTGCCGCACGAGCTCAGGCACACGGCCGCCACGGTGAACGCAGCACCTGCGGCCACCGACGATTCAGCGCCGAGCGCGCCGGCGCCTTGCGCCTGCGAAGCCACGCCGGCAGCCGCCTTGCCGAACTCGGGCCAGAACATCAAGCCCACCCCCAGCAGGCCCAGCAGTCCCCCACCCACAAACCGCGGTGTCACCCGCAGCCCGAACAGGGCCTGCGCGCCCAGACCGGCGACCAGCGGTGCTGCCGAATAGCCCACCGCCACCAGCCCGGATGGCAGATGCCGCTCTGCGTGATAGACGCACACATACGACACGCCGAACATCATCAGACCCTGAAACGCGAGCAGCAGGTGGTCGCGCCGCGCAAAGCGCAGATTCATGCCCCGTGCCGCGCACACCCCGAGCACCAGCAACGAGGCCAGCAAGAAGCGCAGCGCCACGCCCACTTCGGGCGTGGTGTGGCCCAGCTGGTAGGTGATGGCGTGCCAGGTGGTGCCCCAGCTCAGCACGCACACCGCAAACAACTGCCAGGTTTTGAAGCGCGCCATCAGAAGCGGTAGGTCGCGCCGCCGACCAGGCCCGTGCGCAGCATGCGGTCGGTGCCTTCGACGATCAGCGCGTTCATGCCAAAGGTGATCGCGCCATCGAGCCGCGCATCGGCGCGGTAGCCGGCCAGGGTGTCGCCCACCGCGTGGCCGCGCTCGGCGGTGAGCGGGTCCACGTCAGGAATGTTGCAGCGCGAGCACGGCTTGACCAGCCGCAGTCGCACCGGCCCGTCGGGCGTGTCGAAGCGCAACTCGTCGATGTGGTCTTCGTCGTGTGCGGCGAGGCCGTCGAGCACCAGGTTGGGCCGAAAGCGCTGCATGGTCACCGGTGCGGCACCGCTCTCAGTCAGGCGCCGGTTCAGCTCATCGAGGCTGGCCTGCGAGGTGACCAGCAGCGGAAACTCATCGGCGAACGCGGCCTCGGCGGCCACCGGCGCGCACCACTTCGCGCTGGCCAGCCGTTTTTGGTCGGGATCGAAGCGCACCAGGCGCAGCGGCTGGCCGAGGAAGTCGCTGAACCACTGCGCGGCCACCGCGCCCATGTCGAAGGCTGCGACCTCGTCGTTCCACACCGTGACCCGAACGGCGTCGTGCACCTCATTGAGCGAGACCTGCAGCGCGAGCATGCCCGGCGCGCGCAGCGTCATGACATCGGTCTTGAGCGTGGGCTGGATCAGTGCCATGCGCGGCACATCGCGCTGCGTGACGAACTGTCCGCGTGCGTCGACCACCATCCAGGCGCGGTCGAATTCGAAGCCGGTCTCGATCAGTAGCGCGTCGTTGACAGCGACGCCTCCACAACTCTTGATCGGGTGCACATGCAACTCGGCGATACGCACCGCCACGTCCGCTGTGGCCACGTTGGTCATGTCAGAAATCCTTGGCTGCTGCATGGGGCGCGCGGCGCGATTTGATTGTGCCCTTGGCACCAAGGGGCAAGCAGGCGTGTGAAGATGCGCGTTCCATGAAAACAAAACTGAAATCGACCCTGCTCGCGCTTGTAACCGCGCTCTTTGCGACACACGCTGTGGCCCACTCCGCTGCCGCGACAGCGTCCCAAAAGGCTGCTGCGGTCGAAGAGCAGGCCTATGGTCGTGCGGGCGACCCCAAGCGCGTCAACCGCGTGATCAAACTCGAAATGTCTGACAGCTTTCGCTTCACGCCGGCCCATGTGGTCGTCAAGCGCGGCGAGACGGTGCGCTTCATCGTGCACAACGGTGGCGGTCAATTCCACGAGATGGTGCTGGGCACCACCGAGCAACTCAGGGAGCACGCCGAGTTGATGAAGAAGTTTCCGGGCATGGAGCATTCGGAGGCCAACATGGCCCACGTGAAGCCCGGAACCAGTGGCGACCTGGTGTGGCAGTTCACCCGTGCCGGCACGTACCAGTTTGCCTGTCTGGTGCCTGGTCACTATGACGCTGGCATGGTGGGTGATGTGACGGTGAAATAAGCCGTGGCCGCTTTCTACAATCTGCCCGATGAAACACCCTGACGTTGAAGTGCGAGGTGCCGGTCTGGTCGGCCAAGCGCTCGCGCTGTCGCTGGCGCGCATCGGCTTGCAGGTCGCGCTGGTGGCCGATGCGTCATCGGGCCCGGCGCGCCCTGCGGACGTGCGCGCTTTTGCGCTCAACGCGGCCTCGATTGCCCTGCTGCGCAGCCTGAAGGTGTGGGACGCCTTGCCGCCGCACGCCACCACCGCGGTGCACGACATGCACGTCGAGGGCGATGCGCGCGGCGCGACGCTCGATTTCTCGTCGTGGGAGCAGCACGTGGGCGAACTCGCGTGGATCGTCGACGCTGCAGTCCTTGAGCGCGAGCTGGCCGCGGCGGTGCGCTTTTCGCCGCACATCAGTGTGGTCGCCGATGGCGCTGCCGAGGCGGCTGCGGCCCCGCTCACAGCCATCTGCGAAGGCAAGGGCTCGGCCACACGCGAGTCGCGTCATGTGCCCAACGACCGCCGGCCCTATGCGCAGCGGGCGATTGCCGCCCGGCTGGTCAGCGACCGTACCCACGCCGGGGTGGCGCGGCAGTGGTTTCGCTCGCCCGACGTGCTGGCCTTGTTGCCGTTCGATGCGCCGTCGCCGACAGCGTCTTATGCCCTGGTGTGGTCGCTGCCCGATGCGAAGGCCGATGAATTGCTGGCGCTGGGTGACAGTGCCTTCACCGAGGTACTGATGCAAGCCACCGGCGGTGCTGCAGGCGTGCTGCAACTGGCCGGCGAGCGCGCGGTGTGGCCGCTGATGCGCGCGCAGACCGGGCAGTGGTGCGGCGACGGTTGGGTGCTGCTGGGCGACGCGGCTCACGCGGTGCATCCACTGGCCGGCCAGGGGCTGAACCTGGGCCTGGCCGATGTGGCTGCGCTGACGCGGGTGCTTGAGGCGCGCGAGCCCTGGCGCTCGCTGGGGGATCCCAAGCTGCTGCGCCGCTATGCCCGCGAGCGGCTGACACCGACGCGTGCGATGGTCGAGATCACCGACTCGCTGCTGCATCTGTTTGCGCATCCGGCGCCTGGGGTCAGGGAGCTGCGCAACCGCGGGCTGAGTCTGCTCAACAGGGCCACCCCGCTCAAGCGCTGGTTGACCGCGCGCGCGCTCGACTCCTGAGGGCCGCCGGCGTCGCAACGCGCTGCGGGCTGACCCGTCTCAATTTTTCAACCTCTCGAAAGCACGCCCCATGTCCATCACCGTCCAACCGATTCGAATATCGCGCGCTGCCCTGGCCACGGCATGCATGGCCATCGGCCTGCTGGGCGCGGCGCATGCCGGCGAGGCCGAGATCCGCAAGAACCTCGCCGATCGGCTGCCTGATCTGGGCAAGATCGACGAGGTCAGGAAGGCGGCGATGGCCGGTCTGTACGAGGTGCGCGTGGGCACCGAGCTGTACTACTCGGACGAAAACGGCAACTACTTCATCGAAGGTCATCTGGTCGACACCAGGACAGGCGCCAATCTCACCGAAGAACGCATTGCCAAGCTCACTGCGATCGACTTTGCGACCCTGCCGCTCAAGGATGCGATGGTCTGGAAGCAGGGCGACGGCAGCCGCAAGCTGGTGGTGTTTGCCGACCCGAACTGCGGCTACTGCAAGAAGCTCGAGCGCGAGATCCGGCAGGTCAAGGACATCACCATCTACACCTTCTTGCTGCCCATCCTCGGGGCCGACTCGACCGAAAAGTCGCGCAACATCTGGTGCTCGAAGGATCCGGCTCGCGCCTGGGTCGACTGGATGGTCGACGGCAAGCTGCCGCCGAGGATGATGGGTGAGTGCGATGCCTCGGTGCTGCAGCGCAACTCGGCCATGGGCCGCAAGTACAAGGTCAACGGCACGCCGGCGCTGGTGTTCGAAGACGGCAAGCGACTGGCCGGTGCGCCGGGCATGGAGCAGCTCGAGAAGTCGCTGGTTGCGGCCAAGAAGCCGATTTGAACCTGACCCCACAGCTGCTGCACTTCGAGCCCACCCGCACCGAAGTGCTGCGTCGGCTCGACGCGGTTCACCCCGGCGAATACGCCCGCACCCGCAATGCGCTCGATGGCGCGGTCACCGGGCTGTCGCCTTACCTCACCCACGGCGTGGTCAGCCTGCGCGATGCGGTGGCCCGTGTGCTGCAAAAGCACCGGCTGAGCTTTGATGACAAGCTGATGTTTGAATTCGCCTGGCGCGAGTTCTTTTTGCACGTGTGGAGCCGCGAGGGCGAGCGCGTGCTGCACGACATGCGCCCCGCCAATCTGTGGGCGGGCGCCTACGCGACGGCGCTGCCTGCCGACCTGCGCGAAGGCCGCACCGGCGTGCCCACCATCGACGCCGCGGTGCGCCAGCTGTACGCCACCGGCTATTTGCACAACCACGCCCGCATGTGGCTGGCGAGCTATGCGGTGCATCTGCGCAAGGTGCACTGGCGCGTCGGCGCCGACTGGATGTTCGGCCACCTGCTCGACGGCGACGTGCCCAGCAACCACCTGAGCTGGCAGTGGGTGGCCGCCACCTTCTCGAGCAAGCCCTATTTATTCAACGCAGAAAACGTGGCCCGATACGCTCCGCGTGTCAGTGCGCCGGCCTGGCGCGGCGAGGGCACGGTGATCGATCGCGATTACGCCGCACTCGAAGACATCGCCCGCCACGCCGGTGACGTCGGGCCCGAGCCGGGTGTCCATGAGGGCGTGAGCGAACCCGCGCTGCACGCCGCGCCGCTGCCGTTGTGGAGCACCGAGCGTGTGTTGCCGCTGGCCGGCGCGCTGCCCGCGCGGCGCGAGATCGAGCTGGTCACGCCGTGGTCGATGTCCGAGCGCGAAGGTGGCGCCGGTGCCGGAGCCGGCGGGCCGTGGCGATTGGGCGTGATCCACCTGCCGGCGCATGAGGCGCTGCCATGGAGCGAAGCGCGCTGGCGCTGGGTGCTGCAGCGCATGGGCGATGTCACCGACGCGGTTTTCATCGGCGATGCGACCACGCTGCCGCAGGCCGCGCGCGGCTGGCCGAAACCCGACCGGCTGCTCGCACGGCGCTCGCCCATGCCCGGCTATGACGCAGCACTGGGCGCGCTGACCGACTTGCGCGAGCCCGTGCGCTTCCTGCCCAACCCGACAGACACCTGCCGCTCGTTCAGCGTGTTCTACGAGACGGTCAAGCGACAATCCCGCAGCCTGCAATCCCAGCTCAACGGAGAACTTCCTTGACCGCTTCCGCCACCGCGCGCGAACCGGCGGCACCGAGCCCGCTGCCCGACGCGACCACGCTGCGGCTGGGCTATGCCGGGCTGCTGCCGTTCGTGATGGGTGCGGCCTTGCTGTGGATCGTGCGCATCGATGCCCACCCCTATGTGGCGCTGTCGCTGTCGGCCTATGCCGGTGTGATCATTTCGTTTCTGGGCGGCATCCACTGGGGTCTGGGCTTTCGCGCGCAGCCGGCCGAGCGCATGCGCTTTGTGTGGGGCGTGGTGCCTTCGCTGGTGGCCTGGGTGGCGGTGGTGATGCCGCCTTATGCCGGGCTGGTGGTGCATGGTGTGATGCTGGTGGTGTGCTACGTGGTCGACCGGCGCGTGTATCCGCTGCACGGCGCTGCCGGCTGGCTCACCTTGCGCTTTCGCCTGACGGTGGTGGCCGCGCTGAGCTGCTTCATTGGCGCTGCGGGCAGCTGAGGGCGGGCCACGCAAGGTTGCCGTTTCCCCGACCGGCTGGGCGCGATTTTTTTGAGGGCAGCACGCCATGATTTCGTATCGCATCGATTTCGAAGCCGTCCACGCGCATCTGCTGCGAGTCACGCTCACCGTGCCCGAGCCGCTGGCAACGCAGCGCCTGAGCTTGCCGGTGTGGATTCCCGGCAGCTATCTGGTGCGCGAGTTCGCCCGCCACGTGAGCACTGTGCAGGCCAAGCAGGGGCGTCGCTCGGTGAGCCTTTCGCAAATCGACAAGGCGACCTGGCAGGCCGATTGTTCGGGCCGAGGCGCGCTGGTGGTGAGCTACTGCGTCCATGCTTTTGACAACTCGGTGCGCGCGGCCTTCGTCGACGCCCAGAGGGGTTTTTTCAACGGCACCAGCGTGTGCCTGCGCGCCGAGGGCTGCGAGGCCGAGCCGCATCGCATCGAGCTGAGTTCGCTGCCGACGGGTTGGCAGATCGCCACCGCCATGTCCGAGGTGTCACCCGGCGTCTTCGAGTCGGCCGACTACGACGAACTGGTCGACCACCCCTTCGAGCTGGGTACGTACTGGCGCGGCGACTTCAAGGCGCATGGCGTGCCGCACGAGTTGGTGGTGGCCGGCGCATGGCCCGATTTCGATGGCAAGCGGCTGCTGGCAGACACCCAGCGCATCTGCGAGGCGGCCATCACGTTCTGGCACGGCAAGGCGGCCCGACCGGCTGACGTGCCCTTCAAGCGATACGTGTTCATGCTCAACGCCGTCGACGAGGGCTACGGCGGGCTCGAGCACCGCGCCAGCACTGCCTTGATCGCGGCGCGGCGCGACCTGCCGCGCCAAGGCGGCGCCAGCGAGCCGCTGGCCGATGGCTACGTGACGCTGCTGGGCCTCATCAGCCACGAGTACTTCCACACCTGGAACGTCAAGCGCCTGCGGCCACGCGAATTTGCCCGCTACGACTACAGCTGCGAGAACTACACCGAGCTGCTGTGGTTCTTCGAGGGCTTCACCTCTTACTACGACGATTTGCTGCTGCTGCGCGCCGGGCTGATCGACGAGTCGCGCTACCTGAAGGCCGTGAGCAAGACGCTGGGCCAGGTGCTCGGTGCGCCCGGACGCCGTGTGCAAAGCCTGGCGCAGGCCAGTTTTGACGCCTGGGTCAAGTACTACCGCAGCGACGAGAACACCCCCAACGCCACCATCAGCTACTACGCCAAGGGCTCGCTGCTGGCGCTGGCGCTTGATCTGAGCCTGCGTGCCAGCGTCTCACGCCGCAAGGCCTCGCTCGATGACGTGATGCGCGTTTTGTGGACACGCAGCGCTGGCGGGGCTATCGACGAGGCCGACATCGTGGCCGAGTTGCGCCGGGCCGCTGGCGATGCGGCGGCCGATGCTCTGGCCGATCAATTCCACGCCTGGGTTCATGGCACCGATGAGCTGCCCTTGGCCGATCTGCTGCGCGCTTCTGGCGTGCAGTGGCAGGCGCAGCCCGCCACGCTGGCGCAGCAGCTGGCCATCCGCGTGAGCGAAAGCGCGCTCACCGGCATCAAGGTCAGCCATGTGCTGCGCGGCGGGGCTGGCGAGCGCGCCGGGCTGTCGCCGGGTGACGAGGTGCTGGCGCTCGACGGCTGGCGGCTGCGCCGGCTTGACGACGCGCAGCGGCTGCTGGCGGTGGGACGCACCGCCAGCTTGCTGGTGTCGCGCGATCAGCGGCTGCTCACCTTGTCGCTCGAGGTGCCGGCGCCGGCCGATGTGCCGGGCAGCGTGTTGCTGCTGGCCGATGCGAAGGCACCGCGCGCCGCGCAGGCCTTGCGCCGTGCGTGGATCGGCGGCTGAGCAGCCACACGTCGGTGTCGCCGCTTGCGATTGAACCCGCCACGTGGCCCCGCCCGATGACCGGTGCTGGCCATCTGGGCATGCGCGTGGCGGCGGTGCTGGCCGTCATCGCGGTGCACCTGCTGGCGATGCGCCAGATCGGTCAGGGCATGGCCGATTTCAGCGCCAGCGCGACCATGCCGCCGCGCATCGAGGTGGTCTACAGCCGCGAGCTGGAAATCACCGCGCCTCCTGTAGTCGTGGCACCGCTGGCCGCACCTGTGGCCGTACCGGCGCCACGACAGGCCACGCCGGCTGAGCTTGCGGCGTCCAAGCCCGCCAAGCGCAAGCCTGCGCCCAAGGTGCCGGTCCCGCAGCAGGCGGCGTCGGCGGCGCTGGCGGCTGCCGAGTCGGCGCCGGAGCCGGTGGCCGCGCTGGAACCCGCCGTGGCTGCGCCTGTGCTCGAGCCGCCCGCCCCGCGCTTGCTCGCCGACCTCGCGCCCGATGCCATACCGGCGAGCGCCTCGCCTTCCGCATCGGCGACTGCTGGCGAACCTTTCGAGTGGCCGGCCTCTACCCGCATCACCTACAAGCTCACCGGCAATTACCGTGGCGAGGTGCACGGCGATGCGCAGGTCGAGTGGGTGCGCGTGGGCGCGGGCGAGCGCTATCAGGTGCACATGGACGTGACGGTGGGTCCGTCCTTCGCGCCGATCTACAGCCGGCGCATGAGCAGCGAAGGGCAGTTGACCGCCGCGGGGCTTTACCCGGAGCGTTACGACGAAGACAGCAAGGTGGCGTTCAAGGACCGCCGCGTCGCGCACATGAGCTTCGAGGCCGAACAGGTGGTGCTCAAGGACGGCGAGCGCGTGGCCCGTTTGCCGGGGGTGCAAGACAGCGCGAGCCAGTTCGTCCAGATGAGCTATCTGTTCAGCCGCAACCCGGCGCTGCTCACCCCGGGCCGCACGGTTGAGATGCCGCTGGCGCTGCCCAGGCGCCAGAGCCTGTGGGTGTACGACGTGCGCGAAGTCGAGCCGGTCTACACGCTGTTTGGCGAGGTCGAGGCGGTGCGCCTGCAGCCGCGGCGCGAGGCCCGCAAGGGCGACGACCTGACCGCCGAGGTCTGGTTCGCGCCCAGCCTGCGCTACCTGCCCATTCGCATCCGCATCCGTCAGGACGAAGAGACCTATCTTGACTTGATGATTGCGCGCCGGCCGCAGCTGGCGAAGTAGGCGCGGCCTGAAGTTACGCTGCGGGCGGCCTTAGACGTAGCGTGTTCTCAGCAACTCGGCCGCGGACTCGTCGAGCCGGTCGGCGCGGCGCACTTCTTCGAAACGCGCGAGCAGGTCGTCGACACGCAGGCGGCGTTTTTCGGCGCCGCGCAGGTCTTCGATCACCTGACCGCGGTGCATCATGATCAGCCGGTCGCCCAGCGACACCGCCTGCGCCATCGAGTGGGTGACCATCAGCGTGGTCAGGCTGTCGCGCTCGACCACGCGTTCGGTGATGCGGATGACCTGATCGGCGCTCTTGGGGTCGAGCGCGGCGGTGTGTTCGTCGAGCAGCAGCAGCCGGGGCTTGAGCATGGTGGCCATCAGCAGCGTGAGCGCCTGGCGCTGGCCGCCCGACAGGCTGCCGATCATGTTGTCGAGCCGGGCCTCCAGCCCCATGCCCAGACCGCTCACCACCTCGCGCAGGGCTTGCAGGTTGCCGCTGCCGAGGGCGCGACCCAGCCCGCGTGATTGGCCACGGCGTGCGGCCAGCGCCAGGTTGTCGGCGGGCTGGTGTCGGCGTTGGTCTTGAGCTGGCGGCAGACCTCGAAGCCGTCTATTT
>JBBAPK010000013.1:0-57293 GCA_040400875.1 Burkholderiaceae bacterium | reverse complement strand
TCCAACGCCGTCAAGTTCACCGAGCGTGGCGGCATCACGCTGCGCGTCACGCATGACGACGACGGCGTGACCTTCAGCGTGAAAGACACCGGCATTGGTATCTCTCGCGAGCAGATGGAGTACCTGTTCAAGCCCTTCCAGCAGGCCGACGTGTCGACCACGCGGCGCTTCGGGGGCACCGGTTTGGGCCTGTCGATCAGCCACGATCTGGCCAACCTCATGGGTGGCGGCATCGAGGTGCACAGCGAGATCGACCAGGGCAGCGAGTTCATCCTGAGGCTTCCGCTCGCCGTGGCCGCACGCCCCGATGAGGCAGCGATTCAGGCGGTGCCTGACGGGCAGCGTCTGCGCGGTTTGCGCGTGCTGGCTGCCGAGGACAACGAAGTCAACTGCCTGGTGCTGCAAAGCATGCTCGAGTACGAAGGTGCCGAAGTCGTGTTCGTGTCCAACGGCCAGGAAGCCGTCGACGCCATGCAAAAAAGCGATGCCACCGGCTATCACGCGGTGCTGATGGACGTGCAGATGCCAGTGATGGATGGGCTCGAGGCCACGCGGCGCATCACCGCGCTCAACACCGGCGTGCCGGTGATCGGCCTGACCGCCCACGCACTCGAAGAAGAGCGAGACCGCTGCCGCGACGCCGGCATGGTCGCCCACGTGGCCAAGCCGGTGGAGATCGACGAGCTGGTAACGGCGTTGCAGCGCTGCGCGCGGCGGCTGTAAGCGCGCGGGGCGCGGATCACCGCCGCATCAACGTGCTCTTGCCGAACAGGCTTTCGATCAGGTCGACGGCCAGCTCGGCGGTCTGATTGCGCACGTCGAGCGCCGGGTTGAGTTCCATCACGTCGAGGCTGGCCAGGCGGTGGCTGTCGGCGATCATTTCCATGCACAACTGCGCCTCACGGTACGTGGGGCCGCCGGGCACAGTGGTGGCCACGCCAGGGGCGAGGGCCGGGTCGAGGAAGTCGACATCGAAGCTCACGTGCAAGTGGGTGTGTTCATCGAGCGTGGCCAGCGCCAGCTCCATGGCGTGGCGTATGCCCATCTCGTCGATGTAGCGCATGTCGAAGACCTCGAGCTCTTGTTCATGCACCAGGCGCTTTTCGCCGGCGTCGACGCTGCGGATGCCGATCTGGCGCACCCACTTCGGGCTGATGGCCGGTGTGTGGCCGCTGAGCTCGATCAGATCTTTCGGGCCCAGACCGCACAGGCACGCCATGGGCATGCCGTGCAGGTTGCCGCTGGGCGTGAGGATGTGGGTGTTGAAGTCGGCATGGGCGTCGAGCCACAGCACGCGCAGCCGCTTGCCCTGCGCGCGGCAGTGGCGCGCCACCGCGCTGATCGATCCGATGGCGAGTGCGTGATCGCCACCCAGCAGCACCGGCAAGCGTTGCTGCTGCAGTTCGGCCAGCACCGCGTCGTGAACGGTGCGATTCCAGGCCACCACCTCGGCCAGGTGTCGGTGGCCGTCGACTGGCGGCAGCCACGGGTTGGTTGGCCCGGCCAGATTGCCGCGGTCGATCACGTCCAGTCCCAGTTGCTGCAGCACCGACGCCAGCTGCGCCACGCGCAGCGCTTCGGGCCCCATGCTCGCACCGCGGCGGCCAGCACCGATGTCGGTGGGCGCGCCAATCAGGCTGAGCGGTGTGTGCATGGCTGTGTCAGATGTCGACCGCCAGCGAGCCGGGTTCGGTGTCGCTGTGCGCGAAGCCATATTCGGCCTCGAGCACGTTCCAAGCCTCTTCGGCGGTCTCTACGTAGTGGAACAGGTTCAGGTCGGATTGCGAGATCATGCCGGTCTCGATGAGCAGATCGAAGTCGATCAGTCGGGTCCAGAAGGCCTGGCCGAAAAGCAGGATGGGGCGCTTGCGGCACTTGCCGGTTTGCACCAGCGTGAGCGTTTCGAACAATTCGTCGAGCGTGCCGAAGCCGCCGGGAAAGCACACCAGCGCGATGCTGCGCATCAGAAAGTGCATCTTGCGCACCGCGAAGTAGTGGAAGCGAAAGCACAGC
Organism: Burkholderiaceae bacterium; assembly: GCA_040400875.1. Classification (GTDB taxonomy): domain Bacteria; phylum Pseudomonadota; class Gammaproteobacteria; order Burkholderiales; family Burkholderiaceae_C; genus PBB1. The sequence continues at coordinate 55,280 of JBBAPK010000013.1, read as the reverse complement.
TCGGGCGTGATGTAGGGGTTGGGCGCTTCCTCGTGCGGCAGCACGATGTTGAGCCCAATGCTCTTGCCGCCCACCTCGTAGGCACCGCGGTTGCCCGCTTCCATGATGCCGGGGCCGCCGCCGGTGACCACGTGCACGGGTGTGTCGAAGTCGGCGGTGCGGCTGGTCACAAGGGCGCTGAAGCGACGAGCTTCGTCGTAGTAGCACGCCATTTGCATGCGCGTTTCGGCCGCGCGCAGGCTTTGCGGGTCGCCGACCAAGCGCGCTGCCATCAGCTCATTGAGCGCCACTTCGGGCGGCACGATGCGCGAGCTGCCGAAGATCACGATGGTCGATTCGATGCCCGCTTCTTTTTGCACCAGCTCGGGCTTGAGCAGCTCGAGCTGCAAGCGCACCGGGCGCAACTCGTCGCGCAGCAAGAAATCGTGGTCAGCGAAGGCGAGCCGGAATGCGCTTTCGGGGCCCTGATAGATCGACGGGGGTGCTGCGCTGGTGGCGTCTTCCTTGGCGGTGGGAAAGTTGCGGTCGGGCAGGCGCTTGGGTTTTTTCATGCGGGCCAGCTTAGCCTTATCGGGGTTCAGGTATCGCGAGATCTGCACACCGCACAGGCCTCATTTCGGGGCACCGCGATTTCGCTCCAGGCCATGCGGCGAGCGTCGAGCATTTGCAGCCGACCGACCAGCGGGCTGCCCACACCGGCCAGCAGCTTCAGCGCTTCGGCAGCTTGCATGCTGCCGATGATGCCCACCAACGGCGCGAACACACCCATGCTGGCGCAATGCGCCTCTTCAAAATTTGCATCGGGTGCGAACACGCAGGCGTAGCAAGGCGAGTTGGCGTCGCGCGTGTCGTACACCGCGATCTGCGCATCGAAGCCGATGGCCGCCCCTGACACCAGCGGCCGCGCGTGCCGCACGCACGCGGCGTTGACGGCGTGGCGGGTGACGAAGTTGTCGCTGCAGTCGATCACCACGTCGGCTTCGGCCACCAGCGCGTCGAGCCGCTCGGCATCGGCGCGTTCGTGCAGCGTCACCACACGCACTTCGGGGTTGAGCGCGGCCACGGCGGCGGCGGCCGAGTGGACCTTGGGCTCGCCCACGCGCGCCATCGTGTGGGCGATTTGCCGCTGCAAGTTGGTGAGCTCGACCGTGTCGCCGTCGACCAGCGTCAGGCAGCCGATGCCGGCGGTGGCCAAGTAAAGCGCCACCGGCGAGCCCAGACCGCCAGCGCCAATGACCAGCGCGCGCGCGGCAAGCCAGCGCTGCTGGCCTTCGATGCCCACGTCATCGAGCAGGATGTGGCGCGAATAGCGCAGCAGCTGGTCGTCGTTCATGCGCGGTGAGGTTGACCTGAAAAAACGCCCGCGATGTGCGGGCGTTGGGACAGGGTGGGGGTGCCGTGTGGCGGGGTGTCAGTTGGCCTCGGGCTCGACCTTGCGCTCGGCCATGGTCTTGCTGACCAGCACCGGCTTGCCCTTGAGCCGGTTGATGGCCTGAGCGAGCTGGAAGTCTTCCTCGCTACCGAATTCAGGCAGAGGCTTGGGGGCCGTGGTTTTCTTGGCCGATTCGGCTTCGAGCTTCTCGCGAGCGGCCTCGCGGGCCTTTTCGCGCGCTTCATCCTTTTGCTCGGCGCCCTGGCCGCTTTGCAGATGCTTGTCGAGATCGGCCTCGCGAACCCGCAGCGAAGAGAACAGGTTGCCGTCAGGCGTTTCGTCGAGCATCACATCAGGCACGATGCCCTTGGCCTGGATCGAGCGGCCGCTTGGCGTGTAGTAGCGCGCGGTGGTGATCTTCAGCGCGGTGTCTGCCGACAGCTGCCGCACGGTCTGCACCGAGCCCTTGCCGAAGGTCTGCGCGCCCATGATGGTGGCGCGCTTGTTGTCCTGCAAGGCGCCAGCCACGATCTCGCTGGCCGAAGCCGAGCCTTCGTTGACCAGCACCACCAGCGGCACCGACTTCAGCGCCTCGGGCAGCCGCTTGAGCGGGTCGTTGCCACCGCGGCGCATGTAGGAGTCTGGCGAGGCCTTGAACACCGCCTTGGATTCGGGGATCTGACCGTTGGTCGACACCACCGTCACATCGCTGGGCAAGAAGGCTGCCGAAATCGCCACCGATGCCTCGAGCAGGCCGCCCGGGTCGTTGCGCAGATCGAGCACGATGCCCTTGATGTTGGGATCCTGCTTGTAGAGCTCTTCGAGCCGGCGTGCGAAATCGTCGACCGTGCGGTCCTGGAACTGGCTCACGCGCAGCCAGACGTAGCCCGGCTCGACCATCTTGGAGCGCACGCTGACCGCGCGGATTTCTTCGCGCACGATGGTCACGGGGAAGCTGCGCGTTTCGGCCTTGCGAAACACCATCAACTGCACCTTGGTGCCCGGCTCGCCGCGCATGCGCTTGACGGCCTGATCGAGCGAGAGGCCCTTGACCAGGGTCTCGTCGATCTTGGTGATCAGGTCGCCGCTCTTGAGCCCGGCGCGAAACGCCGGCGAGCCTTCGATGGGCGACACCACCTTGACCAGACCGTCTTCCATGCCGATCTCGATGCCCACGCCGACAAAGCGGCCGGTGGTGCCTTCGCGGAATTCCTTGAACGACTTCTTGTCGAAGTATTGCGAGTGCGGGTCGAGCCCGGCGACCATGCCGCTGATGGCATCGGTGATGAGCTTTTTCTCGTCGACTTGCTCGACGTATTCACTCTTGACCATGCCGAACACTGCAGCGAGCTGCTGCAACTCTTCAAAGGGCAGGGCGGCCGTCGTGCCACGAGCCGAGGCCTGCAACTGCATGGTGGCCAGCGCGCCGGCGACTGCACCGATGCCGATCCAACCCCAAATCTTCAACTTGCTGCCCATCTTCGAACCTCTCGGTGCTGTGATCATTGGTGTCTCGAGTCAGTATAGGACCCGGCACCCCGGTGGATCGCTCGATCAAGGGTTTGGTTCAACGCTTGTGCAAAGAGATGCAAGCCGTCGCTGAGATCGGGCGCGCACGCGCCGTGAGGGATGGTCCACCAGCAGCCCCTTTCCATCAGGCTACGCGCAACTCCTGGGACAACTCGGGGTGTTTGATGATGAGCCGCAGCAGGCACAGCACCCCGCCAGGAGGAGCGAATCGCCCCTGCTCCCAATCGCGCAACGTTGCCACTGGGGTTTCAATGATCTCGGCAAAGGCCGCCTGTGTCAGGCCGGACTTTTCCCGCGCCTGCCGCACAAGCATTTGCTCGGGCGTGGTGACGCGCCCAATGCCTGCCTTCGCCTGGGCGAGTGCCTGCCGCAGGTCAGGCAGCGCTTCACCTGCATCGGTCTCGATGGCCGCAGCCACTTTTTCGACGTTGATTTTCTTGACTCCCATTTCACACCCCCTTCTTGATTTCTGCCGGAGGCATGTTGGCTCGCTCGGCTTTGGCATACACCGCCACCAACAGAACCACTTCTTGCTCGGTCAGGTTGAAGTAGATCACCCTGGCCCCGCTGGATTTGCCAGACCCGCCACGGCTCCAGCGAACTTTGCGTGCGCCATCGGCTCCTGGGATCACATCTCCGGCCAGCGGGTTCGCTGCAATCCAGTCGATGAAAGCCAGCCGCTCGTCGTGCGACCACAGCTTGTCGGCCTGCTTCTGGAATGTCGGGGTTTCGATCACCGTTCTCACGGCGCAAAGTATACGGGTTTCCCGTATTAAGGCCCGACAGGGCGTTGGGCTTTCTGCGTGCCTTTTGGCTGTGTCTGTGGTCCCACCGACAGGAATCGAACCTGTATCTGCCGCTTAGGAGGCAGCCGTTCTATCCGTTGAACTACGGCGGGACGCGGAAGAATTTTCACACGCGCTCACCGGCGGGCGGATTCGCTCAGCAGCGCGCTGCACAGACCTCACGTCCCCAGCCGCAACCCCAGCCATTCGCGCAGGACCAGGCGCGTCTGGCGAAACCCGTCGCTCGACGGCATCCACTCAAGCACGGGCAGCTGGCTTGACTCGGCCAGACCCATCGGGGCGGGCTCGATGTGCATGCCGCTGGCCGCTGCTGCGCCATCGAACAAGGCACGGGCGCGCTGCATGTGCCAGCCGTGGGTGACCAAAACGATGCGCGTGACGCCGGCGTTCTTGAGCAGGGCGACTGAAAGTGCGGCGTTCTCGCGGGTGTCGCGCGAGGTGTTTTCGACCCAGCGCAGCGGTTGCTGAAAGTCTTCGCGGGCGATGCGCGCGGCCACATCGGCTTCGGGCTCGCCGGCTCGAGCGGCCCAGCCCAGTCCCCCGCTGAAGGCCACCGGCCAGCCGGCCTGGCGACCCAGCCACAGCCCGTAGCGCAGCCGTTCGAGCGAGTCGCGAGACAGGCTGCCGCCGCCGTATTCAGGCGCATAGGCCTCAGCCCCGCCGCCGAGCACCACGATGGCGATGCCGGGCTTGCCGGGGGCGGCTGGCGCTTGCGACCTCAGCTCGGCCAGCCGCGTGACGCTGAGCGTGGGCGATGCGTCGAGCAGTTGCGCTTGCAGCGCGCCGGCAAAGCCCAAGCAAGCACTCAACCACAGCCCCAGCACGCCAGCCATCACCAGCCACCTGCCGCGCCGGGCGCCGGTGCCGGGGCGCGGCCGCATCATCCACGCACCGATCAGAATGGCGAACAGCAGCGGCACGGGCGGCAGCAACAAGGCGGTGAGGACGGGTTTCCACGCCGCGATGCCGAGCGCGCTGACAATCGAGTTCACGGGTATCGGGCCTGCAGTTGGCGGGTGTGCGGGCATTGTGTTCGCACCGCCGGTGCTGGCGGGCCGTTGAGGGGGACCAGTCCATGAAGTGGTTGCGGCGGATCGGTTGGGTGGCAGCGGGTGTGCTGGGTTTGTGGGCCGTGGCTTGGCTGGCGGTGCCGCCACTGCTCAAGTCGCAGGCGCAGCAAAAACTCGGCGCCATGCTGGGTCGCGAGGTGACCTTTGGCGAGGTCAGCTTCAGCCCGTGGTCGATGGAACTCACGGTGCGCGACATCGCGATTGCCGGTGCGTCCGGCGCCTCGGGCGAAACGGGGGCCGCCGTGCCGCCGCTGTTGAAGGTGGGCCGTGTGCACGCCAACGCCGAGATGGCCTCGCTGTGGCATCTGGCGCCGGTGATCGAAGCCATTGAGATCGATGCGCCCGAGATCCACCTGACCCACCTCACGCCAGGTCACTACGACATCGACGACATCCTGGCGCGCCTGGCCGACATGCCCAAGAGCGAGCCATCCGGCGAGCCCGTGCACTTCGCGGTCTACAACATCAAGGTGAGCAACGGCTCGTTCAGCTTCGACGACAAGCCGATGGACCGCAGGCACCAGTTGAAGTCGCTCAACCTCGGGCTGCCTTTCGTCAGCAACATTCCCGCTCATGTGAACGTGCAGGTCGAGCCGCGGCTGGCCTTTGTGTTCAATGGCACGGCTTTTGACACCGGCGCGCAGGCCCTGCCTTTTGCCAGCACGCGCGAGGCCAAGGTCCAGTTCAAGATGGACGCGCTGGATCTGGCGCCTTACGCGGTCTACCTGCCCGATTCGCTGCCAGTGCGCCTGGTCAGCGGCACGACGGCCTCGCAGTTCGAGGTCAATTTCTCCATGCCCGCCGATGGCCAGCCGCATGTCGAGATCAAGGGCCAGACCAGCCTGGAGAAATTTGCGCTCACCGACGTGGCCGGCGCCCCGCTGGTCGAGTGGAACAAGCTGAGCGTGGCGCTGCGCGATGTGCGCCCACTCGATCGGCTGCTCGCCTACGGCGCCATCGAGCTTGACGGCGCGACGCTGCATGTGAGCCGCGATGCCGCCGGCCGGCTGAATCTGTCGCAGTTGGCAGGTGATGGCGGGCCGAGCGACGCCGCGGCTGAGGACACGCCCGCAGCACCGGCAGCACCCGCTGGTGATGCCGTGAAGCTGACGGTCGACTCCGTTGCGGTGAACGGCTTGCGCGTGCTGTGGAACGACGCCGCCGTGAAGCCGGTCGCTGCGCTGGCGCTTGATCAGGTGGACTTCAAGGCCGGGCCGCTGGCCTACCCGTTTGCCGCTGGCGCCACGCTGCCGGTGAGCCTGAAGGCCACGCTGGCCACGCAAGCGACGGGCAGCCCCGCGCTGGCTCGGCTGGGTGTGGACGGTCAGGTCAGCGACCAGACCGCCGCGTTGGATCTGAAGCTGAGCGAGCTGTCGCTTGAGGCCTTTGCGCCTTACATCGCCGACGTGGTCAGCGCGAAGTTGAGCGGCCGCCTGTCGGCTGCGGGCAGCTTGAAGTGGGCTGTCGGTGGTGCGCCGCCAGCGGTGGCCGTGGCCGCCATCGGTGCGGCTTCTGGCGCCGAGCCCGCAGCCGCGAGCCGGCCAACGCTGCTGCTGTCGGGCGGCGAGGTGGTGCTCGATGAGCTGCGCGTGAGCGATGAGCGCAAGTTGCCCACCTTGGCGCTCAAGCAGTTCACGCTGCGCGAGATCGAGGTCGATGCGACGGCGCGCAAGGTGTTGCTCGGCAGCGTGAAGCTCGATCAGCCCGCCGTGGCGGTAGCGCGCAACCGCGAGGGCCAGTGGAATGTGCAGCGCTGGATGAAGAGCCAGGCTGGCGCCGCGCAGCTCGTTGCGGCAAGCGCTGCCAAACCCGCCAAGGACGAGCAGCCCTGGCAGATCGAGTTGCGCGACTTCGCGCTCGACAACGGATCGGTGCGTGTCGATGACGCGCATGTCAAAGCCGCCGAGCCAGTGCTGCTGGTGTTGAGAGGCATGAAGCTCGGGGTGCAAAAGCTGGTGCTGGCCGGCTCGCGCACGGTCTCACCGGCCAGCGTGCAGTTCAGCGCGCGACTGGCGAACAACGAGACCGCCAAACTGGCCGATAAATCCATCAAGGCGGCTGCCGGTGCCCTGGCTGCCGGTGCGATGGATTGGCGCGGGCAGCTCGGTTTGCAGCCGCTCATGCTCAAGGGCAAGTTGAGGCTTGACCGCCTGCCGCTGCACGCCTTCGTGCCTTACATGCAAGACAGCCTGCCGGTGAGCCTGGATCGCGCCGAGGCGGGGTTCAATGCTGACGTGTCGGTGCGCGAACTGCCTGCAGGGCTGGACGTGGCCGTGGCCGGTGAGGCACTGATCGCCGACGTGATGGTGCGCACCCGCGCTGACGCCAATATGGCGCAGGGCTTCGACGACAGCCACGATCTGGTCAGCTGGAACGCGCTCAAGTTCAACGGCCTGAAGTTCGCGATGGCGCCGGCCCAGCCGATGCGCGTCGACATCGCCGAGATCGTGCTCAGCGACTTCTTCTCGCGGCTGATCCTCAATGAGCAAGGCCGGCTGAACCTGCAGGATGTGCAGCCGACCGATCAGGCGGCGGCTGCGCCCGAAGCCGGCGTGGCAGTGTCGGCACCCGCGGCCGCATCCGCATCGGCGCCAGCCGATGCACCCAGCCCGCAGCCCATGCTTTTGAGTGTGGGCCGCACCCAGCTCGTCAATGGCCGCATCGATTTCACCGACCATTTCGTTCGCCCCAACTACAGCGCCGACCTGAGCGAGCTCAACGGCACGCTGGGCGCGTTCAGCTCCACCGGTGGCGGCATGGCGGTGATCGATCTGAAAGGGCGTGCAGCGCGCACCGCCTTGCTGGAAATTTCAGGCCAGTTCAACCCGACCGCCAAGCCGCTGGCCATGGACATTCGCGCCCGCGCGACCGACCTTGAACTCGCCCCGTTATCGCCTTATTCGGGCAAGTACGCCGGCTACGTGATCGAGCGCGGCAAGCTCAGCATGGATCTGGCCTACCAGATCACCCCCGAGGGCCAGTTGCAGGCCAAGAACAAGGTCGTCGTCAACCAGCTGACCTTTGGCGAGCGCGTCGACAGCCCCGATGCCACCTCGCTGCCGGTGCGCCTGGCGGTGTCGCTGCTGCAAGACAGCCGTGGCGTGATCGACATCAACCTGCCGATCAGCGGCTCGCTCAATGACCCGCAATTCAGCGTGGGCAGCCTGATCCTCAAGGTCATCGGTAACTTGCTGACCAAGGCGGTGACCGCGCCGTTCTCGCTGCTGTTTGGCAGCGACGAAACCGACTTCAGCCAGGTGACGTTCAAGCCCGGGTCGGTCCTGCTCACCGATGCCGGCGCGGCCGATCTGGACAAGGTGGCCAAGTCGCTCGCCGACAAGCCTTCGCTCAAGCTGACGGTCACCGGCTCGTGCGATCCCGACAAGGAGCACGACGACTATCTGAAGGCCAGCCTCGAGGCCCGGCTGCAAAAGGAAAAAGCCCGAGAGCGTGCGCGTGACGGCCAGGTGAGCGCAGCGGCCAGCGGTGCGGCTTCGGCCCCCGAAGTGTTCAGCGCCGCTGAGCGCGAGCGGCTGCTCAGGGCGGTCTACAAGCAAACCGACATCCCCAACAAGCCGCGCAACCTGGTCGGCATGGCCAAGGACATACCTGGCCCCGAGATGGAAGCCTTGCTCAAGACCGTCATCCCGGTCAGCGACGACCTGATGCGCGAGTTGGCACTGCAGCGCGGTTTGACGGTGCGCGACGGGCTGGTCGCCAAGGGTCTGTCCAGCGAGCGACTCTTCGTCGGCGCGCCCAAGCCGCGCGCGGCCTACGAGCCTTTCACCGATTCGGTGCCCGGTGCCGAGCTGGCTTTGAAAAACGATTGATTCCAAAGAGGACGACATGAGCATTGAAATGATCACGCTGGGTGGTGGCTGCTTCTGGTGCACCGAGGCGGTGTACGAGCACGTTGATGGCGTCACCGCCGTCGAGTCGGGCTACTGCAACGGCCATGTCGCCCAACCGACCTACGAGCAGGTGTGCAGTGGTGCCACCGGCTGCGTCGAGGTGATTCGCGTGGCCTTCGATGCCGATCGCATCAGCCTGCGCGAGGTGCTCGAGATCTTCTTCGTGATCCACGATCCGACCACGCCCAACCGTCAGGGCAATGACGTGGGCACGCAGTACCGCTCGGGCATCTACGTTCACGACGCGGCGCAGCAGGCCGTGGCGCGCGAGGTGATGGACGAGGTGAACGCCAAGGTGGGCGGGCGTCTGGTGACCGAGCTGCTGCCGCTGGCCGACTACTCGCGCGCCGAGGACTACCACCAGCACTACTACGCCAACAACCCCTACCAGGGCTACTGCGCGATGGTGGCCGCGCCCAAGATCGAGAAGTTTCGAAAGACCTTCGCCAGCCGCTATCGCTGAAGCGCGGTTGCCAGCGCGTCAGCTCTGGTTGAAATCGGGCTTGCGCTTGACCATGAAAGCGGCCATGCCCTCGCGCTGGTCGTGCGAGCCGAACAGCGAGTGGAAGAGCCGCCGCTCGTATGACACGCCGTCGGACAGGCCTGACTCGAAGGCGCGGTTGATGCATTCCTTGGCCATCATCACGCTGGGCAGGCTTTGGCTACAGATGGTGGCTGCGGCGGCCAGTGTTTCGGCCATCAACTGATCGGCGGCCACCACGCGTGAGACCAGCCCGGCGCGCTCGGCCTCGGCGGCGTCGACCATGCGGGCGGTGAGCACCATGTCCATCGCCTTGGCCTTGCCCACCGCGCGCGGCAGCCGTTGCGTGCCGCCGGCGCCGGGGATGATGCCCAGCTTGATCTCGGGCTGGCCGAACTTGGCGGTGTCGGCGGCGATGATGAAGTCGCACATCATCGCCAGCTCGCAGCCGCCGCCCAGCGCAAAGCCAGCCACTGCGGCGATCACGGGCTTGCGCACCTGGCGGATGGTTTCCCAGTTGCGGGTGATGAAGTCGCCCTTGAAGGCGTCCATGTGGCTGAGCTCGGCCATGCCGCCGACATCGGCGCCCGCGGCAAAGGCCTTTTCGCTGCCGGTGATCACGATGCAGCCGATGCCGGCATCGCGGTCGAAAGCCAGCAGTGCTGCGCCCAGCTCGTCCATCAGCGCATCGCTCAGCGCATTGAGTGCCTTCGGCCGGTTCAGCGTGATCACGCCGGTCTTGAGTGCGCCTTCGCCGTGCACGGCGGTCAGGATGGATTCGAATCTTGGGGTGGTCATCGGGGGTCTCCGGTGTTCAGCAGGAACAGGTGCTCACGACAGACGCAGCCCGGCCATCGGTGTGCTGCAGGCGTCAAGGTGCCAGCCGCTCGCGCGACCAGATGTGGTCGTGCAAGCGGTATTGCAGCCGGTCGTGCAGGCGCGATTTGCGGCCCTGCCAGAACTCCCAGCGGTCGGGCACCAGACGGTAGCCGCCCCAGTGGGGCGGGCGTGGCGGCTGGAGCATGAACTTCGCGCCGAACTTGGCCGCGTTGGCCACCAGCACGCCGCGCGAGGAGATCACCTCGCTTTGCGGCGAGGCCCAGGCGCCGATGCGCGAGTCGAGCGGGCGCGAGTTGAAGTAGGCGTCTGATTCGGCCGCATCGATGGACTCGACCCGGCCTTCGATGCGCACCACGCGTTCGAGCTCGACCCAGTGGAACTGCAGCGCGGCAAACGGCTGGTGTGCCAACTCGCGGCCCTTGCGGCTTTGGTAGTTGGTGAACCAGACGATGCCGCGCGCATCGCAGCCCTTGATCAGCACCACCCGGGTGGATGGCCGGCCATTGGCGCCCACGGTGGCCAGCGTCATGGCGTTGGGCTCGGGGATCTCGCCTGAGATGGCCTGCTGCAGCCACAGCTCGAATTGGGCGAGCGGGTCGGCCAACGAAGCCGATTCGTCGAGCTCTGAGCGCTCGTAGCTCTTGCGCAGGTCGGCGATGGAGTCCATCGGTCAAGTATAGAAACTACCGATCCCTGCAAGCCGTCGCCGTCGCCGGCGTCAAGGGTCAGGCATCAGGCATCAGGCATCAGGCGTGAGACGGCTTTGCTCTCAAAGCCAGACCCACAGGCGACGCATCCACGAAGGAAAGCGCAGCGATGGCTGGGGCTGGTAGCACTGGCGGTATTCGAAGTTCATGGTGGCTCCTGATACTGTTTATTTGTACAGTATAGGTGCCGAGCGTCGAATGTCAAAGGCCCTTTGCCCGAGCGGCCCATCAGAAAAACCGCGCCGACCCGCGGGGAACAACTTAAGTGATGATCCTCTGGCAGGCCGAGGCGCGTCCCTGCATCCTTGGCTCCAAACAGCGATTGACGCGGCCGCCATCTGGGTGGCCTGCGGGCGACCGCCTGAATGGGGTTGTATGCCGCCATGAGTGAGATGCCCACGGTCATCGTTGTTGCCTCGGGCGTTGGCGCGGGGTGGTCCGAGCCGCTATGCGCGGATGTCGCCAAAGCGCCGGGCTTGCTCGGGGCCACCTTGAGCCGGGTGATGGGTGCCGGCTTCCCGCTGGTGGTGGTCACCACCGAGGCTCAGGCGGCCGAAGCCTGCGACCATGTGGCCAGCTGTGATGTGCTGGTGGTGGCGCCCCAGGCGCCCGTCCCGCCCGACAGCCGCACCGAGCGTCGCGGGGTGCATCAGCTTCAGGGTCTGGGCGCGGCGATTGCCGCGGGCGTCATGGCGCGCCCCAACGCCGCAGGCTGGCTGGTGTTGCCAGTGGAGCGGTCGATGGTCCTGCCATCGACCCTGCTGCGCGTGGCGCACGCCCTGGTTGAATGTCCCATCGCCTACGCTCAGCACCGTGGCAGTCAGTACTGCCCGGTGGGCTTTGGTGCGGGCCTCTACTCCGAGCTGATCCGCTTGCGCGACGATGAAGGTGCCCGCCGTTTGCTGGCGCGTTATCCATCGTGTGCGGTCGATGTCGACGACCTGGGCACGCCGCTCGACGCTGCTGGCGTGGACGCCTTGCAAGATGCGCGCGCGGCCTGGTCCGGGCATGCCTCGCTCAAAGGCCGGCGCAGCACCGACAACCCGGACACGGCGCAACGCAATCCGGCGCTCAAGTAGCGCGGCTGGCGCGCTGCGGCGCAGAATCGACCGCAGTTGCCCCTTCTGCGAAAGCCCTTCATGCCGTTGAATCCCGTGGTGGCCGAGGTCACCCAGCGCATCCGACAGCGCAGCGCGCCTTTGCGGCTGGCTTATCTGGCGCGCATCACCGAGGCCAGTCAACGCCAGCGCGGCTCCGATCGCATGGGCTGCGCCAACGTGGCCCACGCCTTTGCCGCGCTGCCATCGAACGACAAGCTGCGGGTGATGGTCGAGCGCGCACCGCACATCGGCGTGGTCACCGCCTACAACGACATGCTGTCGGCGCACCAGCCCTACGAAGCCTTTCCGGCGCTCATCCGCGACGAGGCACACCGCCTGGGCGCGACCGTGCAGGTGGCCGGCGGCGTGCCGGCGATGTGTGATGGGGTCACGCAGGGGCTGCCCGGCATGGAGCTCAGCTTGTTTTCGCGCGACACCATCGCCATGGGCACGGCCATCGCGCTCAGCCACGATGTGTTCGACGCCGCCTTGCTGCTCGGCGTGTGCGACAAGATCGTGCCGGGGCTGCTGATCGGCGCCTTGCATTTCGGCCACCTGCCGTGCGTGTTTGTGCCGGCCGGGCCGATGAGTTCGGGGCTGAGCAACCAGGCCAAGAGCCGTGTTCGCGAGCAGCACGCGCAGGGCCGAGTCGACCGCGAGGCCCTGCTGCAGGCCGAGTCGGCCGCCTATAACGGGCCGGGCACTTGCACCTTCTACGGCACCGCCAACAGCAACCAGATGCTGCTCGAGGCCATGGGCTTGCACGTGCCCGGTGCCGCCTTCGTGCATCCGCACAGCGGGCTGCGCGAGTCGCTCACCCGCGAGGCGGTGCGCTGCGTGCTGGCTCGGGTGCGCGGCGGCGCGGCCGGCTTCCAGCCCATCGGCCAGCTGGTTGATGAGCGGGTGATCGTCAACGCCATGGTGGCGCTGCTGGCCACCGGCGGCTCCACCAACCACCTGATCCACTGGGTGGCCGTGGCCCGCGCGGCGGGTCTTGTGATCGACTGGAGTGATTTTTCGCAGCTGTCGAATGCCACGCCGCTGCTGGCGCGCGTGTATCCCAACGGCAGCGCCGATGTGAACCAGTTCCAGGCCGCCGGCGGCCCGGGCCATGTGATTCGCGAGCTGATCGACGCCGGCCTGATGCACGCCGATGTGGCCACCATGTCGGCGGGCGGCTTGCGCGAGCACACCCGCGTGCCGCAGGCCGAGGCTGGTGCCGAGGGCCGCCTGAGCTGGCGCGAGCTGCCGAGCGCGAGCCAGGTCATCGGCGATGACGACATCGTGCGGCCCGCGACGGCGCCCTTCAGCACGCATGGCGGTCTGGCACTGCTCACCGGCAACCTGGGCCGCGCGGTCATCAAGACCTCGGCGGTGCCCGACGGTGCCTGGGTGATCGAGGCGCCGGCCATCGTGTTCGAGTCGCAGCAGGCCTTGCTGGATGCCTTCGCCGCAGGCGAGCTTGAGCGAGATTTCGTCGCGGTGCTGCGCTTTCAGGGCCCGCGCGCCAACGGCATGCCCGAGCTGCACAAGCTGACGCCGCCGCTGGCGGTGCTGCAAGGCCGCGGCTTTCGGGTGGCGCTGGTGACCGACGGGCGCATGAGCGGTGCCAGCGGCAAGGTGCCGGCTGCCATCCACCTCAGCCCCGAGGCGCTGGCCGGCGGACCGCTGGCGCGCGTGCGCTCGGGCGATGTGATCCGTCTGGATGCCGTGGCGGGCAGCCTCGATGCGCTGGTCGACGAGTTGGTCTGGGCCGCGCGCGAGTGCGCCGAACTGAGCGATGCCCAGCGCCAAATCAACGGCCACGGCCTCGGGCGCGAGCTGTTTGCCGGCCTGCGCCGCAACGTGCTCAGCGCCGAAGAAGGCGCCATCACCTGGCTTTGAGCCGCCGATCTCCACCAAACCATGCAAGGAAACTCCTCCATGAACCCGCTTGAACTCGCCGATCACGGCCCTGTGATTCCGGTGCTGGTGATCCACCGTGTCGAAGATGCCGTGCCGCTGGCGCGCGCGCTGGTCGACGGGGGCGTGCGGGTGCTCGAGGTGACGCTGCGCACACCGGCCGCGCTGGCCTGCATGGAAGCCATCGCCCGCGCCGTGCCCGAGGCCATCTTGGGCGCTGGCACGGTGCGCAGCGCATCTGATGCGAAAGCCGCACGCGACGCCGGATGCCGCTTTGCGGTGAGCCCGGGCTATCGCAGCGAGATCGGCGTGGCCTGCCGCGAGCTGGGTCTGGCGCTGCTGCCCGGGGTGGCCACGGCCAGCGAGGTGATGCACGCCCATGCGGACGGCCACGACTTCCTGAAGTTCTTTCCGGCCAAGGCGGCCGGCGGCGTGGCCATGCTGCAGGCGTTCGCCGGGCCGTTTGCCGACATCGTGTTTTGCCCGACCGGCGGCATCACCGCCGAGACCGCGCCGCGCTTTCTGGCGCTGCCCAATGTGCGCGTGTGCGGCGGCTCGTGGCTCACGCCGGCCGACGCGCTGGCCGACGGCGATTGGCCGCGCATCACGGCCCTGGCTCGAGACACGGACTTGCTGCGCAGCCGCTAGAAGGCGCTCACAGCGTGCCGCGCTGGATCAGCTCGACCTTGTAGCCGTCGGGGTCGGTGATGAAGGCAATCACGGTGCTGCCGCCGGCCACCGGTCCGGCTTCGCGTGTGACCTTGCCGCCATGGGCGCGGATCTGCTCGCACGCGGCGTGGGCATCTGGCACCTCGATGGCGATGTGACCGTAGGCGCTTCCCAGGTCGTAGCTGTCGACGCCGTGGTTGTGGGTGAGCTCGAGCTCGGCGTGCTCGGGGTTGGAGCCGTAGCCCAGAAAGGCCAGCGAATATTTCTGCTCGGGCCGCTCGGTGGTGCGAATCAGGCTCATGCCCATCACTCGGGTGTAGAAATCGATCGAGCGCTGCAGGTTTCCAACGCGCAGCATGACGTGTAGCAGTCTCATGGCAGGGTTCCCTCGGGGTGGGGTGAGGGCTCAACTATGAACTCCCGGTGCTGTGCGGTGTGATTGGCTAGTCCGTACTAGTCCGAACGAGCCTGTTTGGGCACCGTTGGGGTCAGGTTCGAGTCACAGTGATTCGACAGAGCCACCCAAATGACAAAAGCCCCGAAATTGATGGGCGTCGCGTATCAACCAAGGTCAGCCGGTCATGAACTCCCCAGCACGCACTCCAAGCCTTAAGTCTCAGTTGGCGATCGTCGCTGCCGTGAGCGCTTTGGGGCTGTTCGCCTCGCACGACGCCAGCGCCGCGCTCCCGGCTGCGGCCACCACCTGGAAAACCACCCTGCCGACCGCTCCGGTGGGCGCCACCAAGTGGAATGTCAGCGTGGGTGTCTACAACTCGCAAGGCGTGCTGGTGCGCTCGCTGGTTCGCGGTGCCAGCTTGGCTCCGGGTTTGATCTCGGGCACATGGAACGGGAAAGATGACGCTGGCGCGACCGTGCCCACCGGCTCTGGCAACCCTTACACCATCCGGCTGGCGTATCACAACATCGGCTACGCTTGGGAAGGCGTCATCGGCAACTCCTCGTCCAGCTTTGACGGCACCGGCGTGCATGCCTACATGCAGCCGGTCAACGGCATTGCCATCCAGGGCAGCAACGCCTACATGGCCGTGGGCTACAACGAGGGCCAGCCCGGTCTGTCCGGCTTTGCGCTGTCGGCGCCGAATACCGCGGCGCGGCAGTTCCCCAGCACCGATGCCTTCGTCGCCTACGCGATGGTCGCAGCCGATGGGTCGAATGTGTATGCGGCCAACATCGGCGGCTTCTCGAAGACCTCTTTCGTGAATGCCTTCGTGAGGTCGACCAACGTGCCGGTGAACTTTTCGTCCGGCCAATCGGCGTGCCTGAACTTCCTGTCGCCCGGCGTGTGCTATTCAGGTCAAAGCTACGCGAGCGTGCTTGATCTGTACGCCGCATCCTCAGCCGTAGACCAAGCGACCAATGGCCCGACCGGCATCGCCGTGCAGCAAAGCGGCAACGTGCTGGCGGTGGCTCACGGCGGTCTGAATCTGGTGCGCTTGTTCAACAAGACCACCGGGGCCTCGCTGGGCAGCGTCTCGGTGACCATGAGCGGCAACGCCAGCAAGTACAACCAGATCAGCATGACCGCAGTCGGTGACCTGTGGGTGATCTCGGGCAGCGCGGTGGTTCGTTACACCAATCTTTCCAGCACGCCTAGCTTGGCCGCCACTGTCAGCAGTGGTCTGGTCAGCCCGCTGGCGCTTTCAGCCGAAGGCTCGGGCGTGGACGCCGGCGGCGTCTGGGTGGCCGATGGCGGTGTCAGCCAGCAGATCAAGCACTTCACCACCAGCGGTACCGCCGGGTCGGCATCGGGCGACACCAAGGGTGATGCCGGCGGCTATGCGTCCAGTCCTGCCGTGTCTGACACCAAGCTGTGCTTCAAGGTGGCGGGTGGCGAAAGAACCGCCTTGGCCGCCGAATCGGACGGCTCGCTGTGGGTTGGCGACACCTGCAACAACCGCATGCTGCGCTTTGCCCCAGCCTCCACAACGGCTGACACCAAGGTGTCCTATCTGCCCCTGGTTTACGCCTCGACGGTGGACCACGGCAACCCGAGCTGTTCTTACGCCAACTTCCTGCAGTTTTGCAACACGGTCAATCGCACCGATGCCTTGATGGCCGGCGGCGCGGCCTGGCCGCTGGTCAAGAACTGGCTGCCCAGCCTGCCCGCGGGCGTGACCGACTCAAGCCGGGACAACAGCGGCTTTGGCGGCTTCACCACGGTCCAAACCCTGTCGAACAGCCGCACGTATGGCTTGGTCACGGTCGGCAACGTCCAAAAGCTCGCGGAGTTGCCATCGTCCGGCCCTGTGCGCCTGATCGGCACCTTGCCGCAAGTGGCCAACACCACCACCACGGTGATGTACGAAGGCGGCGATCTGGGCTACGCCACCACGACTGCCGGCGCCAGCACGCAGACGGTGTATCGACTGCCTTTGACGGGTTTCAACGGCCTGGGCGATCCGCAATGGGGCACTGCGGTGGTTCAGGCGACGGTGCCTACTTCCGCGACGTCGGCCTACAGCCGTGCCGGCATCTTCTCGGGCGTGGTCGGTCCGCGCTTTCCGCTGACGGCTTCCAACCGGGTGGTGTTCTTTGACCAGTCGGTCACCGGCAGCAATTTGCACCTCGGCGCGGCCACTCGCTACGACACCAAGTGGTTGTGGCTGGCCAGCCCGTCGGGCCTGATGGACGGCAAGGGCGTGTTCCAGACCAAGCCTGTCGACGGCTCGGTCAACTACGGCGGCAACCTGGTGTGGGCCAACGGATCGAACATCGTCTACGGCTACCAGGGCACCAACTTCAAGGACCCGCTGAATGGCAAGACGGGCTACGCCAGCCAGTTCATGCACTTCGACGACAACGGCTTGTTCCTCGGTCAATTCGGTGAAGCGACCACGCGCACCACGCGGCCCGTGGGCGCCCAACTGCCCGTCGACCCCCTGAGCCCGACCTTGGTTCAAGAGCCCCTGGGCGGTCCGCTGTTTCTGTACAGCGGCGATGAAGCTGGCCACGGCGGTGTCCACCGCTTCCGCTTCAACGGCTTGAACACCCTGGTCTACAAGACCGGCACGGCGACCGTCGGTGCCACCGTCACGCTGAATTGATCCGACCCCTTTCAGATTTCGAGAGACTTTTGCCATGAACCGCATTCGACCGATCGCCGCCGCGCTGGCGCTGTTTTTCAGCGCGACAGCCGCCAACGCCTCGCTGGTGATGAGCTGGAGCTTCACCAAAACAGGCGAATCCACAGCGTTCGGGACCGGAACCTTCACGGCCGATGTGGCCACGAACGAAACGGTCGCCAACCTCATCAACTACAACGACTTTAGCGGTGGTCCAAGTTACGTCGTTGGAACGAATATGGACTTCTATGTCATGACCGGCGCCACGGGCACGATCAACGGCGCGGCGATTTCACTGCTTGCCCCGGGGAGCACTTACGGTCAGTACGTCGATTCAGATGGTTACCCCTACTACATCAATACGGTGACAACCTCGGGTTTTGCCGGCAACGACAACGTGGTGCTTGAGCCAAACAGTAACAACCTGAACGCCAATGCCTATGGCTATTTCACCTCCTACGGCGTTTCGTTTGGGGAGGCAGGCTCAGGCGGCACGATGTGGAACCTGTTTGTTTTGTCCGCGGTCGGAGGCCCGACGTATCAGCTCATCAACTCGGCGAACTCCGACGTGATCGACGGCGATTTCTCGCTGGTGACAACCTCAGGCGGTACCGTCAACCCCGTTCCGATTCCGGCTGCGGCTTGGTTGCTGCTGTCGGGTGTGGGAGGCTTGTTCATGGCGGGTCGCCGGCGGTCTGCACAGGCCAGCGCCCGTTGATCGGGGCTTTGGCTCCGGCCTGAAAAAATCCTCAAGTCGGCCCGAATGGCGGCCGATACCAAGACGTCGGCGACGGGTTTCGCTATTCAATTAGCAAGTCCAAGGTGCCCTTCGTGACATCCGCCGACCCCACTTTCTAGCCTGGGCGTGCCTTGCCTGACGGCTCTTCCCGCTGAGCGCGACGCACGTCACGCAGCATGAACAGGTAAAGCCCCTCGACCTTCTCGCGCGCCCACGGCGTCTTGCGAAGAAACTTCAGGCTAGACGCCACGCTCGGCTCGCTGATGAAGCAACGCACCGGAACGCGGTCGCCCAGTTCAGCCCAGCCGTAATGCGCCACCAGTGCGTTGACGATGTCTTCCAGCCTCAAGCCGTGCAGCGGGTTGCGTGCTTGCTGCACTGGCGTCGAAGCCTTGGGCTGCGGTACGGCCTCAGCCACAGACGCCAGCCACACGCCCATGCCCTGCGTGTTGAGCTCGATGTCCATGTCCATGAGCTCCAGCACGCGCTCGCGTGACAGGCTGCCACCCAGGCGGCCCACGCGTTCCAGGTACAGCTCGCTCAAGCCTTCGACCAGCGCCACGTGGCGATCCTCTGCGTTGGGTGACGCCGCTGCGGCGCGCAGACCCAGCGCGATCACCGCATCCAGTTGCTCGAGGTACTCGCGGCCCAGTTGCTGCAGCGTCTTCGCATCGTCGGGGCCGGGTGAGGCGGGCAGCCGGCCGTAGTGCGTGAGGTAGATGCAGTCGGGCCGCAGCGCGAGCAGCCGCTCGAACGACGCACGCAGCACCGGCGGGTCGAACTGAACCGGCGTGGTGCTGGGCAGCAGCCAAGCGCCTTGCGGTGTGTCGAACTCGCGGTACGACAGGCCGAAGGTGTCGCCGGTGAACAGGCCGCGGCTGCGCTCGTCCCAGATGCAATGGTGGTGCCGTGCGTGACCCGGCGTGTCGAACAAGCGCAAGGGGCGATCGGCCAGGTGCAGCTCCATGCCGTCGGTGCTTTCGAGCACGCGCTCGGCGCTCACCGGCACCACCGTGCCGATCGAGCGCTGCACCTCGTCGGCACCGTAGACGGCAGTGGCACCGGCGATCAGCTTGGCCGGATCGATCAGGTGACGCGCGCCCAGCGGGTGCACCACCAGCTTCGCGTTGGGCAGCGCGGCCATCAGCGCGCCCGAGCCGCCGGCGTGGTCCAGGTGCACGTGCGTGGGGATGACCCAGTCGACCGCATCGCGCGCCACGCCGGCGGCCTCGAGTGCGGCCAGCAGTCGCGGCACCGAGTGGCCCGTGCCGGTGTCGATGAAGGCGGCCCGGCCGCACTCGACCATGAGGTACGCGGCATCGAAGTGCGGCCGCTGATAACCGGTGTCGATGCTCCAGATGCCGTGGCCGTGCGCAGTTGAAAATTCAGTCGTTGATGCCATGGCCTCGCCCCGGTCTTGTGTTGAACCCTAACCCCACCAGAGATTGTTGCGATGAAACCTGCCGAGCGCGCCGTCACCGTCTACGGCATTGCCAACTGCGACACCGTGAAGAAGGCCCGCGCCTGGCTGGCTGAACGCGGCATCGACGCCGTCTTCCACGATTACAAGAAGCTCGGCGTGCCGCTCGCGCCGCTCGAGCGCTGGATGCACTCGGTGGGCTGGGAGATGCTGATCAACCGCAAGGGCACCACCTGGCGCAAGCTCGATGCCGATCAGCAGGCCGCGGTGCACGACGCGGCGAGCGCGCGCGAGCTGATGGTGGCGCAGCACAGCGTGATCCGCCGCCCGGTGCTTGAGCACCCGGGCGGTTTGCTGGTGGGTTTCGATGCCGATGAATGGGGCCGCGCGCTGGGCTGAAATCAACCCGCCAGCAGCTGCCTCAGCACGAAGGGCAGGATGCCGCCGTGCTGGTAGTAATCGACCTCGATCGGCGTGTCGATGCGCAGCGTGAGCGGTACGCGTTTTTGGCTGCCGTCGGTCGAGGTGATCACCAGCGTGGCTTCTTGCTGCGGCGCGATGTGCGCGGCCAGTTCGATGTCGAACATCTCGTTGCCGCGAATGCCCAGCGACTGCCAGCTGTCTGTGCCCCTGAACTGCAGCGGCAGCACGCCCATGCCCACCAGATTGCTGCGGTGGATGCGCTCGAAGCTGCGCGCGATCACCGCCTTGATGCCGAGCAGCGCAGTGCCCTTGGCCGCCCAGTCGCGCGACGATCCGGTGCCGTACTCCTCGCCGGCGAACACCACCGTGGGCGTGCCTTCGGCCATGTAGCGCATGGCCGCGTCATAGATGGCCAGCTTTTCGCCCGAAGGCTGCAGCAGCGTCAGCCCGCCTTCTTCGCGCGAGCCATCGGGGCCCGCTGGAATCATCAGGTTCTTGATGCGCACGTTGGCAAAGGTGCCGCGCACCATCACGTCGTGGTTGCCGCGGCGCGAACCGTAGCTGTTGA
The DNA here is from genome assembly GCA_040400875.1 of Burkholderiaceae bacterium. GTDB lineage: Bacteria > Pseudomonadota > Gammaproteobacteria > Burkholderiales > Burkholderiaceae_C > PBB1. The sequence continues at coordinate 34,659 of JBBAPK010000013.1, read as the reverse complement.
AGTCGGCCTTCAGCACCTGATGCTCGGCGAGCCACAGGCCCCCGGGTGAGGTGGACTTGATCGAGCCGGCCGGCGAGATGTGGTCGGTGGTGATCGAGTCGCCAAACAGCGCCATCGCCCGCGCACCGCTGATGCCCGCTGCGGCCTGCCGTGGCTGCATGGTGAAGTCGTCGAAGAAGGGCGGCTTGGCGATGTAGGTCGAGATCGGCCAGTCGTAGACCTGACCGGTCGATCCCTTGACCTTGCCCCACAGCTTGCCGGGTTCGCTGTTGACCTTGTCGTAGTTCTTTTTGAAGGCCGGGCCGCTCATGGCGTACTTCATCAGCGCGTGGATCTCGTCGCTGGTGGGCCAGACGTCGCCCAGATAGATGGGCTTGCCGTTCTTGCCCTTGGCCTTGCCCAGCGGCTCGGTCATCAGGTCGACATTGACGCTGCCGGCGATCGCATAGGCCACCACCAGCGGCGGCGAGGCCAGGAAGTTGGCCTTGAGGTTCGGGTGGATGCGCGCTTCGAAATTGCGATTGCCCGACAGCACCGCAGCACACACCAGGTCGTTGGCGGTGATGGCTTCGTTGATCTCGGCCGTCAGGTCGCCGGCGTTGCCGATGCAGGTGGTGCAACCGTAGCCCGCGAGGTAGAAGCCCAGCTTTTCGAGGTAGGGCAGCAGGCCGGCTTTTTCAAGGTATTCGGTGACGATGCGCGAGCCTGGCGCCAGCGAGGTCTTGATGTGCGGCTGCACCCGCAGCCCCGCCTTGACCGCCTTCTTGGCCAGCAGCCCGGCGGCCAGCAGCACGCTCGGGTTGGAGGTGTTGGTGCACGAGGTGATGGCCGCGATCAGCACGTCGCCATTGGCGATAGACAGGCCCGACGGCGTGGCCACCGACAGGCCCAGCCTTTCGGCCGGCTGGTTGAAGCCGTTGTCGGCCGGCGGTTGGCTGAACAGCTCGGCAAACTGGTGCTTGACCTGGCCCAGGTCGATGCGGTCTTGCGGGCGCTTCGGGCCGGCCAGACTGGGCGACACCGTGCCCAGGTCGAGCGTGACGACGCTGGTGTAGTCGATGTCGCCGCGCAGGGGCACGCCAAACATCTTCTGCGCCCGGAAGTAGGCCTCGAAGGCCTCGATCTTCTTCTTGCTGCGGCCGGTGCCGCGGAAGTACTCGATGGTCTTTTCGTCCACCGGAAAAAAGCCCATCGTCGCGCCGTACTCGGGTGCCATGTTGGCCACCGTCGCGCGGTCGGGCAGCGCGAGGCTGGCAGTGCCTTCGCCAAAGAACTCGACGAACTTGCCGACCACCTTGGCCCGGCGCAAGATTTCGGTCACGGTGAGCACCAGATCGGTGGCGGTGACGCCCTCACGCAGCCGGCCGGTCAACTCCAACCCCACCACATCGGGTGTCAGGAAGTACACCGGCTGGCCCAGCATGCCGGCCTCGGCCTCGATGCCGCCCACGCCCCAGCCGACCACGCCGATGCCGTTGATCATGGTGGTGTGGCTGTCGGTACCGACCAGCGAGTCGGGGTAGTACACGCCGGCGGGCACCGCCGAGCCGGCACGGCTCTTGGGCGTCTTGTGCACGCCCCGTGCAAGGTACTCGAGGTTGACCTGGTGCACGATGCCAAAGCCCGGCGGCACCACGCCGAAGGTGTCGAAGGCCTGCATGCCCCACTTCATGAACTCGTAGCGCTCGCGGTTGCGCTCGAACTCGAGCTTCATGTTCAGGTCAAGCGACTGCCGGGTGCCGTAGTGGTCGACCATCACGCTGTGGTCGACCACCAGATCGACCGGCACCAGCGGCTCGATGGTCTTGGCGTCCTGGCCCATCGAAGCCGCCACGTTGCGCATGGCCGCCAGATCGGCGAGCAGCGGCACGCCGGTGAAATCCTGCAGGACCACACGGGCCACAACGAAGGGAATCTCCGCGCTGCGTTCGGCCTGCGGCTGCCAGCCGGCGAGCTGCTCGACGTGTTCGGCCGTCACCTTCTTGCCGTCGCAGTTGCGCAGCACGCTTTCGAGCACCACGCGCAGCGAGTGCGGCAGCCGCGCGACATTGGGGATGGCTTTGGCCAGCGCCGGCAGCGAATAGAAACTGCCCTCGACGCCGCTGGCGGTGGTAAAGGTCTTGAGCGTCTTGGCATACGCATGGACTGGGGCAGCGGGCAATGGGCGCGTGGCGGTCGGTGGCTTCATGCGAACTCCTTGGGTGATGGCGTGGACGATGGTGTGCGGCCGATGCGACGCATTTTGTGCGTGGCCTCAAGGCTCGCGGCCGAGTGCGGTATGTTGCGCCACATGGAAGCATTGACCTTTTTCTGGCACGACTACGAAACCTTCGGCGTGGTGCCCCGCCGCGATCGACCCGCGCAGTTTGCCGGCGTGCGCACCGATGCCGAGCTCAACGAGATCGACGAGCCCGTCACGCTGTACTGCCAGCCTGCCGACGACAGCCTGCCCGACCCCGAGAGCTGCATGCTCACCGGCATCACGCCGCAGGTGTGCATGGAACGCGGTATCCCCGAGCACGCATTTGCCGCAGCGATCGAGGCCCAGTTGGCGCGGCCCGGCACGGTGGGTGTGGGCTACAACTCGACCCGCTTCGACGATGAGGTCACCCGCTTTCTCTTCTGGCGCAACCTGATCGAGCCTTACGCACGCGAATGGCGAGACGCTTGCGGCCGCTGGGACCTGATGGACGTGGTGCGCTGCTGCTACGCGCTGCGCCCGGCCGGCATCCAATGGCCGCGCCACGAAGACGGCCGACCCTCGTTCAAGCTCGAGCACCTGAGCGTGGCCAACGGCCTGGTGCACGAGGCGGCGCACGACGCGCTGTCGGACGTGCGTGCCACGCTGGCGCTGGCGCGGCTGATTCGCAATGTGAACCCCAAGCTGTGGGACTTCTGCTTGCGCCTGCACAAGAAGAACGAAGTCATCCGCGAGATGAGCACGGCTCAGGCTGCGGGCAAGCCCTTTTTACATGTGTCGGGGATGTACCCGGCCGAGCGCGGCTGCATCGCGCTGGTGTGGCCGCTGGCGCCACACCCGACCAACAAGAACGAAGTCATCGTGTGGGACCTGGCCGAAGACCCGAGCGTGCTGCGCGATCTGGACGCGGCCACGTTGCGCCAGCGCATGTTCAGCCGCGCCGATGCGCTGCCCGAAGGCGTGACGCGCTTACCGATCAAGACGATTCACCTCAACAAGTCGCCGGTGGTCATCGGCAACCTGAAGACGCTGAGCGCCGAGATGGCCGAGCGCTGGGGCATAGACGTGGCGCAGGCACTGATACATGCCGATGTGGCCGCGAAGCAAACCGCGCTGTTGGCCGGCCTGTGGCCTGAGGTGTTCGAGCGGCCCGAGGCGAGCTCGCCCGCGCCCGACGTGGACGAAGACCTCTACGGCGGCTTTGTCGGCAACGAGGACAGGCGTTTGCTTGATCGGCTGCGTGGCCTGGCCCCGGCGGTGCTGGCCGAGCAGCGCCCCGCCTTCGCCGATGCGCGGCTCGGTGAGTTGCTGTTTCGCTACCGCGCGCGCAACTTCCCCGAAACGCTCACCGAGGAAGAGCAGCAGCGCTGGCACGAGCACCGGGTGCACCGGCTGCACGAGGGGGCGGGTGGCGCGCGAACGCTGCAGGCCTTCTTCGATCGCATCGACGAACTGGGCGAAGAGGCCGACGAGCGCGCTCAGGACATCCTGGGCGCGCTGGTCGATCACGCCACGGCGATCGCCCCGGATCTGGACTGAAGTGCGCGCACCCCGCTGCGCGCACTTTCGCAGTGCGCCGGGATGCGCTGACATGCCTGAATTGAGCTTCTGAGACCAGAAATGTTCTGAAATGGTGCTGATTCGCGCACCAAATCAGGCCCGGTTTTTGCTTTCGTGGTGCGCTGATTTTGAACAACGGCGCAGCAGATGCCGATCACAGGCACCACAAGGAGGCATTCATGGATCAGGTCAAGCAGGCGAGCGACGCGCTCTTTCTTTTGTTGGGCGCCATCATGGTGCTGGCGATGCACGCGGGCTTCGCGTTCCTCGAACTGGGCACGGTGCGCAAGAAGAACCAGGTCAATGCGCTGGTGAAGATCCTCGTCGACTTTTCGGTGTCGACTGTCGTGTACTTCTTCATTGGCTACAGCGTGGCTTATGGCGTGAGTTTCTTCACCGGCGCCGAGTCGCTGATGCAAAAGAGCGGCGTCGAGCTGATGCGGTTTTTCTTCTTGCTGACCTTTGCCGCAGCCATTCCGGCCATCGTCTCGGGCGGCATTGCCGAGCGCGCGCGGTTCGGCCCGCAACTCGCGGCAACCGCTGTGCTGGTGGGCGTGGCTTACCCGCTGCTCGAAGGGGTGGTGTGGGGCAACAAGTTCGGCATCCAAGAGGCGATCACCCAGTTCACCGGCGCGGCCTTCCATGACTTTGCCGGCAGCGTGGTCGTGCATGCATTCGGCGGCTGGGTCGGCCTGGTGGCCGTGGTGCTGCTGGGTGCGCGCAGCAACCGCTATCGCAAAGACGGCGGCATCAGCGCGCATCCGCCGTCGAACATTCCCTTCCTGGCGCTGGGCGCGTGGGTGCTGGCGGTGGGCTGGTTTGGCTTCAACGTGATGAGCGCGCAGGCGCTCGACAAGGTCTCCGGGCTGGTGGCGGTCAACTCGCTGATGGCGCTGGCTGGCGGCACCTTGGTGGCCGTGGTGATGGGGCGCAATGACCCGGGCTTTGTCTACAACGGCCCGCTGGCCGGGCTGGTGGCCGTATGCGCCGGCTCCGACGTGATGCACCCGGCCGGCGCGCTGGTGGTCGGCGGTGTGGCCAGCGCGATCTTTGTGTCGATGTTCACCCTCACGCAAAACCGCTGGAAGATCGACGACGTGCTGGGCGTGTGGCCGCTGCACGGCTTGTGTGGCGCCTGGGGCGGCATCGCCTGCGGCATCTTCGGCCAGACGGCGCTCGGCGGTGCGGGCGGCGTGAGCTTGGGCGCGCAGGTTGCGGGCACACTGATCGGCGTGGTCTGGGCGCTGTTGTCGGGCCTGGCGATTTACGGCGGCATCAAGTGCGTGACCTCGCTGCGCCTGACGCTGGAAGAAGAGTTCGAAGGCGCCGACTTGTCCATCCACCGCATTGGCTCCACGTCGGAGCGCGAGTCCAACTGGTAAAGGTCTTGCGGCGAGGCGAAATAAGCCCCGCCGGCATGACCGTGCGGGGCCTTGTTAGATCTGTCACGCGCCAGCATGGCGCATGACAATTTTCAGACGGTGGTCTTCTCGCTGGCGCCGGTGAACTCCTCGATCTTGTCGAAGTTCAGGTACTGGTACACCGTGTTGCTCGCGGCGGTGAGCACGCCCATGTCGAGGAGGTATTCCTCGCGCGTGGGAATGCGGCCGAGCTTCGAGCAGATGGCGGCCAGTTCGGCCGAACCCAGGTACACGTTCGCGTTTTTGCCCAGACGGTTCGGGAAGTTGCGCGTGCTGGTCGAGAACACCGTGGCACCTTCCTTGACCTGTGCCTGGTTGCCCATGCACAGGCTGCAACCCGGCATTTCCATGCGCGCACCGGCACTGCCCAGCACGCCGTAGTGGCCTTCGTCGCTGAGCTTCTTGGCGTCCATCTTGGTCGGTGGGGCGACCCACAGCTTGACCGGGATGTCACGCTTGTTCTCAAGCAACTTGCTGGCCGCGCGGAAGTGGCCGATGTTGGTCATGCAGCTGCCGATGAACACCTCGTCAATCTTGGCGCCAGCGACTTCGGACAGCGTCTTCACGTCGTCCGGGTCGTTCGGGCATGCCACGATGGGCTCGTGGATGTCGGCCAGATCGATCTCGATGATGGCGGCGTATTCGGCATCGGCATCACCGGCCAGCAGTTGCTGATCGGCCAGCCAAGCTTCCTGTGCGGCAATACGGCGAGCCAGCGTGCGGGCGTCGGCGTAGCCCTCGGCGATCATCCACTTCATCAGCGTGATGTTGCTGTTGATGTACTCGGCGATCGGCTCTTTGTTGAGGTGCACGGTGCAGCCGGCAGCGCTGCGCTCGGCCGAGGCGTCGCTCAGCTCGAACGCCTGCTCGACCTTCAGATCAGGCAGGCCTTCGATCTCGAGGATGCGGCCGCTGAAGATGTTCTTCTTGCCCTTTTTCTCAACGGTGAGCAAACCCGCCTTGATGGCGTACAGCGGGATCGCGTTGACCAGATCGCGCAGCGTGACGCCGGACTGCATCTGGCCCTTGAAGCGCACCAGCACGCTCTCGGGCATGTCCAGTGGCATCACGCCGGTAGCAGCAGCAAACGCGACCAGACCCGAGCCGGCGGGGAAGCTGATGCCGATCGGAAAGCGTGTGTGGCTGTCGCCACCGGTGCCCACGGTGTCGGGCAGCAGCAGGCGGTTGAGCCAGCTGTGGATCACGCCGTCGCCCGGGCGCAGCGCGATGCCGCCACGGTGGCTGATGAAGTCGGGCAGCTCGTGGTGCATCTTCACGTCGATCGGCTTCGGGTAGGCCGCGGTGTGGCAAAACGACTGCATCACCAGATCGGCGCTGAAGCCCAGGCAGGCCAGGTCTTTCAGCTCGTCGCGGGTCATCGGGCCGGTGGTGTCTTGCGAGCCGACCGAGGTCATGCGGGGCTCGCAGTAGGTGCCGGGGCGCACGCCTTGCTGCTGTGCGTTGACCACGGGCAGGCCGCAGGCCTTGCCGACCATCTTCTGGCCCAGGCTGTAGCCCTTTTGGGTGTCGACCGGGTTTTGCGGCAGACGGAACAGGGTCGACGTTGGCAGGCCCAGCGCATCACGCGCCTTGGCGGTCAGGCCGCGGCCGATGATCAGCGGAATACGCCCGCCCGCGCGCACTTCGTCGAACAGCACGTCGCTCTTGACCTTGAACTCGGCGATCACCTTGCCGTCTTTCAGGGCCTTGCCTTCGTACGGGCGCAGCTCGACCACGTCGCCCATGTTCATCTGGTTGACGTCAAGCTCGATGGGCAGCGCGCCGGCATCTTCCATCGTGTTGTAAAAGATCGGGGCGATCTTGGCGCCCAGGCACACGCCGCCGAAGCGCTTGTTCGGCACGAAGGGAATGTCTTCGCCGGTGAACCACAGCACCGAGTTGGTGGCCGACTTGCGGCTCGAACCCGTGCCGACCACGTCGCCCACGTAAGCCACCAGATTGCCGCGCGCACGCAGGTCTTCGATGAACTTGATCGGGCCGCGCTTGCCGTCTTCTTCGGGCGTGATGCCGGGGCGGGCGTTCTTGAGCATGGCCAGGGCGTGCAGCGGAATGTCGGGGCGGCTCCAGGCATCGGGCGCGGGCGACAGGTCGTCGGTGTTGGTCTCGCCGGTCACCTTGAAGATGGCCACGGTGATGCTTTGCGGCACTTCAGGACGCGAGGTGAACCACTCGGCGTCGGCCCAGCTTTGCAGCACGGACTTGGCGTGGGCATTGCCCTTGTCGGCCTTGTCCTTGACGTCGTGGAACTGGTCGAACATCAGCAAGGTATTCTTGAGTCCGGCTGCGGCCACCGAACCCACCGTGGCGTCGTCGAGCAACTCGATCAGCGGGCTGATGGTGTAGCCGCCGAGCATGGTGCTCAGCAGTTGGGTGGCCATCTCGCGGCTGATCAGCGAGCAGGCCTCGGTGCCATGCGCCACAGCCGCCAGATAGCTGGCCTTCACGCAGGCGGCGTCGTCCACGCCCGCAGGCACGCGGTGGGTGATCAGCTCGACCAAGTTGGCGGCTTCGCCTGCGGGGGGCGACTTCAGCAACTCGATCAACTGGCTGGTTTGCTGTGCCGACAGGGGCAACGGCGGGATGCCCAGCGCGGCGCGCTCAGCGACGTGTTGGCGGTAGGTTTCAAGCATGGTGGTGGCTCCTTCGGGAAATGGGCGGGTTGAATCGATCAGGGTTTGGGGGTGGCCTGGGTGGCTTGCGCGTCCAGTCCGAGGGCCTGCTTCAGCCCGTCCATCAATTCGCGCTGCTTGGGGCACACGCAGCCATCCAGCATGCGCGTGCCAGACGTCACGTTCATCAGCATGGACTTGCTGGAGATCTGCACCATCAGGGTGTTGTTCTTGACGTCTTCGAGGCGGACCGCACCGGTGGGCGAAACCACCGGCTTCATCAGGTAGGTCGACGTGCCGTGCTTCAACTCGACATAGGCCGGGTGTTGCTCGCTGGCCTTGATGTAGACCATCTGCTTGAACTCGCACTGGTAGTCGCCGTAGAAAACCCGTTCGGCTGCAGCCACCTGCTCTGGTGTGGCTGGCGCAATCTCAGTGGCCGGCGCGGCCTTGGCCGCCACAGCGGTTTTCGCCGCAGGCTTGGCGGCAGGCTTTTGCGGTTTCGGCGTCGGCGCGGCCGTAGCCGCAGCTACCGATGAGAACGGCAAAGTCAGCCCCATGCTCACGGCAATGGTCATCGCGCGCAAGAAGACAAGTTTTGAATCAGGCATGGTCAACCTCGTTTGACTCATTGGACAGTTTGCGAGCCAGCCGGCCATGCAGCCGCGCGGCAGAAATGAAAAAGCCGGCTCCCGCAGTCGGAGGCCGGCTCAAGCGCAAGGCGCATGTCGTCTTGCGGGTTGGGGTGGATCAAAGCAGATGCTTGACGCCGTCTTGCTCTTCGGTCAACTCGGCCAGCGTCAGGTTGATGCGCTCCTGGCTGAAGGCATCGATCGTCAGGCCTTCGACGATCTTGTACTCGCCGCCTTCGGTGGTCACCGGGTAGCCGAACATGACCTCTTTCGGGATGCCGTATTCGCCATTCGAAGGGATGCCCATGGTGACCCAATGGCCGTTCGAGCCCAGCGCCCAGTCGCGCATGTGGTCAATGGCTGCATTGGCGGCCGAGGCTGCCGACGACACGCCGCGTGCGGCAATGATGGCCGCGCCGCGCTTGCCCACGGTCGGCAGGAAGATGTCCTTGTTCCAGGCGTCGTCGTTGATCATGGCCTTGACCGACTGGCCGCCGATGGTGGCGTAGCGGTAATCGGCGTACATCGTGGGCGAGTGGTTGCCCCACACGGCCAGCTTCTCGATGCTCGACACGGGCTTGCCGGTCTTGGCGGCGATCTGCGAAGCGGCGCGGTTGTGGTCCAGGCGCAGCATGGCGGTGAAGTTCTTGGCCGGCAGGTCAGGCGCGCTCTTCATGGCGATGTAGGCGTTGGTGTTGGCCGGGTTGCCCACCACCAGCACCTTCACGTTGCGCGAGGCCGATGCGTTGAGCGCCTTGCCCTGGGCGGTGAAGATCTGTGCGTTGGCCGACAGCAGGTCCTTGCGCTCCATGCCGGGGCCGCGTGGGCGAGCACCCACGAGCAAGGCGTAGTCGGTGTTCTTGAATGCAGCCACTGGATCGCTGTGGGCTTCAATGCCGGCGAGCAGCGGGAAAGCGCAGTCGTCGAGTTCCATGATCACGCCCTTGAGCGCGTTTTGAGCCTTCTCGTCAGGGATCTCGAGCAGTTGCAAGATCACCGGCTGGTCCTTGCCCAGCATCTCTCCAGAAGCGATGCGAAACAGCAGGGCGTAACCGATTTGGCCAGCAGCGCCAGTGACGGCAACGCAAACGGGGGACTTGCTCATGGACGATTCTCCGGGGGGTGAGGGTTGCGTGAAGGGGTGTCGGCGCGGCGAAAAGCCAAACACAGCAAATTGTAGGAAGCAGTTTAGGGTCAATGTCGACCCGAGTCAAAAGTCTTCTGTCTTACATAAGACATCTGTCGAAAACTGCTTTTTTGAATGGACGCAGGGCGAACACCTGTGCTGCAATCCGGGCATGAAAAACCGGACTGAAGGCGTGATCGAGTCGGCGGCATCCGCTCGCGCGGTCGATGGCACAGCCCCCGCCTTCAGTCCGCTGTACCAGCAGATCAAGACCCTGATGAAGCGCAGCCTTCAGGCTGGCGAATGGCGCCCAGGCGAGACCATTCCTAGCGAGATGGAGCTTGCCGCGCGGTTCAAGGTCAGCCAAGGCACGGTGCGCAAGGCCATCGATGAGCTGGCGGCCGAGAACCTGCTGGTGCGCAGGCAGGGCAAGGGCACCTTCGTCGCCACCCACGCAGAGCAGAAGCTTCAGTACAGGTTCTTGCGATTGCAGCCTGACAGTGGTGAGCCCGGCGGCGCGCGGCGGCGTTTCATCGATTGCCGTCGGCTGCGTTGTCCGGCCGACGTGGCGCGCGCGCTGGGGCTCAAGCCCGGCGATGCAGTGGTCAACGTGCTGCGCCTGCTCAGCTTTGGCGATGCACCCGTGGTGCTCGATGACATCTGGCTGCCGGGCTTGCTCTTCAAGGGTTTGACCGCCGAGCGCCTGAGCGATTACCGCGGCCCGATGTACGGCCTGTTCGAAAGCGAGTTCGGCGTGCACATGATTCGCGCAGAAGAAAAGATCCGTGCGGTCGCTGCGGACGCTGTCAGCGCCCCTTTGCTGGGCGTGGGCATCGGGTTTCCCCTGCTCAGTGTCGAGCGGCTGTCGTTAACCTATGAGGAGAAACCCGTGGAATTGCGCCGCGGTTTGTATAACACCTCGGGTTACCACTACCGCAACGCATTGAGCTGACTCATTGGCCCCGCGGTTTCGGTGCCTGCATCTGGTGCAAGGGTTCCACCCTGCTGCGTTGCCATAAACTCGTTGATCTTGAATCTGCCTCACCAAGAAAGCTGGAGATGACTGAAACCGTCAAGCCGCGCCGCACGTTTCGCAATATTCACGTCACTCAGATCATCAGTTACCGCCTGCCGCCTGCCGGCATCGTGTCGATCCTGCACCGAATCAGTGGTTTCCTGATGTTTTTACTGCTGCCTTTCATCATCTGGATGTTCGACACCAGCCTGACTTCCGAGATCAGCTACGGACAGTTCACCTCGGTTTTTGCGGGCGGCATCGGCCCGGTACCGGGTCTGTTTTTCAAACTGGTGGCGCTGGCCCTGATCTGGGCCTATTTGCACCACTTCATCGCCGGCTTGCGCCACTTGTGGATGGACATGACCCACGCGGTGACCCTCAAGTTCGGTCACACCTCAGCCATCGTCACCCTCGCGCTCAGCGTGCTGTTGACCCTGCTGCTCGGATCCAAGCTCTTTTTCTGACTTTCACGGACGGCTTTTCTCATGGCACAAAATTTCGGGTCCAAGCGCATCGTGGTTGGCGCGCACTACGGATTCAAGGACTGGCTTTCGCAGCGCGTGACCGCCACCCTGATGGCGTTGTTCACTGTGGCGCTCATCGTTCAGGTGCTCATGCCGGGCGCCATGGACTACGACAAGTGGGCGGGCATCTTCTCCAGCAACTGGATGAAAACCCTCACCTTCGTGGTCATCATTTCCTTGCTGTACCACGTCTGGGTGGGCATGCGTGACATCTGGATGGATTACATCAAGCCAGTGGGCGTTCGCCTCGGGCTTCAAGTTTTTACGCTCGCGTGGCTGGTTGGCTGTTCGGGCTGGGCAATCCAAGTGCTGTGGAGGCTGTAATGCAAGTGGGTTCTTCAATTCCAAAACGCAAGTTCGATGTGGTCATCGTCGGAGCCGGCGGCTCAGGCATGCGCGCTTCTTTGCAACTCGCCCGTGCCGGACTCAATGTCGCGGTGCTGTCCAAGGTGTTCCCGACGCGTTCGCACACGGTCGCCGCGCAAGGCGGCATTGGCGCGAGTCTGGGCAACATGTCGGAAGACAACTGGCATTACCACTTCTACGACACCGTGAAGGGTTCTGACTGGCTGGGCGATCAGGACGCGATCGAATTCATGTGCCGCGAGGCCCCGAAGGTCGTGTACGAACTTGAGCACCTTGGTATGCCGTTCGACCGCAATGCCGACGGCACGATTTATCAGCGACCCTTTGGCGGACACACCGCCAACTACGGTGAAAAGCCGGTTCAGCGCGCCTGCGCTGCTGCCGACCGCACCGGCCACGCGATGCTGCACACGCTGTATCAGCAAAACGTCAAGGCGCGCACCAACTTTTTCGTCGAGTGGATGGCACTGGACCTGATCCGCGACGCTGCCGGCGATGTGGTGGGCGTGACCGCGCTCGAGATGGAAACCGGCGAGGTGCACATCCTCGAGGCCAAGATCACCTTGATGGCCACCGGCGGTGCCGGTCGCATCTTTGCCGCGTCGACCAATGCATTCATCAACACCGGTGATGGCATGGGCATGGCGGCGCGTGCTGGCATTCCGCTGGAAGACATGGAGTTCTGGCAATTCCACCCGACCGGCGTGGCCGGCGCTGGCGTGCTGCTGACCGAAGGCTGCCGCGGCGAGGGCGCGATCCTGCGCAACGGCAACGGCGAGCGTTTCATGGAACGTTACGCGCCCACGCTGAAGGATCTGGCGCCCCGAGACTTTGTCTCGCGCTGCATGGACCAGGAGATCAAGGAAGGTCGTGGCTGTGGCCCGAACAAGGACTACGTGGTCCTTGACATGACCCACCTTGGCGCCGAGACGATCATGAAGCGCTTGCCGTCGGTCTACGAGATCGGCCACAACTTTGCCAACGTCGACATCACCAAGGAGCCGATCCCGGTCGTGCCGACCATTCACTACCAGATGGGCGGCATCCCTTCCAACATTCACGGCCAGGTGGTAGCCCCGAAGAACGGCAACCCCAATGCGGTAGTCAACGGGCTCTATGCGGTGGGCGAGTGCGCCTGCGTCAGCGTGCACGGCGCCAACCGTCTGGGCACCAACTCCTTGCTGGACCTGCTGGTGTTTGGCCGCGCAGCGGGCAATCACATCGTCGACAGCGAGCTCAAGAAGCAGTCACACAAGCCGCTGCCGGATCATGCGGCCGACTTCACGCTGGGCCGCTTGAACAAGTTTCAGGAGAGCACCGGTGGCGAGTACGCCCAAGACGTCGCCAATGACATCCGCTCCACGATGCAGCGCTACGCCGGCGTGTTTCGCACGCAGGCCACCATGGATGAGGGCGTCGTCGAGATCAAGAAGATCGCTGAGCGCGTCAAGGGCATTCATCTGGCCGACAAGTCGAACGTCTTCAACACGGCGCGCATCGAGGCACTTGAAGTCGAAAACCTGATCGAGGTCGCCTTGGCGACCATGGTGTCAGCAGCCGCCCGTCACGAAAGCCGTGGTGCTCACACGGTGGACGACTATGCCAACACGGCTGAGTGCCCCAACGGCCGCAACGACAAGGTCTGGCTGAAGCACTCGCTTTGGTACAGCGAGGGCAATCGCGTCGACTACAAGCCGGTGAATCTCAAGCCACTGACTGTTGAGTCGGTTCCGCCGGTGGTGCGCACGTTCTGAGGCCGGTGCCTCGCACTTTGAATAACCCACTTATCAGTCGCCGCAGCGACGGAGAGCAACCATGACCAAGCGCGTTTTTCAGATCTACCGCTATGACCCCGACACCGACACCAAGCCGCGCATGCAAACGCTTGAAGTCGAACTCGACGGCAGCGAGCGCATGCTGCTTGATGCCCTGAACAAGCTGAAAGCGGTCGACCCAACGCTGTCGTTTCGGCGTTCATGCCGCGAGGGCGTGTGCGGCTCCGACGCCATGAACATCAACGGCAAGAATGGTCTGGCATGTCTGACCAATATGCGCACGCTGAAAGATCCGATCGTGCTCAAGCCCTTGCCAGGCCTGCCCGTGATTCGCGATCTGATCGTCGACATGACGCAGTTTTTCAAGCAGTACAACTCGATCAAGCCCTATCTCGTCAACGACGAGATGCCGCCCGAAAAAGAGCGCTTGCAGTCGCCCGAAGAGCGCGACGAACTCAACGGGCTGTACGAGTGCATTCTTTGCGCGAGCTGCTCGACGAGCTGCCCGAGCTTTTGGTGGAATCCCGACAAGTTCGTCGGTCCGGCAGGCCTTTTGCAGGCCTACCGCTTCATCGCCGACAGCCGCGACCACGACACAGAGGCCCGGCTCGACAACCTTGAAGATCCGTATCGGCTGTTTCGTTGCCACACCATCATGAATTGCGTCGACGTTTGCCCCAAGGGTCTGAACCCCACGAAGGCGATCGGCAAGATCAAGGAAATGATGATTCGTCGCTCGGTCTGAGCCATGTCCGCTGCCGCTCCGGTCGGGGACGATCTGATCGACGAGCGCGCGATGAGCAAGCTGCGCTGGCGGTGCCGGCGCGGTTTGCTCGAAAACGACTTGTTCATCGACCGTTTTTTTATGAAGTACGCGGGGAATCTGACCCGAAGGCAAGCTCAAGGATTGCTTGCGCTGATGGACCTGTCAGACAATGACCTGCTTGATCTGTTTCTCGCTCGGCAGCAGCCCGGTGAAGATTTGTCGAGTGACGAGGTTGTCGAGGTCTTGAAGCAAATGCGCGAGGCCCTGTGATTTCTATCGCACCACCACATCCAACTTAAGTTTTTTAGCAGCGAAAAAAAGCAAGGACTGACCATGAACCCATCTGACGTAAAAGCCACCTTGTCGTTCTCCGACGGCAGCCCAAGCATGGACCTGCCGATCTTCAAGGGTTCGGTGGGGCCTGACGTGATCGACATCCGCAAGCTCTACGGTCAGACCGGCAAGTTCACCTACGACCCCGGTTTCCTGTCGACTGCTGCGTGCAACTCCAAGATCACCTACATCGACGGTGACAAGGGCGAGCTTCTTTACCGCGGCTACCCCATTGAGCAGTTGGCTGTGGGCTGCGACTACCTCGAGACCTGTTACCTGCTGCTCAAGGGCGAATTGCCCAACGCCACCCAAAAGGAAGACTTCACCAAGCTCGTGACCAACCACACCATGGTCAATGAGCAGATGCAATTCTTCCTGCGCGGCTTCCGCCGTGATGCACATCCGATGGCCATCATGACGGGCCTGGTGGGCGGGATGTCGGCCTTCTATCACGACAGCACCGACATCACCAACCCGGAGCACCGTGAGATTGCGGCCATTCGCCTGATCGGCAAGATGCCCACGTTGGTGGCCATGGCCTACAAGTACTCGATCGGCCAGCCGTTTATTTACCCTAAGAACGATCTGTCGTACGCCGGTAACTTCATGCGCATGATGTTCGCCACGCCTTGCGAAGACTACGTGCCCAATGAAGTGCTGGTGCGCGCCATGGACCGCATCTTCATCTTGCACGCCGATCACGAGCAAAACGCCTCCACATCGACTGTGCGTTTGTGCGGCTCGTCAGGCACCAATCCGTTTGCGGCGATCGCAGCGGGCGTGGCCTGCCTGTGGGGCCCAGCCCACGGCGGTGCCAACGAGGCGGCGCTCAACATGCTGGAAGACGTGCAGAAAATGGGCGGTGTCGAGAAGATCGGTGAGTTCATCAAGCAGGTCAAGGACAAGAACTCCAACGTCAAGCTGATGGGCTTCGGTCACCGTGTCTACAAGAACTACGACCCGCGCGCCAAGCTGATGCGCGAGACCTGCCACGAGGTGCTGTCGGCACTCGGCAAGAACAACGACCCGATTCTCAAGCTGGCCATGGCCCTCGAGAAGATCGCACTCGAAGACGAGTACTTCGTGTCTCGCAAGCTGTACCCGAACGTCGACTTCTATTCAGGCATCGTTCAGCGCGCGATCGGCATTCCGGTGTCGTTGTTCACCGCGATATTTGCGCTTGCGCGCACCGTGGGCTGGATTGCACAGCTCAACGAAATGATCAGCGACCCCGAGTACAAGATCGGCCGCCCACGTCAACTCTTCAACGGATCACCTGCGCGCAACATGCTCCCGATCAACGAGCGCTGATCTCAACGGTCTTTCTCCCCGAGACCCGGCTGCATGCCGGGTTTCTTTCATATAGCTTTGCCGCATCAAAGGCCACTTCACATGGGGCGCACGCTCTACGACAAGCTTTGGGATGAACACGTCGTTCATGCCAAAGACGACGGGACCACCGTCTTGTACATCGACCGTCATCTGCTGCATGAGGTGACCAGTCCGCAGGCCTTCGAGGGCCTGAATTTGGCCGGACGCAAGGTGTGGCGCTTGTCGGCCAACCTGGCCGTCAGCGACCACAACGTGCCGACCACGGACCGCTCGCAGGGCATCTCCGACCCGGTGTCGAAGCTGCAGGTCGACACGCTCGATGCCAATTGCGACCGCGCGGGGATCACGCAATTCAAGATGAACGATCGCCGTCAGGGCATCGTCCATGTGATCGGCCCTGAACAGGGCGCCACCTTGCCCGGCATGACAGTGGTTTGCGGCGATTCGCACACCTCCACGCACGGTGCGTTTGCCGCGTTGGCCCATGGCATCGGCACCAGTGAAGTCGAGCACGTGCTGGCCACCCAGACCCTGCTGGCCAAGAAAGCCAAGAACCTGTTGATCCGCGTTGATGGCGTGTTGAACCCGGGGTGCAGCGGCAAGGACTTGGTGCTGGCCATCATCGGCAAGATCGGAACCGCCGGCGGCACCGGCCACACCATCGAGTTCGCTGGTTCGGCCATTCGTGCGCTCAGCATGGAAGGCCGCATGACGGTGTGCAACATGGCCATCGAAGCAGGCGCGCGCGCAGGCCTCATCGCCTTCGATGAGATCACCCTGAACTATGTGAAGGGGCGCCCGTTCACCCCGAAGGGCCCCGAGTGGGATCAGGCGCTGGCGTACTGGCAGTCGCTGCATTCCGACGCGGATGCGGCCTTTGACCGGGTGGTCGAGCTTGACGCGCGAACCATTCGGCCCCAGGTCACCTGGGGCACCTCGCCTGAGATGGTGCTGTCCATCGACGATCGCGTGCCCGATCCCGAGCGCGAAAAAGACGCCAACAAGCGCGGTGCGATCGAACGTGCCTTGCAGTACATGGCCTTGCAGCCCAACGTGCCGATCAGCGATGTGCGCATCGACAAGGTGTTCATCGGCTCGTGCACCAATTCCCGAATCGAGGACATGCGCGATGCCGCCGCCGTGGTGCGTCGCCTGGGGCGCAAGGTCGCTGGCCATGTCAAGCTGGCCTTGGTTGTTCCGGGTTCCGGTCTGGTCAAAGAGCAAGCTGAACGCGAGGGCCTTGACGTGGTGTTCAAGGCGGCCGGATTCGAGTGGCGCGAGCCGGGCTGCTCGATGTGTCTGGCCATGAACGCAGATCGGCTCGAGCCTGGCGAGCGCTGTGCTTCCACCTCGAACCGCAATTTCGAAGGCCGCCAGGGTGCCGGTGGGCGCACCCATCTGGTCAGCCCCGCGATGGCAGCAGCCGCTGCGATCGAAGGCCATTTCATCGACGTCAGCCGCTTGTTCTGAACCTTTCACGGTCAGCGCCCTCGGTCAGCTTGATTCATCCACGAGGAAAACCCATGAGCCGTCTGTTTCTATCCATGGCTGTTGCAGTCGTTTTCCTGTCGGGCTGCAACACGGTCGCCGGTATCGGCAAGGACGTGCAGCGCGCGGGTGAAGCCGTTCAAGGCGCAGCGAAGTAACCAGCCCATTCCGATGAAACCTTTCCGCGTAGTCAAAGGCCTGGTGGCCCCCATCGACAGAGACAACGTCGACACCGACGCCATCATCCCGAAGCAGTTCCTCAAGTCGATCAAGAAGTCAGGCTTTGGAGAAAACCTGTTCGATGAGTGGCGCTACCTCGACGCGGGCTTTCCGGGTCAGGACCCCGCCACCCGCAGGCCGAACCCCGATTTCGTGCTGAACCTGCCGCGCTACAGCGGTGCTTCGGTGCTGATAGCCCGCGAAAACTTTGGCTGCGGCTCATCGCGTGAACACGCACCCTGGGCGCTTGAGCAGTACGGCTTTCGCGCGCTGATCGCCCCGAGCTTTGCGGATATCTTTTTCGACAACTGCTTCAAGAACGGCTTGTTGCCCATCGTCTTGCCCGCCTCGCAGGTCAATCGGCTGTTTGATGACGTGGCCGCCTTCGTGGGCTATGAGTTGACCGTGGATCTGGAGCGTCAGGTGGTGATCAAGTCCGATGGCGAGGCGCTGCCCTTCGATGTCCAACCCTTTCGCAAATACTGCCTGCTCAATGGATTCGATGACATTGGCCTGACCCTGCGCTACGAGGACAAGATCAAGGCCTATGAGGCCGAGCGCCTGCTCACGAGGCCCTGGCTGGCAAATCGCCTTTGAGCCCACCCCCCAAACACTCAACCAGGAATTCCAACCGTGAACATCGCCATCCTGCCCGGTGACGGCATAGGCCCGGAAATCGTGACCGAAGCGGTTCGCGTGCTGGAGGCGCTTGAGCTGTCTTTCAACACCGAGAGCGCCTTGGTGGGCGGCGCGGCTTATGAAGCCCACGGCCACCCCTTGCCCGCAGCCACGCTCAAGCTGGCGCAAGACGCCGATGCGGTCTTGTTCGGAGCCGTTGGCGACTGGAAGTTCGACACGCTCGAACGTTCATTGCGCCCAGAGCAGGCCATCCTCGGGCTGCGCAAGAACCTGGAGCTCTTTGCCAACTTGCGCCCTGCGATCTGCTACCCGCAGCTCACACACGCGTCGAGCCTGAAGCCCGAGTTGATCGCCGGCCTCGACATCCTGATCGTGCGCGAGCTCACCGGTGACATCTACTTCGGCCAGCCGCGGGGCCGCCGGCTGTCGCCCGACGGCGCGTTCGCGGGCCACCCCGAGGCGTTCGACACCATGCGCTATTCGCGCCCTGAGATCGAACGCATCGCGCACGTGGCATTTCAAGCTGCGCGCAAGCGCAGCAAGCGCGTGACCAGCGTCGACAAGGCCAACGTGCTCGAGACCTTCCAGTTCTGGCGCGATGTCGTGACCGAAGTGCACGCTGACTATCCCGACATCGAACTCGACCACATGTACGTCGACAACGCCGCCATGCAGTTGGTGAAAGCGCCCAAGAAATTCGACGTGGTGGTCACCGGCAACATGTTCGGCGACATCCTGTCCGACGAAGCCGCCATGCTCACCGGCTCCATCGGCATGTTGCCTTCGGCCTCGCTCAACTCGGCCAACCGCGGGCTGTATGAACCTAGCCATGGCAGTGCGCCTGACATCGCGGGCAAGAACATCGCCAACCCACTGGCCACCATCTTGTCGCTGGCGATGATGCTCAGGTTCTCGTTGAACCAGGCCGAGGCTGCCTTGCGGGTCGAGGCGGCCGTCGAAAAAGTTCTCGAGTCTGGCCTGCGCACGGCCGACATCTGGTCGCAAGGCACGCAGCGCGTGGGCACCAGCGAGATGGGTTCGGCCGTGGTGGCAGCACTCAGGGCGGCCTGAGCTTGACGGGTTTTCGAGATTGAAGGACGGTTCGCAATGAAGCTGGTTGGATTGGTGGGTTGGCGTGGAATGGTGGGTTCGGTGCTGCTCGATCGCATGGATCAAGAGGGCGATTTCCAGCTGATCGAGCCGATGTTCTTCAGCACCAGCAATGCCGGCGGCAAAGCGCCAGCGCAAGCGCGCAATGAGGCAGTTCTGCAGGATGCGTTCGACATCGAGGCGCTCAAGCGCTGCGACATCATCCTGACAGCCCAGGGTGGCGACTACACCTCAGAGGTCTTTGTGAAGTTGCGCGCGGCGGGCTGGGGCGGTCACTGGATTGATGCGGCCTCGACGCTGCGCATGAAGGACGACGCGGTCATCGTGCTTGATCCGGTCAATCTGCCGGTCATCCGAAATGCGCTGGCCCACGGCGGGCGCAACTGGATCGGTGGCAACTGCACGGTGAGTTGCATGTTGATGGGCGTGGGCGCGCTTTACAAGGCTGGGTTGGTCGAGTGGATGAGCACCCAGACCTATCAGGCCGCCTCTGGCGGTGGCGCCCAGCACATGAGGGAGCTGCTCACGCAGTTCGGCACGCTCAATACCGAGGTGCGCGACCTGCTCGACGACCCCAAGAGCGCCATCCTTGAAATCGACCGCCGCCTGCTGGCTCGTCAGCGTGGCTTGAGCGAATCTCAGACGGCACAGTTCAGTGTGCCGCTGGCCGGCTCGCTGATTCCCTGGATCGACAAGGACCTGGGTCTGGGCAAAAGCCGCGACGACGAAGGCTGGGGCACCAGCCGCGAGGAATGGAAAGGCGGCGCTGAGACCAACAAGATCCTGGGGCAGGGCGCCGGTTTTGGCAGCCCGGCAGTTCCGGTCGACGGTTTTTGCGTGCGTGTTGGTGCGATGCGCTGTCACAGCCAAGCCTTGATGTTCAAGCTCAAGAAAGACGTGCCGCTCGCCGATATCGAAGGGTTGATCGCGCAAGACAACCCCTGGGTTCGAGTCGTTGGCAACAACCGTGAAGACACCATTCGGCAACTCACGCCGGTCGCTGTGACCGGCACGCTGAACATCCCGGTCGGGCGATTGCGCAAGATGGCGATGGGCCCGGAGTATCTTGGCGCCTTCACGATTGGCGACCAGTTGTTGTGGGGCGCGGCAGAACCGCTGCGTCGCATGTTGCGAATATTGCTCGAGGCCTGACCAGCCCGGTCGGGCTGCTGGTTGTTGTGATGCCGAGACAAGCTCGATTTATTTCATGTGATTCATGAGAATCCAGCCCTATCTAATTGAGGCTGTTGTGGTTTTCTGATTTCATAATCTTCGCCAAAGTCCGCATGGTCAAAGCTGTGACGGGTTTCCATGGGCCGCGAGGCGGTTCGTTCTCACGGTTTGGGAGTCGCCTTGAATAAATCGAAGCAGCAGTTGAGGCGTTTTGTCCTGACCAGCATGGCTGTTGCCGCGCTGGCATTGGGTGCGGTCGACTCCTGGGCCGTCGGCCTCGGGCGCCTGTCGGTCCAGTCGAATCTGGGCGAGACGCTTCGCGCCGAAATCGACATCACCAGCCTCACCCCGGAAGAGGCGGCCAACCTCAAGGTCCAGGTGGCTTCGCCTGACGCCTATCGCGCGGCGGGGGTCGATTACAACGTGGTGCTGCCTTCCACGCATGCCGCCTTGTTGCGACGCGTTGATGGCCGACCCTTTTTGCGACTGACCAGCGACAAGGTGGTGCAAGAGCCCTTCGTCGATGTGATCCTCGAGTTGTCCTGGGCCAGCGGTCGGCTGGTGCGCGAGTACACGCTGCTGTTCGACCCGCCCTCAGAGCGGGTGGCGAATGGTGCGCAGACGACTGCACCGGCCGTGGTGACCGCCCCGGTGTTTTCGACCCCGGCTCCGATGGCGCCTGCGACGCCTGCCACCCCGCCGGCGCCGCTTGCTCCTGCGGCACCGATGGCGCCTGCGCCTGCTGCGCGTGAGGTGGCCGCACCGCAAAAGCCGGTGGCCAAAGAGCGGGTCGTCAAGCCCGCAGCCGAAGCGGCCCGCCCAGCGCCGGCTTCGGCCTCGGGCACCTACGTGGTTCGCTCGGGCGACACCCTCACGGGCATCGCTTCACGCAAGCGCAGTGCTGGTGTGTCGCTCGACCAGATGCTGGTGGCCCTGTACCGAGGCAATCCGCAGGCCTTTGTGGGCGACAACATCAACCGGCTGAAGTCGGGTGTGGTGCTGGGTGTGCCAAGCGCCGAGACCGCTGCAGCGGTCGACCGGGTTGAAGCACGCCAGCTGATCGTGGCGCAAAGTGCCGACTTCAGCAGCTTCCGTCAAAAGCTGGCCGCTGCGGCGCCCCAGGTGAAAACCGATGTGGCCACGCGCAAGGACGAGGGCAAGGTGCAAGCCAAGGTGCACGACGCCAAGGACGCCCAGGCCAATGCCCCGGACAAGCTCACGCTCAGCAAGGCCGCTTCGGCCGCCGCCGCGACGTCTGCCGAAGCTCGGCTTTCTGGCGACAGGGCCAAGCAAGACGCAGCCGCTCGCATGGCCGAGTTGTCCAAGAACGTCGAAGACCTCAAGAAGTTGTCGGGTGCCGCAGCGGTGGTCACGCACGCCCCCGCGCCTGCTGCTGCCGCGGTGCCGGCCGCACCCGAGCTGCCGGTGCTGAGCGCAGCCCCGGCTGCTTCCGACGTGGCGCAGGCGGCATCGCAGCCCGAGCCGGTCGCGTCGACCGCTTTGTCGGCGGTCGTCGCCGAGACAACCCCTGTGGCTGCGCCCAAGCCACCGGCTGCGTCGCAGCCTGATGTGCCAGCGGCCCCCGCCGCCGCCGACGAGCCCAGCTTCCTGAGCGAGCTCATCGAAAACAATCTCGGCATGCTGATGGCCGGCGGCGCGGCGGTGTTGGCTCTGCTGGGGTTTGGCGTGTATCGATCGCGTCGTCCCAAGATCGACGCCGGTGAAACCTCATTCCTTGAAAGCCGTCTGCAGCCCGATTCGTTCTTTGGAGCCACCGGCGGGCAGCGCATTGACACTCGCGAGGCGGCCGGTGGAGCGGCTTCTTCGATGAACTATTCGCTCAGCCAGCTGGACGCCATCGGTGATGTCGATCCGGTGCAAGAAGCTGAGGTGTATCTGGCCTACGGGCGGGATCTGCAGGCTGAAGAAATCCTGAAGGAAGCGCTGCGCGGCACGCCTGAGCGCATGGGCATTCGCATGAAACTGCTTGAGGTGTATGCCAAGCGGCGCGACACCAAGGGCTTCGAAATGCTCGCCAAAGAGCTCTACGTGCTGACCAACGGCGAGGGCGAAGACTGGCCGCAGGCGCAGGTGCTTGGTCTCGAGATCGATCCGGGCAACCCGCTTTACCAGCCCGGTGGCAAACCACAGATCGAGGACCTGTTCGAGAACAACGAGGTCATACAAACCGAGCGGCTGGGCGCGAGCACCATGCCGCAATCGGTCTTGCCGACCCCCAGCAAGTTCGTCGATTCGAAGCCGGTTGAAGAGGTCGACTTCGATCTTGATCTCGATGAACAGCCCTCGGTGCCAGCCGACCTGGGCCTGCCCCAAAGTGTTTCTTTCGACTTTGACGAGCAGCCCCCGGCCGAGCCGCCCGCCGAAGTCCCTCTGCCCGACGAGAAGCCCGCATACGAGCCGACAGCCGATGAGATGTTTGATCTGGATGAGCCTGAGGTGAAGACGCAGCCGCCCGAATCCAGCGCCGATGCGCCGCTCGAATTCGACCTCTCGGACATCTCGCTCGACCTCGACGAGCCTGCCGCAGCGCCGGCCGCTGAAGTCGATGCGCTGCCCGATGTGACGCTCGAGGACGAAGCCGATCAGGAAGATGCTGGCGACCCGCTGGCCAGAAAGCTTGAGTTGGCCGAAGAGTTCCGCCAGATCGGTGACGTCGAGGGCGCTCGGGATCTGCTGGAAGAAGTCGTCGCCAATGCCGACGGCGCGTTGAAGAGCAAGGCTCAGGCGCTGCTCAAAGACCTCGATTGAGGTTGACCACAGCAGCCATCGGCGCTGATTGCTTGCGCCTGCTCGTGCCATGAAACGATGGGCTGCGGGCGTGTGCTACCGGGGCGGCGCCTACCAAGGATGGCAGCGTCAGCCCACGGGCGCCACCGTTCAGGGCTGTGTCGAGCGCGCGCTGTCGACCTTCGCCGATGTGCCCATCGAGGTCACCTGTGCCGGTCGCACCGACACCGGTGTGCACGGCATCAATCAGGTCATCCACTTCGACACCGACATCGATCGCGAGATGTCCTCGTGGGTGCGCGGCACCAACCGGTATCTGCCCGAGGACGTGGCGATCCAGTGGTGCGTGCCAGTGGGCGATGACTTTCACGCCAGGTTCAGCGCACTGGGCCGTCGCTACACCTACGTACTGCTGGAGTCGCCGGTTCGACCCGCTATTGAGGCTGGGTTGGTGGGCTGGGTTTTCAGGCCGCTCGACGGGCTGGCCATGCAGCAAGCGGCGCAACTGCTTCTGGGCGAGCACGATTTTTCGGCGTTTCGTTCTTCGCAGTGCCAGGCCTTGTCGCCCATCAAGCACATGAGATCGCTCGAGATCCAGCGCTGCGGTGCTTACTGGAGGTTTGACTTCGATGCCGGCGCGTTCTTGCACCACATGGTGCGCAACATCATGGGTTGCCTGCTGGCCATAGGCAACGGGTCCCATGCGGTGGGCTGGATGGCCGAGGTGCTGCACTCGCGCAACCGGCAGCTTGCCGCTGCGACATTCGCTGCCGACGGGCTTTATTTCGCCGGGCCCTACTACGACGCGCGTCACGTCATCCCCAGCCGCACGCCCGCCCACGACTGGTTGCCCTGACACTCGCTGCATGAACACACGCACGCGCATCAAGATTTGCGGACTGACCCGCGAGCAAGACGTTGACGACGCGGTGCTGGCTGGCGCCGATGCGATTGGCTTCGTCATGTACGACAAGAGCCCCCGTTTCGTGAGCGTGGAGCGGGCTGCTGAGTTGGCTCAGCGCCTGCCACCCTTCGTGGTGCCGGTGGGCCTGTTCGTGAACGCCGAGCCTGAACACATCGCGGCTGCAGCGGCTGCCATGCCCACGCTGCTGCTGCAGTTTCATGGCGACGAGTCGCCTGCGCAGTGCCTGGCTGCGGCACGACCGTTTCTGCGGGCGGCGAGGATGACCGCAGGGTTCGATTTGCTAGACTTTGCCGCCCTTCACGAGACAGCTCAAGCCATATTGCTTGACGCTCATGTCGATGGCTACGGCGGTGGTGGAAAGGTCTTCGATTGGTCTCAAATTCCTCAAAACGTCCCCCGTCCCCTCGTTTTGTCTGGTGGGTTGCATGCAGAAAATGTGATCGAAGGCATTGCGCGGGTGCGGCCCTGGGCCGTTGATGTGAGCTCCGGTGTGGAGAGTGCCAAGGGCATCAAGGATGCCCAGGCGATGCGCCGGTTTTGCGAGCAGGTGCGCGAGGCCGATGCCCGCATCGCCGCACAGTCAATCTGAAGATCGAGAAGTCCCCATGTTTGATTACCAGCAGCCCGATGCCAGAGGCCATTTCGGCCCCTATGGCGGCACCTTTGTGGCTGAGACACTCATCCACGCGCTTGAGGAGTTGAAGCAAGCCTATGCCGAGGCACAGGCCGATCCCGCCTTTCGCGCCGAATTCGAGTCCGAGCTTGCGCACTTCGTGGGCCGGCCCAGCCCGATCTATCACGCTGCGCGCATCAGCCGTGAACTGGGTGGCGCGCAGATCTACCTCAAGCGCGAAGACCTCAACCACACCGGCGCGCACAAGATCAACAACACCATCGGCCAGGCGATGCTCGCGCGGCGCATGGGCAAGCCACGGGTGATCGCCGAAACCGGCGCCGGCCAGCACGGCGTGGCCACGGCCACCATCTGTGCGCGCTACGGTCTGGAGTGCGTGGTCTACATGGGCAGCGAGGACGTCAAGCGCCAGTCGCCCAACGTGTACCGAATGCACCTGCTGGGTGCTACCGTGGTGCCGGTGGAAAGCGGCTCTAAGACGCTGAAAGACGCGCTCAACGAGGCTCTGCGCGACTGGGTCACCAACGTCGAGCGCACCTTCTACATCATCGGCACCGTGGCCGGACCGCACCCCTATCCGATGATGGTTCGCGACTTCCAGCGCGTCATTGGCGATGAGTGTCTGGTGCAGATGCCTGAGTTGACCGGCGGCCAGCCCGATGCGGTGATCGCCTGCGTGGGCGGCGGCAGCAATGCGATGGGCATCTTTTTCCCCTACATCGAGCACGAGGGCACACGCCTGATCGGTGTCGAGGCCGCCGGTCTGGGCATCGAGACCGGTCGACATGCCGCTTCGCTCAGCGCGGGCTCGCCAGGTGTGCTGCACGGCAACCGCACCTACTTGCTGCAAGACACCAACGGCCAGATCATCGAGACGCATTCGGTCTCGGCGGGGCTGGACTACCCCGGTGTCGGCCCCGAACACGCCTACCTCAAGGACATCGGTCGGGCCGAGTACGTCGGTGTCACCGACGACGAAGCGCTCAAGGCCTTTCACTTGCTGTGTCGCACCGAGGGCATCATCCCCGCGCTCGAGTCGAGCCATGCGGTAGCGCACGCCATGAAGATGGCGTCCACCATGCGTCCCGATCAAAGCCTGCTGGTCAACCTGTCTGGTCGTGGCGACAAGGACATCGGCACCGTGGCCGACTTGTCTAACGCACAGTTCTATTGCCGGCCATCGTGCCGTGGTGAGACCGTCAAGGGCGGCGCCGAGTACGCCATGAAAGGCCCCAAATGAGTCGCATCGCCACCACCTTCGAGTCGCTCCAGCGCGATGGACGCAAGGCCCTCATTCCCTTCATCACCGCCGGCGATCCGCATGCTGACAGCACCGTCGAGATCATGTGGGCGATGGCCGATGCGGGCGCCGACGTGATCGAACTCGGCGTGCCGTTTTCCGACCCGATGGCCGATGGCCCGGTCATCCAGCGTGCCGCCGAGCGCGCGCTGGCGCGTGGCATTGGCATGGTGCAGGTACTGGGTTACGTGCGGCGCTTTCGTGAACGTAACCCGACCACGCCGGTGGTGCTGATGGGCTACGCCAACCCGATCGAACGCTACGGCGTCGACCGGTTCGTGTCCGACGCGAAAGCCGCCGGCGTCGACGGTGTGCTGGTGGTCGATTACCCACCCGAAGAGTGCGAGGCGTTTGCGCGCACCTTGCACAGCCACCAGATGGACCCGATCTTCCTGCTGGCGCCTACATCGACCGAGCAGCGCATGGCGCAGGTCGGCCGTGTGGCCAGCGGCTACGTGTACTACGTGTCGCTCAAGGGTGTCACCGGCGCTGGCCACCTCGACGTGAGCGGTGTGGCGGCCATGCTGCCGCGCATTCGCGAGCATGTGCATGTGCCAGTGGGCGTGGGCTTCGGCATTCGGGATGCTGCCACCGCCAAGGCAGTCGCAGCGTTGTCCGATGCGGTGGTGATCGGCTCAGCGCTGGTGCAGATGCTCGAAGTCCAGACACCCGATGCGGCGCCTGCCGCAGCGGGCCGGTTCATCGCCGAGATCCGTGTGGCCCTTGACGCTGTGGAGGTCGCAACCGCATGAGCTGGCTCGAAAAACTGCTGCCCACCAAGATTCAGCCGACCGACCCGAGCGAGCGCCGCACGGTACCCGAGGGTCTGTGGATCAAGTGTCCGTCATGCGAGACGGTGCTTTACAAGACCGATCTCGAGCAAAACATCAATGTGTGCCCCCAGTGCGGCCACCATCACCGCATTGGCGCGCGCGCTCGCCTTGACGCCTTTCTCGACCCCGAGGGCCGCTACGAGATCGGCCAAGAGATCGTGCCTGTCGATGCGCTGAAGTTCAAGGACAGCAAGAAGTACCCGGAGCGCCTGAAAGAGGCCCTCGAGAACACCGGCGAGACCGATGCGCTGGTGGTTTTTGGCGGTGCGATTCACACGCTGCCGGTGGTGGCTGCGTGCTTCGAGTTCCAGTTCATGGGCGGCTCGATGGGTTCAGTGGTGGGTGAGCGCTTTGTGCGTGGGGTCGAGACCGCCGTGCAGCAAAAGACCGCCTTCATCAGCTTCACCGCCACTGGCGGCGCGCGCATGCAAGAAGGTCTGCTGAGCTTGATGCAAATGGCCAAGACCAACGCCGCACTCACGCGTTTGGCCAAGGCAGGCCTGCCTTACATCAGCGTGCTGGCCGACCCGACCATGGGCGGGGTGTCGGCCAGCTTCGCCTTCATGGGTGATGTGGTGATTGCCGAGCCCAAGGCCTTGATCGGCTTTGCCGGGCCGCGGGTGATCGAAAACACCGTGCGCGAGAAACTGCCCGAGGGCTTCCAGCGCGCTGAATTTCTGCTGCACACCGGTGCGGTCGACATGATCGTCGACCGCCGCGAGCTTCGCACTTCGATTGCCCGGATGATCGCCATCTTGCAGCGGCAAAGCGCCGACGCGCTGGCCTGATCGCGCTTGACGTCACTGCCCACCACGCTGGCCGGCTGGCTGGCCCGTTGCGAGCAACTGCACCCCACGAAAATCGACATGGGCCTGCAGCGTGTCGAGCAAGTTCGTGCGCGTCTGGAGTTGGGTTTCAAGGTGCCCTTGGTGGCCGTGGCCGGCACCAACGGCAAGGGCTCGACCTGCGCCATGCTTGAGTCGATCGCACTGCACGCCGGCTATCGGGTGGGCTTGTATTCGAAGCCACATCTGGTTCACTTCGAAGAACGCTGCCGGGTGAATGGCGCGATGGTGAACGAGGCGGCGCTGCTCGAACACTTCAATGCCGTCGAGGCAGCCCGTGGCGACATCAGCCTGACTTACTTCGAATTCACCACGCTGGCCATCGCACGGCTGTTGTCGCTGGAGCCGCTCGACCTGGTCATTCTTGAAGTCGGATTGGGCGGGCGGCTCGATGCGGTCAACGTGTTCGATGCCGACTGCGCCGTCATCACCAGCATCGACCTCGACCACACCGAGTTTCTCGGCCCCGATCGCGAATCCATCGGCCGCGAGAAGGCCGGCATCATGAGGGCAGGGCGGCCGGTGATCGTGAGCGATCCCTTGCCGCCGCAAAGCGTGCTCGAGCAAGCCGCTGCGATGGGCGCTGAACTGTGGCGCTTCGGCGTCGATTTCAACCACGCCGGCGACAAACAGCAATGGGGCTGGGCCGGGCGCCGCAAGCGCTTCAACGGCCTGGCCTATCCGGGGCTGCGCGGTGCCAATCAGCTCAACAACGCGTCGGGTGCGCTGGCGGCGTTCGAGTCGCTGGGCGACCGCCTGCCCATCACGGCGCAGTCGGTGCGTCAGGGCTTTGCCACGCTGGACCTGCCCGGCCGATTCCAGATCGTTCCCGGCCAGCCCACGCTGGTGCTCGATGTGGCGCACAACCCGCACGCGGTGGCTGCTCTGGCGCAAAACCTGGATCACATGGGCTTTCATCCGCGCACCCATGCCGTGTTCGGCGCCATGCGCGACAAAGACCTCGCGGCCATCTTTCGCCGCATGGCACCCATCGTCGATTCATGGTGCTTCACCGACCTGCCATCGCCTCGAGCCGCCACGGCGCAGCAACTCAAGTGCTTGCATGAAGAACTCGCCTTGAAGGGCCCTGGTCCGCTGACCATTTCGACCCATTCCTCCCCTGAGCAAGCGCTCAGCCAAGCGCTCTTGCACTCAGACCCGGCAGATAGAATCGTGGCGTTCGGGTCTTTCCTGACGGTGGGTGGGGTGCTCAAACACGGTGTGCCCCGTCTGGGCAGCGCGCACGGCGCCTGAAGCGCCATGCAAACGCCCCTGAGACCGCGGGGCTTGTTGCCGCCACGATCACCTCAGGCCTCTCCCACTTCACTGGCGACGCCCTTCACCCATGGCCCTGTCGAGTCTTTTCAAACGCAAGCCGCAAGCCGACTCTGAGGCACTGAAGACCGCTGCCACCGCGGTTGACGGGGTGCAAAAGATTCGCGTCCGCACCCGTCAGCGCCTCATCGGCGCCGTGGTTCTGGTCACCTTGGGCGTGATCGGTTTTCCCTTGCTGTTTGAGTCGCAGCCACGGCCCATCCCCGTTGACATACCGATCGAGGTTCCTGCGCAGGACAACTCGCCCGCGCTGGTGCTTCCGGCGCCCAAGCCAGACAGCGCCAAAGCCCCACTCGCACCTTCGGTCGCAGCTGGCGAAACCGTGATCGAGACCGCGCCTGCGAAGGAGGTCCCATCGGCAGCCGTCGCCTCGCCGGTTCCGGCGTCCAAACCCGCTGAGGCTGCCAGCGCCGCGCCTTCATCCAAAAACGTAGCAGCGTCACCTGCTGCATCGGCCGAGCGCACCGCAGCTGTGGTTGCCAAGCCTGCCTCTGAGAGCGCATCGCAGTCTGCTGCCGAGACCAGGTTTGTCGTGCAGGTGGGGGCCTTTGCCGATCCGGCTTCGGCGCGCGACATCCGGCTCAAGCTCGAAAAGCTCGGCCTGAAGACCTATGCGCAGACTGTCGACACCGACGCTGGCAAGCGCACCCGCGTGCGCATCGGCCCGTTCACCAGCCGTGCCGAAGCAGACAAGGCCGCCGCCCGCGTGCGGGAGGCCGGTGTGGCACCTGCGGTTCTCAAGCTTTGATCCGATTCGAGCCAGGACGCTGCGCGATCGAACGCAGCGCATGAAGGCATCGCATGCCAAGCGACTGGAACGGGTTCGATGTGACGATGCTGGTGGTGCTGGTGCTGTCGACGGCCGCCGGCGTGTGGCGCGGGCTGGTGTTCGAGCTGATGTCTTTGCTGGGCTGGTTCGTGGCCTATTTCGCCGCACAGTGGGCAACTGTGATGGTGGCGCCATACGTGCCGGTGGGCGTGCCCGGATCGCCGCTCAATCACGCGGCAGCCTTTGCGCTGACATTTCTGTGTGCCTTGGTGGTCTGGGCGCTGCTGTCACGGCTGCTGAAAGCCTTGGTTCACGCCACGCTGCTGGGGGGTCTGGACCGCCTGCTCGGCGGCATTTTTGGCGCGCTGCGGGGGCTGGTGCTGCTGCTCGCGTTGGCGGCCGTGGTGACTCGCACGCCCTGGGCCGATTCAACCGCGTGGCAGCAGTCCAGCGGTGCTGCGTTCTTGAAGGTGCTGCTGAGCGGCCTCGCGCCTGCATTGCCCGCTCAGATCGGCTTTGGCGCATGAGCTGGCACCTGCCCGGGCTGACAATCGGTTGTATCGCGCCGGTCATCGGCCAGCGCTGAGTTTTCACAGGAGGCGGATGACATGTGCGGCATAGTGGGAGTGATATCAAAGGCACCGGTCAACCAGCTCATCTATGACGCCTTGCTGCTGTTGCAGCACCGTGGGCAAGACGCCGCAGGCATCGTCACGATGCAGGACTCGCGCTGCTTCATGCACAAGGCCAGGGGCATGGTGCGTGACGTGTTTCGCACCCGCAACATGCGCAACCTGCCGGGCAACGTGGGGCTGGGTCAGGTGCGCTATCCGACGGCCGGCAACGCCTTCAGCGAGGAAGAGGCGCAGCCGTTCTATGTCAACGCGCCTTTTGGCATCGTGCTGGTTCACAACGGCAACCTGACCAACGCGCCCATCCTCAAGGACGAGCTCTCACGCATCGACCGCCGCCACATCAACACCGACAGCGACACCGAGGTGCTCATCAACATCCTCGCGCATGAGCTGGAAGTCGCCGCGCGCGACCGGGCGTTGACGCCAGAGATCGTCTTCAATGCGGTGGCGGCCGTGCACAAGCGCCTCAAGGGCTCATATGCCGTGGTGGCGCTGATCGCAGGATTCGGTCTGCTGGCGTTTCGCGATCCGTACGGCATTCGGCCGCTGTGCTTCGGTGAGGGCGACACGCCCGAGGGCCATCAGGTGATGGTGGCCAGCGAGTCGGTGGCACTCGAGGGCACGGGCCATGTGCTCACGCGCGATGTGGCGCCCGGCGAGGCGATCTTCATCACGCCCGAGTGTCGGGTTCATGCCCGTCAGTGCGCCGAAAACCCGAGCCTACATCCGTGCATGTTCGAGTACGTTTACCTGGCACGGCCCGACTCCGTCATGGACGGTATCTCGGTGTACCAGGCGCGGCTGAACATGGGCGAGACGTTGGCGCAGCGGCTGATCTCGACCATGCCGCCCAGCGAGATCGATGTGGTGATCCCGATCCCCGAATCGAGCCGGCCTTCAGCCATGCAGCTCGCCCAGAAGATAGGCAAACCCTATCGCGAAGGCTTCGTCAAGAACCGCTACGTGGGCCGCACCTTCATCATGCCGGGGCAGGGCGTGCGCAAGAAGTCCGTGCGCCAGAAACTCAACGCCATCGGCGTCGAGTTCAAAGGCCGCAACGTGCTGCTGGTTGATGACTCGATCGTGCGTGGCAACACCTCGAAAGAGATCGTTCAGATGGCACGCGAGGCCGGCGCGCGCAAGGTCTACATGGCATCGGCAGCGCCGCCCGTGCGCTTTCCCAACGTCTACGGCATCGACATGCCGACCACGGATGAGCTGGTGGCGCACAACCGCACCATGGAAGAAATCCGGCAGTTCATCGGCGCCGACGCGCTGATCTACCAAGACGTCAACGCGATGAAGCGCGTGGTCGGCGCGCTCAACCCAGCGGTGCAGGGCTTCGAGGCCTCTTGCTTCGACGGCCACTACATCACTGGCGACATCTCGGCGGCCGACTTTGATGCCATTGCCACGCAACGCATTTCGCAGCGCCCCGAAGAGGAGTCGCCCAACCGCTCGCGACTGGCGCTGCAAGGCGAGGAGGAGCCCACCTGATGAGCAGCAAGAAGACCATCCCACGAGTGGCCTTGCCCAAGGGCGTGAGGCGAGACACGCTTGCCGTGCGCGAAGGCCTGCCGCGCAGCGTGTGGGGCGAGAACTCTGAGGCGCTGTTTCTCACCAGCAGCTTCGTGCAGCCCGACGCAGCCACCGCCGCCGCGCGCTTTGCCAACGAAGAAGAAGCCTTCATCTATTCGCGCTTTACCAACCCCACCGTCACCATGTTCGAGCGTCGGTTGGCCGCGCTCGAGGGCACCGAGGCCTGCATCGCTACCTCGAGCGGCATGTCGGCCATCTTGATCACCGCCATGGCGGTGCTCCAGGCCGGTGACCACGTGATCTGCTCGCGCAGCGTCTTCGGTGCCACCATCTCCTTGCTGGGTCGCGAGTTCGCCAAGTTCGGCGTCGAGACCAGTTTCGTGTCGCAAACCGATGTGGCCGAGTGGCGCGCTGCGGTGCGCCCCACCACCCGGCTGCTGTTTGCCGAGTCACCCACCAATCCGCTGACCGAGGTGTGCGACATCCGCGCGCTGGTTGATGTGGCGCGCGAGGCAAACGCACTGCTCGCCGTCGACAACTGCTTTTGCACCCCCGCGCTGCAGCGGCCGGTGGAATACGGCGCCGATCTGATCATCCATTCGGGCACCAAATACCTCGATGGCCAAGGCCGCGTGGTGGCCGGTGCCGTGTGTGGCACCGAGCAGTTGATCAACGACAAGTTCGTGCCGGTGATGCGCAGCTCGGGCATGACCTTGTCGCCCTTCAACGCCTGGGTGGTGCTCAAGGGTCTTGAGACGCTGTCAATCCGCATGGAAGCGCAAAGCCGACGCGCACTGCAACTGGCCACCTGGCTCGAGCAGCACCCACGCATCGAGCGCGTGTTCTATCCCGGGCTGGCATCGCATCCGCAACACGCCCTGGCCATGGCTCAGCAGTCGGGCAGCGGAGGTGCGGTGTTGTCGTTCACCGTCAAGTCGTCGCCTGCAGGTGATGCTGCCGCGCAGCGCAAGGCCGCTTTCCACGTCATCGACAGCACGCAGGTGTGTTCGATCACCGCCAACCTGGGCGACACCAAGACCACCATCACGCATCCGGCGAGCACCTCGCATGGCCGCTTGAGCGAAGAGCAGCGACAGGCCGCTGGCATCGCCCAGAACATGGTGCGCGTGGCGGTGGGGCTCGACGATGTCGAAGACCTCAAGGCCGACCTGTTGCGCGGCCTGGACTCGCTGTGAATCTCACCTGACCACGAATTCCCGATGACCCGAAAAGTTCGCACCCGCATTGCACCGTCGCCCACGGGCTTTTTGCATCTGGGCACCGCGCGCACCGCGCTGTTTTCTTGGGCCTTTGCGCGCCACCATGGCGGGGATTTCATCTTGCGGGTGGAAGACACCGACGAGGCCCGCTCCACGCAAGAGGCGGTCGACCAGATCATCGCGGCCATGAAATGGCTCGAGCTTGGTCACGACGAGGGCCCGTTCTTTCAGATGCAGCGCATCGAGCGATACCGCGAGGTCATCGGCCCGATGCTGGACGCAGGATCGGCCTATCTTTGCTACTGCTCGCCGGCCGAAGTGGATGCCATGCGCGAAGCCCAGCGCGCACGCGGCGAAAAGCCGCGCTACGACGGCCGCTGGCGCCCCGAAGCCGGCAAGGTGCTGCCTGCTGTGCCCGAAGGCGTGCGCCCGGTGGTGCGCTTTCGCAATCCGGCTGATGGCGCTGTCACCTGGGTTGACATGGTCAAGGGGTCCATCACCATTTCGAACGCCGAACTCGATGACCTGGTGATTGCGCGCGCCAGCGTCCATGACGACAGCGTGATCGGCACGCCGACCTACAACTTTTGCGTGGTGGTCGACGACTGGGACATGCAGATCAGCCATGTGATCCGTGGCGACGACCACGTCAACAACACGCCGCGGCAGATCAACATCCTGCGCGCACTGGGCGCCGAATTGCCGGTGTACGGCCACGTGCCCATGATCCTCGGGCCCGACGGCGACAAGCTGTCCAAGCGCCATGGCGCGGTCAGCGTCACCCAGTACGAAGACGCCGGCTACCTGCCGGCAGCCATGATCAATTACCTGTCGCGCCTGGGCTGGAGCCACGGCGACGACGAGATCTTCAGCCGCGAGCAGCTGGTCGGTTGGTTCGATGGCCAGCATCTGGCGAAAAGCCCGGCGCAGTGGGATGCAGCCAAGCTCAACTGGGTCAACGCGAGTTACCTCAAGGCCATGCCGGATCAAGAGCTCGCGGTGCACGCGTCGGCCCGGCTCGCCGCGCGCGGTCTGGCCACGCCTGCCAATGAAGTGCTGGCCCGGATGTGCGCGCTGTTCAAGGACCGTTGCGCCACCACCGTCGAGCTCGCCGACTGGCTGGCCATGTATGTTGCAGACGTCAAGCCCAGCGATGAAGATATGGCGCTGCACGTCACCGACGCCATCAAGCCGGCCCTGATCGATCTTCGTGCGCGTCTGTCAAACGTCGAGTGGGCAAAGGCTGCGTTGGGTGCTGCCGTCAAGGACGTCATCGCCGCACACGGCATCAAGATGCCGCAATTGGCACATGCCGTGCGCGTGCTGGTTTGCGGCCGCGCGCAGACCCCGTCCATCGACGCGGTGCTGGAGCTTTTTCCTCGTGAAGTTGTGCTCCACAGGTTGCCTATCGGCTGAAAAATCGGGCTACACTCTCTGACTCGCTTGAACAGCGCGAACGTCGTCAAAGAGGTCTTTTGACGATGTTGTCCCAAGGGGTACCCGAGGTATCAAATGGGGGTATAGCTCAGCTGGGAGAGCGCTTGCATGGCATGCAAGAGGTCAG
>JBBAPK010000012.1:0-57911 GCA_040400875.1 Burkholderiaceae bacterium | reverse complement strand
CGGTCGGCCAGATGTTCCACCAGTTCTTCGGCGAGAACATGCTGCGCGCCGACGTGTGCAATGCGGTCGAGGAACTCGGCCAGCTGCTCGACCACACCGGCCCCATTGCGGCCAGCGAAACCAACGCGGCGCGCATCTTCAATGCCGATCACTGCTTCTTCGTGACCAACGGCACCAGCACGTCCAACAAGATGGTGTGGCACCACACCGTGGCGCCGGGCGACGTGGTGGTGGTCGATCGCAACTGCCACAAGTCGATCCTGCACGCGATCATCATGACCGGCGCGGTGCCTGTGTTCTTGCGGCCCACGCGCAACCACTTCGGCATCATCGGCCCGATCCCCGAGTCGGAGTTTTCGCCCGACGCCATTCGCAAGAAGATCGCCGCCAACCCGCTGCTCAAGGGCGTGGACGTCAAGAACGTCCAGCCGCGCATCCTGACGCTGACGCAAAGCACCTACGACGGCGTGCTCTACAACACCGAGACGATCAAGCACGCGCTCGACGGCTATGTCGACACGCTGCACTTCGACGAAGCCTGGTTGCCGCACGCGGCGTTCCATCGCTTTTACGGCACCTTCCACGCGATGGGCAAGAACCGGCCGCGACCAAAGAATCAACTGGTGTTTGCCACCCAGTCCACGCACAAACTGCTGGCCGGTTTGAGCCAGGCGTCGCAGGTGCTGGTGCAAGACGCGCAAGAGCGCAAGCTCGACCGGCATCTGTTCAACGAGGCGTATTTGATGCACACCTCGACCAGCCCGCAGTACTCGATCATCGCCAGCTGCGACGTGGCCGCGGCCATGATGGAAGCCCCGGGCGGCCCGGCGCTGGTGGAAGAAAGCCTCGCCGAGGCGATGGATTTCCGCCGCGCCATGCGCAAGGTCGACAAGGAGTTCGGCCGCGACTGGTGGTTCAAGGTCTGGGGACCGGACAAGATCGCCGCCGAGGGCATCGGCAAGAGCACCGACTGGGTGTTGAAGGCCGGCGACAAATGGCACGGCTTCGGCAACCTGGCCGAGGGCTTCAACCTGCTGGATCCGATCAAGAGCACGATCATCACGCCGGGGCTGGATGTGTCGGGCAAGTTCGCCAAGAGCGGCATCCCGGCGAGCATCGTCACCAAGTACCTCGCCGAGCACGGCATCGTGGTCGAGAAGACCGGGCTGTACTCGTTTTTCATCATGTTCACCATCGGCATCACCAAGGGTCGCTGGAACACTCTGGTGACCGCGCTGCAGCAGTTCAAGGACGACTATGACCGCAACCTGCCGATGTGGAAGATGCTGCCCGAGTTCGTGGCCAAGTACCCGCGCTACGAGCGCACCGGCTTGCGCGACCTGTGCCAGAGCATCCACGCCATGTACGCCAAGGGCGACATCGCGCGCCTGACCACCGAGATGTACCTGTCAGACCTGCAGCCGGCCATGAAGCCCAGCGATGCCTACGCCTACATCGCGCACCGCCGCACCGAGCGTGTCGAGATCGACGCGCTGGAAGGCCGCATCACCACCACCTTGCTCACGCCGTATCCGCCGGGCATTCCGCTGCTGATTCCCGGTGAGGTGTTCAACAAGAAGATCGTTGACTTCCTGCGCTTCACGCGCGACTTCAATGCCGCCTTCCCGGGCTTCGACACCGACGTGCATGGGTTGGTCGAAGAAGACATCGAAGGCGGCGGCAAACGCTACGGCGTGGATTGCGTGCGGCAGGACTGAGTCGCGCACGCCGCGCGCGGGTCGGCTCAGATCCCCGCGGCGATCGAGTCAGCCTTGGCGATGAGCGCTTCGGCCATGCGGATGCTGGCGATGTCGATCAGCCGGCCGTCGAGCGATACCGCGCCGCGCCCTTGACGTGCTGCTTCGGCCATGGCTTTGAGGATGCGGCGCGCCTTGTTCACCTCGGCCTCGGACGGCGTGTAAACGCGGTTGGCCAGTTCGATCTGTGACGGGTGGATCGCCCACTTGCCCTCGTAGCCCAGCACCGCGGCGCGCTGAGCGGCGGCCACGAAGCCATCGGGGTCGCTGAAGTCGCCGAACGGGCCGTCGATCGGGCGCAGTCCGTAGGCGCGGCAGGCCACCAGCATGCGCGTTTGCGCCGCGTGCCACGGGTCGGTCCAGAACGATTGCCGCTGGCCGTGCTCGTCCTTGTCGGTGAGCACCACGCTGTCTTTGTGCACGCCGCCGATCACCGTGGTGCGCGCGCGGGTGGACGCGGCGTAGTCGGCCACGCCGAAGCTCATGGCCTCGAGCCGCTTCGACGACTGCGCGATGCCCTCGACATTGGCCATGCCCAACGCGGTTTCGATCAGCACCTCGAAGCCGATGCGCTTGGCGCGTTGCTTGGCCGCTTCGATCTGCGTGACCAGCATGTCGAGCGCGTACACGTCAGCCGCCACGCCGGCCTTCGGGATCAGGATCATGTCGAGCCGCGGGCAGGCTTCGACGATGTCGATCACGTCGCGGTACATGTAGTGCGTGTCGAGCCCGTTGATGCGCACCATCATCGTCTTTTGGCCCCAGTCGACGTCGTTCAGGCCGGCGACGATGTTCTTGCGCGCTTTGTCCTTGTCGTCAGGCGCCACAGCGTCTTCGCAGTCGAGAAAGATGATGTCGGCGGCCGAACGCGCGGCCTTTTCGAACAGGTCGGGGCTGGATCCGGGAACGGCGAGTTCCGAGCGGTGCAGGCGGGGTGTGGCCTGTTCGACGAGGGTGAAGCTCATGGGGATTCCTTGCGGGTCTTGAAATCAACCGGGATGATGGCACCGAGCGCAGCTCTGACAGCGGCTTGAACCGTGCGGCCGGGCCCGACAGGTCGACAATGCGATGTGGCCAACCTGACTGAACACCTGGTGTTTCTCGATCGCTCGACGCTGCGAGCGTCGCTGCGTCGTCCCGCCTTTGCACACACCTGGCAGGAGTTTGAGGCGACGTCGGCGGATCAGACGGTTGAGCGCTTGGGCGACGCGACCATCGCGCTGACTAACAAGGTGCGCCTGGGTGCGGCCGAACTGGCGCAACTGCCACGCCTGAAGATGATCGCGCTGGCCGCCACCGGCCACGACATCATCGATCTGGCTGCGTGCCGCGAGCGCGGCATCGCGGTGAGCAACATCCGCCATTACGCGGTGCACAGCGTGCCCGAGCATGTCTTTGCGTTGATCCTGGCGCTGCGCCGCCGGCTGCTCGAGTACCGCGCTGACGTCGAGCGCGGGCGCTGGCAGCAGGCCGAGCAGTTCTGTTTTTTCGACCACCCGATCCGCGACCTGCACGGCAGCACGATGGGCATCGTGGGCGCCGGCTCGCTGGGCCGGGCCACCGCCGCGCTGGCCACAGCCTTTGGTATGCGGGTGATGTTTGCCGAACACGCCACGTCGGCCGCAGCCGACCTCGATTTCGTGCCGCTGGATCGGTTGCTGCGCGAGGCCGACGTGATCTCGCTTCATTGCCCTTTGATGCCTGCGACACGCAAGCTCATCGCAGCCGATCAGTTGCGCACCATGAAGCGCACGGCGATCCTCATCAACACCGCCCGCGGCGGGCTGGTCGATGAAGCTGCACTCGTGTTCGCACTGCAGCAAGGGCTGATCGCTGGTGCCGGATTCGACGTGCTGTGCTCGGAGCCGCCCACGCTGGGCAACCCGCTGCTCGAATTACGCCTGCCCAATTTCATCCTCACGCCTCACGTGGCCTGGGCGTCGGATGAGACCATGCAGCGGCTGGCCGATCAACTGATCGACAACGTCGAGTGCTTCGCGCGCGGTGAGCCTCAGCATCTGCTGACCTGATGTGCGCCGTCTGAATCTGATTCCATTGCGAGGAACCCATGAAAAAACTCCTGTTCCAGTTGGATACCGATCCCATCCCGGCCGTGTTCGACACCGTGGTGGCCTATGACGGCGGCGCCGATCACGTGGTGCCGCACGGCGGTATCAGCGCTGCCAACGTCGGCGCTCTGGTCGAAGGCGCCATCTTCACGCGGGCGCCCAAGGACAAGAAGTCCACCGCGCTGTTCGTCGGAGGCAGCAACCTGGCCGCGGGCGAGGCGCTGTTCAAGGCGGTGCGCGGCAAGTTCTTCTCGAACTTTCGCGTGTCGGTGATGCTCGACAGCAATGGATCGAACACCACCGCAGCGGCCGGCGTGGCCTGCCTGTTCAAGAGTGCGGGCGGGCAACTCGCCGGCTTGCGCGCGGTGATCCTGGCCGGCACCGGACCGGTCGGTCAGCGCGCCGCGGTGATGCTGGCCAAGGAGGGCGTTTCGGTGGCGATCACCTCACGCACGCTGGCCAACGCGCAAAAGGCCTGCGACCACCTCAAGGCAGGCTTCGGCATTGACGTGACGGCCATCGAGGCCCCAGATTGCGATTCGCGTGCGCGTGCCTGTGAAGGCGCTCACATCGTGTTCGCCACGGGCGCGGCGAGCAGCGTGCTGCTGCGCGAAGATGACTGGAAGAACAACCCGACGATTCGCTATCTGGCCGATTCGAACGCCACGCCGCCGCTGGGCATCGAGGGCGTCGACATGATGGACCGCGGAGTCGACCGCCACGGCCGCGCCTGCTGGGGCGCGATCGGTTTTGGCGCACTCAAGCTCGCGGTGCACCGCGCCTGTATCGCGCAGTTGTTCGAGGCATCAGACCGGGTGCTCGATGCTGAGGAAATCTATGCCACCGCCAAGGCCATGACGCTGGCCTGAACTGGAGACACCAACATGATCATTGAGCAGCCTGTCACGCAATTCCTCGACGAACTCGCCAGCAGCGCGGCCACCCCGGGCGGCGGTAGCGCTGCGGCCATCATGGGTGCGCTGGGGGCCGCTCTGGTCAGCATGGTGTGCAACCTGACCATAGGCAAGAAGAA
Source organism: Burkholderiaceae bacterium (assembly GCA_040400875.1). Classification (GTDB taxonomy): domain Bacteria; phylum Pseudomonadota; class Gammaproteobacteria; order Burkholderiales; family Burkholderiaceae_C; genus PBB1. The sequence continues at coordinate 53,052 of JBBAPK010000012.1, read as the reverse complement.
CTACGCCGAGGTCGAACCCGAGATGCGCTCAGTGCTGCACGACGCCGAAGCCCTGCGCCAGCGACTGGCCGACATGGTGGCCGAAGACATCGCGGCCTTCAATGGATTGATGGCCGCCTACGGCTTGCCCAAGTTGACCGACGAGGACAAGGCTGCGCGCGGGGCTGCCATCCAGCATGCCTTGATCGCGGCCACTGAAGCGCCTCTGGCCTGCGCACGTGCCTGTGCCGACGTGATCAAGTTGTCGATGCGTGCTGCCGAGGTCGGCAACCGCAACGTCCTCAGCGACGCCGGCGTGGGCGCGCTGGCTGCGCAAGCTGCCTTGCGAAGCGCGGCGCTCAACGTGGACATCAATGTCCCGAGCCTGCAGGACCAGGTGTTCGCCCAAGCCTGCCGAGATGAGATGGATGCCTTGCTGGCCAGCGCGGTGCCCTTGTCGGAGCAGGCGATCGCGCTGGTCAAGTCGAAGCTGTGACCGACTGAGGTCAGCTCGCGTCGGCCATGCCGCCCATGGCGTGACTGAAGCCGCCGTCGACGTAGGTGATCTCGGAGGTGACTCCCGAGGCCAGATCCGACAGCAAAAACGCCGCCACGTTGCCCACGTCTTCGATGGTGACGTTGCGGCGCAGCGGCGCACTGGCCGCGACCACCTCCAAGATCTTGCCGAAGCCCTTGATACCCGAGGCCGCCAGCGTCTTGATCGGACCTGCTGAAATGCCGTTGACGCGCACGCCGCGTGGGCCCAGGCTGGCGGCGAGGTAGCGCACGCTGGCTTCGAGTGAGGCCTTGGCCAGACCCATCGTGTTGTAGTTGGGCACCGCCCGCTCGGCTCCGAGGTAGGTCAGCGTGAGCAACGCAGCGCCTTGTCGCAGTCTGGGGGCGGCCGCCTTCGCCATGGCTGGAAAGCTGTAGCTCGAGATGTCATGCGCGATGCGAAAGCCCTCGCGAGACAGCCCTTCGAGGAAATCGCCGGCGATCGATTCGCGCGTGGCAAAGCCAATCGAATGAACGAAGCCGTCGAATTCGGGCCAGATCTCGCCGAGTTGATTGAACATCGTGTCGATCTGCGCGTCATCGGCCACGTCGCAGTCAAACAGCAGTGTCGAGTTGAAGTTGGCGGCGAATTCGGCCACACGGCCCTTGAAGCGCTCGCCCACGTAGCTGAAGGCCAGTTCCGCGCCTTCGCGGTGGCAGGCGCGGGCGATGCCATACGCGATCGAACGGTTCGACAAAACCCCGGTGATCAGCAAGCGCTTGCCAGTCAAAAAACCCATGTTGCTTCCTCTTCAAATGCCAGCAGATTTTTGCACGGGCCTTCCGCGACTGAGGGCGCGGGAGTGACGCCTCTGGAATGCCATGGCCCAACTGCCACAATTCAAACTCCTTTTTTCAGGAGCTTCTCAATGAGACCTACAAAATTTCTTGCACTGGCGCTGGTCGCCTTTTCATTTGTCATGTCTGGCGCACGCGCGGCCGACTCGATCGAGTCGATCCTGTCTGTGCCGCCTGAGGAGTTCATGGCGTCCAAGGACAAGGATCGCGCCAACTTCCGCTTCTACATGAAGCCAGGCACGGACTTGAAGGCCTACAACAGCCTGATCATCGAACCGGTGGGCTACATCGAGCGTGACTCCACAGGTGTCTGGAGCCTGCTGGTGTCTGACGAAAAAAGCAAGATCGACGCCAGTTTTCGCAAGGCGATGACCGATGCCTTGCTCGCGAACAAGATCGCTGTGGTCACCGAGCCAGGGCCGGGCGTGGCTCGCTTGCGAGTGGCGGTCACCGGGTTGCAGCAGGTCAAGCCGGACTTCAAGGTCAGGGATCTGGTCCCGGTCAAGTTGGTCTTCAACCTGGTGCGCTCTGCAGCGGGCGCCGAGCCCTACTTGCTCGATGTGTCCACTGTGAGCCAGTTGACTGATTCGCAAACCGGTGCGTTGCTGGCGGGCGGCATCAACAAGATTCAAGACTCCGAGACCAAGAAGGTAGCCGAACCGATCACGGCCGACTACCTGCAAAAAATGGTCGACAAGGAAACGAAGCTGGGCGCCGTGTCTTTGGCCAAGGCCATGTCACCCAAGCCATGATGTGATGCACGGTGAGGCCCGCTGACGGGCCTCACTTGACAGTTTTCTGTCTTGTCGATGGCGGTCTCACACGCTACAATCCGCGTCTTGTGACATGCCAGAAAAAGCTCAATGGGCGGATTCTTCCAGCCCATTTTTTTTTCCTGAACGCTTTTCAAGCGGCAGCGTAAAGACAGGAAACAGATCGTTGATGAATTGGCAACTTGCCGTCGAAAAGACCGTGACTGGGTTGGGGTATGACCTGGTCGATACCGAGCGCACCCCGAAGGGCTTGCTGCGGGTCTACATCGACAAGCTGCCGAGCGCTGCCCCGATTGCCGGTGCCAGCGAGTTCATCACGGTAGACGATTGCGAGCGTGTCACGCGGCAGTTGCAGCATGTGCTTGAGGTCGAAGGCTGCGCCTACGAGCGGCTGGAAGTTTCCTCGCCCGGGCTTGACCGCCCGTTGAGAAAGCCTGCCGATTTCCTGCGCTTCAAGGGCGAACGGGTGGATCTGGCGTTGAAGGTCGCGTTCAAGGGACGCAAGCATTACCAAGGTGTCATCGAGCCTCTGGGCGAAGGCTGGCGCCTGGTCATGAGTGACAGCGCAGGCGATCAGGCACTTGACTTCATGTTTGATGAGGTTCGTGAAGCCAGGCTGGTGCCTGTGGTTGATTTCAAGGGGCGCCGGTTCGCCGCGCCACCAGTGGGGCCAGTTGACGCGGTCGAGTCGGCCCATGTTGAGGAAGTTGGAGAGCGCAAACCATGAATCGCGAACTGTTGATGCTAGTGGATGCCATATCGCGTGAGAAAAACGTCGATCTGGAGGTGGTGTTTGCTGCGGTTGAGGCCGCGCTCGCATCGGCTTCCAAGAAGCTCCATGGCGGCGAAGTCGATATGCGCGTCACTGTGGACCGTGACACCGGCGCTTACGAAACTTTTCGCCGTTGGCATGTGGTGGCCGATGAGGCGGGTTTGCAGCTGCCCGATTCAGAAATCCTGCACTTTGAGGCGCTCGAGCAGATTTCTGACATTGAGGTTGATGACTACATCGAAGAGCCCGTCGATTCGGTGTCGATCGGTCGCATTGGTGCTCAGGCGGCCAAGCAGGTCATTCTTCAAAAGATCCGCGACGCCGAGCGCGAGCAGTTGCTCAGCGACTTCCTCTCGCGCGGCGAAAAGATCTTCGTCGGCACGGTCAAGCGGCTAGACAAAGGTGACATCGTTGTCGAGTCCGGTCGCGTTGAGGGCCGTTTGCGCCGCAGCGAAATGATCCCGAAGGAAAACCTGCGCATCGGCGACCGCGTCAGGGCCTACATTGCCGAGGTCGACCCGACCTTGCGCGGTCCGCAGATCCTGCTGTCGCGCAGCGCACCGGGGTTCATGATCGAGTTGTTCGCTCAGGAAGTCCCCGAAATTGAGCAAGGGCTGCTCGAGATCAAATCCTGTGCCCGGGACCCCGGTTCGCGCGCCAAGATCGCGGTGCAGTCGCACGACAAGCGCGTCGATCCGATTGGCACCTGCGTCGGTGTTCGCGGCTCGCGCGTCAACGGCGTGACCAACGAGTTGGCCGGTGAACGTGTGGACATCGTGCTGTGGTCGGAAGACCCAGCACAGTTCGTGATTGGCGCATTGGCGCCGGCCAATGTGCAGTCCATCGTGGTCGATGAAGAGCGGCACGCGATGGACGTGGTGGTCGACGAGGAAAACCTTGCGATCGCCATCGGCCGTGGCGGTCAAAATGTGAGGCTCGCCTCCGAGATGACGGGCTGGCGCATCAACATCATGACCGCCGAAGAGTCGTCTGCCAAGCAGACCGTCGAGAGCGATTCGGTGCGCATGCTGTTCGTCGACAAGCTGGACGTCGATGTCGAAGTTGCGGAAATCCTGATTGCTGAAGGCTTCTCCAGTCTCGAGGAGGTGGCCTATGTCCCGATGCAGGAAATGCTCGAGATCGAAGGGTTTGACGAAGACACCGTCAATGAACTGCGCACCCGTGCCAAGGACGCGTTGCTGACGATGGAAATCGCCCAAGAGGAAAACGTCAGTGATGTTTCCCAGGACCTGCGCGATCTCGACGGGCTGGACGCTGATCTGATCTCCAGGCTGGTCGCAGGCGGCGTGAACACCCGTGACGATCTGGCCGACCTCGCAGTCGACGAGCTCGTCGAAATCTCTGGCGTTGACGATGAACGGGCAAAGACCCTGATCATGAAAGCGCGTGAGCACTGGTTCACCACCTGACGCCACCGCCCACACCCGCCATACCGCTAGACCAGTTTCTCAAGGATTCCACAATGGTCGTGACCACCGTCGCCCAACTCGCTTCCGAGCTGAACCGCCCCGCTGCTGCGCTGCTCGAGCAATTGAAGTTGGCAGGGGTCAGCAAGGCCTCGACGGACGATGCCCTGACCGAGTCCGACAAGGAGCGGTTGCTCGATTACTTGCGCACCTCACACGGCACTGCAGGTGTCGAGCGCAAGAAGATCACGCTGACGCGCAAGTCGACCAGCGAAATCAAGCAGGCCGATTCGAGTGGCAAGGCTCGAACCATCCAGGTCGAAGTGCGCAAGAAGCGCACCTTCGTCAAGCGTGACGACGCACCCGCGGCGACCGGCGAGCCATCGACCCCGGAGATCGACCACGAAGAGCTGGAGCGACTCGAGCAGCAAGCGCAAGCGCAAGCTGAATTGCTGCGTCAGCAAGAAGCCGAACTCGCCGAGCGTCAGCGCCTGCGCGAAGAAGCTGAGCTTGCAGAGCGCCAGGCCGCCGAAGCCTCGGCTCGCGCTGAAGCGCGAAAGGCGGCCGCAGCAGCGGCTGCTGCCGCTGAAGAGGCCGCACGCGCAGCGGCCGCTGGAGAGCCTGCCGACAAGCCTGCGGCACCCGCTGCTCTGGAGGCGCCTGCTGTCATTGAACCTGCCAAGCCCCTGCTTCGCGTGATCAAGGCTGCTGATTTTGTCGACGAAGACAAGCAGCGAGCCATCGATCTGGCCAAGCGTCGCAAGGCGGCAGAAGACGAGGCCTCGGCCATTCGCGCAATGATGTCGGCGCCCAAGAAGACTGCGGTGCCGCCCAAGCCACCCGAAGAGCCCGCCAAGCCCGAAGCCGGCAAGGAAGGCATCAAGGGAACCATCCACAAGCCAGCTGCCGCTCCAGGGGCACCCGCCGCAACCGTGGCCAAGCCCGGCGACAAGAAGTCGGTCAAGTCGGAAAAGTTGTCTTCGAGCTGGGCCGACGATGCGGCCAAGAAGCGCGGCCTGAAAGCACGCAACGATGCCCCGGGTGGTTCTCGGCCCGGTTGGCGCGCACCGCGCGGCGGTCGTCGCGGCGAGCGCTCTGACGGGTCGGTGTCGACCTTCGTAGCGCCAGCAGAGCAGCAAGTCCAGGAAGTTCACGTGCCAGAAACCATCAGCGTGGCCGATCTGGCTCACAAGATGAGCGTGAAAGCCTCCGAGGTCATCAAGCAGTTGATCAAGCTCGGTCAGATGGTCACCATCAATCAGCAGCTTGACCAAGAAACGGCCATGATCTTGGTCGAGGAAATGGGCCACACCGCGTTTGCGGCCAAGCTTGATGATCCCGATGCCTTCCTCGAAGAGGACGTCGAAGTCGATGCCAAGCATGAAGTGCTGCCACGCGCGCCGGTGGTGACCGTGATGGGCCACGTGGACCATGGCAAGACCTCGCTGCTCGATTACATCCGTACCGCTCGCGTGGCAGCAGGCGAAGCCGGCGGTATCACGCAGCACATTGGCGCGTATCACGTGGACACGCCGCGCGGCATGATCACCTTCCTTGACACTCCGGGCCACGCGGCATTCACGGCCATGCGAGCTCGCGGTGCCAAGGCCACCGACATCGTGATCCTGGTGGTGGCTGCCGATGACGGCGTGATGCCGCAAACCAAGGAAGCCATCTCCCACGCCAAGGCCGCCGGTGTCCCGCTGGTGGTGGCGATGAACAAGATCGACAAGCCGGGTGCCAACCTCGAGCGTCTGAAGAGCGAACTGGTGGCCGAAGAAGTCGTGCCCGAAGAGTTCGGTGGACCGTCTCCTTTCGTGCCTGTGTCGGCCAAGACCGGCCAGGGCATTGATGAATTGCTCGAGCAGGTGCTGTTGCAGGCTGAGGTTCTTGAACTCACCGCCGCAAAGGCGAGCATGGCCAAGGGCCTGGTGATCGAAGCCAGGCTCGACAAGGGCCGTGGTCCGGTGGCCACCGTACTGGTTCAGTCAGGCACCTTGAAGCGTGGCGATGTGGTGCTGGCCGGCTCGACCTATGGCCGTGTGCGAGCCATGCTGGATGAAAACGGCAAGGCCGCCACCGAGGCGGGCCCATCGATTCCGGTCGAGATTCAAGGCCTGACCGAAGTGCCGCAAGCCGGCGACGAGTTCATCGTGATGGCTGATGAGCGCCGTGCCCGCGAGATATCCACCTTCCGCTCGGGCAAGTACCGCGACGTCAAGCTGGCCAAGCAGCAAGCGGCCAAGCTGGAAAACATGTTCGAGAACATGGGGCAGGGCGAGGCTCAGAGCCTGGCGCTCATCATCAAGGCCGATGTGCAGGGCTCGCAAGAAGCACTGGCCACTTCGCTGCTCAAACTCAGCACCGCCGAGGTCAAGGTGCAGGTGGTGCACGGGGCCGTGGGTGGCATCAGCGAAAGCGATGTGAACCTGGCCATTGCGTCCAAGGCGGTGATCATTGGCTTCAACGTTCGTGCGGATGCAGGATCGCGCAAGCTGGCAGAGCACAACGGCGTTGATCTGCGCTACTACAACATCATCTACGACGCGGTCGACGATGTGAAGGCCGCGATGGCCGGCATGCTGGCGCCTGAACAGCGCGAAGAGATCATCGGCACCGCCGAGATCCGCACGGTGTTCGTGGCGTCCAAGATCGGCACCGTGGCGGGCTCCATGGTCACCGCCGGCCTGGTGCGCCGTGGCTCGCGCTTCCGTTTGTTGCGCGACAACGTGGTGATCTACACCGGCGAAGTCGAGTCGGTGCGCCGACTCAAGGACGACGTCCGCGAAGTGGCCTCTGGTTTCGAGTGCGGCATCAAGCTCAAGAACTACAACGAGATCGCCGAGTTGGACCAGTTGGAGTTCTTCGAGGTCAAGGAAGTGGCTCGAACGCTGTGAGTCGTGCGCCACGGGGCGCCTCGCAGCGCGCCCTTGGGGCTGGCCACCGATCAAGATGAAGCACAAGCGTTCGATTCCCAACCGCGGTTTCCGTGTGGCCGACCAGATCCAGCGCGATGTGGCCGATCTCATCCGCGACCTCAAAGATCCCCGCATCGGCATGGTCACTCTGCACGCCGTGGAGGTCACGCCTGACTATGCTCACGCCAAGATCTTTTTCTCGGTGCTGGTGGGTGACCCGAACGAATGTGAGATCGCGCTCAACGAGGCGGCGGGATTCTTGCGCAATGGCCTGTTCAAACGCCTGCAGATTCACACCGTGCCGACGCTGCACTTTCACTTCGACCGAACCACCGAGCGTGCGGCGGAGTTGAACCTTTTGATCGCGCAGGCCAACGCCACGCGAGCCAAAGAGTGAGGCCCGTGCGCATTGCGCGCCGTGCGGTGCACGGCGTGTTGCTGCTCGACAAGCCGATCGGCCTGTCGAGTCAGGACGCGTTGACGCGCGCCAAGCGGATTTACCGTGCCGAAAAGGCCGGCCACACCGGCACGCTGGACCCGCTCGCCACAGGGCTGCTGCCGCTGTGTTTTGGCGCGGCGACCAAGTTTTCACAGGTCGGCCTCGAGGCGGACAAGCGCTATCTCGCACAGATCAAGCTGGGTGTCACCACCACCACCGGCGACGGTGAGGGCGAGGTGCTGCAGCGTTGCGCGGTGCACGTGAGCCCGGCCGACATGCAAGCCGCTTGCGCGAAGCTCACCGGACAGATCGATCAGGTGCCACCCATGCATTCGGCTTTGAAGCGCGATGGCAAGCCGCTCTACGAATATGCCCGCGCCGGTATCGAACTCGAGCGCGAGCCGCGACGCGTCACGATTCATCGGATCGACATCGTCAGCGGCCAACATCCACGGCCAGAGCATGACTGCGCCGACGAGTGGACGATCGACGTGTTGTGCAGCAAGGGCACCTACATCCGCACGCTGGCCGAGGACATTGGCAAGTTGCTGGGTTGCGGCGCCCATCTGGCTGGCCTGCGGCGCACGGGCAGTGGTCCTTTGACACTGGCCGGTGCGCAGACACTGGAGGCTTTGTCCGACATGACTGAAGCGCAACGAGATGAACTGCTGCTTGCCGCTGACAGCCTGATCGCAGATTGGCCCGTGATTCGCCTCGATGACGAGGGCGCAGGTCGTTTTCTCAGCGGCGTGCGCCGGCGTCTTGATTTGCCCGACACACCGCGTGTGCGCGTCTATGGCCCGCAGTCCAGGGCATTTCTGGGCAGTGGCCACATCGCCGGCGGCGAGTTGATTTCCACGAGGCTCTTGAGCCCACTGGAGGTGCAAGGCCTTCTCGACGTTCCAGCGGTTGCCGCGCGTGGCGATCGTCAACCTCAAGCCGCGGCAGGCCTTTGATCTTTTTCAGACATCAGTACCAGTGAAAGCAGAACCAGCATGACCCGACAAATCCGCAACATCGCCATCATCGCCCACGTGGACCATGGCAAGACCACGATGGTCGACCAACTGCTGCGCCAAAGCGGCACCTTCGCCGAGCACGAAAAAGTGGTCGACACCGTGATGGACAGCAATGCGATCGAGCGTGAGCGCGGCATCACCATCCTGGCCAAGAACTGCGCCGTCAGCTGGAAAGACACGCACATCAACATCGTCGACACCCCGGGCCACGCCGACTTCGGTGGCGAGGTGGAGCGCGCGCTGTCGATGGTCGACGGTGTGGTGCTGCTGATTGATGCGCAGGAAGGCCCGATGCCGCAAACGCGCTTCGTGACCAAGAAGGCGCTGGCGCTGGGCCTCAAGCCCATCGTGGTGGTGAACAAGGTGGACAAGCCGGGCGCCAAGCCCGACGCGGTAGTCAATGCCGCCTTCGACCTGTTCGACAAGCTGGGCGCCAACGACGAGCAGCTTGACTTCCCCGTGGTGTATGCCTCGGGCATCAACGGCTGGTCGTCGCTGGTAGAAGGCGCGCCGGGCGAGCAGTGGGGCCCTGACATGTCGGCGTTGTTCGACACGGTCTTGCGTTGCGTGCCGGCCCAAAGCGGCGATGCCGATGCACCGCTGCAGTTGCAGATCTCGGCTCTCGATTACTCGACCTTCGTCGGTCGCATTGGCGTGGGTCGCATCAGCCAGGGCACGATCAAGCCGGGCATGAGCGTGGCTGTGATGGAAGGCTCCGATGGCAAGACCATCAATGGCCGCATCAACCAGGTGCTCACCTTCCAGGGCCTGGACCGCGTGCAGGTCACCGAGGCCGGCCCGGGCCACATCGTGCTGATCAACGGCATCGACGACATCGGCATTGGCGTGACCGTCACCGACCCTGCCAATCCCGCGCCACTGCCCATGCTCAAAGTGGACGAACCCACGCTGACCATGAATTTCTGCGTCAACACCAGCCCGCTGGCCGGCCGTGAAGGCAAGTACGTCACCAGCCGCCAGATCTGGGACCGCCTGCAAAAAGAACTGCAATCCAACGTCGCGCTGCGCGTGAGCGAGACTGACGAGGAAGGCATCTTCGAGGTCATGGGCCGCGGTGAACTGCACCTGACCATCTTGCTCGAGAACATGCGCCGTGAGGGCTACGAGCTGGCCGTGAGCAAGCCGCGTGTGGTGTTCCGCGACGTGAATGGCGAAAAGCACGAGCCGATCGAGCTGGTCACCGCCGACGTGGAAGAGACCCACCAGGGCGGCGTGATGCAGGCTCTGGGCGAGCGCAAGGGTGAACTGGTGAACATGGAACCCGATGGCCGCGGTCGAGTGCGCCTGGAATACCGCATCCCGGCGCGTGGCCTGATTGGCTTTACCAACGAGTTTTTGAACCTCACCCGAGGTTCGGGCCTGATCAGCAACATCTTTGATGGCTACGAGGCCCACAAGGGCGAGATCGCCGGACGCAAGAACGGTGTGCTGATCAGCATGGATGCTGGCGAGATCTTCACCTATGCGCTGGGCAAGCTCGACGACCGTGGCCGCATGTTCGTCAAGCCCAACGACCCTGTGTACGAGGGCATGATCGTTGGCATCCACAGCCGCGATAACGATCTGGTGGTCAACGCCACGCGCACCAAGCAGCTGACCAACTTCCGTGTGAGCGGCAAGGAAGACGCCATCAAGATCACGCCGCCGATCGATCTCACGCTCGAGTACGGCGTGGAGTTCATCGACGACGACGAGCTGGTCGAGATCACGCCCAAGTCGATCCGCGTGCGCAAGCGCCACCTGCGTGAAAGCGACCGCAAGAAGGCGTCGCGCGACAACTGATGAAGGATCATCGCTGCGGGTGCGTGCGGACGGTTGGCGTCCGACGTGCCTGCGCAACGGTCAATCAGTGGTGCTGCACTGGGTGTTGGGGTCGAGCTGACAACCGTTCAGCTCGCACAACCCGCCCATCGGCCGGGGTCATCCGCGGGACTTGAGTCCCCAGTTCCACATCACCTCGAAGGGCAATGGCAGCACCATGAACCAGTGCTCCAGCACAGCCAGCGTGAGCAGCGTGGCAGCGAAGGTCAGCGCCGTGGCATCGAATGCGGTGATGCCGGTGACCGTTGCCGCCTGCCAGATCATCGCTGCCACGACAGTCGAGACGATCACGGACACCGGAAACAACCGGTTCATCGCGCGCCGGGTGAAGTAGGTCTGCAGGTACTTCAGGTGGGTGGGCAAAAAACCCTCGTTGAGGTTGCGCACGCCAAGGAAAACATTGAGCTTGGCGCTTTGCCTCATGACCCACAGGATCATGAAAGTCCACAAACCGGTGGGGTTCTCGCCACCCCATGTCAGCGCGACCACAGCCAATCCCAGGCCGACAAGGGCCAGTTCATGGTGCATCACCGCCATGAAGGCATAGCCTGCTCGCTCCCAGCCCGATGACTCAGGAGGGCAGGGCGTGCGTCGGGGGCCGGTCACATAGCCCAGCAAGAAGGCCACTTCCTGCCAAGCCCACACCATGACGCCACTGGTGAAAGCCAGATAGGCACCGCTCACGGTGGTGTCGTCGCGGGTGAGGCCCAGTCCGGCCAGTGCTGCCACCAAAACCACGCTGGTGCCCAGCATCGTCCACTTGAAAGTGCGGCTCGGTAGCCCGTTGAGAAACAGGATCGCCCCCGTGCTGAACCACCAGATGAACAGCGTAAAGATCAGGGGCAGCGCGTACTGGCTCATGGCGTTTGGAACTTCTTGAAGGCCGTGAGTCCGAAGGACGTTACCAAGCGGGAACGACCCGGATGTTGACCGGCAAGGCATGGGATTGGACAGGCAGGCAGAACAGGCGCACGAAGGTGACGCCAGCAACCGCGCCCAAGGCGACGCGCTTGATGCCGCCGATCAAACCACCTTGCGCTCTGGCGGCATCCATGGCGTTTGACGTCAGGCGCAGACGCTCGAGCCCCGCACGGAATCGCAGGTCATCGGTGTTGAGCGTGAGCGGAAACACCTGCTTGGTGATTTCGGACGTGATGCGAAACACCTGGTAGTCGTACTCAGTCGGATTGAGGCCCATCGCGGCATGCATTTCTGGGCGCTGGTGGTCACGAACGTACATGGTGGCGTACACCGCCAGCACGAAGAAACGGATCCACAACTTGTTGACGCCCGTGAGCAACTTCGGGTCTGAGCGCATGAGCAAGGCGAAGGCTTCGCCGTGGCGGAATTCATCGTTGCACCAGCGCTCGAACCACTTGAAGATGGGGTGGAAGCACAGCTCGGGGTGCTTCTCGACCTGACGGTAGATCGCGATGTAGCGCGCATACCCGATCTTTTCCGACAGGTAGGTGGCGTAGAAAATGAACTTCGGGCGGAAGTAGGTGTACTTCTTCGCCTTGACCAAAAAGCCCAGATCGACGCCAACGCCGAAGTCTTTGAGCCACTGGTTGATGAAGCCCGCGTGGCGGCTCTCATCACGCGCCATCAGCGACATCAGCTCCTTCACGTCGGGGTTGGTGACGCGCTTTTTCATCTCGGTGTACAGCACGCAGCCCGAAAACTCTGAGGTGACCGAGCTGATCATGAACTCGGTGAACTCCTTGAGCAGGGGCGGCGGCAGACCGGCGTAGTTGTCCATCATGTCGGCAGGTCGCTGGAAATGGTCACCGTTCACATCGGCTCGGAATTCGGCCATCAAGGTGTCCCACTGGGCGCGAACCGATGACACGTCCACGCGGTCCATCGCGTCGTAGTCGGTCGTGTAAAAGCGCGGCGTCAGCATGGTGTTTTGAAGCGCGGTGGTGGTCGATTCGTTCGGCGCGCGTTCGGCGATCGTGTTCATGTCTGGCTCCGTGTCAGATGTTGGGGTTCGTGTCAGCGCTCGGTGGGCGCGTCATCAAGAAAGCGGACAAATACCGCTGCGTTGGTCGGGCCGAAAGAGCCCAGGTCCACGCGCGTACCTGTCATGGGGTCAAGCAGTGTGAGCCGACCATCAGCGTGGCCGATCAACTGGAAGGGCTGCTCCGAGCCAAATCCGTTGCGCTTGCGCTCACGGGCCAGGCCTCGCAGCGAGCCGCGGAAAAAACCGTTCTCTCCGGTCATGTTGTGGATGACGCGCTGGCTGGGTGCATCAATCACGTCCACGCTGCCGTCGGCACGGTCCACGAAGCGCAGTTCGCGCACCTTGAGGATGGGCGCATCTGGCGTGCTGATGTCGGTTCCGGACAAACGCACCGACGCCACGCCCAGCACCGTGACGAGCAGCACCGCACCGATGGCAAACAGCGCGCGGCGGGGCAATACAGGGTCGTCCATGGCAGGGCTCATGTACAGACGCCTTACGTCACGCTGGGTGTGGCGCCGCTGCGATTGCCGCGACCCAACCACGAAGACACCATGCCCGTGTTGGCCGCTGCAGCCAGGGTGGCAACCGGCCGTGCGGCATCGGCTGTGGATTCAGCGCCAGCGTTCGGTGCGGTGCCTGTGGTCCGCCCAGTCGATTCGCTCCATGCGCGAGACAAGATCTGACCGACCTCTTTGGCATGGGGCACGCAGCGCAGCATGGGCTCAGGATGGGCCAGGCGCCAAGGCCTGGAATGCGGCCACAGATGAACGAAACCGATCTTGTCATCGCCCGCCAACGCCAGCGTGATGTCTCCAGTCCCGTTGCCGGTGTCATTCATGCCGGCCGAGGCGATGCGCCTGAACGGCAGGTTGAAGGTGACGTTCAGAACGATTCCGATGCGCATGACCACGCGCTTGTCGGTGATGGTGTAGACCGCTGTGCGTGCCGTCATGATGGCCACACCGAGCAAAGTGCCCAAGGCGAGCACGGCCAGTGGTGCTACCAGCAGCACAGCCTTCAGCGCGGCCATGGCGTTGCCGCCGTCGACCAGCACCAGCGTGCCGCGAATGGCCAGGATGGCGACGAAATAAATGGTCAAGGCGCGCAGAAAAAACACCCGGCGCGCCAACGCGCGCCAGTCAGGCGATCCCTGCCAGAGGATTTTTTCATTTGACGGCAGGGCCTCGGGAAGGCCGTACGTCGGCTCGAGCTCATGCTCATGCTCGTGACCGTCGTAGTTGACCTTCATACCATCGACTCCTGACGTGAGGGCTCAGCGTAGAGCGTACCAGCGCCGAAATAGGCCATCACCTTTTCTTCTTCGAGCATGGTGATCTGAACCGGGCTGCGGGTGGCGGGCACGCGCGCAAACTGGTGGCTCATGATCGAACGCACCTTGACGCGTTCGCTGTTGATGCGCGAGAAGTTCATCGGCAGCAGCACGTTGCGTTGCACACCGTCGACGTTGACTGCCACCTCGAGGTAGCGGAACATCATTTCCATCTTGTCGATCCACAGATCGACCACGGTGCCAGCCACCTCATCATCGGCGCCCAGCACGGGCAACCCACGCGGGTCGACGTCTTTGGCCGCCACCCCATAGCCCTCGGCCGCGCGCAGCGGAACGATCTTCGCTTCGCCGTGCCACATGGCATCAGGCACATCGGCTCGGTCGGCATAGGCGCCAGGGCCCACGCCGTCGAGCATTGGATTGCCGGTAGGCACCAGCGGCGATCCAGCGTAGCGGTAAAGCGGCTGTGCATGCAGCGTCTGCGGCGAAACCGTGTCGTTCGGGTAGGAAACCTCTCCACCGTGTTCAAGCATAAAAGTCTTTGGCGTGGGCCGCATCACGAACCCTGGGTCGTACTCGGTCTCGCCACTGGGGCGTACCGTTTCCAGTGGGTAGCCCTCGCGTTTGCCCTCCATCTGGAGGTAATACACCAGACCGAAGAAAAATATCCAGAAGATGTAAAGAACGATTTGCGCTACGTCGATGTAGCCGGTGATTGCGCCAGTGCCCATGATGTGATCTCCTCTTTTTGACTTGCTAACGACCTTAGCCGGGGAACTCGGCCAGGCCAAACTTCACTTGCGGACGTTGAGGCTCCGCGGCGAAACGAACCAGCGGGCCGATGACGACCAGCGTGGCAAACAACAAAACGATTTCCAGGTGATAGACGATGCTGTAGGCCACCGAAGGGTCGGTGAGCGCAGGACCCAGCAGGCCATGCGAAGACAGGCTCGATGCGATATCGCGCAATGCCCCACCGATGGCCACCGCCAGGCCGCCTGCGGTGGCCTGCACCGCACCCCACGCACCCAGCGCGAGGCCGATCTGTCCCGGCCTCTCAAGGTTCATCGCTGCGGTCAGGGTGCTGACGGCGAACAGCCCACCACCCAGGCCGATCAGGCAGGCTCCAACTCGAAAGAGGGCGGGCGAATTCAAGGGGGCGGCGAACACCACGGCCGAGAATGCCACCACCCCGATCAGCAGACCAAACGCTGCCAGACGGTGGGGATCCACGCCGCGCCCCAGCCACCGGGCAGCCAGTGCGAAAGCAACCAGCGCTCCACCGGCCAGCAGCGCCGTGAGGGTGGTCGTGGAGCTCACGCTCAGGCCCAGGATTTCGCCGCCATACGGCTCGAGAATGATGTCCTGCATGTTGAATGCGGCTGTGCCCAGCCCCACGGCCAGCATGAAGCGCATGGTCCGGCCCTGGCCGGCAAACAATCTCCAGCTGGAGACGAAGTCGGGCTGTGCGATGCGCGGCGATGTGGCCTGCGGGTTTCGCACTTCCTGCTTCCACAGCGCAATCAGGTTCAGCACCAGGGTCACGGCTGCGGCGCCTTGAACCACCTTGATCAGCCGAACTTGACTGAAGTCAGCCAGCAAGGCGCCAAACACCAGACTGCTCACCACCATGCCGAGCAACAGCATCACGTACATCAGCGCCACCACGCGGGGGCGTGATTTTTCAGGGGCGATATCGGTGGCCAGCGCCAGGCCGGCGGTCTGGGTGATTTGCGAGCCTGCGCCCACCAGCAAGAAGGCCAGCGCAGAGCTGACCTGCCCGAGCCAAGGTCCGAAGTTGGAGTCGCCGGACAGCAGGATCAATGCAAACGGCATGATCGCGAAGCCGCCAAACTGCAGCCACGACCCCATCCAGATGTAGGGCACGCGCTTCCAGCCCAGCACCGAGCGGTGGGTGTCTGACTTGAACCCCACCAGCGCGCGAAATGGCGCGAACAACAGTGGCAGCGCGACCATCAGCGACACGACCCAGGCCGCCATGCCCATCTCGATGATCATCACGCGGTTGAGCGTGCCCACCAGCAGCACGCCGGCCATGCCCACCGTCACCTGAAACAGCGACAGGCGAAGCAGCCGGCCAAGCGGTAGATCGCCGGTGGCGGCATCGGCAAACGGCAGGAACTCAGGAGTCAGTTTGCGCCATTGCTCGGCGCGGATCCTGAAGGGGCCAAGGAGGTTCATTTGCGAAGCAGCTCCAGCGCTTGCGATGTGTAAAAGCCGCTCGAGATGCGTTGGGTGCGACCGCGTTGCCAATCCTTAAGCGACGCATCGGTGTCCAGCAGTCGGTACAGCTTCGACTCGGCCACGGGCTCGATCCACGGCGCACGATCGCTGCGAGGCAGCATGCGGCCCACTGCCCGGAACATGATCAGCGCCGGGTTGCTCGGTGCATAGGTGAACAGCAGGCCCTTGCGGGTGCGCTCGGCCAGACCGGCGATCACGCGAACTGCGTCTTGCGTCTGGTAGTGGATGAGCGAATCCATGCCCACCACGTAGTCGAATTCGCCCAGCGCTGAGTCGAGCATGTCACCCGAACGGAAGTCGATGCGACCCACACTGTGCTCGCTGGTCAACTCGGCAGGTTGACGGTCGCGTGCCAAATCAACCAGCGTGGGCGAAAGATCGATCGCCAGCACCTGAGCGCCACGCCGTGCTGCCTCGACCGCCAGCGCGCCAGTGCCGCAGCCGGCATCGAGCAGCCGCATGCCGGTCATGTCGGCAGGCAACCAGCCGAGCAGGGTGCTGCGCATGCGATCGCGGCCGGCGCGCACCGTGGCGCGGATGCGTCCCACGGGCGCGTCCGAGGTGAGCCTGGCCCAGGCCTGGACCGCCGTGCGATCGAAGTAGTCCTCGATCTTGCTGCGACGTTCGGTGTAGCTGATGGGGTCCATTCGGATGTCCGTTGTGCCGTCGGGTGGATTCAATCGAAGCCCAGCAGATCGAAGATGTCGCGGTCTTTCATGGGGACAGCGTTCATCGGCTCGGTGCCCAGCCACAGCGAGGCCGCTAGGCGCATGTATTCGTTTTGCACTGCCTCGAGTTCGGGCGAGTACTCCATCTCGAAGAGGGTGGACTTCTTCAGGCGGCTGCGGCGGATCACGTCCAGATCGGGGAAGTGCGCAGCCAGCTTCAGGCCGATCTTTGCGTTGTACTTGTCGATCTGATCGGTCTCTCGGCTGCGGTTGGCGATCACGCCGCCGAGCCGCACGTTGTAGTTCTTGGCCTTGGCACCGATGGCCTGCACGATGCGGTTCATCGCGAAGATCGAGTCGAAGTCGTTAGCGGTCACGATAAGGGCGCGGTCGGCATGCTGCAGGGGGGCTGCAAAGCCGCCGCAAACCACGTCGCCCAGCACGTCGAAGATCACCACGTCGGTGTCTTCGAGCAGGTGGTGCTCTTTCAGGAGCTTGACGGTCTGGCCGACCACATAGCCGCCGCAGCCGGTGCCCGCAGGCGGGCCGCCTGCTTCCACGCACATCACGCCGTTGTAGCCGGGGAAGACAAAGTCTTCGACGCGCAGTTCTTCCGCATGGAAGTCGACCGTCTCGAGCACGTCGATGACGGTGGGCAGCATCTTCTTGGTCAGCGTGAAGGTCGAGTCGTGCTTGGGGTCACAGCCGATTTGCAGCACCCGCTTGCCGAGCTTCGAGAAGGCGGCAGACAGGTTGCTCGAGGTCGTGCTCTTGCCGATGCCGCCTTTGCCGTAGATCGCAAAGACCTTGGCGGTGCCGATCTTCAAATTGGGGTCGAGTTCAACCTGAACGCTGCCCTCGCCATCGAGCCTCAGGTTCTTGCGGACGCCGGGACTCTTGATGTCGGGGACGGGGACTGTGGTCGTGCTCATACAGGTGCTCCTTCGTAAATACCTTCTAGGCGGTCTTCGAGCTCTTCGCCTGCGCGCCGTAAGGCCTCAAGCGTTTGGGCATCAGGCTGCCAGTAGTTGCGCTCTGATGCTTCGATCAATCGGTTGGCAACTCGCGCCGATGCCGTGGGGTTCAGTTTGGCCAGACGCTCTCGCATCTCGGGGTCCAGCATGAAGGTCTCGGTCAGCTGCTTGTAGACCCAAGGCTGTACCTGCCCGGTGGTCGCCGACCAGCCCATGGTGTTGGTCACATGCACTTCAATCTGACGCACGCCTTCGTAGCCGTGTTCCAGCATGCCCTCGTACCACTTGGGGTTGAGCATGCGGGTGCGGGTCTCGAGGGCGACCTGCTCGCGCAGCGTGCGAACGGCGCCGTCGCCCTTGGTCTGGTCACCGATGTACACCGGCGGTGTTTCGCCGCCTTTGGCCACCTTCACCGCCTGGGTGATACCGCCCAGGGTGTCGAAGTAGTTGTCGACGGTGGTCACGCCCAACTCGACCGAATCGAGGTTCTGGTAGGTGAGCTGCACGTTGGACAGCACGCTTTGCAGCAGCGCCGATTGCTGCACGGCACGACCTGTGCGGCCGTAAGCAAAGCCCTTGCGGCGAGAGTAGGTCTCGGCCAGTTCGCCTTCATCAGACCACTTGCTGCTTTCGACCAGGTTGTTCACGTTGGAGCCGTAGGCGCCCTCGGCATTGCCGTAGACACGCAGCGAGGCGATCTCAAGCGTGCAGCCGTGCTCTTGCTGGTAGTCCAGCGCGTGGCGACGGATGTGGTTCATCTCGAGCGGTTCATCGGCTGCCGATGCGGCGAGGAAAGCAGCCTCGGCCAGCAGCTTGATCTGCAGCGGCATCAGATCGCGGAAGATGCCCGACAGCGTGATCACCACATCGACGCGGGCGCGACCCAGTTTTTCAAGCGGTATCAGCGTCGCACCGGCGATGCGGCCGTAGCTGTCAAACCGCGGCAGCGCACCCATGAGTGCCAGCGCTTGGGCAATCGGCGCACCTTCGTTCTTGAGGTTGTCGCTGCCCCACAGCACCATGGCGATCGACTCGGGCAATGGATTGCCATCGGCCATGTGGCGCTGCAGCAGCAACTCGGCTTGATTGGCGCCATCTTTCACGGCAAAGTTGCTCGGGATGCGGAATGGATCAAAGCCGTGGATGTTGCGGCCGGTGGGCAGCACTTCAGGTGTGCGCAGGATGTCGCCACCCGGCGCCGGGCGAATGAAGCGCGCATCGAGTGCTCGCAGCAGGCCGGCCACTTCGGTCTCTTCGGCCAGGATCTTGTCCATGGCGGCGAGCTCTTTCATCATGTCGCGTGAGGCGTCATCGCGGGGCATCCCGGCCAGATCGAGCACCTGCTCGATGCTGCGTCCTGCGACCAGCGCTTCGATGGCCGCGCGCTCCACATGCACACCATGCGAGGCGTCTGCCACCGACACCAGCATGTCGACACGCTCGGCTTCAGTGGCTGCCCGACCGGTCACATGCAGGCCGTGCGGGATGAGCGTGTATTCCATCTCCAGCATCTGCTCGGACAGTTTCGTCACCCGCGCATCGGCTGCGATCGACGAGGCATCGTCAGGCGTCAGCACCCACAGCGGCTCGGCTTCGGCCAGGTCGAGTTCGGCCGCTTGCGACTGGATCAGCGCGGCGACTTCAGCGCGGTCGGAGGCGGTGCGCTCCATGCTGCGCCAGCGGTCGATGGAACTCTTGAGGTCATTGAGCCCGCGGTACAGACCGGCCTGGCCCACCGGTGGGGTGAGGTAGCTGACCAGCGTGGCACCGGAGCGGCGCTTGGCGATGGCGCCTTCGGACGGGTTGTTGGAAGCGTAGAGATAGATGTTGGGCAGATCGTCGATGAGGCGGTCTGGCCAGCAGGTGCCGCTCATGCCGCTTTGCTTGCCGGGCATGAACTCGAGCGCGCCGTGCGTGCCGAAGTGCAGCACCGCGTGTGCCTTGAAGTCTTCACGCAGGTAGCGGTAGAAAGCTGAAAACGCGTGCGTTGGCGAGAGACCTTTTTCGAACAGCAGGCGCATCGGGTCGCCTTCGTAGCCGAACGCAGGCTGCACGCTGATCAGCACATTGCCGTACTGCTTGCCCAGCACGAAGATCGAACTGCCATTGCTGAGCTGACGGCCAGGTGCCGGTCCCCACTGCGCCTCGATCTCGGTCAGCCAGCGCTCGCGCCGAACGTGGTCGCTCGCCGAAATCAAAGCGTGCACATTGGCATCGGTGCCGTGCTGCTGTGCGTTGCCCTTGAGCACGTCATCACGCAGCTCGTCAACGCTTTGCGGCATGTCGACCGTGTAACCCTCTGCCTTCATGGCCGTCAAGGTGAGGAACATCGACTCGAACACCGACAGATAGGCGGCCGAGCCGATGTTGCCGGCGTTGGGCGGGAAGTTGAAGATGACGACGGCCACCTTGCGCTGCGAGCGTTCGCTGCGACGCAAGGCCACCAGCTTGGTCACGCGGGCCGCCAGCATCAGCGCGCGCTCCGGGCACGACTGCATATCCTGGGCCGAGTCGGTGGCCTTGAAGGTGCAGGCGTGGTGGCAGCCGGTGCAGGTGACCCCGGGCGCTCCAGGACGACCACCAAACACCATCGGTCCGGTGGCCCCATCAAGCTCGGGGATGGCCACCATGATGGTGCTTTCCACAGGCATCAGGCCGCGATCCGAACCACCCCAGTGGTCTAGCGTCTGGAACTCGACCGGGTTGGCCGACACGTAAGGAACGTCCAGGTCTGCCAGCACGTCTGCAGCGGCCTTGGAGTCGTTGTAGGCAGGGCCTCCGACCAGCGAGAAGCCGGTCAGCGACACCACCGCATCAACGATCACGCGGCCGTCCTTCTTGAAGAACTGGTCGATGGCGGGGCGCGAATCAAGCCCGGCGGCAAATGCGGGGATCACGCGCATTCCGCGCGCTTCAAGCGCGGCGATCACACCGTCGTAGTGACCGGCATTGTTCGACAGCAAATAAGAGCGCAGCAGCAGCACGCCCACGGTGCCGTTCTCGCCGCCAAGGGGCGGCTTGGGCAGCGACTCGGCCTCGTACGCAAAGCGTCCAGGCATGCGCGAGTGGTACACACCGACTTCGGGGTAATCAACGGGCGGCTGTACTTTGGTGAGACCGCGCAGCACGCGGCGAGGGCCGCCGGCACCACGATCCACCACGTGGCGCACAAGATTGAGCATGTTCTCGTCAGATCCGCCCATCCAATACTGCATGGTCATGAAATAGGCGCGAACGTCCTGAGCAGTACCGGGCACAAAGCGCAGCATCTGCGGAATGCGCCGCAGCATCTTCATCTGCGCCGCACCGCCGGTGGAGTTTTTCTCCTTGTTGCCGCGAAGTTTCTTCAGCAGCGCCATCGGGCCGCTGGCGGGCTTGCCCATGTCGAAGTTGCCCAGACGTGTCAGCTTGACCACCTCGCTGGCCGAAGCCATGCAGATCATGGCGTCGCAGTTGTCGCGGCGTGCGACCAGTTCTGGCATCACCGGCAGGAAGTGTTCTTCCAGGAACAACATGCCCACGACGATGATGTCGGCCGCAGCGATATCGGCCTTGCAGCGCGCCAGTGCCGCTGGATTGTTGGCGTATTCGGACGCGGCGTGCATCGACAGCTCCAGACCCGGCAGCTCGCGATGCAGCGCGGGCATCGCGCGGTCGGTGGCGCTGGCCAGATGGGTGTCCATCGTGACCACCGCGACGCGCACTGCGGTGTGCGCCGCCGACTTGCGTGCGTCAGCTGCCGAAGTGAGCTTTTGCGTCATAAAGTGCCTCAACGGTGATCAGCGTGATGCTGCGCTCCATGGCGTAGCGCTCGGTATTGCGGCGCGCCTTGCCACGAACAAAAAATGGAATCTTGCGCAGCTCTTTTTCGGCCTCTGGCGCCCACGGAGCGGCAGTGGCGCTGGCGGTGGCAGCAGCAATCGTTTTCGTGTCTGCGGCCGCTGCGACGGTTGCCACGGCCTGAGCTGTTTCGGCGACCAGACTTTCAGCCATTGGCTGGCTCGCAGCGCGAGGCTCTGCGTGACCGCCGAGGTGCGACGGTGCTGCGTCTTCGTGGAATTCGAAGTCGCCGCGGAACATGCCGATGAGGTGTTCTTCCAAGCCCATCATGAGCGGATGCACCCAGGTGTCGAACAGCACGCAAGCGCCCTCGAAGCCCATTTGCGGCGAGTAGCGGGCCGGAAAGTCCTGCACGTGCACCGGTGCCGAAATCACTGCGCACGGAACGCCCAGACGCTTGGCGATGTGGCGCTCCATCTGGGTGCCCAGAACCAGTTCGGGTCGCAGTTCGGCAATGCGCGCCTCGATCTCGAGGTAGTCGTCGCTGATGAGCGCGTCGACGTCGTAGAGCTTGGCCGCATCGCGCACCTCGCGTGCGAACTCGCGTGAATAGGTGCCGATGCCGACCACCTTGAAGCCCATTTCCTGGCTGGCCACTCGGGCAGCTGCGACAGCGTGGGTGGCATCGCCGAACACGAAGACGCGCTTGTTGGTGAGGTAGGTCGAATCCACCGACTTGGCATACCAGGTGGCGCGCGAATCGGCGTTGGCGAGCACGGCGGTCGCATCAACACCCGCGAGTTGCGCCACTTCACGGATGAAGTCACGCGTGGCGCCTGCACCGATCGGAATGGTCTTTGTGGCGGGCTGCCCGAACGTGCGGTTCAGCCAGGAAGCGCTCAGCGCGGCGATCTCGGGGTAGAGCACCACGTTGAAGTCCGCATCGCCCAAGCGAGCCAGATCAGCAGGCGACGCACCCAAAGGCGCCACCACGTTGACATCGATGCCCAGTTGCAGCAGCAGCCCGGTGATTTCACGCAGGTCATCACGGTGGCGAAAACCCAGCGCCGCTGGGCCAAGGATGTTGCACCGCGGCCGCGAACCCGCAGCCCGCTCGGCCTTGGGCGTGCCTGGCACCGGCGCATTCGGACCGGCCAGGGCTCGCACCATCTGGTAGAAGGTTTCTGAAGCGCCCCAGTTTTCCTTGCGCTGATACGAGGGCAGCTCAAGTGCCACGACCGGCACCGGCAGGTCAAGCGCCTTGCACAACCCGCCTGGATCGTCCTGAATCAGCTCGGCGGTGCACGAAGCGCCCACCATCATGGCCTGTGGCTTGAAGCGTTCATAGGCTTCGCGAGCGGCTGTCTTGAAGAGCTCTGCCGTGTCGCCGCCAAGGTCGCGCGCCTGAAAGGTGGTGTAAGTGACCGGCGGACGCTTGGGCAGCCGCTCGATCATCGTGAACAGCAAGTCGGCGTAGGTGTCGCCTTGCGGTGCGTGCAAGACATAGTGCACGCCTTCCATGGCGGTGGCGATGCGCATCGCCCCGACGTGTGGCGGTCCTTCGTATGTCCAGAGGGTCAGCTGCATGGTCTTGTGCTTTCGGTGCCGACTCAGGCCACGAGCTTCATGCGGCGCACCAAGGGGCGCGCAAACAGCTCTGCGAGATCGGCGGCCTGGTCATAGCCTTGGATGGGCGTGAACACGAGTTCGATGGCCCACTTGGTGGTCATGCCCTCAGCTTCGAGCGGGTTGGCCAAGCCAAGGCCGCACACCACGATGTCGGGCCGTGCCTCACGGCATCGGTCAAGCTGGTTTTCCACGTGCTGGCCTTCGGACAGCATCGTGCCGGCTGGCAGGAGGTCGAGTTCTTCGCTGAGGTGCTGGCGGTGCAGATACGGCGTACCGACCTCGACCAATTGCATATTCATCTCGCGCGCCAGGAAGCGGGCAATCGGAATTTCGAGCTGCGAGTCAGGGAAGAAAAACACGCTCTTGCCCGACAGCTGAACCCGGTGCCGCGCCAGTGCCGTAGCGGCGCGTTCACGACCGGCCGCGGTGACCTTGTCAAAGGCCGCTGCATCCACGCCGAATGCGTCCGCCGCAGCGCGCAGCCAGGCGGTGGTGCCTTCAACGCCCAGCGGGAAGGGCGCGCCGAGTCGCTCGGCACCGCGGCTCTCGAGCGCTCGCGCGGTGTCGGCCAGAAAGGGCTGTGCCAGCAGGAAGCGGGTGTTAGGTCCGATCTCGGCCAGATCGTTCGCGCTGCGAGGCGGAAAAAAGCGCACCGCAGGGTGAGCGCTGCCAAAGCCGAACTGGGTGAACAGGCGAATGAACTGGTCTTCCACCACGTCGGCCAGCGTGCCCACCACCAGCAGCGATGCAGGTGCGGTGGCAGGGGCTTGTGGCAGGTCGGGCACCATCGACGCGAGACAGGCATCCTCGCCCTGGGTGAAGGTGGTCTCGATGCCGCTGCCCGAATAGTTGAGCACCCGCACGCCTGGCGAAAAACGCCCTGACAGCCTCGAGGCAGCGCGAGACAGGTCGAGCTTGATCACCTCGGACGGGCATGAGCCGACCAGAAACAGCAACTTGATCTCGGGCCGACGCTCCAGCAGGCGTGTGACCACGCGGTCGAGTTCTTCGTTGCAGTCGGCCAAGCCCGCGAGATCGCGCTCATCGATGATGGCGGTGGCAAAGCGCGGCTCGGCAAAGATCATCACGCCGGCAGCCGACTGGATCAGGTGGGCGCAGGTGCGCGAACCCACCACCAGAAAAAACGCATCCTGGATCTTGCGGTGCAACCAGATGATGCCGGTCAGGCCGCAAAAAACCTCGCGCTGGCCACGCTCGCGAAGCACGGGGGCATCCCCGCAGCCTGTCGCAGCAGCCTGGTTGATCGGGATCACCTGGCTCATACGGCCAGTTCTCCTTGCACGGACATGGCGTCACGGCGGGCCATGTCCAGACGCGCCATGCGCAACTTCCAGATGAACTGGCCCGCGTTTATCGCGTAGGTCACATAGGCGGCCAGCGCCAGATACATCTGCTCGAGCGGCGTCAGCGCGTCCGTGTACACCGCCCACAGGTAGATCGTGTGCAGCGCCAGCACCAGCATGCTGAACACGTCTTCCCAGAAAAATGCCGGGGCGAAGAGGTAGCAGTCGAAGACCACCTTTTCCCAGATGCAACCGGTGATCATGATGGTGTACAGCGTCAGCGTCTTGATCACCACCGAGATGGTGGCGGCCTGCAGACCTTCGCCTGTATTGATGTAGCGCACCACCAGGCACACGCTGACGAGGAACACCAGAAACTGGATTGGCGCCAGGATGCCCTGAATCAGCGTCCACACCGAGTTGTCGCGACGGATGCGTTCTTCGGGTGTGTAAAGAGGAGGCCTCATAGGGACCTGTGAACCACGCTCGTACATCTACTTCCTCGAAGGGTTGCAACCTGCTGAGAACGAATTTAGACGCTCAACATGCGGTTGTCAATCCAGATTGACGTAAATTTATATTGACACTTTGGCGCGGCGGATTGATCATTCAAACATCAGGATGTCGCCCGTGGAGTGGCGGCGTTTCAGTCAACTCGCGGGTCTGGGCTTTAAAGGTTTGTCCGCTCGCATTTCCTGGATGAACAGGTTTTGAAATGCAGTTCCATCTTGATGCCGACATGCCGACAACATGTGACGGCCGGGCTGACTCGGGCCAGCAGCCTGACGCCGAGCGTGCTGAAAGATCACTGCGTGATGACAAATCACCGCGTGATGACAACTCCGGGCGAAGAGCTGTCACACGAAACACGCCGCACGGGGCACGGCGGGAGTCAAATAAAAACCCTGCCACGGGTAATCGCAGGGTGGACACGTCAGGAGGGGTGGTGCATCCTTCCCCACTTGGGGATCTTGAGACGCTCGTCTCGTCTTGGGGTCCAGTGGCGAGTCAATCCGCCGGCAGCGACACCGGACCGTATCAGCCAGGTGTGGGCTCCCGGAAACAACTCTCGCAAAGCAGTAAGCGCGTGCGTTTCCTTTGGAGTCAGCCCATGTCCCGTCCCATGCACGGAACTTCGCAGTCAAGCCAGGAAGATCAGCCTTCCGGCCCAGATGAGTGCTTCAGCCAGAGGCACGATTTGCCGTTCAGCTCGACATCACCTACTTGGATGCAGGGCGCCACTTCACGCGCCTCGGCCGAAGAGCGCATGGCCAAGCTCGTGAAAACGCTCGAAGCCGAAGTCATACCTCGTCTGGTCGAGGCGCACCGCTTGGCCAGCGAAAGCCTTTCGGCCACAGCTGGATGCGCATCACCCACAGCTGCGGACGTCGACGCCTTCGTGCAACTGGCACTCGGCACGAACGAAAGCGCCGCGATGCAGTTCGTGGACGAGCGGCTTGAGCAGGGCTTGCCGATCGAGGCTGTTTGCCTCGAGTTGCTCGCCCCCGCAGCCACCCAGCTTGGAGTGATGTGGGAAGAGGATCTTTGCGACTTCAATGCCGTCACGCTGGGCGTCGGCTGCTTGCAGAAAGTCCTCTACCAGTTGAGCCCTGCGTTCGTCAGCGAAGCTGGCTTTCCTGCCAACGCGCACCGCATTGCGCTGGTGTCGGCACCCGGAGAGCAACACACCTTCGGCCTGTCGATGGTCGCCGAGTTTTTCTTGCATGCCGGCTGGGATGTGATGGTCGGCCACGGTGGCGCTCATGACGAGGCGGTGGATCTGGCTCGCCAGCAGTGGCTTGATGTGATCGGTTTTTCAGTGGGCAGCGAAGCCAGGCTGGATTGGCTTGCGAGCTGCATCGAGGACGTGCGAGCCGCATCGTGCAACCCTAGCATCGGGGTGCTGGTCGGTGGCCCGCTGTTCACACTCAATCCTGAATACGCGAGCCTGGTGGGCGCAGATGCCACCAGCAGCGACGCTAAGCAGGCGCCCCTTGTCGCGGCAGGAATCGTCGCAGCGCGTGTCAATTGACGCAGCCAGGATGAGTCTCTGATGTTTGCCCCCCTCATGTTCATCGACAGCAGTACTTTTATTCAAAGGTTCCAATGACCCCCTTCACATCTTCGGCGCGTTTCCTGAGCGATCTCAGCGCTGAAGTGACAGGCAAGTTGGTGGCTGCTGCGGCTGATGTGGCATTGATCGTTGATGCGCAAGGCGTGATTCGGGACATGGCCTTTGGAAGCGAAAGCCTCAAGAACCTGGGCTACGAGCGGTGGATAGGCCAGCCTTGGGTGCAGACGGTGGCCAAGGACAGTCACAAGAAGATCGAAGCCCTGCTCAGGGACGGAGAGTCTTCTGAGTCGCCTCGCTGGCGGCAGGTCAATCACGAATCAGGGTCTGGCCCGAGCCTTCCGCTGTCGTATTGCGCCGTCAAACTCGGCGCCACTGCCGAACGCGGCACCAGCCACTCGTTGGTTTACGGCCGTGACCTGCGCGCCATCGTCGCCTTGCAGCAAAGTCTGGTCGACGCTCAGCAGGCCTCGCTGAACGAGCACTGGAGGCTGCGCGATGCCCAGTCGCGCTTCCGGCACATCTTTCATGTTTCGTCTGAAGCCATCTTGCTCGTCGACGCCGTCAGCCAGAAGGTGCAAGAGGCCAACCCTGCAGCCTTGGGTTTGTTCGAACCGGTGGTGCGCAAACTGGTGAGTTCGCCGTTTCCGGTTGGGTTCGATGCGAGCAGCCAAGAAGCCCTGCAGGGCATGATTTCGGAGCTTCGTTCCACAGGCAAGGCCGATGATCTGTGCGTGCGTCTGCTCAATGGGCAGGGTCAGCTGACAGTTTCAGGTTCCCTGCTGCGAAAAGAGGCCGGCTCCATGCTGGTGTTGCGCTTGGCAAAGGTGGCTTCGCAAGGCAAGGCGACCCAGGCCAAGTTGGTCCCGTTCTCGGTCTTGCCCAAGTTGATGCAAGCGTCGCCCGACTGCATCGTGGTGACCGATATTGACGGCAACATCATCACGGTCAACGATGCCTTTGTCGAACTGCTGCAGGTGTCATCCGACAAGCAGGCCACCGGCGAGGCACTCGGACGGTGGCTTGGCCGCACCGGCATCGAGATGAACGTGCTGATCTCGACGCTGCGCCAGCGCGGCTCGGTGCGCTTGTTTCCTACGACGTTGCGCAGCGAACAGGGTTCGTCCAGCGATGTCGAGATTTCAGCCACGATGGTGACCGAAGGCGCCCAACCTTACCTGTGCTTCACGCTGCGCGATGTCAGCCGTCGCTTGACGGGCGATGCGCGAGCCACGAAGGAAATTCCGCGATCGGTGGGTCAGTTGTCCGAGCTGGTTGGCCGCGTGCCCATGAAGGACATCGTGGGCGAGACCACCGATCTGATCGAGCAGTTGTGCATCGAAGCCGCGCTCGATCTCACCCGTGACAACCGCGCGGCGGCCGCCGAGATGCTGGGGCTGTCGCGGCAAAGCCTGTACGTCAAGCTGCGCCGCTACGGTCTGAGCGATCCCATCGCCGAGAGCGAAAAGTAGGCTGGCTTCAGCGGTGCAGTCAGCCGCAAGGGTATCGGACGACACCGTCGCAGCGATGGTGCTGTGTGACATTTCCGAAGCACACCGCGCCTGGGGCTACAGCCGCTTCCTGTTCGGTCGCTACACGCTGCCGCGCGTGCAAGGGCTGAGGTTTTTCAAGGTGCTCGGCGCGGGCCATGAGTCGGGTTTCGGTCTGCGACCGAGCGTGTCTCGCCAGGGATTTTTCGGTGTGTTTGACGGCGATGACAGCGCCGATCGCTTCATCAACGATTCCACGTTGATGCGCGGTTACCGTGACCATTCGCGCGAGTTCTTCGCGGTCAAGCTGCGCGCGTTCAGCAGCCGGGGCAGTTGGTCTGGCGCCACCTTGCCGGTGACCGCAGCCGCGCCAGAGCATGGGCCCATTGCGGCACTCACGCGCGCTTCGATCCGGCCTTCGCTGGCACGCGATTTCTGGCGCCAGGCGCCGCTCACTCAGCGCTCTCTCGACAGTGCCCAAGGTTGCGTGTTTTCGGCGGGCGTGGGTGAGGCACCGCTGCTGCGGCAGGCCACCTTCACGATGTGGGAAAGCATCGCGCACATGGATGCCTATGCGCGCAGCGGTGCGCACCTGGAAGCCATCAAGCTCGCCAAGCTGAACAACTATTTCTCCGAGTCCATGTTCGTGCGTTTTGCCCCCTATGGTGCTCGGGGGGTGTGGCTGGGGCGTTCTTATGGCTGAGGCTACGCGCACGCACCGTGTGGTGGTGGTCGGTGCTGGCGTGGCCGGACTGGTCAGCGCGCTGATGCTCGCTTGCCGCGGCTTGCAGGTCACCTTGGTCGAGCGAGCGGAAACCCCCGGCGGCAAGATGCGTCAGGTGATGGTGGATGGCGCAGCCATTGATTCTGGGCCCACCGTGTTTACCATGCGGTGGGTTTTCGATCAGATCTTTGAAGCCGCTGGCACCTCTTTGGAGCAGCAACTGCGGCTGCAGCCACTGGGCGTGCTGGCGCGCCACGCGTGGGGCGCTGATGCTCGGCTGGATCTTTTCGCCGATGCGGCTCGCTCGACCGAGGCCATCGGCGAGTTCGCCGGAGCGCAAGAAGCCAGGCGTTTCGTGCAGTTTTGCGCCCAGGCCAAGCGCGTCTATGACGCGCTCGAGGGCCCGTACATCCGATCCGAACGGCCGACCCTGCTCAGCATGGCGCGCGACCTCGGTGCGAGCGGTCTGGGCGTGCTCGGCGGGCTGGGTCCGTTTTCGTCGCTGTGGCAAACGCTGTCAAAACACTTCCGCGATCCTCGTCTGCAGCAGCTGTTCGGCCGCTATGCGACCTACTGCGGATCTTCGCCCTTCGCGGCACCGGCCACGCTGGTGCTGGTGGCGCAAGTCGAGATGGACGGTGTGTGGGCGGTGGAGGGCGGCATGCTTGCGGTGGCGCAGGCATTGGCCCGCGTGGCCGCTCAGCGCGGCGTGCAGTTGCGCTTCGGTCAGGGGTGCGATGAGGTGCTCGTTCGCGGCGGCCGTGCCTGCGGCGTGCGTCTGGCGGGCGGTGAAGTCATTGAGGCCGACTCGGTGATCTTCAATGGCGACGCCGCGGCTCTGGCGCAAGGCCTGCTGGGTCAGCTATGTCGCCAGGCCGTGCCTGCGGTGGCTGCGTCGGGACGCTCCCTGTCGGCCATGACCTGGTCGATGCATGCGGCCACCTCGGGCTTTCCGCTGGTGCGGCACAACGTGTTCTTCAATTCCGATTACGCGAGCGAGTTCAAGGACATCTTCGAGCGGCAGCGCTTGCCCCGCGAGGGCACGGTTTATGTCTGTGCCCAGGACCGCGATGACAACGCGTCACTGCCCGATGCGTCGCGACCCGAACGCCTGCTTTGCCTCGTGAACGCACCTGCCACCGGTGACTTGACTTCCCTGACCCCCACGGAGATTGATACATGCGAGCGGACACACTTCGCCTTGATGCAGCGTTGCGGCCTGAGCATCGATCGACAAGCGCACAACACGGTGCTCACGACGCCGGCCGACTTTCATCGGCTGTTCCCGGCCACCGGGGGAGCGCTCTATGGGCAGGCGTCCCACGGCTGGATGGGGCCTTTCAGTCGGCCAGCCTCGGCGAGCCAGGTGTCGGGGCTGTATCTGGCGGGGGGCAGCGTGCACCCGGGGCCGGGAGTGCCGATGGCGGCCATGTCGGGGCGACTGGCGGCAGAGACGCTGGTGGCGCACCTCGATTCGACCAGCCGGTCGCGCCGGGTGCATATCTCTGGTGGTACATCGACGCGATCAGCGACTGCGGCCAGCACGCGCTGACCGTCATTGCCTTTGTCGGCAGCGTTTTTTCGCCTTACTACCGCTGGGCGCGCCGCAAGGGCGCGGTCGATGCCGAAAACCACTGCTCGATCAATGTCGGGCTGTACGGCAAGGCAGGCAAGCGCTGGACCATGACCGAGCGCAGTCGCGCCAGCGTCCACCGGGATGCCGACAGGCTGGTGATCGGGCCGAGCCAGCTGGCCTGGGACGGCCAGTGCCTGACGATCGACCTCGATGAGGTGGGCGTGCCAATTCCACATCGCGTGCGCGGGCGCATTCGCGTGCACCCGCAGGGGCTGTGCCGTTTCAATGCATCGCTCGACGATGGCGGTCGGCACCGTTGGGGTCCCATTGCACCTTGTGCCCGGGTCGAGGTCGACTTTGCCTCGCCGGGCGTGAAATGGTCGGGGCACGCCTATCTGGACAGCAACGAAGGCGATGAGCCGATTGACACGCCCTTCGTCGAATGGGACTGGTCTCGCGCGCCGCTCAAGGACGGCAGCACTGGCGTGATCTACGACGTGAGACAAAAGCGCGGTGACGACCGCGTGATTGCTGTGCGCTTCAAGCCGTCGGGCGAGTTCGAGCACTTCAGCCCGCCCGAGCGGCAGCCGCTGCCGACCACCGCATGGCGCATCGGTCGCACCATGCGCACCGACGAGCGGCAGCCGGCCAAGGTCACGCAAACGCT
Organism: Burkholderiaceae bacterium; assembly: GCA_040400875.1. Taxonomy (GTDB): domain Bacteria; phylum Pseudomonadota; class Gammaproteobacteria; order Burkholderiales; family Burkholderiaceae_C; genus PBB1. The sequence continues at coordinate 22,125 of JBBAPK010000012.1, read as the reverse complement.
TGAGGACACGCCGTTTTATGTGCGCTCGGTGGTGGCCTCATCGCTGCTGGGCGAGTCGGTGGTATCGGTGCACGAGACCCTCAACGTGCCGCGGCTGGTGTCCATCGCAACGCAGTTGATGCTGCCGTGGCGCATGCCTCGGGTGAAGTGATGCGACCGCGCCCTGGCGCTGTCGCCACAGGCCGGATTTACCGCCTCCAGCCGGTGTAGGCCGAGGGCTGCTGAACACCCGCGCCGACAAATGAATTGCTGGCGCGGTTGCGTTCCTCGATCTTCTCGAACAGGCCAATGGCCCAGCCGGCACGTTCATCGAAGCGCTTGGCTTTGACAGGCTGTACCTGCCGGCTTGCAACGGCTGTGCTGATGGTTCGTGCACTGTGGCCAGTCGCGGTGTCTTCGGCTGATGCCGCATCGACCAGAAACTGAATGGCAGCCAGCGGCGTGAGTGGTGCTTCACCGCTTGGTCGGCGAGCCGGCGAAACCACCACCGCGCCCAGCGACACTGCCATGAGGGTCAGCTTGCGCTGCGTGGACACATAGGCGCGCCGACCCACCGAGTCGCAGCCCGCGCGTTCGATTTCGCGACCAATTTCCGAGTACACGAGCCGTGCGGACTGGATCGCTGGTCGGCAGTCGCGCGGCAGCGCGGCGATGCCCAGCGCGGCACGTTCGTACAACTCATCGGCAGCAGTCAGCAAGCGCTTGATGACGCTGGCGAGTTCTGGGCTGAAGCAGGGGTTTTGCAACCATGTGTCCGGATCGATGCCCGCCTCGCGCATCCAGTTGCGCGGCAGGTAAAGCCGTCCGGCCAGCGCGTCTTCGCCCACATCGCGTGCGATGTTGGTCAACTGCATGGCCACGCCCAGTTCACAGGCGCGCGCTTGTGCTTGCTCATCGCGCGTGCCCATGATGATGGCCATCATCGAGCCCACCGTGCCCGCCACGCGCGCGCCATAGGCGTGCAACTCTTCAATGGTGTCGTAGCGACGCTGCTGCAGGTCCCATTCGAAGCCCTCCAGCAGCGCATCGAGCAGCGACTTTGGGATGCCGAAGCGAGCAACCACGCCGGCCAGCGCGCGGTCGGCCGGTACTTGGGAAGGGCGTCCTTCATAGATGCGCTGAAGCCGGTTTTGCAGGTGCTGCAACGCACCGAAGGGGCCGCCAAACAGGTGGGCGTCAAGGTCGATGGTGTCATCGGCCAGTCGGCAAAACGCGTACAGCGCGGTGGCAGGCGCGCGCACCCGACCGGGCAGCACCATCGACGCGGCGAAGAAGCTCTTGGAGCCGGTTCGCATCAGGTCTTCACAGTCCTGCAGGTCCATTTGCTGACGCGCTTGGAGGCTGTTCTCGGCGCTGCGGTCGGGGGTTGCATCCGCCACTTGCGTGTCGGCCAAGGCGGAGGCGTGAGCTGAGTTCATGCGAGTTCCGATGGTGTGAGCGGCTCAGGAGCGACGAGCCGTGTTCGTTGCGAAGGATGAGACTTGGGGCACCACCGATTCAAGCGCCTTGGCCGAGCCCAGCACGCCTGGCACACCCGCGCCCGGGTGGGTGCTGGCGCCGACCATGAACAGCCCGTCGATGTCCTCGCTGCGGTTGTGCGGCCTGAACCAGGCGCTTTGCAGCAGCACCGGCTCCAGCCCGAAAGCCGCGCCCTTGTAGGACAGCAAGCGGTCGTGGAAATCCTGCGGCGTCATCATCAACGAGGTGGCGATGTGCTTTTGAAAGCCGGGCATCACCTTGCGATCGAGCGCATCGGCGATCGCCTGCCGGTAGGGCTCGGCCTGCTCACGCCAGTCGGTGCCGCTGTCGAGATGAGGCACAGGCGCCAGAACGTAGAACGCGTCGCAGCCGGGGGGCGCCATCGAGGGGTCGGATGCCGTCGGCCGATGCAGGTACAGGCTGAAGTCTTCAGCCAGCACTTGATGCTTGAAAATGTCGTCGAGCAACTCGCGATAGCGCGGACCGAGCACCATCATGTGGTGAGGCACGTCGGGATACTGGCAGTCAGTACCGAAGTACCAGACAAACAGGCTCATTGAATAGCGGCCTTTGTCGATCTTGCGGTCGGTCCAGTGTTTGCGGTACTCGGGCGAGATCAAATGGCGGTAGGTCCACGCGGTGTCGGCGTTGGACACGACGATGTCCGCATCGATGCGCTCGCCGCTGGCCAAGGTGACACCGGTGGCGCGTGGCTTGCCCGATGTCGTGCTCACGCAGTTGATTTCACGCACCTCTGAATTGAGCCTCAGGCGCCCACCGCTGCCTTCAAGCAGACCGACCAGTCCCCTGACCAGTGCTCCGGTGCCGCCCATCGCCCAGTGCACGCCGAACTTGCGCTCCAGCGCGGTGATCAGGCTGTAGACGCAGGTCACGGCAAACGGATTGCCACCGATCAGCAGCGGATGAAAGCTCATCACGATGCGCAACTTGTCGTTGCTCAAGTGCTTGGCGGCCATGGAGTACAGGCTGCGCCAAGCGCGCATCTTCATCATCGACGGCAACGCTTCCATGAGATCGCCCACGGTGTCGAAGGCCACCGTGGCCAATTCTTCGAAACCGAGCTTGTAGCAGCGGTCCGACTCGGCCATGAAGCCGTCAAAGCCGGCGAGGTCGGCAGGACAAAAACGTGCGACCTCAGCGCGCATGGCGACCAGATCGTTGTTGTAGTCGAAGTGACTGCCGTCGTCGAACTGGATGCGATAGAAAGGATCGAGTGCGCGCAGTTCGATGTCATCAGACATCTTCTTGCCGCACAAGGCCCAAAGCTCTTCGAGCATGAACGGCACGGTGATGATGGTGGGGCCGGCGTCGAAGGTGTAGCCGTCCTGACGGTGCACATAGGCACGACCACCCGGGGCGTCGAGCTTTTCGAGCACCGTCACCTGATAGCCCAAGGCCTGCAGCCGCACGCCCGCGGCCAGCCCGCCAAAGCCGCTGCCGATGATCAACGCGCTGGGTTTGTGTCCGGCTGCGGTGCGAATGACGCCGTCGGCGGCGGCCAGCATGTTGCGTTCGAGGATGGATGTTGGCTTCATTGGTCTGGAGTCTCCGCGCTTACTGCGTTGCGGTTGCTGAGGGATTTCGATAACCCATCTTAGTGTAAGTTTAGATTGACACTATTTTGTGTCAAGCCCAGAATGACCCGCATGTCGACCAAAGCATTGCCCTCGTCACGTGCGGTTCCTGAACTGCGCGTGGTGGCTGAATTGCTCAAGCCCATCACGTGGTTTCCGCCCATGTGGGCCTTCTCCTGCGGCGTGATCGCATCGGGCGTCGCGTTCGAAGGTCACTGGTTCACCATCATCGTCGGCATCTTGCTGGCCGGCCCCTTGGTGTGCGCCAGCAGTCAGGCGGTCAACGACTGGTTTGATCGCCATGTGGATGCCATCAACGAACCCAACCGACCGATTCCCTCGGGTCGCATGCCAGGCATGTGGGGGCTGTACATCGCCATCATCTGGACGTGCTTGTCGCTGGCCGTGGCGGCCACGCTCGGCACTTGGGGCTTTGCGGCCGGCGCCCTCGGTCTTTTGCTGGCCTGGGCCTACAGCGCACCGCCGCTGCGTTTGAAGCTCAACGGCTGGTGGGGCAACGCAGCGTGTGGTCTTTGTTATGAGGGCCTGGCTTGGGTGACCGGCGCGGCGGTGATGGCGGGCGGTGCGATGCCCGACGCTCGATCGCTTTTGCTGGCCGGCTTGTACAGCGCAGGCGCCCACGGAATCATGACGCTGAACGACTTCAAGGCGGTCGAGGGTGACCGGGTGATGGGCGTGCGCTCGTTGCCCGTGCAGCTCGGTGTTCAGCGCGCCGCGCAGGTCGCCTGCCTCGTGATGATGATTCCCCAGGCGGTGGTGTTGTTTTTGCTGCTGGAGTGGGGCGCCAACGGCCAGGCCATCGCGGTGGGTTGCCTGATGATGGGCCAGGCCGTGCTGATGGCGCGCTTACTGAAGGACCCCGTCAAGCAGGCGCTTTTCTACAGTGGCTTTGGTGTGCCGCTGTTTGTCTCCGGCATGATGGTCAGCGCTTTCGCCTTGCGTTCTTTGGTGAGTGCTCCATGAGTGCTGCGACGGCCAACGGCAATTTCGGCTGGTTCAGCATCGCGCGGCTGGGGCTGGTTCAAGCCTGTCTCGGCGCGGTAGTGGTGATAACCACGTCCACCCTCAACCGTGTGATGGTGGTCGAGCTGGCCTTGCCCGCGCTGCTGCCGGGCGTGCTGGTGGCCTTGCATTACCTGATTCAGGTGGTGCGGCCCCGCATGGGACACGGCTCTGACGTGGGCGGCCGCCGCACGCCCTGGATGATCGGCGGCATGGCCACGTTGGCCATCGGTGGGGTGACTTCCGCAGCAGCCACTGTGTGGATGGCGACTCAGCCGGCTGCCGGCATGGCGCTCGCGGTGGTGGGTTTTTCGATGATCGGATTGGGTGTGAGCGCCTGCGGCACGTCGCTGCTGGTGCTGCTGGCCAAACGGGTGGTAGAAAACTGCCGCGCCGCAGCTGCCACCATCGTCTGGATGATGATGATCGTGGGCTTTGCCATCACCGCTGGGGTGGCTGGCAAATTGCTCGATCCCTACACGCCCGAGCGGCTGCTGATGGTCAGTGGCGGCGTGTCAGCGTTGGCGTTCACGTTGACGCTGATCGCGCTGTGGGGGCTGGAGCGTCGCGCAGATGAGCAAAAACTGCCTGACTGTGCAGCGCAGCCGAAAACCGCGCACGTGCCGTTCGCGACGGCGCTTTCTCAGGTGTGGCGAGACGACGCCGCGCGCCGGTTCACCATCTTCGTGTTTGTCTCCATGCTGGCTTACAGCTCGCAGGACCTGATCCTCGAGCCCTTTGCCGGCTCGGTGTTCGGCTACACGCCGGGTCAATCGACTCAGTTGTCCGGCGTGCAGCACGGTGGCGTGCTCCTGGGCATGGTGCTGGTGGCGGTTGCCGGCAGTGGCCTGCTCGGGCGCTTGCTCGCAAGGCTGGGCATTGGCTATGGGGCCGAGCGGCTGGGTTCCCTGCGCACCTGGGCCGTGGGTGGTTGTCTGGCCTCTGCCGTGGCTTTGCTGGGGCTGGTGGTCGCTGGTTTGGTGGGCGGCGCTTGGCCGCTGGCTGCCACCGTGTTTGTGATGGGCGCTGCCAACGGCGCGTTTTCGATCGCTGCGATCGGCTCGATGATGAGTCTGGCCGGCCAAGGTCAACAAGCACGCGAGGGCGTGCGCATGGGTCTGTGGGGTGCTGCGCAGGCGGTGGCGTTCGGTCTGGGCGGCGTCATCGGCACTGGCGCCAGCGACCTGTCCCACTGGCTGATCGGCGTCACCGGGCCGGCTTACTCCGCCGTATTCGCATTCGAGGCCGCGCTGTTCGTGCTGGCCGCCTGGCTGGCTTTTCGCAGCATTGCGCTGCCAAGCCCGTCTCAGAAACCACTTGTTGATTCCGAGCCACCGCACGGCAGCGGTGTGCCGGTTCTGTCTGTTCAGTGAATTGCCGTGAAACCCCCCCAAGCCGGTGACCGAAGCGTCGCCATGAAATCAAGGTGAATGCCATGAATTCCAATGAGACTTTTGATGTGGTGATCGTGGGCGGTGGCCCCGCCGGAGCAACTGCCGCACACGATCTGGCGCGGCAAGGCCGCTCTGTGATGCTGCTCGACCGTGCCGGTCGCATCAAGCCGTGCGGCGGTGCGATCCCGCCGCGGCTGATCAAGGACTTCGAGATCCCTGACGAACTGCTGGTGGCCAAGGCGCGTTCGGCGCGCATGATTTCGCCCAAGGACAAGCGCGTCGACATTCCGATCGAAGACGGGTTTGTCGGCATGGTCGACCGCGATGTCTTCGATGAGTGGCTGCGCGAGCGTGCGGCCTCGGCGGGCGCGGTTCGTCGTTCAGGCACCTTCGAAAAACTCACGCGCGATGACGACGGCGTGAGCGTTGTGCATTACCTTGACCGCACCGGACGCGACCGTCGTGGTGCCAACGAGGTCAGCACCGGTGAGGGGCAGTTGGTGAGCGTGCGTGCGCGAACCATCATCGGCGCCGACGGTGCCAAGTCCAAGGTGGCCAGTCAGTCCGTGCCGGGCGCCAAGGACACCGAGTACGTCTTCGCGTATCACGAGATCGTGCGAGCCCCTGAAGTCAAGCCTGCCGATTACGACGGCTCGCGCTGCGACGTGTTCTACCGCGGCAGCGTATCGCCAGACTTCTATGGTTGGGTCTTTCCTCACGGTGACACGCTGAGCATCGGTACCGGCAGCGCTGACAAGGGCTTCTCATTGCGTGGCGCGGTGGGCGATCTGCGTTCGGCCGCGGGTCTGGGCAACACCGAAACGCTGCGCCGCGAGGGCGCTCCCTTGCCGATGAAGCCATTGCGTTGCTGGGACAACGGCCGCGATGTGGTGCTGGCTGGCGATGCGGCGGGTGTCGTGGCACCAGCGTCTGGCGAAGGCATTTATTACGCGATGTATGGGGGCCGGTTGGCCGCCGAGTCGGTCGATGCGCTCTTGCGTACCGGCAATGTGAAGTCGCTGGCGCTGGCTCGCAAGCGCTTCATGAAGGCTCACGGAACGGTGTTCCGCGTGCTCGGCATCATGCAGTGGTTCTGGTACTCGAATGACAAGCGTCGCGAGAGCTTCGTCAAGATCTGCGAGGACAAAGACGTGCAGCAACTGACCTTCGAGTCGTACATGAACAAGGAACTCGCACGCAAGAAGCCGATGGCCCACGTGCGCATCTTCATCAAGGACATGGCGCACCTGATGGGCTTCGCGCGCGCCTGATGTCTTGGGGCGAGTGGCTGATTCCAGAGCGCCTGATCACACTGGTGATCTCGGTCACGCTGCTCGAAGGTCTGGGCTTGTGGATCTATCGCGCAAGAACCGGCAAGGGCGTGCCTGGCGGCGAGTTCATCGCCAACTGGGTCTCAGGCCTGTGCCTGATGCTGGCCTTGCTGAGCGCTGTGAAGGGCTTGTGGTGGGGTTGGGTATCGATGTGGCTGCTGGCCTCTGGGTTGGCACACTGGAGCGACGTCTGGCGTCGTTGGCAGCGCTGAGGTGAGCCGCCAACAAAAAAGCCGGGACGTGTGAACGATCCGGCTTTTTCATCAGGAAGCCCCGAAGGCGTCCTGCCAGGCTGGTCCTGAGATCAGGCGGCCTTGGGTGCGTAGGCGCTGCACCAGCCCTTGCTCGAAACCTGCTTGCCTGCAAACAACGGGCAACCGCCTGCTGCATCGGAAGGCTTGCCTTGGTACAGGGCGCAGTTGCTGCACATCTGCGCGGGCTTGTGGGCGGGGTACTTCTTGGCGTCGACCTTGGTGGAGTCAGCCTTGTAGCCCAGGGAAACAGCAGTCGCGTCGCTCTCTGCGACCATGTCGGCTGCCATGACCTGCGATGCTGCGACCAGGGCGCTACCGCCGACAGCCACTTGCATCATGAAGGTACGACGATTGGTGTTGCTCATGAGGGAATCTCCGTTGTTGGGTTCTTCTCTAACGTCCGACAACTGCATCGGATGACAAATTCTGCCCCAATCGGCGTGTTCGGTCATTCCGGCTCGGCGATGCGCTGGTCTGTGGTCGCGCAGTTGCTTGTCGCGTTGCCCCGGTTGGGGTCCGATGCCCCGGCTTCTAGAATCACTTGCAACGCTGCGCAGGCTCCACTCAGGACTTTTGATGCCATCCACCCGTCGAACGACCGCAGATGCGAAGTCACCGAGCCCGCCGCATGTGCCGCAGCCCGCGCAGACTGAGGGCACCGATGCCCATGGCGCTGACGTCAGGGTTCTGAAGAAGTACCCCAATCGTCGGCTCTACGACACCACGGCCAGCAGTTACATCACGCTGGCAGACGTCAAGAAAATGGTGATGTCGGGCGAGGCTTTCTTGGTGCGTGATGCCAAGACGTCTGAAGACCTGACCCGCAGCATATTGCTGCAAATCATTCTTGAAGAAGAAACCGGCGGCGTGCCAATGTTCTCGAGCCAGATGCTCGCGCAGATCATCCGCTTCTACGGCCACACCATGCAGGGCATGATGGGCTCGTACCTTGAGAAAAACCTGCAGACCTTCACCGACATTCAGGAGCGTTTGGCCGAGCCCTCGCTCGGTCTGTACGACACGGCGGTTCCCACGCCCGAGGTCTGGGGACAGTTTCTCAACGGACAGGCTCCGGCGGTCCAGGGCTTGATGAGCAACTACCTCGAGCAGTCCAAGTCCATGTTCGCCCAGATGCAAGATCAGATGTCCAAGCAGGCCGAAACGCTTTTTCCCGGCATGCCCGGTTTCATGCCGCCCAAGCGCTGAAACACGCGCTTGTCTCAGCCCCTCGGGGGATTGGGCGAAAATCGAACGATGACCATCGATGCCTCCACCGCGGTTGCTGACACCGCTCCCTCAGGCACGCCGAAGATCGGGTTCGTTTCGCTCGGCTGCCCCAAGGCGTTGACCGACTCCGAACTCATCCTCACGCAACTGCGTGCTGAGGGTTACGACACCTCCAAGACCTACGCCGGCGCCGATCTGGTGATCGTCAATACCTGCGGCTTCATCGACGACGCGGTGAAGGAAAGCCTCGACACCATCGGCGAGGCGCTGGCTGCCAACGGCAAGGTGATCGTCACCGGATGCCTGGGCGCCCGCGCCGGCGAAGGTGGCGGCAACCTGGTGCGCCTGATGCACCCGAGCGTGCTTGCAGTGACCGGCCCGCATGCCACCCAAGAGGTGATGGACGCGGTGCATCTGCACGTACCCAAACCCCACGACCCCTTCGTTGATTTGGTGCCAGCACCCGCCGCAGGCATCGGCGTCAAGCTCACGCCGCGCCACTACGCGTACCTCAAGATCAGCGAGGGCTGCAACCACCGCTGCACGTTTTGCATCATCCCGAGCATGCGCGGCGATCTGGTGTCGCGACCCATCGGTGATGTGCTCGGCGAGGCGCAGCGGCTGTTTGAATCCGGCGTGAAGGAGTTGCTTGTCATCAGCCAGGACACCAGCGCCTACGGTGTCGATGTCAAGTACCGCACCGGGTTCTTCGACGGCAAGCCGGTCAAGACGCGCATGCTGGATCTGTGCGCCAAGCTGGGTGAAATCGCCGCCGTTCACGGCGCCTGGGTGCGCTTGCACTACGTCTACCCGTACCCGCACGTCGACGAGGTGCTGCCGCTGATGGCCGAGGGTCTGGTGCTGCCTTACCTTGACGTGCCGTTGCAGCACTCGCATCCCGATGTGCTCAAGCGCATGAAGCGTCCGGCCAGCGGCGAGCGCAACCTCGAGCGCATCCAGCGCTGGCGAGAGGTCTGCCCCGAGATCGTCATCCGCAGCACCTTCATCGCCGGGTTTCCGGGCGAGACCGAGGCCGAGTTCGAGCACCTGCTCGACTTCATGCGCGCTGCCGAGATCGATCGCGCGGGTTGCTTTGCCTATTCGCCTGTTCAAGGCGCGGTGGCCAATGAGTTGCCCGGTGCTTTGCCGACGGCCGTGCGCGAAGAGCGCCGTGCGCGATTCATGCAAGTGGCCGAAGCGCTGTCAACCGCCAAGCTGGCGCGGCGCGTTGGAGCCACCATGCAGGTGTTGATCGATTCAGCTCCAGCGCTCGGTCGTCGTGGCGGCACCGGTCGCAGTTATGCCGACGCGCCCGAGATCGATGGCGTGGTGAAGCTGCTGCCGCCCGAGAAGGCCTCGAAGACCTTGAAGGTGGGCGAGTTCACCCGTGCGCGCATCGTGGGCACGCAAGGCCATGATCTCGTGGCACAGCCGATCTGACATGTCTGGCGGCGACGACGCAGCGCTGTCCGTCGAGACGGCGCTCATTCACCATCGTTATGTGCCGCCTGCGCCGTTCGATGCGGTGCAGCCGCCAATCCACAAGGCCTCCACGGTCATCTTTGCCAGCACCCAGGCATTGCTGGCGCGCGGCTGGAAAGACAAGTCGGGCTACAGCTACGGACTGCTGGGCACGCCCACCACCTACATCCTTGAAGAACGCATCGCGACCCTTGAAGGGGGCTTGCAAACGCTGTTGATGCCCAGCGGGTTGGCGGCGATCACGCTGGTCGATCTGGCCTTGCTCGGCGCAGGTGACGAGGTGCTGATCCCCGACAACGCCTACGGCCCCGGCAAGGACCTGGCCCGATGCGAGCTGTCTCGCTGGGGCATACGCCACCGGTTCTACGACGCCATGGATGTGGCCTCGCTCGCCGCTGCGCTCACGCCGGCCACCAAACTGGTGTGGCTGGAGGCTGCCGGCTCGGTGACGATGGAGTTTCCAGACTTGTGCGAATCAATACGCGTGGTGCGTGCCCATGGCGCGTTGACGGCACTCGACAACACCTGGGGTGCGGGCATCGCCTTCAATGCCTTTGCGCTCGAAGACGGCCTGGGCGTGGACATCTCGGTGCATGCGCTCACCAAGTACCCGTCCGGCGGTGCCGACGTGTTGATGGGCTCGGTCACCACCCGCGATGAAGCCTTACACCTGCGGCTCAAGGCCACGCACATGCGCATGGGCTGTGGCGTTGCCGCCAACGATGTCGAGTTGCTGTTGCGCTCGCTGCCCACGCTGGCGCTGCGTTATCACGCGCAGGATCAAGCCTCGCGCCGTCTGGCCGCTTGGTGGCGCGAGCGACCTGAGGCCGCCGCGGTGCTGCATCCGGCGCTGGCCGACTCGCCCGGGCACGCCGACTGGGCGCGAGTGTGCACCGCCTCGGCGGGCTTGTTTTCGGTGGTGTTCCATGAGCGCTACCCCACGGCCAAGGTGCACGCCTTCATCGACGCGCTCAGGCTTTTCAAGATCGGTTTTTCATGGGCGGGTCCGGTGAGTCTGGTGGTGCCTTACGAGCTTTCATCCATGCGCGCCCAACCCTCATGGCCCGGCGTGCTGGTGCGGTTTTCGGTGGGGCTCGAGCGCGTTGAAGACCTGATTGCCGACCTCACACAGGCCCTTGAGGCCTTGGCATGAGCGGGCGCGACTCGCAACGGCTTCCCCTGATCGACCTTCTCAAGGTCATCGGCTCGCAACTCATCGTGCTCCACCATCTCGCCTTCTATGGGCCGATGGCTGATTACGCCGCGCCTCTCATGCCCCACGTGATGGATTGGCTCGCCGATCAGGCGCGCGTGGTCGTGCAGATTTTTCTGGTGCTGGGCGGTTACCTGAGCGCGCTCAGCCTGGCGCCGCAGGGCCATCTGCACGGTCCGGCGCGGGTCGGCTCCAGAATTTTCGAGCGTTACCTGCGCTTGGCGCTGCCGCTTTTGCTGGCCTTGCTGGTGGCCATCGCCGCGGCTGCGCTGGCCAGGCAATGGATGAGCCATCCGTCGGTTCCACGGGAGCCCACATTGACGCAGTTGCTGGCCCATGTGCTGCTCGCGCAGGATCTGGTCGGGCAAGAAGCGCTGTCGGCGGGCATCTGGTACGTGTCGATCGATCTGCAGCTGTACGCCGCCTTGATCGTGTGGATGGCGATGGTGGCCGCCTTCACCAAGGACGCGGACGCGGCTCGCGCGGCGCTTGTGATGGGCATCGTGTGCGCGGTGGCCTGGTCTGCCTTGCACGTCAACCGCGACAGCCACTGGGACATCAGTGCGCCGTACTTCTTTGCCGCCTATGGTCTTGGAGCCTTGGCAGCCTGGGCTAGGGTTTGTCGCACCGCTCGTTATGCCTTCGGTGCGGCGATGGCCAGCGTGCTGCTGGGTCTGTGGCTGGAGTGGCGGGTGAGGCTCGCGTTGGCAGCGGCACTCGCCGCCGTGCTGTGGGCGTGGCAATGCACGCGCAGCCCTGAAGCTGAGGCTGCTGTTACCCCAGGTCGCCGCCGACTGCTGGGTGCGCTGCATTACCTGGGCCAAATCAGTTACGCAGTCTTTTTGCTGCACTTCCCGGTGTGCCTGGTGGTCAACGCGTTGTTCACCGAGTTCGTGCCACCCGAGCCTTGGCCTCAAGCCTTGGGTGTGTTGCTGGCCTGGACCGGCAGCGTGGCCGTGGGCGCGCTGTTCCACCATCTGGCCGAGGCCCCGGTGATGCGGTGGATCACCCGCTGCCGAAACGCGGGCTGGAGGCTAGGCCTTCGATGAGACTTTGTGTCTCATCAACCGGCCCTTCTCTCTATCCCAGTCGCGTTCTTTTTCGGTGTTTCGTTTGTCGTGTTCGGCCTTGCCCTTGGCCAGTGCGATCTCGGCCTTGACGAGCCCGCCCTTGAAGTGAAGGTCAAGCGGCACCAGCGTGAAGCCCTTTTGCTCCACCTTGCCCACCAGTCGCTTGATCTCTTCCTTGTTCAGCAACAGCTTCTTGGTGCGGTCGGCTTCCGGGCTGATGTGGGATGAGGCACTGCGCAGCGCGTTGATGCGGCAGCCAATGAGATAAAGCTCGCCATCGCGGATCACCACATAGCCATCGGTCAGTTGCACCTGACCCGCGCGGATGGCCTTGATCTCCCAGCCTTGCAGCATCACCCCTGCCTCATACCGTTCTTCGATGTGATAGTCGAACCGGGCGCGTCGGTTCTCGGCGATGGGCATGGGGATTTCTCGCTCGGGGCGCGTCAATACAATCGATGCATTGTATGAAGCAGGTCAATAAGTCAGTGCTGTTGTGGTACTCCCCGCACGAGATGTATTCGCTTGTGACCGGTGTTGCCGATTACCCGAAGTTCCTGCCATGGTGCGAGCGCGCCGAGGTGCTCGAACACAGCGATGCGTCCATGACGGCGCGACTGCACCTGGCCTTCTCAGGCATCCGCCACGCTTTCACCACACGCAATGAACACCAGAGCGATCGACGGGTCAGCTTGAAGCTGGTCGACGGTCCGTTTTCACTTCTCGATGGTGTCTGGCGCTTCGAGCCGCTGGGCGCCGAGCCCAATGCCTGCAAGATCGAATTCGAGTTGCGCTACGCCTTTTCCAGCCGGGCGCTCGAAGTCGTGATCAGCCCGGTGTTCGATCGCATCGCCAATACGTTTGTCGACTCTTTTGTCAAGCGCGCGGCTCAGGTTTATGGCGAGCGCTGAGCCTGCGCGCATTCGCGTGGAAGTCGCTTTCAGTCCGGCAGTGGGTCAGGTCGCGTGCAGCCCGTTGGTGCTGGCCGCTGGACAGACGGTGCTCGATGCGATCAAGCTAAGCGGCTTGCCGATCGATGCGCAAAACCATCTTGGAAATCCGCCCAGAGTCGGTGTGTGGGGGCAGTTGCGAGCGCTCGATCACGTGCTGCGCGATGGCGATCGGGTCGAGTTGTACCGAGCGTTGTTGATCGACCCAAAGGATGCTCGGCGGCTGCGACATCGTGGCCAGCGCACGGCCAAACGCTGAGGGCGCGTCTGGCCGAATCGGCTACTTGCAGTCGGCCTTGATGATCGCCTTCACCCGCTGGGTTTCACTGGCGCGGCCCTTGTCGTCAAGAACTTCGCGCTCTCCCTTGGAGTTCACGCGAGCAATCCGGTAGCCTTCTTCAAGACCGAGCAACTGATTGCGCGCGCGGCTGCAACTCTCGGCTTTTTGTGCGGCGACCTTTTCCTCTTCAAGCTTGGCCTTGGCGGCCATGGCTTGTTTTTCCTCGCGCAGTTTCTTTTCGAGCTCAGGCTCGACGGTCTTGGCCGGGGGCAGAGCAGGTGCGGCTGCCGCAGAAGCTGCCGGTGCATCCGCCGACGCACGAACGGGCGCCGAAGCAGGCCGCACCAGAATGCTCGACTCTGGCGTGCCAGGTGGGGGCGGCAAGTCGCTGTACTGCGTGCGGCCGGTGCTGTCGCGCCACTTCCATTGCGCCGATGCTGGCAGGCAAAGCCCCGCGATCAACACCATGGCCAGCCATCTTGGGAATCCGAAACGCATGGATCAACAGCCCTCGCATGAAACTGCGGAAAGTGTAAGCCTCGGTCATGTCTGGCAGGCTCTAAATGACCCAGATGCAGCCCGATCGAGGGCACTTGCCTCCCTATAATTTCTTTTTGCGTCAGGAGCCAAATCCATGCGCCTACTTGGTAAAGCGCTCACCTTCGACGATGTGTTGTTGGTGCCAGCCTTCTCCCGGGTGTTGCCACGCGACACCAGTCTCGCAACCCGCCTGTCACGCAACATCGAGTTGAATCTGCCGCTCGTGTCCGCTGCGATGGACACGGTGACCGAGGCCCGCCTGGCCATCGCCATCGCCCAAGAGGGCGGCATCGGCATCGTCCACAAGAACCTGACCGCCAAGCAACAAGCTGCTGAGGTGGCTCTCGTCAAGCGCTACGAGTCGGGTGTCTTGCGCGACCCCATCACCGTCAGCCCTGACATGCCGGTGCATGCGGTGATGGAGTTGTCGCGTCAGCACGGTGTGTCGGGCTTCCCGGTGCTCGAAGGCGCGCGCGTGGTGGGCATCGTGACCAACCGCGATCTGCGTTTCGAGACCCGGCTCGATGCCCCGGTGCGCGAGATCATGACCCCGCGTGAGCGGCTCGTGACCGTCAACGAACGCGCCACGCTCGAAGACGGCAAGGCGCTCATGCACAAGCACAAGCTCGAGCGCGTGCTGGTGATCAACGACGCCGGCGAGTTGCGCGGCCTCATGACGGTCAAGGACATCACCAAGCAAACCAGCTTTCCATACGCGGCACGCGATGCGCAAGGCAAGCTGCGCGTGGGCGCGGCGGTGGGTGTGGGCGAGGGCACCGAAGAGCGCGTCGAAGCGCTGGTGCGCGCTGGCGTTGATGCCATCGTGGTTGATACAGCCCATGGCCACAGCGCCGGCGTGATCGAGCGTGTTCGCTGGGTCAAGAAGAACTTCCCGCAGATCGACGTGATCGGCGGCAACATCGCCACAGGGGCGGCGGCGCTGGCGCTGGTCGAAGCGGGCGCCGACGGCGTCAAGGTCGGCATCGGGCCGGGGTCGATCTGCACCACCCGCATCGTGGCCGGTGTGGGCGTGCCGCAGATCACCGCCATCGACAACGTGGCCCTGGCGCTTGCCGGCACCGGCGTTCCGCTGATTGCCGACGGCGGCATTCGTTATTCGGGCGACGTGGCCAAGGCGATCGCCGCGGGCGCCCACAGCGTGATGATGGGCGGCGTGTTTGCGGGCACCGAAGAAGCACCCGGCGAGATCGTGCTGTTCCAGGGACGCAGCTACAAAAGCTACCGCGGCATGGGCTCGATCGGGGCCATGCAGCAAGGCAGTGCGGACCGCTACTTTCAGGAAAACACCGGCGGCAATCCCAACGCCGACAAGCTGGTGCCCGAGGGCATTGAAGGCCGCGTGCCCTACAAGGGCTCGATGGTGAACATCGTGTTCCAGATGGCGGGTGGCATCCGCGCGTCGATGGGGTATTGCGGCTGCGGCTCCATCGAGGCCATGCGCAACGAAGCCGAGTTCGTCGAGATCACCAGCGCCGGCATCCGCGAAAGCCACGTGCACGACGTGCAGATCACCAAGGAAGCGCCGAACTACCGCATGGAGTGAGGCTGCGTCAGCGGCAGAAAAACTTGGGTCATCCCGTGATGGCCCCACAACAAACAGATGCCGAACTCCAACCCTTCCGACACACCCGCCGCAGCCGGCCCGGCAGCACCTGCGACCGGTCGCCCTGCAGCGATGCGCTTCATCATGATCGCGGTGCTGATCGACATGATGTCGATCGGCGTGATCGTGCCGGTGCTGCCGCTGCTGGTCGGCCGCTTCACGGTTGATCCCACCGAGCAAGCGCTCTGGTACGGCGTGGTGGCCTTTGCCTACAGCGCAGCCAACTTCTTCGGAGCGCCGATCCTTGGGGCGATGTCCGATCGCTATGGTCGGCGCCCGGTTTTGCTGCTCGGTTTTTGCGGCTTGGCGCTCAACTTCTTTGCCACCGCGCTGGCCACCCAGCTGTGGGTGTTGGTTGCCGTGCGCTTGATGGGTGGCCTGATGCAGGCCAATGCGGCGGTGGCCAACGCCTACGTGGCCGACATCAGCACGCCCGAGCAACGCGCCAAGCGCTTCGGCATGCTGGGCGCCATGTTTGGCCTGGGCTTCATCATCGGGCCGGTGATGGGCGGGCTGCTCGGCGGCATCGATTTGCGCCTGCCGTTTTTTGCCTCGGGTGTGCTGGCGCTGCTGAACCTGCTCTACGGCTACTTTGTGCTGCCTGAGTCGCTGCCTGTGGAGCGGCGTCGAGCCGTCACCTGGGGCTCGGCCAACCCCATCACGTCGCTGAAAAAGCTCGGGCAGCTCGAGGGCATCGGATCGCTGGTGCTTGTCATTGCGCTCAGCAACCTCGCGCAGTTCGTGATGTACACGGTGTGGGTGCTTTACACCACCTTCAAGTTCGGCTGGGGCCCCACCGAGAACGGCTGGTCGATGTTTGCCGTAGGGCTGGCCGCAGCGCTGGTTCAGGGCGTGCTGCTGGGGCGGTTGCTCAAACGCTTTGCCGCCAAGAAGCTGGCCGTCATCGGGCTCGTCTCAGGCATGCTGGGTTATCTGGCTTGGGGCTGGGCGCCGGCCGGCTGGGTGATGTACGTGGTGATTGCGCTCAATTTGCTGGGGTTCACCGTCAGCGCGGCGATGCAAAGCATCGTGTCGAATGCCGCCGATTCGACTTCACAGGGCCAGACCATGGGCGCGGTGGCGTCGCTCACCAGCCTGATGGCGGTGGTCGGGCCGGTGCTGGGAGCGCCGCTGATGGGCCTGGTGTCGCATCTGCCACCCACCGACTGGCGCGTGGGCACGCCGTTCTACTTTTGCGCAGCGGTGCAGTTGGCGGCCATGACGGTGGCGGTGCGCCATTTCCGTCGAGAGCGTCGCAGCCAGTTTCTGCGCGAGGCGGGATCCACCGCCGCTTGACGCCGCGTTGGCGTCGATTCATTCATCCGATCACCCAGAGCCTGCGATGCACGACAAGATCCTCATTCTCGATTTCGGCTCCCAGGTCACGCAGCTGATCGCGCGGCGCGTGCGCGAGGCACATGTGTTTTGCGAGATCCACCCCAGCGACGTCAGCGGCGAGTTCATCCGCCAGTTCGCGCCCAAGGCCATCATCCTTAGCGGCAGCCACGCCAGCACCTACGAAGACCATGATCTGCGCGCGCCGCAGGCGGTGTGGGATCTGGGCGTGCCGGTGCTGGGCATTTGCTACGGCATGTTCGCCATGGTGGTGCAGCAAGGCGGCCAGGTCGAAGCCAGCGCGCACCGCGAGTTCGGTTACGCCGAGGTCCGCGCGCACGGCCACACGAAACTGCTCGATGGCATCGAAGACTTCAGCACGCCCGAAGGCCACGGCATGCTCAAGGTCTGGATGAGCCACGGCGACAAGGTCACGCAGATGCCGCCCGGCTTCAAGCTGATGGCCAGCACGCCAAGCTGCCCGATCGCCGGCATCGCCGACGAGTCGCGCGGCTACTACGCGGTGCAGTTCCACCCCGAGGTCACGCACACCGTGCAGGGCAGGGCGCTGCTCGAGCGCTTCGTGCTGGGCATCGCCAAGGCCAAAGCCGACTGGGTGATGGGCGACTACATCTCCGAAGCCGTGGCGCGCATACGTGAGCAGGTGGGCACCGATGAAGTCATCCTGGGCCTGAGCGGCGGCGTCGATTCGAGTGTGGCCGCCGCGCTGATCCACCGCGCGATTGGCGATCAGCTCGTGTGCGTGTTCGTCGACCACGGACTGCTGCGGCTCAACGAAGGCGCGATGGTCATGGAGATGTTCGCCGGCCGGCTGCACGCCCGTGTCGTGCACGTCGATGCCAGCGCGCAGTTCCTCGGCCACCTCGAAGGCGTGACTGATCCCGAAGCCAAGCGCAAGATCATCGGCCGCGAGTTTGTCGAGGTGTTTCAGGCCGAGGCCAAGAAACTCGCGTCGGCCAAGTGGCTGGCTCAAGGCACGATCTACCCCGACGTGATCGAAAGCGGCGGCAGCAAGAAGTCCACCACCATCAAGAGCCACCACAACGTGGGCGGCCTGCCCAAGACGCTGGGGCTCAAGCTGCTCGAGCCGCTGCGCGAGTTGTTCAAGGACGAGGTGCGCGAACTCGGCGTCGAGCTCGGCCTGCCGCCCGACATGGTCTACCGCCACCCGTTTCCTGGCCCCGGCCTGGGCGTGCGCATCCTCGGCGAGGTGAAAAAAGACTACGCCGACTTGCTGCGCCGCGCCGACGCCATCTTCATCGAAGAACTGCGCAACACCCGCGACGAAGCCACCGGCAAGACTTGGTACGAGCTCACCAGCCAGGCCTTCGCCGTGTTCCTGCCCGTCAAGAGCGTGGGCGTCATGGGCGACGGCCGCACCTACGAATACGTGGTGGCGCTGCGCGCCGTGCAAACCAGCGACTTCATGACCGCCGACTGGGCTGAACTGCCCTACAGCCTGCTCAAGAAGGTGTCGAGCCGCATCATCAACGAGGTGCGCGGCATCAACCGAGTTGCCTACGACGTGTCGAGCAAGCCGCCGGCGACTATTGAGTGGGAATAAGGGTCTTTCGAGGACTATCGGTATCTATCGAGATCGATCGGGAGAGTCGGCTGCCATTCCAGGCTGTCTCTTGGGATATGGATTTCCGCTCAAAAGTGTCGGATCGCATGCAGGCCCAGCCCCCAGGTCGACCCGAATATCTGCGTGTGGCGCAGTCCTGCGTTCGATTTCTGGGACGGCAATGCGCTCGAATGTCAGCACGTCGTCTGGCGTGCTGGATTCAAAATCGCCAGTAGCTCGGAGCTTCCGGCTCCGGTGCATCCAAGATCGGATCGCTGCGTCGCACGAGCGGATCGAGCCAGTTCGCCTTGGCCTTGGCCCACTCGAGCCACTGCTGCTTCTCGGGCGTGAGCTCATGGCACGTGGCGTGCTCGATGCTCGACGGCGGCGATGAACTCCCGCAAGCGGTTCGCGCGCTGAAGCCGGCTCGCATCGCGAGACAGGGAGCGCAGTTGGCGACGTCCCTCGACCCCACTTGGTTCGTTAAAAACGTGAATAGACTGCCGTAGTGATGCCAATTAAGGTATATTTTTCATACCATGCCGTCTTTCGAATTCGACGCCGAAAAGAGCGATTCCAACCGCGCGAAACATGGCATCGATTTCGTTGAGGCCCAAGGCCTTTGGAATGACCCGATGCTTCTCGAGATTCCAGCCAAGACTGAAGATGAGCCGCGGTTTTTGGTGGTCGGTCAAATTGAGGGGAAGCATTGGTCGGCGGTCATTACCTACCGTGGGTCCAGTGTCCGATTGATATCCGTGCGTCGCGCACGCACAGAAGAGGTGGCACTTTATGAAAGCTAAAAAGTTCGAGCAACAGTTTGACGACGGCGTAGACATCACGGCTTCGTTGGACTTGTCCAAAGCCAAGCGCGTGCTGCAGGAGCAAAGGCGCGTGAATGTCGACTTCCCAACCTGGATGATTGACTCACTGGATCGTGAAGCCAGCAAGCTGGGGGTTACGAGGCAATCTGTCATCAAGGTGTGGCTTGCTGAGCGTCTTGAGGCGACCAGGTCTAACTTGCCGTCCCAACGCACGCGCTCAGGTGCCGCGCACCGCTGAGTTTCACCTTGAGCGAGTGCTTGTCCCTTGGCCTGTCGACTGCTCATCGCTGAATGCGGCTATCGACGAACGCCTGCTTTCTGGGGTGGGTCTGGAAATCGACATTGCTGTCGGAAGTTGACATGCAGGCGCCCGACGCGCTCACGATGAGGTGATCTCTGTGCTGCGCCGCTGGCGCAGCATCGTGACGGTAAAAAGTTCGGGGTCGGTGGCCAGTTCCTTGTGAATCAACCGCTTAGAAGGCTTGTTGATGATCGAGTGGGAGTGAGTGGCGAAAAAGCCCAACGAGCCAAGCTCCAGCCCGACGTGACGTCGGTCGGTGCGTAGGCCGCGAGATGGTGAGGGGAGTGCGCGCGGGTGAAGCTCACGAAGTGTTTGGTAGCAGTTTCATCATGTGCTCGAGTCTGGTTGGCTAGGCACGTGGACACGCCACAAGCCCTTAGCTTTAGATAAGGTTTTGCGAAGAAAAGTGTCGGGTCGATTCACGACGGGCACGGTGCGATATCCCGATAAGCCGACTGGCAAGCCGATCAGTGTCGGGATCACGACCTGAACATCTCATGGCCCAAACCTAGTTCTCGGCTCGCGGCTGCGAGCACGGTCGACTCTCCTTCATCAATCCAGGAACTGCCGACACCGCGCCCAGCCCTTGCTGAACAAGCTTCTGCGCGAGGAGGCGAATGGCTGCGATTGACGCACCTCCCAAAAAGGGAGAAACTCATCTGCATGAGGGTCATCGCCAAGAGCAGTCTGAAGAATTTTTGGGACCGACCCGGCTGCGGTGATGCGCGCGGTCCGCTGCACAGTTGGTACGACGAAGCCGTCAAGGCGACTTGGGCCTCACCGCAGGATGTCAAGGACCAATACGCCAGCGCCAGCATCTGTGGCAACAACCGCGTGGTGTTCAACATTGGCGGCAACAAGTACCGGCTGGTGGTGGAAATGCAGTATCGAGCAGGCATCGCCTGGGTGAAGTTTGTGGGCACACATGCCCAGTACGACCGCATCGATGTGGAGAACGTCAATGACTATTAAGCCGATCCGAACCGACGACGACCTGAGGGCGGTGTTCCGCCGGCTCGAGTCCATATTCCAAGCCGAGGAACAAACTGCGGAGGCGGACGAGCGTGATGTGCTGGTGACGCTCGTCGAGGCTTACGAGAACAAGCACTGCGACTTCGGCCCGGCCGACCCTGTCGAGGCCATCAAGTTCCGCATGGAGCAGCAAGGCCTGACCGCGCGTGACCTCGAGCCTTTCATTGGGCCGAGCGGCCGCGTGTCCGAAGTGCTCAATCGCAAGCGAGGCTTGAGCCTGCGCATGGTCAAGAGCCTGCATGACGGGCTGAAGATTCCCTACGAGAGTCTGCTGGCGCAGGCTCAGTGATCGAGGGGAAATGATTTCGTTGATCTACCGATTTCAGGGTCTGCCGCCGCCTGCGCTCGCTCGGGGTAACTTCCAAGCGTGTTTTCCATGACGAGTAAAGCCAAGTTCAAGAGCGACGCCTTCGAGGCCATCTACAGCGCTGCGCAGGAGCTGCACCGTGCCGGCACCATCGACAAGGCGACCATGCGTGATTTCGATGAGTCGTGCCTTGCCTCGCCGGTGGAGATCGCACCTGAGACAATCAAGCGAATTCGGGAGGGCGCACACGTCAGCCAGCCGGTGTTTGCGCGCTTTCTGAACACCAGCGAATCCACGGTGCAGAAATGGGAGGCCGGAACCAAACGGCCGAGCGGCATGGCGCTCAAGCTGCTGGCCGTCGTTGAAAAGCACGGGCTCAAAGTACTGGCCTGAGCGTCGACGAGCCTTGCTCTTGCTCAGTTCCTTCGTATTTGGAGCGAAGGCGGGCGAAGACTTCTTCAGCCGGGATGCCTTCCCCGCTGTCTGCGCCTTTCTGAATGTCAGCGCGCAGGGCATCCAGCTTCATCGCCCGGAACTTCTCACGGTCTTCAAGTACGCGCAGGCCGTCGCGAATGACCTCGCTCTCGCTGGCATAGCGCCCTTGCCGAATTTGGCTCTTGATGAAAGCCTCTGGTTGGCGCCAATTACCTTGGCCGGTCGACGACAACTATCTTGGCCGGTTGAAGGCCTGCGCCGGGCGGGTCCTGGAGGCGGGGCTACCGTGAGTCTTTCGACGACCGATCGAAGGGGAGCGGGATGCCCGGCAAGAAGATCACGGACCACCAAGTGCACAAGTACAAGCAACATCGCAACACGCTCACGCAAGTTGCAGCTGCCGCCCGCGCCGGCATCAGCGAGCGCAGCGCCTGGCGCATAGACGACACCGACGCCTTGCCTTCGCAGCGTCTAGCGCGAAGCTGGCGTACCCGCGAAGACCCGTTGACTGAGGTGTGGGATGCCGAAGTCATCCCGCTGCTGCGTACCGACGCCTTGCTCAACGCCGTCACGTTGCTCGAAGAACTGCAGCGCCGCCACCCCGGCCAGTACGACACCAGCGTGCTGCGCACGCTGCAACGCCGCATGCGCCAGTGGCGGGCGTTGCACGGCGCCGAGCGCGACATCTACTTTGCGCAGGAGCACCCGCCCGGCCGACTCGGCCTGTCGGACTTCACGGTGTGCGATGAGCTCGGCGTCCAGATCGGCGGTGGCGCGTTCCCACACCGGCTGTACCAGTTCGCGCTAGCCCACTCGCGCTGGCGACATGCCGAGGTCAGCGTCG
>JBBAPK010000011.1:0-58207 GCA_040400875.1 Burkholderiaceae bacterium | reverse complement strand
CATTGCCGCCCATCGAAATGCCCACCGCCACGCGCGGCCCGGCATGAGCGGCCGCAAAGCGATCGAGCATCCAGCCGATTTCCTCGAAGTCGCCCGAGTGATAAGCGCGCTGCGTGAGATTGGGCGAGCCAGAACAGCCCCGAAAGTGCGGGATGGCGAAGCGCCAGCCGAGTTGCTGCGCCACCTGGGCAAACGGCCGAACGGTGTGGCTAGACGATGAGCCTTCGAGCCCGTGGAACAGCACCAGCAGCGGCGTGGACTCGACCCGCGCAGTCAGGGGCTCGAGCCAGTCGACATCGATGAAATCGGCATCCGGCGTGGCCCAGCGCTCGCGCACGAAAGACGGCTTAAAGCCATCGAGCCGCTTGCACACCAGCGCCGGCCAAAGCGTCTGCACATTGCCGCCCAGAGCACCGCCACCCAACAACCAACTGGGTGTGGCGTCGGGGTGCTCCATCAGTGCAGCACCGTCGCCATTTCAGCCATCTCGTGTACCTCGTGAGGCGAGCCCGGACTGGCATGGTGCGCCACCATGCGCCAGCCCAGGGGCGTCTTCAGGTACACGTTGGTGGCGACCACCCAGTTGGACTGAATGCCCATCTCGATGGGCATCTGCACGCGCTCGAGCACGCTGTGAACCGCGCTGAACGGGGTTTGCAGCCGAACGACACGCTCGGGGTGCACATCGATCACGCCCTGCGAAAAGATGGCCCCAAAGCTCTCGCGGATCGCGATCACGCCGACCAGGCGCGGCCCCGCAGGATGCACGCAGCAAATCTCGTCTTCATCGCCCCAGACCGCCATCAGCCGATCGAGTTCGCCGTGCTGCAAGGCCTCGTAGAACTGCTGCTCGGCCTCTTCGGGGCTCGCGAGCGTCGCCGGTGGAGCCTTGGGGGAGTTCATACGGCGTCTTGGCTGGCTCAGTCAGCGTGGATTTTTTCGCCGGCCTTCAGCGCGTACACCGTGCCGCAATACGGGCACTTGCCCGATCCGGTGGTGACCACGTCGATGAAGACCTTGGGGTGGTTGCTCCACAACGCCATCTTGGGGTTGGGGCAAGCCACCACGCCCGGGCCTTGCAGCTCTTTGGCATTGACTTCAATGGCTTCGGTGGGTGCGCTCATGGTGTCGCTTCTCGGTGGGTGGCTGGCTGGTAGAGGGCGGCTCAGACCGCCGTCAGCCACTCGGCGTACTTGGGGTTGCGTCCGTTCACGATGTCGAAGAACGCGGCCTGTATCTTCTCGGTGATCGGCCCGCGCGAGCCCTGACCGATCTCAAGGCGGTCGAGTTCGCGGATCGGTGTCACTTCGGCGGCGGTGCCGGTGAAGAAGGCTTCGTCACAGATGTAGACCTCATCGCGGGTGATGCGCTTTTCGACGACCTTCAGGCCCAGGTCGGCGCAAATGGCGAAGATGGTGTTGCGGGTGATGCCGTTGAGCGCGCCGGCCGACAAGTCAGGCGTGTAGACCACCCCCTTGTGGATGATGAACAGGTTCTCGCCGGCGCCTTCGCTGACGAAGCCGGCCACATCGAGCAGCAGCGCCTCGTCGTAGCCATCGTCGGTGGCTTCCATGTTGGCCAGGATGGAGTTGGTGTAGTTGCTCACCGCCTTGGCCTGCGTCATCGAGATGTTGACGTGGTGGCGCGTGTAGCTGCTGGTCTTCACGCGGATGCCGCGCTTCAAGCCCTCTTCGCCCAGATACGCACCCCAGGTCCAGGCGGCCACCATCAGGTGGATGGTGTTGCCCTTGGGGCTGACGCCGAGCTTCTTGTCGCCGATCCACACCAGCGGGCGGATGTAGCCGCTGGCCAACTGGTTCTCGCGGACCACCGTGCGCTGCGCCTCCATCACGGTGTCGATATCGAAGGGAATCTTCATGCGCAAGATCTTCGCGCTGTTGAACAAGCGCTCGGTGTGCTCGCGCAGCCGAAAGATCGCCGGCCCCTGCGCTGTGTCGTAGGCACGCACGCCTTCGAAGGCTCCGCAACCGTAGTGCAGCGTGTGCGACAGCACATGGATCTTGGCATCGCGCCACTCCACCAGCTCGCCATCCATCCAGATCTTGCCGTCACGGTCGGACATCGACATGAAAGTCTCTCAATGCAAAAAGATGGCGGATTTTAGGTGCGCGCGGCCCGCGCTCGGCGGATAAACCTGAGCGGCAGGTTGGGCGGGCCGGCGTGACACGGGCCGCACAGCGGGATTCGCGCCACGGGCCAGAAAATGTTTCCCATTCGGCCTCAAAACCCCCTATTTAGGGGGGTAGGCAGACCGGCGCCTTGCGGTCACAGTCGCACATCGTTCAGACCCATCCGGAGAGTGCCATGCGCAACACATCAAAGTTTCTTCGCCACGGCCTTGCCGCCGCCGTTCTGGTCAGCGCCGCCCTGCCGGCCTCGGCACTGTCCGTTTTCACCCTCAATATTCCAGCCGGCTTGACCTACGGCACCGTCTCGCTGCAGCAAGTTGACGCGGACACCGTCAACGTCCATGTGGTGCTGGCCGACGGCTACAACTTTGTGGACACCGGCAGGCACGAGGTCTTCGGCTTCAACCTCAACCGGCCAAATCTGCCAGACGCTCTGGTGACCATCACCAACCCGTCGGAAGGCTATTACCTGGTGCCGGGCAGCACGCAGACCGGCGGCTTCGGATTCTTCGAGTACGGCATTGCGTGCCGTGAGCAGCAGAAGTCCCGTGGCCAACTGACGGTCACGGGATGCAAGGGCGGCCAGAACTCGCTCACACCCAATGACGAAATGAGCTTCGACGTGAATCGCCAGAGCATCACCGAAGACAGCTTCAACGACAACGGCAAAGGCTATTACTTCACCGCTGATGTTTATGGCCCTAAGGAGGGCGGCGGAAACGGCACATTCCCCGTGGGCAGCAATGTGGCCCCCATCCCCGAACCAGAGACCTACGCATTAATGCTCGCCGGTCTGGGTGTGGTGGGCTTCATGGCACGTCGTCGCAAAGCAAACTGATCCGCAACCGGCTCACTTCGAAAAACCCCGCTTCGGCGGGGTTTTTTTTCTCACAGCCCGCGCACCACGTCGATGGCCTGCTCGATGCGTTCGACCGCATGGATGGTCAGGCCCTCGATCGGTTTTTTCGGGGCGTTGGCCTTGGGCACGACGGCGACGCAAAAGCCGAGCTTGGCGGCTTCTTTCAGACGCTCCTGGCCGCGCGGCGCGGGTCGCACCTCGCCGGCCAATCCGACTTCACCAAACGCGATGAAACCCCGGGGTAGCGGCTTGCCGCGCAGGCTGCTTTGAATGGCCAGCATCACCGCCAGATCGGCGGCCGGCTCGGCGATGCGCACACCGCCCACCGCGTTGACGAACACATCCTGATCCGAGCAGGCAATGCCGGCATGGCGGTGCAGCACCGCCAGCATCATGGCCAGACGGTCACGGTCGAGGCCCACGCTCAGGCGCCGCGGGCTGGGCCCGCCGCTGTCGACCAGGGCCTGAATTTCGACCAGCAGCGGCCGCGTGCCTTCCAGCGTGACCAGCACGCACGAGCCCGCCACCGGATCGCCGTGGGTCGACAGGAAGATCGCGCTCGGGTTGGCCACGCCCTTGAGGCCGCGCTCGGTCATGGCGAACACGCCGATCTCGTTGACCGCGCCAAACCGGTTCTTGATGGCACGCACCAGCCGGAAACTGCTGTGCGTGTCGCCTTCAAAGTACAGCACGGTGTCCACGATGTGCTCGAGCACGCGCGGGCCGGCCAGCGCGCCTTCCTTGGTCACGTGGCCGACCAGCACGATGGTGGTGCCGCTGGATTTGGCGATGCGGGTGAGCTGCGCGGCGCATTCGCGCACCTGCGCCACCGAGCCCGGCGCCGAGGTGAGCGCGTCGCTGTAAACCGTCTGGATCGAGTCGATCACGCACACCGCGGGCTGCTCGGCTGTGATGGTGGCGGCGATCTTCTCGAGCTGAATCTCGGCGATCACGCGCACCTGCGAGCCGCCGGTCGCCTCGCCCAGCCCAAGTCGGCGCGAGCGCAGCGCCACTTGCGCGCCCGACTCCTCGCCGCTCACGTACAGCGTGCGCACGTTGCGCGACAGCGCGTCGAGCGCTTGCAGCAGCAGCGTTGATTTGCCGATGCCCGGATCGCCGCCGATCAGCACCACGCCGCCGGCCACGATGCCACCACCCAGCACGCGGTCAAGTTCATCGATGCCGGTGGGTTGGCGGTCGACGTCCGAGGCTTCGATGTCGGCCAGCGTGGCCACCGGCAGCGCACCAGCCAGCGCCTGATAGCGGTGCTTGGGGCCGGCGGCTTCAGCGACCGATTCGACCAAGCTGTTCCAGGTGTCGCACGACGGGCATTTGCCCAGCCACTTGGGGCTGATGCCGCCGCATTCGGCGCAGGTGTAGGTGGATTTGGGCTTGCTCACCGGACGACTGTAGCGGGGGCATGCAGCTGGGCCACATGGCCAGCGGCTTTGACCATCATTCGCTGACCTTGCCGCGCGCGGCCTTGACCAGGGAGCGGATGCTCTTGCCCTCAAGTCGGCGCTGTTTCGAGCCGTAGGTGGGCTTCGTCGCCCGGCGTGCGCGCGGTGGCTCGGCCACGCTGTCGACCATGGCCTGCAGCCGCGCCAGCGCGTCGGCACGGTTGGCGTCTTGGCTGCGCGAGGTCTGCGCCTTGATCACGACGACGCCCCCGTCGGTGATGCGCTGATCGCTGACGGCGAGCAGGCGCTGCTTCACGTCGTCGGGCAGCGACGAGGCCACCACATCGAAGCGCAGGTGCACCGCGCTCGACACCTTGTTGACGTTTTGGCCGCCCGCACCCTGCGCCCGGATGGCGGTGATCTCGACCTCGCTTTCAAGCACGGTGGGCCGCGGGGCGTTCATCGCCAAGTCCTCAGTCAGCCCATCGACACGGTGGGCACGCGCGGCGACAGCGCGCACATCAGCTCGTAGCCCACGGTTCCTGCCGCCTGCGCCACTTCGTCGATGGACAAGACCACGCGGCGCAATGAGCGGCCCCACAGAGTGACTTCGCTGCCGGGTCGTGCGCCGGGCACCGGTGTGAGATCAACGCACAGCGTGTCCATCGAAACCCGCCCGACCAGCGTGCAGCGCACCCCATCGACCAGCACCGGCGTGCCATTGGGTGCCGACCGCGGATAGCCGTCTGCATAGCCACAGGCGACCACGCCGATGCGCATCGGCTGCTCGGCGGTGTAGCGGCTGCCGTAGCCCACGGTGTCACCGACACGCAGCTCTTGCGTGGCGATCAGCTTGCTGCGCAGTGACATCGCCGGCTGCAGATCCCAGTCGGCAATGCCGCGGGTGGGAAAGTCAGGCGACGAGCCGTACAGGGCCACGCCGGGGCGGATCCAGTCGGCGCGCGCTGCGCTGTCGTAGGGCGCGTAGCGCAAGGCGGCCGCGCTGTTGGACAGCGAACGCTCGCCAGACAAGCCGGCGGTGGCCGCCTCGAACACCGCCATTTGCCGGTCGATGCCGCGCGGCGCACCGTGCTCATTGGCATCGGCACGGATGTCGGCATCGGCAAAGTGCGTCATCAAGGTGATGCTCTCGACTTGGGTCAGCCCGCTCAGGCGCAACCAGGCCGAGCGATAGGCCTCGGGCGCGAAGCCCAGCCGGTTCATGCCGCTGTTCATCTTCAGGAACACATGGTGCGGCTGCTGCGTCTTGTGGGCCGCCAGCCAGTCGATCTGCGCTTCACGATGCACCGTGTGCCACAGGTGCAAGCGCGAGCACAGCTCCAGATCACGCGGCTCGAAGCAGCCTTCGAGCAGCAGCAGCGGGCCGCGCCAGCCGAGTTCGCGCAGACGCTGCGCCTCGTCAAGATCGAGCAGCGCAAAGCCGTCGGCCGCTTGCAGGCCCGGGTAGACATGTTCGATGCCGTGGCCATACGCGTTGGCCTTGACCACCGCCCACAGCTTGGCGTCGGGCGCATGAGCGCGGGCGCGCCGCAGGTTGTGCGCCAGCGCTTCGGTGTGGATCAGGGCTTCGATGGGGCGAGGCATGGCGCAGGGCTCGTGAACAGGCGTCGAAGCCTACAAATCGCGGCTGTCGAAGCAATGAGAGGGGAGATTTTGCCGCACGCTTTGCCCGCCTCTGGCCAAAGGCGCTGCGGGCTCGCGGCGAGGGCTGCGCGTCTGTCCTTGCGTGCTATAACCCGCGCCGCAGGGAGACCCGTTGGCTCCGCGGCCGGGTCATGTTGCCCCCGGTGGCCGCGACCCACGAGCGAATGAAAAAAGGTTTCTACACCATCATGGCGGCGCAGTTTTTCAGCTCACTGGCTGATAACGCGCTGTTCGTCGCAGCGGTCGCGCTGCTCAAGTCCTCAGGGGAGCCCGAGTGGCAGGGCGCTGCGCTGGTGCCGATGTTTGCGCTTTTTTATGTGCTTCTCGCGCCCTTCGTGGGGGCCATCGCCGACGCCAAGCCCAAAGGGCGGGTGATGTTCTTCTCGAACCTCATCAAGGTGGCAGGCTGCCTGATGATGCTGTTCGGCGGCCACCCGCTGATGTCTTATGCGATCGTCGGCCTGGGCGCCGCCGCCTACTCGCCAGCCAAGTACGGCATCCTCACCGAGCTGCTGCCCAACTCCCAGCTGGTGCAGGCCAACGGCTGGATCGAGGGCCTGACCATCTTGTCGATCATCTTCGGCGTGCTGCTTGGCGGCCAGCTGGTCGGGCACGCGGTGTCGTCCCATCTTCTCGCACTCGACGTGCCTTTCGTCGATCTCGGAATCGACACGCCGGCCGAGGCGGCCATCGCGTCCCTGGTGCTGCTGTACGCCCTGGCGGCCGCCTTCAACCTGCGCATTCCTCGCACCGACACGCCGCTGCAGCCCATCGCCCACAGCCTGACTGGGCTGGTGCGCGACTTCTATCGCTGCAACACGAGCCTTTGGAAGGACAAGCTGGGTCAGATCTCGCTGGCCACCACCACCTTGTTCTGGGGTGTGTCTGGCAATCTGCGCTACATCGTGCTGGCCTGGGCGGCCGCTGCCCTGAGCTACGACACCACCGAAGCGTCAGCCCTGGTGGGTGTGGTGGCGCTGGGTACCGCAGTGGGCGCGGTGGTGGCCTCGCTGCGCATGCGGCTGGACCAGGCCACCACGGTGATTCCGCTGGGCATCGCGATGGGCTTGCTGGTGATTTGCATGGCTGCAGTTTCAAGCGTTTGGGTGGCCACACCCTTGTTGATCCTGCTGGGCGGGCTGGGCGGCTATCTGGTGGTGCCCATGAACGCGCTGCTGCAGCACCGCGGACACAACCTGATGGGGGCGGGCCACTCGATTGCGGTGCAAAACTTCAACGAGCAGACCTGCATCCTGGGGCTGGGCGCGCTCTACACCGGCGTGACCCGTCTGGGTCTTTCGGCGCAGGCCGCCATGGCGATCCTGGGGGTGCTGGTGGCCGGCGCGATGTGGCTGATTCGGCGCTGGCATCAGCGCAACTGCGTGCAGCACCGTGGCGAGGTCGACCGCCTGCTGGCGATCGCCCGCAGCGACGCGCACTGAGTGCCTTGACCATCGTCGCTCCGGGATGGGCCGCGCTGGCGCTGGTCTTCAACGGGCTGGTGTGGGGCGTGTCATGGTGGCCGTTTCGGCAACTCGAATCGCAGGGCCTGCATCCGCTGTGGGCGACGGTGGTGATCTACCTGCCCGCTGTGGCGCTGATCCTGGCGTTTCGCCCGCACGCGCTCGGCCAGTTGGTCAACCACCCCATGTTGTGGCTGCTGGCGCTGGCCGCCGGCGTGACCAATGCCGCATTCAACTGGGCCTGCGTGATCGGCGATGTGGTGCGCGTGGTGCTGCTGTTTTATCTGATGCCGTTGTGGTCGGCGCTGCTGGCGCGCTGGCTGTTGCGCGAACCCCTGAGCCGAGCCGCGATGTACCGCATCGCCTTGGCGCTGGTCGGCGCTGCCATCGTGCTGCAACCCGAAGGCGAGTCGGGCTGGAACGCCATGCCGCTGCCACGCTCGCTGGCTGAATGGCTGGGCGTGCTGGGCGGTTTTGGGTTGGCGCTCAACAACGTGCTGCTCAAGCGCGAAGCGCGGCAATCGCAGGAAAGCCGCGTGCTGGCGATGTTTGTCGGCGGTGCGCTGGTGTCGGCGGCCATGGGTGCGCTGCTGAGCGCGCAAGGCCTGGTGCCGTGGCCATTGGCGAACGGGTGGGATGCGACGCCGGCATGGGTGTGGGTCATGGTGCTGGTGCTGATGGTGGCGTTTTTGGCCACCAACATCGCGTTGCAGATCGGCGCGACCCACCTTCCGGCGCATGTCACCTCGGTGCTGATGCTCAGCGAGGTGCTGTTTGCGGCGGTCTCGTCGACCCTGATGGGCGCCGGTCACATCACCGCACCGCTGCTGATCGGTGGTGGCTTGATCGTGGTGGCCGCCATCTGGGCGGCTCGCGAGCGACCGATTTGACCGCACACCGCACGATGGCGTTTGCGCAAACAGCGCTGCTGCAAGCCAACCCGGCGATACGATCCCGCACTGGTTCGCAACCCCCCAACCCAACCCCCGCGGCGACGCCGCACCCCGCCTCAAGGAGCCCTCATGAACACCACCGCCAAAAGTGCCTTTGACTTTTCCGTTGCCTCGATCGACGGCGCCGCATTTGAGCTATCGGCCCAGCGCGGGTGCGTGCTGCTCGTCGTCAACACGGCCAGCGCCTGCGGCTTCACGCCGCAGTTTGCGGGGCTGGAAGATCTGTGGAAAACCTACGGCGAGCGCGGCCTGACGGTGATCGGCTTTCCGTGCAACCAGTTCGGCTCGCAAGACCCGGGCAGCAACACCGAGATCAGCGTGTTCTGCCAAAAGAACTACGGTGTGAGCTTTCCGATGATGGGCAAGGTGGACGTCAATGGCAGCAGCGCCGACCCGCTGTGGCAATGGCTCAAGAGCAGCGCGCCGGGCCTGCTGGGCACCGAGGGCATCAAGTGGAACTTCACCAAGTTCCTGATCGGCCGCGACGGCCAGCCCATCAAGCGCTACGCCCCCACCGACACGCCGGCCTCGCTGAAGTCCGACATCGAAGCGGCACTCGTCGCCTGAGCCATGTTCCAGCACGTCGATGCCTACGCGGGCGACCCCATCCTCACGCTGAACGAAGCCTTCGGCCGCGATGCGCGCGCGCACAAGATCAACCTGTCGATCGGCATCTACTTCGATGACGCCGGCCGTCTGCCGGTGATGGGCGCGGTGCGCGAGGCCGAAGCCGCCATGCTGCAAGGCATCGGCGCACGCCCCTACCAGCCCATGGAAGGCGCGGCCAACTACCGCCTGGCCGTGCAGCACCTGCTGTTCGGGGCCGCCCATGAGGCGGTGACCATCGCGCGCATCGCCACCGTGCAGACGATCGGTGGCTCAGGCGGGCTGAAGGTGGGCGGCGACTTCCTCAAGCGCTACTTTGCGCAATCGCAGGTGTGGGTGAGCGATCCGACCTGGGACAACCACCGTGCCATGTTCGAAGGCGCCGGTTTCCAGGTCAACACCTACCCGTATTACGACAGCGCCACCGGTGGGTTGAAGTTCGCCGAGATGCTCGCCGCCTTCAAGACGCTACCCCCGCACAGCATCGTGCTGCTGCACGCGTGCTGCCACAACCCGACTGGCGTTGATCTGAGCGCGGCGCAATGGGCCGAGCTGATCCCGGTGATCCGCGAGCGCCAGTTGATGCCCTACGTCGACATCGCCTACCAGGGCTTTGGCGACGGCATCGAGGAAGACGCCCACGCCATCCGCGCGCTGGCCGATGCCGGCATCACGTTTTTTTGCGCGAGTTCGTTCTCCAAGAGCTTCTCGCTGTACGGCGAGCGCTGTGGTGCGCTGAGCGTGGTGTGCCCCGATGCCGCTCAGGCCGAGGTGGTGCTCGGTCAGCTTCGCGCCACGGTGCGCAAGAACTACAGCAGCCCGCCCACCCACGGCGGCCAGATCATCGCGCGGGTGCTGCAAACACCCAAGCTGCGCGCGCAGTGGGCCGCCGAGCTCGACGCCATGCGAGCGCGCATCCTGGCCATGCGCCAGCGCCTGCACGCGGTGCTCAGCGCCAAGCTGCCCGGACGCAACTTCGACTGCTTCATCAACCAGCGCGGCATGTTCAGCTACACCGGCCTCACCGCCGAGCAGGTCGACCGCCTGCGCGAAGAACACGCGGTTTATCTGGTGCGCTCGGGCCGCATGTGCGTGGCCGGGCTGAATTCATCGAACGTCGAAGCCACGGCGGTGGCGATGGCGGCGGTGCTGGGGGATTAGCGGTTGAGCCCTCGAACTCTTGATGCGCTGGTTCGGCAACCCAACTGATCCCTGTGCCACTCCTGGGCTGTTCCCGACCTTGCGCCTAGATATCGCAACGGTCGGCCGCAGGGCAAGTCAACCGCCCGCTTCCTCAAGCAGAGCGGGCATGAAGCGAACAGCGCCCCAGTTCCGCGCCCAAGACCCGACGCCACCCCCGTCTCCTTGAAGGGCGGTCACCTCGAAAGGCAACACCTCTAAAACAAAATCGTAGTCAAGGTGCCCGCTGTACTCATTTCCTTTAGCGAGCCCCACCTCAAACGAGTACTTACCAGGGGCCAAGCGCAGGGATCGAAGAGTGACGCGAAACATCCTTTCATCACCCGCTTCCACCGCCAGAGAACCGAGGGTAAAGAACCCGCCCACGGGAGATCCGTCGTCCCGAAATATGGTGCCCTTCACGCCCACTTCAGGCAGCGACTCCCGAGCGCGAACTGCCACATCCAGAACGATGTCTTCATCGGGATCGAACAGCGCAGGCCTGCCAAAGCTGAGTGACTTGATCCCGACCTTCTGATTCAGATCGGAGTCCAACCTCGGCCAACGCGAAAGGTCCCCACCCTGCTCGAAGCCTGCGGCGGTGGCATCCGAATACAACTCGATCGCGCGCTCGGGCGTTCCGTCGTAAAACACACTGCCCTTTTTCATCAGGATGCAACGACTCGTCAGTTGTCGCACGG
This sequence comes from Burkholderiaceae bacterium, assembly GCA_040400875.1. Taxonomy (GTDB): domain Bacteria; phylum Pseudomonadota; class Gammaproteobacteria; order Burkholderiales; family Burkholderiaceae_C; genus PBB1. The sequence continues at coordinate 47,231 of JBBAPK010000011.1, read as the reverse complement.
CTGCCATGTTGTGGCTGACAAACAGCACCGTGCGCCCCGAGCGGCTCACGTCGCCCATCTTGCCCAGGCACTTTTTCTGGAACTGGATGTCGCCTACAGCCAGCACTTCATCGACGATCAGAATTTCGGGCTCAAGGTGGGCAGCAACCGAAAAGGCAAGCCGAACGTACATCCCGCTTGAGTAACGCTTGACCGGCGTGTCAAGAAACTTCTCGACATCGGCGAAGGAAACGATCTCGTCGAAACTGCGTTCGATCTCCGCGCGGCGCATGCCCAGGATCGAGCCGTTCATAAAAATGTTTTCGCGGCCGGTGAGTTCAGGGTGAAAACCGGTTCCAACCTCGAGCAGTGAGGCCACGCGGCCTTCGATCACGGCTCGTCCACGCGATGGCTCAGTGATGCGAGAGAGCACCTTCAACAGCGTGCTCTTGCCCGCGCCGTTGTGGCCGATGATGCCCACGGCCTCGCCATGGCCAATCTCGAAGTTGACGTCGTCAAGCGCCCAGAACGACGACGGCGCCTGCGGCGCAGGCTTGCCACGGATACGCCGCCAAAGGCCGAGACGGCCCAGCAGGCTGCTGCTCTCGCCCAGCAGGTAGCGTTTACCAAGGTGGGATACGGTGATGACGCTGTTGGTCATGCGAAAGTCGCGAACGCGTCACAGGAAACGACAAGAAGGGGGCTGCTCATACAACGTCGGCGAAAGTTCGCTCCATGCGCTTGAAGTAGAACAAGCCGCCCACAAGCATCACCGTGACCGCTGCCACCGAGCTCGCCATCACGACCGCACCAGGCGCCGGCGTGCCGAGCAAGGCCCAGCGAAAACCCTCAGCGACACCGGCCATCGGGTTCAATCCGTAGACGAATTGAACCCATGACGGCTGGCCCTTCAGCGCCGAATCGGTGGTGTACAGAATCGGCGAGACGTACATCATGAACTGCACGAGAAATGGCACAACGTACTGGACGTCGCGGTAGATGGCGTTGACCGCCGCAAGCCAAACCGAGAAGGCGAGCGCAGACATCACCGCAAACAGCACCAGCAGCGGCAGAAAGACAACTTGGGGCCCGGGCATGATTCCGTACCAGATCATCAGCGCGACCAAAACGACAAATGCGACAGCAAAGTCGACCAACGCGGCGATGACCGGCGCGAGCGGGATGATGAGACGCGGGAAGTAGATCTTGGTGATGAGATTTTGGTTGCTGACGATGCTCTGACTGGCGCGAGTGACTGCCTGCGCGAAAAGTTGCCACGGCAGCAACGCGCAATAGGTCGACACGGCGTAGGGCACGCCGTCAGCGGTCGGCAAATTGCCCTTGCCGAAGAGTGTGCCGAGCAACAGCGTGAACACCACCATGGTCAGCGTGGGCTGCAGCACCGCCCACGCGGCGCCGAGCACGCTTTGCTTGTAGCGAACAAGCACTTCACGCATCGCGAGCGCCCCGGCAAGCTCTCGATAACTCCAGAACTCACGAAGGTCGATAGGAACCCAGCCGCTTTTGGGCTCGATGACGATGCGGTTGAGTGAGCTCAACTTTTTCTTTCAAATGGATGAAACCTTGTTGCGACAACTCACACAGCGTGGGTGTCAACCGCCTTCGGGAGCGAGCCCATACGGCACAGAAAGGTTAGGCTGGTCAAGATGATATGGCCCAAGAGCGTAGCGCGGAGCGATCACACCCTGCGGCAGCTTCACTCGGATTGGCAAGTCGGGGGCGGGCTTGAGTGAACTGAACGATGGGTTCAAGGGCGCGGGGCGGGCAAGAGCCTGTCTCCGGAGCGGCCGTAGTGAGCCCGTGAATCTCGGTCCTAATCCCCGCATTCAACGCCGAGCAAGTCGACCGCCTGCGCGAAGAGTACGCGGTGTACCTCGTGCGCTCCGGCCGCATGTGCGTGGCCGGACTGAACTCATCGAACGTCGAGGCCACGGCGGTGGCGATGGCGGCGGTGCTGGGCTGACGCCAAGACGGCGCGAGCCGTCCATCGTGGTGCCAACGCGCACCATCTTGAGGATGCGGCCGGGGCCTGCGCAACGGCCTCGCCACCAAGGTGCATTTGCCGGCAACGCCCCGTCTTTTCAGGGCTTTGCCGGCCTGTGCGTCTGGCGACACTGGTTGCACGTTTCCCTCAACTTTCGGCCTGGAACTCGGCATATGGCAAATCCCTACGAAATCGTCGAGCTGTCACAGCGACTGGGACAGCTCGCCGAGCAGAAGATCGCGGGCATCAATGAGATCAACCGGGCCTCGTCGTACCTGGCCATCAATGCGCTGATCGAGTCGGCGCGCGCGGGAGCCGCCGGTGCCGGTTTCGTGGTGGTGGCACGCGAGGTCAAACGGGTGTCGGCGCAGATCGGCGAGCTGGCCAACTCGCTGTCCGTGGACCTGGCCACCGAGGTGAAGCGGCTGGCCGAGCTGGGCGACGAAGTGCTGCAGCGCATGCAGGCGCAGCAAGCGCAACGGCTGACCGACCTGGCGCTCAACCTGATCGACATCATCGACCGCAATCTCTACGAGCGCTCGTGCGATGTGCGCTGGTGGGCCACCGATTCGGCCGTGGTCGAAGCCGTGAGCGAGCCCAACGCCGCCAGCGCGGCCTATGCCTGCAAGCGGCTCGGGGTGATCCTCGACAGCTACACCGTGTACCTCGACCTGTGGGTGGTCGATGCCAACGGGCGGGTGCTGGCCAACGGCAGGCCGGATTGCTACCCCGGCGTGATGGGCAGCGAGGTGCGCGGCCAGCCCTGGTTCGAGCAGGCCATGGCCACGGGCAGCGGCAATGAGTTCGCCTCCACCGACATCGAATCGCTGGCGCCCCTGGGGAACGCTCTGGTGGCGTCCTACAGCACCGCCATACGGCGTGGTGGCGAGGCGCATGGCGAGCCGCTGGGTGCGCTGGTGATCTTCTTTGACTGGCAGACGCAGGCCGACGCCGTGGTGGCCAGCGTGAAATTCAGCGACGAGGAGCGCGGGCGCGCTCGCGCGCTGATCCTCGACTCGAACCATCGCGTCATCGCCGCATCGGACGGCAAGGGCACGCTCAGCGAAGTGATGCACCTACCTGCGCTCGACAAACCCACGGGCCAGTTGCGGTCCAAGGACGGCACCTTGCTCGGCTACGCCAAGACCCCGGGCTACGAAACCTATCGGGGCATGGGCTGGTTTGGCGTGGTCATGTTGCAGCCTTCGCCGTCCGCTCGGCCGCCGCCGCCCGCAGCGCCTTGAGCTTTTCCTTCGGGTCGACGGCGACTTGCACCTCGTGCAGCTTCATCTCCTTGATGAAGCGACTGGGCACGCCCTGGATGGTGTCGCGGCCCTTCTTGCGCCGGCGCAGGGTGCTCACCAGCAAGGTGTTGCGCGCACGCGTGATGCCCACGTACATCAGGCGGCGTTCTTCTTCCAGGCGCTCGGGCGTCATGTCTTCGTCATCCGAGCGAAACGGCAGCAGGCCTTCGTTGACGCCGGCGAGCGTCACGTGCGGCCACTCCAGGCCCTTGGCCGCGTGCAGCGTGCTCAGCGTGATCACGTTCTGATCGTCGCCGCGCTCGGCCAGGCTGATGATCACCGAGATGGTCTGCGCCACGTCGAGCACGCTTTTCTTCTCGGTCTCGACCGTCAGGCCGCCGTCGTTTTCGATCTCGCCGCCGCAGCGCTTGGCGATCCAGTCGACGAAGTCGAGCACGTTGCTCCAGCGCGCGGCGGCGAGCTTTTCGCTGTCTTCGCCGTCGTGCAGGTGCTGCTCGTAGCCGATGTCTTTGAGCCAACCCGTGAGCAGCGCCTTGGCGTCCTCAGACCCCGTGGTGTGGCGCGCGCGGTATTCAAGGTCGTTCACGTAGCGGCCGAATTCATGCAGCGAGCCGATGGCGCGCGCCGGCACCGCGGTGCCCAGCGATTCGGCAAACAGCGCCTCGTACAGGCTGGTCTTCCAGCGGCCGGCAAATTCGCCCAGGCTCGACAGCGTTTGCGTGCCGATGCCGCGCTTGGGCGTGCTCACCGCGCGCAAAAAGGCCGGGTCGTCGTTGTTGTTGACCAGCAATCGCAGCCAGGCGCACAGGTCGCGGATTTCGGCGCGGTCGAAAAAGCTTTGCCCGCCTGAGACCTTGTAGGGCATGTTCGCGCGGCGCAGCGCCTTCTCGAACACACGGGCCTGGTGGTTGGCGCGGTAGAGGATGGCGAAATCCTTGAACTCGACACCGCCGCCACCGGCCACGCTGCCGCCCGCACCGCGCAGAGCCTGAATGCTGGCCACGGCGCGCTCGGCTTCGTGCTCTTCGCCGTCGCACTCGATCACGCGCACCGGCTCGCCGTCGCCCAGATCGCTCCACAGCTTTTTCTCGAACAGCTTGGGGTTGTGGGCGATCACGCCATTGGCCGCGCGCAGGATGTTGCCGGTGGAGCGGTAGTTCTGCTCGAGCGCGATCACCTTCAGCCGTGGGTATTCGACCGACAGTCGCTTGAGGTTCTCGATGGTGGCGCCGCGCCAGCCGTAGATACTCTGGTCGTCGTCACCCACCGCGGTGAACAGGCCGCGACGGCGCTCGTCGGGGTGGTCGACCAGCGACTTCAGCAGCTCGTACTGGATGGTGTTGGTGTCTTGCACCTCGTCGACCAGCACGTAGCGCAAGGTTTCTTGCCACTTGGCGCGCACCTCGTCGTCCTGGCGCAGCAGCTTGTGCGGCAGCGAGATGAGGTCGTCGAAATCAACCGCCTGGTAGGCCGATAGTTTTTCCTCGTAGCGCTTCATGACGCGCGCGGCCACGCGCTCGTCGTCGTTGGCGGCCACGGCTTCGGCCTGCTCGCTGCTGAGCCCCTGGTTCTTCCAGCCGCTGATGGCCCACTGCCAGCGCCGCGCCAGCGCGTTGTCACTGCTCGCACCGGCCTCCTTGAGCAAGCCCAGCACGTCGTCGCTGTCGAAGATGCTGAACTTCTCTTTCAGCCCGAGCCGGGTGCCATCGGCGCGCAGCATGCGCACGCCCAGCGAGTGAAAGGTGCTGACCACCAGGTGTTTGGCCGCACGCGCACCGATCAGCTCCTTGGCGCGCTCGCGCATTTCCTGCGCGGCCTTGTTGGTGAAGGTGATGGCGGCGATCTGCCCCGGCGCATAGCCGGCCTCAAGCAATCGCGCGATCTTGTGCGTGATGACCCGCGTCTTGCCTGAGCCGGCACCGGCGAGCACCAGGCAAGGCCCGCCCAGGTAGTGGACCGCCTCAAGCTGCGCGGGGTTGAGCGAAACCGGTGTCGAACTCAAGGCGAGTCACACAGGCAATGCGTGACCGCGGCAAAGGGCTTGCGGCCGTTCGCCAGATCGGCCAGCCAGCCCAGATCGTGGCGGATCGGGCCGCTCAGGCCGTCGGCCAGCCGGGCCGGCGCCAGGCGCAAGTCGAAGTGGCTGGCCACGGTCTGGGCAGCGGCTGTGCCGAAGGCCTCGAGCAGTTGCTCGAAGCGCCCCGCCTCGCGGTCGATGTAGGTCACGCGGTAGCCGCGCGTGGCGTCTGCTTCGCTGGCGAGCTTGGCTCGCAAGGCGGCCGATGCAATGGCTGCATCCAGCCCGCCCAGGCTGTCGACCAGGCCGCGCTCCAGCGCCTGCGCACCCGTCCACACCCGGCCCTGTGCCACCTCGTCGATGTGCTGCGGCGTGGTCTTGCGGGCCAGCGCCACCTTGCCGATGAAGTCGGCGTAGATGTGATCGACGCTGATCTGCATCAGGCCGAGAAAGCGCGGGTCGGGCTCGCGTCGTGGGTCGCCCGCCGCACCCAGCCAGGTGGTGGTGACGCCTGCGGCATGCACCCCCAGCTTGTTGATCGCCTCGTGCGCGTGGGGCAGCAGCGCAAACACGCCGATCGAGCCGGTGACGGTGGCGGGGTCGGCGATCACCTCATCGGAGGCGGTGGCGATCCAGTAGCCACCAGACGCCGCCACATTGCCCATGGACACCACCACCGGCTTGCCGGCCGCGCGCGTGAGCTCGAGTTCACGGCGCACGAGTTCAGAGCCGAACACACTGCCGCCAGGCGAATTGACGCGCAGCACCAGCGCCTTGATCGCGTCGTCTTCGCGCGCCTGACGCACCAGCGCTGCGGTCGACAGCCCGCCCACCGCGCCGCCCGGCGCCTTGCCATCGACGATCTCGCCTTCGGCCACCACCACGCCCACCGCATCGCCCGTGGGCTCGACCACCGGGGTGATGCGAGCCAGGTAGTCGCCGAACGACACCTGCCTGAAGGTGTGCGCGGCGTCATCGCGCGCGCCGCGGTCGATCATCAGGGCGCGCAGCTCATCGACAGTCTTCAATGCATCGACCTGACGCGCCTCGAGCGCCAGCCTCGCGGTGTCGCCCTGAGCGGCCAGCAAACGCTCGGGCAGCTCGTCGATCAGCGCCTGCGTGCTGCCCGGCGTCAGCTGGCGGGCGCGCTCGATGCCTTCGACGTAGGTGGCCCACAAGGCCCGGTACAGCTCGGTGTCGGCCTGGGTGGCGGCCCCGGACGGCCCGTTGGCAATGAAGGGCTCGGCCGCGCTCTTGAAGGTGCCCACGCGCACCAGACTGACCCCGACACCGAGCTTGTCGAGCGCGTCGCGGTAGTAGTTGCGCAGGCGGCCGTAACCGTCAAGGTACACCGACCCCAGTGGATGCATCAGCACCTCGCTCGCGTGGGCGGCCAGGTAGTACTGCTTCTGGTCGTAGCCCGAGCCCCACGCCACGACTTGCTTGCCGCTGGCCTTGAAGTGCTCGATCGCTGTAGCCACCTCGCGAAGGCTGGCCAGACCGGCACCCTGAAAGTCGTCAAGCATCAGCACCACGCGGACAATCTGCGGGTCTTTTCCAGCCGCATCGAGGACCGCCAGCACGTCGCGCAAACGCGTGATGTGCATCGACTCGCCGCCCAGCCGGGCGAGTGCGTTGTCGCGCACGCTGCCGGGCATTTCCTCAACCAGCGGGCCTTCGAGCGCGAGCACCAGCGCGGTGTTGTCCTGCAGGGCCGGCGTCTCGCGCCTGGCGAAGGCGAACACCACCAGCGCCACCAACAGCACGAACAACAGGTTCAGCAGGGTGCGGCGCGTGACGTCGACGAGCCACCACAGACCGGCGAGACCGCGACGAAGCAGGCTGAAGGGGCGAAAGGGCATGAAAACTCCGCTTAGGGGGATGGGCTGCGAGGACTGTACGCGCCGGCCTCTTGTGGCGAGCTGTCGTCAAGGCGCCGACAATGGCATCGTCGCTCGCGCCACCATGGCGTTCAGTGCGCGGGATGTGCAGCAGGCCCATCCTCTGGCAAGCAGTGAATCGAAACCACACTCAGGAGACCCGCATGTCAAACGAAGCAAAGTGCCCGTTCGCGCTCAGCACACAGACTCAGGCCAAGGCCCGCAGCGGCCGGACCAACGCCGACTGGTGGCCCGAGCAGCTCAACTTGAAGATCCTCCATCCGCAGCAGGGCCAGGCCGGCCCGATGGGCGCGTCCTTCAACTACGCCGAGGAATTCAAGACCCTGCATCTCGATCTGGTGGTGGCCGATCTCAAGGCGCTGATGACGACTTCGCAGGACTGGTGGCCGGCCGACTGGGGTCACTACGGCGGCTTTTTCGTGCGCATGACCTGGCACGCCGCAGGCACCTACCGCATCGCCGATGGCCGCGGTGGTGCGGGCACCGGCGCGCAACGCTTCGCGCCGCTCAACAGCTGGCCGGACAACGGCAACCTCGACAAGGCCCGTCGCCTGCTGTGGCCGATCAAGCAGAAGTACGGCCGCAAGCTGTCGTGGGCCGATCTGATCGTGCTGGCTGGCACCGTCGCCATGGATTCCATGGGCCTCAAGACCTTCGGATTTGCCGGTGGTCGCGCCGACATCTGGGAGCCTGAGGAAGACATCAACTGGGGCATGGAAAAGACCTGGCTCGGTGACGAGCGCTACAGCGGCGATCGCGAACTGGCCAACCCGCTGGGCGCGGTGCAGATGGGTCTGATCTACGTGAACCCCGAAGGCCCTAACGGCAACCCCGACCCGGTGGCCTCAGGCCGCGATGTGCGCGAGACCTTCGCCCGCATGGCCATGAATGACGAGGAAACCGTGGCGCTGGTCGCTGGCGGCCACACCTTTGGCAAGTCGCACGGCGCGGGCGATCCGTCGCTGGTCGGCCGCGAGCCCGAGGGCGCGGCCATCGAAGAGCAGGGCCTGGGCTGGAAAAACGCTTTTGGCAGCGGCAAGGGCGTGCACACCACCACCAGCGGCATCGAAGGCGCGTGGAAACCGAACCCGACCACCTGGGACATGGGTTACTTCGACATGCTGTTCGGCTACGAGTGGGAGCTGACCAAGAGCCCGGCCGGCGCCCACCAGTGGACGCCGAAGAACTGCAAGCCCGAGCATTTGATTCCCGATGCGCACGACGCGTCGAAGAAGCACCCGCCGATGATGACCACGGCCGACCTGTCGCTGCGCTTCGACCCCGCCTACGAAAAGATCTCGCGGCGCTATCACGCCAACCCGCAGGCGTTCGCCGACGCCTTCGCGCGCGCCTGGTTCAAGTTGACCCACCGCGACATGGGCCCGCGTGCGCGCTACCTCGGCAAGATGGTGCCCAAGGAGGTGCTGATCTGGCAGGACCCGGTGCCGGCAGTCGACCACGAACTGGTCAACGACCACGACCTCGTGGCCCTGAAAGCTAGGCTGCTCGAATGCGGCCTGTCGATCTCGCAACTGGTCAGCACCGCCTGGGCTTCGGCAGCGACATTTCGCGGCAGCGACAAGCGCGGCGGCGCCAACGGTGCGCGCATTCGACTCGCGCCGCAAAAGGACTGGGCGGTCAACCAGCCGGCCGATCTGGCCAAAGCCCTGAGCGCGCTGGAAGCCGTGCAGCATGAATTCAATGCCGCGCATTCCGGTGGCAAGAAGATCTCGCTGGCCGACCTGATCGTGCTGGGCGGCTGCGTGGCCGTCGAGGCGGCCGCCAAAAAAGGCGGGCACATCGTCAGGGTGCCGTTCTCGCCGGGTCGCACCGACGCGTCGCAGCAAGACACCGACGTCGAATCGTTCGCCGTGCTGGAGCCACTCGCCGACGGCTGGCGCAACCATGTGCGTCAAGGGCTCGAGGCTTCAGCCGCCGAGCTGCTGGTGGACAAGGCGCAACTGCTGACCCTCACGGCCGCCGAGATGACGGTGCTGGTCGGCGGCATGCGCGCACTCAACGCCAATGTCGCAGGCGCAGCCCACGGCGTGTTCACCCAACGGCCCGAAACGCTGAGCAACGACTTCTTCGTCAACCTGCTCGACATGAGCACGACGTGGCAGCCGCGCGCCAACGCGCCGGGCTTGCTCGAAGGGCGCGACCGGGCCAGCGGCCAACTCAAGTGGACGGCCACCACCGTGGATCTGGTCTTCGGCTCGAACTCGCAACTGCGCGCGCTGACCGAGGTGTATGCGTGCAGCGACTCTGAGGCGTCTTTCGTGCATGACTTCGTGGCCGCGTGGAACAAGGTGATGAACCTCGACCGCTACGACCTGCTCTGAGTGCAGCGCCAGCCAAATCAACCGCCCACCTCCCTTTCCCGAATCACTCGAGACCCTGACCCCATGAAACAGTACCAATGCCTGGTGTGCGGCTTCATCTATGACGAGGCCCTCGGCCTGCCTGAGCACGGCATCGCCGCCGGCACGCTGTGGGCCGATGTGCCCGCCAACTGGGAATGCCCGGACTGCGGCGTGCCGAAGTCCGACTTCGAGATGGTGGCGATCTGATGAATGACGCGCCTGTGGTGGTGGTCGGCAGCGGGCTGGCCGGCTACGCGCTGGCGCGTGAATTGCGCAAGCTCGACAAGCTGACCCCTCTGGTCGTGATCAGCCGCGACCACGCCGGCTTTTATTCCAAGCCCATGCTGTCGAACGCACTGGCCACACAGAAGACCGCCGCCAGCTTGTTGATGAAATCGGCCGACAAGATGGCCGTCGAGCTCAACGCCACCGTGCGCGCTGGTGCGTCGGTGGAACACATCGACACCGCGGGGCAACAGATCACGCTGGTGGGCGGCGAGGTGCTGGCCTATCGCGATGTGGTGCTGGCGCTGGGCGCCGACCCGATCCGCCTGCCGCTGGCTGGCGATGGCGCCGATGCGGTGATGTCGGTCAACGATCTGGACGACTACGCGCGCTTTGCGCAGGCGCTGGACGGCGCACGCAGCGTGGCCATCCTGGGCGGCGGGCTGATCGGCTGCGAGTTCGCCAACGACCTGCTGCACCGCGGCATTCAGCCGACGGTGATCGACATGGCCGAGTGGCCGCTCTCCAGGCTGCTGCCTCGCGAGGCGGGCGACTGGCTGCGCACGCGTCTGGAAGCCGCCGGCGTGGTGTTTCGGCTGGGCTGCTCAGTGCGCAGCATCGAGCGCTGCGTCGGTGGCAAGACGATCGCGCTGTCCGACGGCTCGGTGCTGCAGGCCGATCAAGTGCTGTCGGCCGTGGGCCTGCAGCCACGCGTGGCGCTGGCCAAAGCTGCCGGGCTGACAACGGGTCGCGGCATCACGACCGACCGGCTGCTGGCCACATCGGCAGCCCACGTTCATGCCATGGGCGACTGTGCCGAGGTGCTGGGCCTGAACCTGCCTTATGTGCTGCCGCTGATGCAGCAATCGCGCGCGCTGGCCGCCACGCTGTGCGGCCAGCCTACACGCGTGGTCTACGCGGCCATGCCTGTGCTGGTGAAGACACCGGCGTGCCCGACGGTGGTGTGTCCACCGCAACCCGGGGCGGTGGGCCGCTGGGAGGTCGAGGCCGGCGACGATGCTTGCGAAGCGCGCTTCGTCAATGCCGACGAGCAGCTGCTGGGTTTTGCGCTGCTGGGTGCGGCCACCGCCAAGAAGCAGGCCCTGACCGCGCTGGTACCCGGCTGCTGGGCCGATTGAGGACCGCGCCGGCCAGCGCTGTCAAATCGCCAGCGGGTCGACATCGACCGCCCAGCGCAGGATGCGAGCCTCGCCCGTGAGGGTCTGACGCACGCCATGCAGGCGCGGCAGCCACTGCGCCAAAAAGTGCTGCATCGCCTGCCTCGATGAGGCCTCGACCAGCAACTGCATGCGCTCCACATCGGCCACCCTAGCGATCGGTGTGGGCACCGGGTGGTACAGCGTGATGCCTGCGGCTGCGGCCTCGGGCTGCGCGCTGTCCACCGCCAATTGCAAGAAGCCGCGCGCGGCCTCGGCGGTGCGCGCTTCGGCGCGCAGCAGCGCGAGATGCGAAAACGGCGGCAAGACCGCCATGCGCCGCTCATCGAGCTGCGCCGAGGCAAACGCTTCGAAGTCATGCCGACGCAGCGCGGCGTAAAGCGGATGCTGCGGATGCCAGGTCTGCACCCACATCTCGCTGCGTGCGGCCTGCGCCGCATCACGACCGGCGCGCCCGCCCGCTTGCATCAGCAGCGCGAAAAGGCGCTCGGGCGCGCGAAAGTCGCTGCTGAACAAAGACGTGTCGGGATTGACTGCAGCCACCAACGTGATGCGACGAAAGTCGTGGCCCTTGGTGATCATCTGCGTGCCGACCAGCACATCGACGTCGCCGGCATGCACCGCGCCGAGCTGGGCTTCGAGCGAGCCCTTGGCACGGGTGCTGTCGGCATCGATGCGGGCGATGCGCGCCGGCGTGCCGTCGGGCCGCTTGAGCAGTTCGGCAAGCTGCTCTTCGAGCCGCTCGGTGCCGCGTCCCATCGGCGCGATGTCGAGGTTGCCGCAGTCGGGGCAGGCGCGCGGCACGCGCTCGGTGAAGCCGCAGTGGTGGCAACGCAGCGTGCGGTCGAGCTTGTGAAACACGCGCCAGGCACTGCAGTGGGCGCAGGCGCTTTTCCAGCCGCAGTCGCCGCAATGCAGCACCGGGGCATAGCCGCGGCGGTTCAGAAACACCAGGCTTTGTTCGCCGCAGGCAATGCGCCGGTTCAAGGCTTCGACCAGCGGCGGCGAAATCGCGGCACCGCCCTTGACGCGCGGCTGCTGGGTCATGTCAACCAGACGCACCGCCGGCAGCGCGCCGCCGCCGATGCGCGCAGGCAAGGACAGCTTCACATAGCGGCCTTCCTGGGCGCGCTGCCAGCTTTCAAGCGACGGCGTGGCCGAGCCCAGCAGCACCGTGGCACCTTCGAGCTTGCCGCGGTAGATGGCCAGATCGCGCGCCGAGTAGCGCGCCCCTTCTTGCTGCTTGTAAGAGGCATCGTGTTCTTCATCGACCACGATCAGCCCCAGCCGCGGCATCGAGGCGAACACCGCCAGCCGCGTGCCCAGCACCAGATCGGCCAGCCCGAGATGCGCGGCCAGCCAGTTGCGCAGCCGCTGCGCTGGCGTCAGGCCGCTGTGCATGGCCACGATGTGGCGCCCGGCGAAGCGTTCGGCAAAACGCGCTTCGAGCTGCGGCGTCAGGTTGATCTCGGGCACCAGCACCAGCGCCTGCTGGCCTGCCGCCAGCGCCTGGGCAGCGCAGCGCAGGTAGATCTCGGTCTTGCCGCTGCCGGTGACGCCGTGCAGCAAGACGGTGGGCGCTGCCGCCTGCAAGCGGGCCTGCGCCAATTCATCGAGCACCTGCTGCTGGGCCGCAGACAGCGGTGCGGGCTCTGGCCCGGCAACGCCAGCAACGGCGGGAGCGGGGGCGGGAGCGGCTGCCAGCGCCTTGTGCAAACGCGCGATGCGCTGGCGCACCTGGGCGTCGTCGAGTTTTCGCAACTCGGGCGGCAGCACCGACAGCGCCACCTCGCCGATCCCGCGCTGGTAATAAGCCGCCGTGAAAGCCACCAGATCGCGCCAGCGCAAAGGCAGCGGCGGCAGCGATTCCAGCGCGTGCAGCACCGACTTCAGCTCAACGGCGGGCTGCGCGGCTGGCGCTTCTTGCGCGTCCCAGACGATGCCGGTCACTTCGCGCCGGCCCAGAGGCACGCGCACCACGGTGCCTGCAGCCAGCCGCGACTCACCGAGATAGGTCAGCGGCTCGCCGATGCCCGTGTGCGCTGGCGTGTCGACCGCCACGCTCAAAAAGGAGCCCTCAAGCATCGCTGTCAACCCCCCACTTGAGCGCAACAGTTAAAGCGTTACTGAAGGTTGACGGGTAAGTAGCTGATTCGATTGGCTTTTTCGACCTGTCCACGCAATATGTGGATAACTTTGTGTGCAACCTACTCAAACAGACGCTAAGTTCTTGATTCATCTTGGCTGTGCTTGCGCTGCCCACTTTCGTGGCATGACAGGCAATCCAATGAAATCAATGACTTAGGGAAATAAAAATAAACTGCCATGCTGCGCCGCGGCAGCGCCAGTGGCCAGAACTCATGACATGGAAAATGGGGATAAGTCAATACCTAAATTCCATGCAAATCAATAAATTAGACCATTTTGATCATTTAGATCATTTTTGCCGGTCAATTCACGGCAAACACATCGGCAAACGACGCACCCGTGCACTCCAGCGGATGAGCGATCACTCACTACAAAAATCAGGCCTGTCGAGGCCTGATTCCTGCACGGCATGCAAACGCAAACTCAGCGCGGCTGGCGCAAGCGGCGCGAGACCTCGTGCACCGCATCGACCAGCGCCGTGACGTGGTCTGGAGGCGTGAACTGGCTGATGCCGTGGCCCAGATTGAAGATGTGGCCGTCGACGAGACCGTTGCGCGGCTCGCCGGGGGCGCCAAAGCTTTCCAGCGTGCGGGTCACTTCGGCGCGGATCTGCTCGGGGTTGGCGAACAACACGTTCGGATCGAGGTTGCCTTGCAAGGCCACACGGCTGCCGACGCGCGCGCGTGCCGAGGCCAAATTGACCGTCCAGTCAAGACCGAGCACATCAGGACCCAGCGCGGCCATCTCTTCGAGCCACAAGCCGCCACCCTTGGTGAACACGATGTGCGGGATGCGCTGGCCGTCGTGCTCCTTCTTGAGCTGTTTGAGCACGCGCTCGGTATAGGCCAGGCTGAACGCCTGGAACGCGCCATCGGCCAACACGCCACCCCAGCTGTCGAAGACCATCACCGCCTGGGCTCCGGCTTCGATCTGGGTGTTGAGGTAAAGCGCCACCGCATCGGCGTTGATGGCCAAGATGCGGTGCATCAGGTCAGGGCGGCTGTAGAGCATGGTCTTGACCAGCCGGTAGTCGTCCGAGCCCGCGCCTTCAACCATGTAGCAAGCCAGCGTCCACGGGCTGCCTGAAAAGCCGATCAGCGGCACGCGGCCGTTGAGCGCCTTGCGAATCGAGGTGACGGCGTCGAACACGTAGCGCAGCTTGGCCATGTCGGGCACCGCAAGGGCATCGACCGCCGCCTCATCGCGAACCGGATGCTCGAACTTCGGGCCTTCACCCATGGCGAAGCTCAAGCCCAGCCCCATGGCATCGGGCACCGTCAGGATGTCGCTGAAAAGAATGGCGGCATCGAGCGCGTAGCGTTCGAGCGGCTGCAGCGTGACCTCGGTGGCGTAATCGGTGTTGGTCGCCAGACCCATGAAGCTGCCCGCCTTGGCGCGGGTGGCGCGGTATTCCGGCAGGTAGCGGCCGGCCTGGCGCATGAGCCACACGGGGGTGTGATCGGTGGGCTGCCGCAGACAGGCGCGCAGAAAGCTGTCGTTTTGGAGTGGTGCGTACATCCGCGGAATTATCACGCCCATAATTTGCCGAAACCAGCGTTTCCGCCTCGGGAAAACGCCGTGCACCCCGGGAGCTGATCATGCGTGTAGACAACATCCTCGAGACCATAGGCAACACGCCTCATGTGCGAGTGAACCGGCTGTTCGGCAACAGCCATCAGGTCTACATCAAGAGCGAGCGCAGCAACCCTGGCGGCTCGATCAAGGACCGCATCGCTTTGGCCATGATTGAAGCGGCCGAAAGGTCTGGCGTGCTCAAGCCCGGCGGGACCATCATCGAGCCCACCTCGGGCAACACAGGCGTCGGGCTGGCGATGGTCGCCGCCGTCAAGGGCTACAAGCTGGTGCTGGTGATGCCTGAAAGCATGAGCATCGAGCGTCGGCGCTTGATGCTGGCCTACGGTGCGACCTTCGAGTTGACGCCGCGCGAAAAGGGCATGAGTGGTGCGATCGCACGCGCCATCGAGTTGGCGGCCAGCACGCCCCACGCGTGGATGCCTCAGCAGTTCGACAACCCTGCCAACATCGACGCTCACGTGCAAACCACGGCGGTCGAAATTGCGGCCGACTTTCCAAGGGGCATCGATGCGCTGATCACGGGCGTTGGCACCGGCGGCCACATCACCGGATGCGCCCAGGTGCTCAAGACCCTGTGGCCTCAGTTGAAGGTCTATGCGGTCGAGCCGTCGGCCAGCCCGGTGATCAGCGGCGGCAAGCCCAGCCCCCACCCGATTCAGGGCATTGGTGCCGGTTTCATTCCGAAGAATCTGTATACCAATCTGCTCGACGGCGTGATTCAGGTTGAAGCCGAAGCGGCGCGCGAGATGGCGAGACGCTCTGCTCGGGAAGAAGGCGTGCTCGTGGGCATTTCCTCTGGGGCGACGCTGGCCGCCATCGCGCAAAAGCTGCCCGATTTGCCTCACGGCGCGACCGTGCTGGGCTTCAACTACGACACCGGCGAGCGCTACCTTTCGATCGAAGGGTTCTTGCCGACCGAGTGAGCAGGCTTCGTCAACTGCGCCCGCTCAAGATGGAGCAAGCGCCGGCGCTGCGGCACTCGGCTGATGGCCGACGGAAAGCGTGCTGTCCCCTTGGGGCCGGTCTTTCGGCGCTGTTTGACGAGTTGCGCCTGTGGAATACCGAGCTCAACAACGGCGTGCTGATCTATTTGATGTTCGCCGAGCGGCGCGTCGAGATCGTGGCTGATCGCGGCATGGCGCTTCGGGTTGCGCAAGAAACCTGGCAGGCCATCTCAGACGGTCTGGCGCAGGCGCTCAAGTCGGGCCATCACGAGCGCGGTCTGCTCGGCGCGGTAAATCAGATTCACGCGCTGCTGAGGGACCACTTTGCACTCACGCCTCGGGCGAACAATCCCAACGAGCTCAGCAACCGACCTCAGGTGCGGTAAGCACCGGGGTTCAAGGCCCCTTGCGCTGTTTTTCCGAATGAAAAAAGCCAACCCAGATCAGGGGTTGGCTTTTTTGTAGGCAGTCGCCTGAACTTACTTCTTACGGTACTTGCGCAGCGCCGCAATCTGAGCTGCCATCGCTGCGAATTCGCCTTGCGCCTTGGCAAAGTCAATGTCGCTCTTGGCGTTTTTCATGGCCTCTTCGGCGACCTGCTTGGCTTCGCTGGCCTTGGCTTCGTCAAGATCCTTGCCGCGAATCGCAGTGTCAGCCAGCACGGTCACCGTGCCGGGTTGAACCTCGAGAATCCCACCGGCGACAAAGACAAACTCTTCGGCGTCATTGTCGGCACGCACGATGCGGACGGCGCCCGGACGGATGCGGGTGATCAGCGGGGTGTGCCGGGGATAAATACCCAGTTCGCCCATCTCGCCAGGCAAGGCCACAAACTTGGCCTCGCCCGAGAAGATGGACTCTTCGGCTGATACGACATCTACTCGAATGGTTGCCATGCTGATGTTCCGTTAGCGTGAGAAGCAGGGGCAGAAAGCCTGAGCGAAAAGCTCCAATGCTGACTAGATCTTCTTCGCCTTTTCGAAAGCTTCATCGATGGTGCCGACCATGTAGAAGGCCTGCTCGGGCAAGCTGTCGCACTCGCCCGCCACGATCATCTTGAAGCCGCGGATCGTTTCCTTCAGCGGAACGTACTTGCCTGGCGAGCCGGTGAACACTTCGGCCACGTGGAACGGCTGGCTCAGGAAACGCTGGATCTTGCGAGCGCGTGCCACGGCCAGCTTGTCTTCGGGGGCCAACTCGTCCATGCCCAGAATCGCGATGATGTCGCGCAGCTCCTTGTAGCGCTGCAAGGTACCTTGCACTGCACGGGCGGTGGCGTAATGCTCTTCGCCCACCACATTCGGATCCAGCTGACGGCTGGTCGAGTCAAGTGGGTCCACCGCAGGGTAGATACCCAGCGAAGCGATGTCACGAGACAGCACCACGGTGGAGTCCAAGTGAGCAAAAGTCGTGGCCGGTGACGGGTCAGTCAAGTCGTCCGCAGGCACATACACGGCCTGAATGGACGTGATCGAGCCGACCTTGGTCGAGGTGATCCGCTCTTGCAAACGGCCCATTTCCTCGGCCAGCGTTGGCTGGTAGCCCACAGCCGAAGGCATGCGACCCAGCAAGGCAGACACCTCCGTGCCGGCCAGCGTGTAGCGATAGATGTTGTCCACGAAGAACAGCACGTCCTTACCCTCGTCGCGGAATGACTCGGCGATGGTCAGGCCGGTCAGCGCCACGCGCAGACGGTTTCCAGGAGGCTCGTTCATCTGGCCATAAACCATGGCCACTTTCGATTCAGGCAGGTTCTCGAGGTTCACCACGCCGGAGTCAGCCATCTCGTGATAGAAATCGTTGCCCTCGCGAGTGCGCTCACCCACACCGGCAAACACCGACAGGCCGCTGTGGGCCTTCGCGATGTTGTTGATCAACTCCATCATGTTCACGGTTTTGCCCACACCGGCGCCGCCGAACAGACCCACCTTGCCGCCCTTGGCGAACGGGCAAACCAGGTCGATCACCTTGATGCCGGTTTCGAGCAAATCCTGCGAAGGGCTCAGTTCGTCATACGCAGGCGGCTTGCGGTGGATTGAAGCCGTGAGTTCCTGGCCGACCGGGCCACGCTCGTCAATCGGCGCGCCCAGCACATCCATGATGCGCCCCAGGGTCGCACGACCTACGGGGACCGTGATCGGGCGTTGGGTGTTTTTTACTGTCAGGCCGCGGCGCAAACCGTCTGAAGTGCCCAACGCGATGGTGCGAACCACCCCATCACCCAGTTGCTGCTGCACCTCAAGGGTCAGGTTCGATCCCTCGAGCTTGAGGGCGTCATAGATCTTCGGCATCGAATTGCGTGGGAACTCCACGTCGACCACCGCGCCAATGCACTGGACGATCTTGCCTTCTGTTGACACTGCGGACATGTTTGTATCCTTCGAAAAAACAAATTCTGGTTTCAGTGGTGATCGTTCGCCGATCAGACGGCGGCCGCACCTGCGACGATTTCGGAAAGTTCCTTGGTGATCGCAGCCTGACGCGTCTTGTTGTAGACCAGCTTCAGTTCACCAATCACGCTACCTGCGTTGTCAGTGGCTGACTTCATGGCCACCATTCGCGCCGACTGTTCGGAGGCCATGTTTTCAGCCACGGCTTGGTACACCAAAGCCTCGGTGTATCGAACGAGCAACTCATCGATCACGGTCGCTGCATCGGGCTCGTAAAGGTAGTCCCATCCGTACGCGCCAGCACCGACCGGTACGCTTGCCTTCATGCTGTCGGCTGTCAGCGGCAGCAACTGCTGCAGCAGCGGCTCCTGCTTCATCGTGTTGATAAAGCCGGTGTAGCAAAGGTAGACCGCAGACAGCCGGCCGGCGGCATAAGCGTCAAGCAGCACCTTGACGGGGCCGATTAGCTTTTCCAGATGGGGCTTATCCCCCAGTTGGGTGACGTGTGAGACCACCTTGACCCCGACACGATTGAGAAACCCGAGGCCCTTGTTGCCGATGGCCACAGCCTCGGCCTTCATGGCCTGGCTTTCCATGTCGCGCAACTTGAGCGTCACGGCACGAAGCACGTTGGTGTTCATGCCGCCGCACAGGCCTTTGTCGGTGGTGACCACGATGTAGCCGACGGTCTTCACGCCCTCATTGGCGACCAGGAAGGGGTGCTTGTACTCGGGCGTGGCCTTCGACAGGTTGGCCGCAAGGCTGCGGATTTTCTCGGCATACGGCCGAGCAGCGCGCATGCGCTCCTGCGCCTTGCGCATTTTCGAAGCGGCGACCATCTCCATGGCCTTGGTGATCTTCTTGGTGTTCTCGACACTCTTGATCTTGCCGCGTATCTCTTTACCTGCTGCCATGACGAATCTCCTTGGTTGAGGACGTCAGACGATCAGGCGAAGGACTTCTTGAACGCGCCGACAGCGGCCGAAAGTTCGGCTTCGGTTTCTTTGTCGAGCATCTTCGAGTCTTCGATCTTCTTCAGCAAGCCAGCGTGGCTCGTCTTCAGGAATTGATGCAAGCCCGACTCGAAAGCCAGCACCTTCTTGACTTCCACGTCGTCCATGAAGCCCTTGTTGACCGCAAACAACGTCGCGCCCATCAAGGAAATCGACAGCGGCGAATACTGGGCCTGCTTGAGCAGTTCGGTCACGCGAGCGCCGCGGTCGAGCTGCTTGCGAGTTGCTTCGTCGAGGTCAGAGGCGAACTGTGCAAACGCTGCCAATTCACGGTACTGCGCCAAGTCGGTACGAATACCACCCGACAGGCCCTTGATGACCTTGGTCTGCGCAGCACCACCGACTCGCGACACCGAAATACCGGCGTTGATGGCGGGTCGAATGCCGGCGTTGAACAGGGACGTTTCAAGGAAAATCTGGCCATCTGTGATCGAAATCACATTGGTCGGAACGAACGCGGACACGTCGCCAGCCTGCGTCTCGATGATGGGCAGCGCGGTCAGCGAACCCGTCTTGCCCTTCACGGCGCCCTTGGTGAACGCCTCGACATACTCCGCATTCACGCGTGCTGCACGCTCGAGCAGACGGCTGTGGAGATAGAAAACGTCGCCAGGGTAGGCTTCGCGTCCGGGTGGACGACGCAACAGCAGCGACACCTGACGGTAGGCCACGGCCTGCTTGGACAGGTCGTCATAAACAATCAGCGCATCTTCTCCGCGGTCGCGGAAATACTCGCCCATCGTGCAGCCCGAGTAGGCAGACACGTACTGCATCGCTGCCGATTCGGCCGCCGAGGCCGCCACAACGATCGTGTACTCCATCGCGCCGTTGGCTTCTAGCGAACGCACCACGTTCTTGATCGACGACGCCTTCTGGCCGATGGCGACGTAGATGCAGGTCATGCTCTGACCCTTCTGGTTGATGATCGCGTCGATCGCCACCGCGGTCTTGCCGGTTTGGCGGTCACCGATGATCAATTCGCGCTGGCCACGACCCACTGGCACCATCGAGTCAATTGACTTCAGGCCGGTTTGCATCGGCTGGTCCACCGACTTGCGAGCGATCACACCAGGTGCGATCTTTTCGATCGGCATGGACAACTTCGCATCGATCGGGCCCTTGCCGTCGATCGGTTGACCCAGCGCGTTGACGACACGGCCCTTCAATTCAGGGCCGACAGGCACTTCGAGAATGCGACCGGTGCACTTGACGGTATTGCCTTCGGCAATATGTTCGTACTCGCCCAAGATCACCGCGCCCACCGAGTCACGCTCGAGGTTAAGAGCCAGTCCAAATGTCGGCGTGCCATCCGGCGCGGCCGGGAATTCAAGCATCTCGCCTTGCATCACCTCTGACAAACCATGCACGCGACAAATGCCATCCGCTACGGACACCACAGTGCCCTGATTGCGGATGTCAGTTGCAGCACCGAGGCCTTCAATGCGACTCTTGATGAGTTCGGAAATTTCTGCGGGATTCAGTTGCATGAGATCTCTCCTGTCTTTGCATTCAGTCTGACGGGCGTTGTGGCCCTAAGACTGACTGGGATGTGAAGGGGTTGCGCGCACGGCAATCAGGCTGCCAGCGCTACCCTCATTTGTTCAAGCTGCGCCTTCACGGAGGTATCCATCACCTCGTCGCCGACGACAACGCGGATGCCGCCAATCAGCGACGGTTCGAGATGGACACTGACGTTGAGCCTGCGACCGAAGCGCTTTTCCAGCGTCGCCACGACCCCTGGGAGTTGAGCGTCGTCTATAGGGAACGCGCTGAATACCGCGGCATCAGACACACCAGCACTGGCGTTGGCCAATACATGGAACTGAGATGCGATTTCAGCAAGTACCGTTAATCTGCCGTTCTCTATCAACATGCGCAGAAAATTCTGCATAGGCTGGGTCAGCGCAAGCTTCGTGACCGAGACGATCAAGTCAAAAACCTGATCGGTATCGACTTTGGGGCTGCTGGCAAACCGCCGCAGTTGCTCGTTTTCGGCGATCAATGCCAACGCATCAACCTGCAGGGAAGTCTCTTTGACATTGCCCTGAGAAGCAACATCAAACAGGGCTTCGGCATAGGGCCGCGCCAGTGTGGCAAGTTCGGCCATGGCTCAGCCCCCCGATTGGCGAACGGCGCCGCTCACAACTCGACCTTTAAACGGGCCAGCAAATCGGCATGAACGGTGGCGTTGACCTCACGCTTGAGGATTTGCTCAGCACCCTTGACGGCCAGCATAGCGACTTGCTCACGCAAAACCTCACGGGCCTTGATTGATTCCTGCTCCGCCTCTGCCTTGGCTGCTGCCACGATCTTTGCGCCTTCGTCGCTGGCGCGTGTTTTGGCGTCCTCGACCATCGACTGAGCAAGACGCTCTGCATCGGCCAGCCGAGATGCGGCATCGATGCGGGCGGCTGCAAGCTGCTCTTCGACGCGCTTATTGGCTGTGGTCAACTCTGCCTTGGCCTTGTCCGCAGCCGACAGCCCTTCAGATATCTTTTGAGCACGCGCATCAAGCGCGGCGGTGATCGGTGGCCAGATGTACTTCATCGTGAATCCGACCAGGATCAAAAACACGATCATCTGAATGATGAATGTCGCAGTGATGCTCACGTTGATGCCTTAATCAGGTTGGCAAAAGCGTCGACTCCAAGCAGCCTGGAGTCGACGGGGTCGCTTGGCTTGCGCGAATTACTTCGGCAGATTGGCAAGCTGCGCCAGGAACGGGTTTGCCGTGGTGAACCACAAGGCGATACCGGTTCCGATAATGAACGAGGCGTCGATCAGACCGACCAGCAGGAACATCTTCGTTTGCAGTTCGCCCATGAGTTCGGGCTGACGGGCAGCCGACTCAAGATACTTGCTGCCCATGACGCCGATGCCGATACAAGCGCCCATTGCGCCCAGACCGATGATGAGACCTGCGGCAACCGCGACGAGACCAATGAGTTCCATGATGATTCCTGTGGTGAAAAAGAAGGGGAGAAAAATATCAGTGAGTCTCGTGGGCCTGCCCGACGTAGACCAGCGTCAACATCATGAACACGAAGGCTTGCAACGTGATGATCAAGATGTGAAAGATGGCCCACACAGTGCCCGCGACGATGTGGAGGCCCGCCAAAGCGAACCCAGTAAGCGAAAGCGTGAAAGCTCCGCCCAACAGCGCAATGAGAAGAAAGATCAACTCACCCGCATACATGTTGCCGAACAACCGCATACCGTGGGACACGGTCTTGGCGACAAATTCGACGACCTGCATTGCAAAATTGAAGGGGTAAAGCGCCCAGTGATCACCAAACGGGGCCGCAAACAATTCGTGAATCCAGCCACCAATACCCTTGATCTTTACGTTGTAGACCAAGCAGGTGATGAGTACACCCACCGACAGGCCCATAGTGATCGACAAGTCAGCAGTGGGCACCACGCGCAGGTAGGCATGGCTTGCATCATGACCAGCCATTCCATAAATTGCCTCCCAGACCAAAGGCAACAAGTCGACCGGCAACAAGTCCATCGAATTGAGCAGAAAGATCCACACGAACACCGTCAGAGCCAGCGGCGCGACCAACTTGCGACTGTTGGCGTTGTGCACGATCCCCTTGGCTTGGCTTTCAACCATCTCGCAGAGTATTTCTACAGCAGCCTGAAACCTGCCAGGCACGCCAGAAGTTGCCTTGCTGGCGGCCTTCCAGAGCAGGAAGCAACCCAAAACGCCCAACAGCGTCGAGAAAACAATGGAGTCGAAGTTGATGACCGAGAAATCTACCAAGCCCTTGGGCTTGCCAGTAGACAGGTGGGTCAGATGGTGAACGATGTATTCACCAGCAGTAATCGAGTGACCTTCGGCTGACATGTGAGGAAATCCTGTCCGATCTTGTTCTCAACGTCCGCGCCAAAGCAGCGCGACCCAATACACCTGCATACATAACGCCATGGAGGCCAGCAAACACGGCCAGTTCAATGGCTGAATCAATTTCGGCGCCAGCAAGAGCGCACAAATTGAAACGCTTATCTTCACCAAACTCCAAACCATGACCCCAGCCGCGCTGGAAGCCACAGACAAACCGGTCAGCCTGCTTGTCATACCCCGGGCCATCAAAGCACCAGGAAGCACCGCAACAAACACGCCGTACAGCACAGACTGCGTGAAATCTGAACGCCCCCAAACCAGCCAGGCGACACTTCCCAACACCCCGCCAACTACAACCTGTGCTGCAACGACCCGCCAGGGGGAAAGCTGAGGGCGACTGAGCCGAAATGCTTGGGCTTCTGCCCGCGTAAGGGCTTTGACCGGAGGGTTTTCCGACTCGTCGTCAAACCCTGTCGCCAACACGCCTTGAGAGGTCATTTCAGTCACTGAGCTGGGAGCTGCCGCTTTCAACACAGCTTCGGAGTATACGTGCAAACCCGCGCTGCTTACAACCCGTAACTCGCGACTTTCCGACGGAGTGTGGTCGGGTCGCGGCCTAAGGGGATTGCCGAATCCGCTGACACGGTCCGGCAGCACCGGGACGCGGCTCAGTTGAACAAATTGGCGGGCAGGCCAGCCACCTCGACCCGCACAGACAACACACAGCCGGCGAGCGGCTGCTGAGCCAGTTCGGCGGCGGGTCGGTTCTTTCGGGCTGTCGTGATGTAAAGCGTCTTCAAGTCGGCGCCTCCGAAGCAAGGCATCGTGGGGCAGCGAACTGGCAGGTGAACCTCTTGCAGCAGTTCACCCGAGGGTGAGAGACACAAAAGCCGCTGCCCCTCAAACATGGCCACCCAGTAGTTGCCCTTGACATCCACCGCAGCGCCATCGGGCCGTCCGCCATAGGCTTCGAGCGGTTGTTGGGGCTGCTTGAGCGGGAATCTGGCCAGCACGCGCCGGTCGCCCAAGGCGCCGCTCAGGGCGTAGAAGGCAAACGCAAAGATCGTGTGCGACTGGGTGTCACTCCAGTACATGGTTCTTGAGTCGGCGCTCCAGGCGAGCCCGTTGGACACCGAGATCTCGCCGGCTTTTCGGGTCAACTTTCCCCCATCAAAACAATACAGCGAGGCCAGCGGCGGGTCTCGCGGCTCGCAGACCGTGCCAGCCCAGAAACGACCCTGCGGATCGCACTTGCCATCGTTGAAGCGCTCGACCTTTGGGTCATAGGGCGGCGGGGCCAGCAAGGACCGCACCCCGGTAGCCGGATCAAAGCGCCACAGCCCATCACGCGCAGCCAACAGCATGCCGCCGTCGAGCATCGGGGCGCAGCTGCCTATTTCGCTGTCGAAGGTCCAGTGCGAGAGCTCGCCGGTTGCAGGGTCAAACCGGTTGAGCTTGCATGCGGGAATGTCGCAGTAGTAAAGCACCTGCTCTAGCGGGTGCCACACAGGCGACTCGCCCAGCAAGCTGGGCGAGTCGACGGCGATCGTCACGGTCGGGGCTTCGCGCGAGGCGTTGCTTGCGCTCACGACAAAGACACCTCAAGGGTCATGGAAGCCTCGAGGGCTTCGGCGGGCTGTAGCGTGCGCAAGCCGTGGGCTGCCGGGTCGCTCATGTGAATCGCGTTGCTCACGTGGCTCACCGGCTCGACACAGAAATACGGCTTGTCCGTCGGCGTGTAGACCACAAGGTGCGTCAGGTTGGAAGTCAGCCGAAGCGAAAGTTTCTCGTCGCGAATGTGCGCGGGGCCGATCCATCCATCGAAGCAGTGGTCGAAGCCCAGACTCGCCACTTCGCCATCAATGCTTGGCTGGGTCACCCTGCGCACGGGCAAGCCGGTGGCATCGGGCTCCCAGCGATCAGTGACCTCGATGTGCAGGTGGCTGCATTCGCGCTTCGGGAAATAGGGGTGCCAGCCCAGCCCCGCGGGCTGCGCCGCATCGGCGGTGTTGCTGAGGGTCATGCGCACAGTCAGCGAGTGCGGCGTCAGTGAAAAGAACTGCTGCGCCTCGAAGGCAAACGGCCAGTGCCCATCGGGCGTGTGGCGATAGCGCAGCACCGCATCAGTTTGACTGCGCGACGCCACCTCCCAAGACCGCAGCCAGCCCACGCCGTGAACCGAGTGCGGGTTGTCGTCGAAATTGGGCTCGGTGGTGTACCCGCGACCCAACCAGCAAAAACGCCTGTATGCCAGGCGATTGGAATAAGGCACCAGCGGGTAGCAAGCCGACTGGCGTGCGGCCGCGAGCTGTTCAGGCTGAGTCGATCGCATCACGGGCAAGTCACCGTGCCACAACCCAGCGATCGAGCCGCCAAGGTCGGCACGCAACGCCAGACGCAAATCGCCGCAGTGAAGCTCGAGGGCGCCCAAGGCCGCTTCGGGGCTTGGGATTGACGGAGACGCGCTCATGAGAGTCGTGGTTTTGAGAGAGGCCAGCGGGGTAAACAAGCGCTCGAAAGAACGCTGTGCATCCTATGCCGAGCCGCTGATGTCTCGGCCGCCTTTCAACCCATATCAGTCCAGGTCGGCCTTCAGGTAGTGCGAGCCGGCGATCGGGCTGTAGTAGTAGGGAGGAATCTCTTCGAACCCCAGCGATGCATACAAACCGCGCGCAGCACCCATGTCGTCCAGCGTGTCGAGCAGCATGGTCGAGTAACCCACGCTGCGCGCTTCGTCGAACAGCGCCTGTGCGAGCAGGCGTCCCAGGCCGAAGCGGCGAAATGCAGGGCGCACATACAAGCGCTTCATTTCACAGGAGTTGGCGTAGTCGACGTCGGTCAAAGCGCGCAAGGCACCACAACCGGCCAACTCGCCATCCACAAACGCGAGCAGCAGATGACCGTGCGGTGGCGAGTACTCGCCGGGAAGCGCAGCCAACTCTGGTTCTATGTCCTGAAAGCGCTGATCGATGTTCAGGCTGCCGACGTATTCCCGAAAAATGCCTCGTGTGATCTCCAGGGACTCGGGGTCGGCTGGGATCACGATTTGTATGTCAGGGGTCGGCATGCGGGGAGAAGCTGTCAGGACGGGCCCAGTTTATCGCCCGGTGTGGCCGCTTTCGTCGGGCGGTTTCCCTCACTCAGCCGCGCTGGCCCAGCCCTTCCCAGCGCTCCATGGCCGCCAGCAACTCGTCATCGATCAGTGCCACCCGTGCCTGCGCGGCGGCCACGCCTTTCGGATCACGCGTGTAGGCATCGGCATCGGCGAGCAGAGTCGCCAGCGAGACTTGCTCTGCCTCGAGTTTCTCGATGCGCACAGGCAATTCGTCCATCTCGCGCTGCTCCTTGTAGCTGAGCTTGCGCGGCTTGGCTGCGGCTGGTGCGGGAGCCGTTTCAACCGAGGCGGACTTCGCCGCCGGCGGCGTGTCCTTTGCCCGTGCCGCCTTGGCCGCCTGCGCGCGCAAGGTCTGCGCCCGGTCGCGCTGTATCTTCCAGTCCTCGTAGCCGCCTTCGTACTCGCGCCACTGGCCGGGGGACTCATCGCCTTCCCACACGATGGTGCTGGTCACCACGTTGTCGAGAAAACGCCGGTCGTGGCTGACCAGAAACACCGTGCCCTTGTACGACTGCAGCAACTCTTCGAGCAGTTCCAGCGTGTCGATGTCGAGGTCGTTGGTCGGCTCGTCGAGCACCAGCACATTGGCCGGCAACGCGAACAATCGTGCGAGCAGCACGCGGTTGCGCTCGCCGCCGCTGAGGGTGCGCACCGGCGAATTGGCGCGCTCGGGCGAGAACAGGAAATCGTTCAGGTAGCTCATCACGTGCTTGCGCTGCCCGGCAAATTCGACCCACTCGCTGCCCGGGCTGATGGTGTCGGCCAGCGTGGCATCCAGGTTCAAGGTGCTGCGCATCTGGTCAAAGTAGGCGACCTCGATCTTGCTGCCCTGGCGCACCGCGCCGCTGGTGGGCTGCAGTTCGCCCAGGATCAACTTGAGCAGCGTCGTCTTGCCCGCGCCGTTGGGGCCGATCAGGCCGACCTTGTCGCCGCGCAGGATGGTCGCGCTGAAGTCGCGCACGATGATCTTTTCGTCGAAGTTCAGCGATACATCGCGCAGTTCGCCAACGATCTTGCCGCTGGGCGCGCCCGAATCGATCTCAAGCCGAACCTGCCCGAGCGAATCGCGTCGCTTCTGGCGCTGATCGCGCAGCACCTCAAGGCGCTGGATGCGTGCGACGCTGCGCGTGCGCCGGGCCTCGACGCCTTTGCGGATCCACACCTCTTCTTGCGCGAGCAGCTTGTCGGCGCGCGCACTGGCGAGCGCGTCAGAGGCCAACTGCTCTTCTTTCATGCGCTCGTAGGCGCTGAAGTTGCCGGGGTAGCTGCGGATGATCCCGCGGTCGAGTTCGATGATGCGAGTGGCCACGCCGTCCAGGAAGGCGCGGTCGTGGGTGATCAGCATCACGCTGCCCCGAAAGCCGCACAGCAACTCTTCCAGCCAGGCGATGGAGTCGAGGTCGAGGTGGTTGGTCGGCTCATCAAGCAGCAGCACATCGGGCACCGCCACCAGCGCCTGAGCCAGCGCCACGCGCTTTTTCATGCCGCCTGAAAGCTGGCTGATCTCACGCGAGCCGTCCAGATGCAGTTGCGCGATGGTGGTGTCCACGCGCTGTTCCCAGTTCCAGGCGTCGAGTGCTTCGATGCGGGTTTGCAGGGCGTCGAGGTCGACGCCATCGGCGTGCTCCTCGTAAGCCTGACGCACCGCGCGCGCCTCGGCCACACCCTCGCTCACAGCGTCGAACACGCTGTGGCCGGGCTCGAACACGGGCTCTTGCGGCACGTAGCAGATGCGCACGCCCTGCGTCATCTGCAGCAGCCCGTGATCGAGCTTTTCAAAGCCCGCGATGACCTTGAGCATCGACGATTTACCGGCACCGTTGCGTCCGATCAGACCGAGGCGCTCACCGGCGTCCAGAGAGAAGGCTGCGTTGTCGAGCAGGGCCACGTGGCCGAAGGCCAGGTGGGCATTGGAAAGAGAGAAGATAGCCATCCAAGGATTGTGAGGGTTGGCCCTGATACGCCGCAGGCGTTGCGGCATTCCCACGGCAGACAATGCAGGCATGAGCTGCGGCGTCTTGTTTCACGATGCGTTCTACAAGTTCGCCCGCATCGCCGATGTCGACGCCGTGGCAGGCGTGGTGCGTGAGCTCGGAGCCTCGCTCACGGGCAGCGTGCTGGTGGCCAGCGAAGGCATCAACGCCACCGTGGCCGGCTCGCTGGAGGCGCTCGATGCGTTTCGCGTCGCGCTGGCCACCGATACACGACTGGCCAGCGCCTTTGGCGAGATCGACTTCAAACGCAGCCCCTGCATCACGCCACCGTTTCAGCGCCTGAAGGTGCACAGCCGTGCGGAAATCCTGGCGCTCGGTCTGCCACACGAAGCAGCCGAGGTCGACGCCGTGGGCCACATCGGCCGGCAGGTGTCGCCCGAGCGCTGGCGCGAGTTGCTCGACGACCCGAACGTGGTGGTGATCGACAACCGCAACCACTTCGAGGTGCGGCTCGGGCGGTTTCGCAACGCGGTCGATCCGCTGGTGCGCAACTTTCGCGACTTCCCGGCCTACATCGAAGCGCAGTTGCCGGTCTGGCAGGCCGAAGGCAAACAGCTGGCGATGTACTGCACCGGCGGCATCCGCTGCGAGAAAACCAGCGCCTGGCTTGAGCAGCGCGGCGTCGAGGTGCTGCAACTCGAGGGCGGCATCCTGAACTACCTCGCGCGCATGCCGGATGCCGAACTCGACTGGGCCGGCGAATGCTTCGTGTTCGACAACCGTATCGCGCTCGACACCCGGCTGCACGAAACCGCCACCACCGCAGCGCAGGTCTACGCCGACGATCCCGAAGAAGCCTGGCGGCTCGAGCGCGCACTGCGGCTTGAAGCTGCGGCCGATGCGGATGGCATCGCTGCACCGAACGGCGCGCGGGCAACCCCGTGACCGTCGCGCCCAAGCGAGCCATCGCGCCGCTGCCGACCAAAGACGGCGTCGGCCCGAGTTGCGTGGCCTTGCCTGCGGGCACCTGGGCCACGATCGACGACTTCCTGGCCGAGCGCTTCGCAGGCGTGTCGGGCAGCGTTTGGCGAGATCGAATGCAGCGCGGCGAACTGCTCGACGAGCGCGGCGCGGCCGTCGCTACCGGTCAGCCTTACCGCAGCGGCGGCAAGCTGTACTACTACCGCTCGATCGACGACGAGCCACGCCTGCCCTTCGAGGAACAAATCCTGTTCCGAGACGAGTGGCTGGTCGCCGTCGACAAACCGCATTTCCTGCCGGTGACGCCGGGCGGTCGCCATCTGCAGGAGACCTTGCTGGTGCGACTCAAGCGGCGGCTGGGCATCGACGCCCTCACGCCACTGCATCGGCTTGACCGCGAGACCGCGGGTGTGGTGGTGTTTGCGGTGCAGCCCCACACGCGCGGCGCCTACCAGGCGCTGTTTGCGCAAAGGCAGGTGGACAAGCACTACGAGGCCATCGCAGCGTTCCGGCCGGATTTGAGTTTTCCGCTGACCCGACGCAGCCGACTGGTGGACGACACGCACTTCCTGCGCATGCGCGAAAAGCCGGGCGAGCCCAACGCCGAAACGCATTTCGAGTTGCTCGAGACGCACGGCGGCTTCGCGCGCTACCGGCTGACACCGGTGACAGGCCGCACCCACCAGTTGCGGGTGCATTGCGCCGCGCTCGGCCTGCCCATCGTCGGCGACCGCATGTACCCCGAGCTGCTGCCCGCCGACACCGACGACCTCGACCGACCGCTGCAGTTGCTGGCCCGAAGCCTCGCCTTCACCGACCCGCTGAGCGGCAAGCTCAGGCGGTTCGAAAGCCTGCGGCAACTGGCCGCACTCAGCGACACCGACAGACTCAAGCCGAGCGAAGTTGCCGCAACAGCGCGTCGATGAACATCGCGGCCACATCCAAGCCGGTCTGCTTGGCGATTTCCTGAAAGCCGGTCGGGCTGGTGACGTTGATTTCGGTGAGGCACTCGCCAATCACATCCAGGCCCACCAGCAGCAGACCGCGCGCAGCCAGCGTGGGGCCGACCCGCTCGGCGATCTCGCAGTCTCGCGGGCTCAGTGGCTGAGCCACACCCTTGCCACCGGCGGCCAGATTGCCGCGGATCTCGCTGCCTTGTGGAATGCGCGCCAGCGCAAACGGCACCGGCTGGCCGTCGATCAGCAAGATGCGCTTGTCGCCCTGCGTGATCTCGCTGAGGTAACGCTGCACCATCACCGTTTGCGCGCCATGGCGGTTGAGCGTCTCGGTGATGCTGCCCAGATTCAGCCCGTCAGGCCCGACCCGGAAGATGCCCGCGCCGCCCATGCCGTCGAGCGGCTTCAAGATGATGTCGCGGTGCTCGTCGTGAAAGCGGCGGATGTCGGCCGCATCGCGGGTGACCAGCGTCGGCGCGATGAACTCGGGAAACTCTAGGATGGCCAGCTTCTCGGGGTGGTCGCGCAAGGCGGCCGAGCGGTTGAACACGCGCGCGCCTTCACGCTCGGCCTGCTCAAGCAAATGGGTGGCGTAGAAGTACTCGCTGTCAAAGGGCGGGTCCTTGCGCATGAGCACCGCGTCCACATCGGCCAGCGCCACCGGGATCTCGTCGGGCGCATGCTGTCGGGCAGCAAACCATGTCGCACCACCTGGCGTGAGCGAAATCTCGCGCACATAGCCGGTGACGCGGCCGCCGCGCTGCCACATCAGATCGCGCGGCTGGCACGCCAGCAGTTCACAGCCGCGAGCCGAGGCCTCGCGCAGCATCGCGAAGGTGGTGTCCTTGGCGGTGTTGAAGCCTTCGAGCGCGTCGGCGACGATGAGCAGTTTCATGGCTGCGAAGTCCTCACAGGTTAGCCGCGCGGCACCCGGCGATCCTCAGATCTCGACCTTGGAGCCGAGTTCGACCACGCGGTTGGTCGGCAGGTTCAGGAAGTCGGCCGCTGCAGCCGCGTTGCGGTGCATGCTGGCAAACAGCTTCTCGCGCCACATCGACATGCCGTCGCCGAGCGTGGGTATGACGATGTCACGCGACAGGAAATAACTGGTGTCCATGGGCTCGAGCTTCACGCCTCGGCCCTTGAGCAATTCCAGCGCTTCGGGCACATCAGGGTCGTTCTTGAAGCCGAAGTTGAGCGTCACCTGCCAGCAGTCACGGCCCAGCGGCTCGATCTGACAGCGCTTGTCAAAACCCAACCACGGCACCTGATGGTGGCGCACCGTGACAAATAAGTTGGTCTCGTGCAGCACCTTGTTGTGCTTGAGGTTGTGCAGCAACGCATTGGGCGTGTAGCCCTGCTCGCTCACCAGAAACACCGCGGTGCCGGCCACGCGGGTGGGCGGGCTGACGAACACCGCCTCGAGAAAGTCCTTGAGCTCGACCGAGTCTTCGCGCATGCGGTCATGCATCAGTCGACGGCCTTCCTTCCAGGTCATCATGAGCGTGAACATCACGATGCCCAGCACCACCGGGAACCAGCCGCCGTCGAACAGCTTGACCGCATTCGAAGCAAAAAAGATCGCATCAACGATGAAGAAGAAGCCGGTGGCCGCCAGGCTCCAGCCCCACTTGAAATTCCACGCATAACGGATCACGAAGAAGGTCATGACGGTGGTGATCAGCATGTCGATGGTCACCGCGATGCCGTAGGCGCTGGCGAGCTTGCCGCTCGAGCCGAACAGCACCACCACCAGCACGATGCAGGCATACAGGCTCCAGTTGACGAAAGGCACATAGACCTGCCCCGTTTCCTTGACCGAGGTGTGCGTGATGCGAAGTCGCGGCAGGTAGCCCAGTTGGATGGCCTGCTTGGTGACCGAGAACGCGGCGGTGATGAGCGCCTGCGAGGCGATCACCGTGGCGCAAGTGGCCAGGCCGATCAGGGGGTAAAGCGCCCACACGGGTGCCATCTCGAAAAACGGGTTGCCGATGTTTTCGGGGTGCTCCAGCAGCATCGCTCCCTGCCCGAAGTAGTTGAGCACCAGCGCGGGCATCACCAGAGAGAACCAGGCCCATCGTATGGGCCTGCGGCCAAAGTGGCCCATGTCGGCATAGAGCGCTTCTGCACCCGTCACGCACAACACCACCGAGCCCAGAGCGAAGAAGGCCACCAGTGGCTGCGAGATGATGAAAGCCGCCGCATGCTGCGGGTTGATCGCGGCCATGATCTGCGGGTACTCGATGATGTGCGACACGCCCAGTGCGGCCAGCACCACAAACCACAAGGCAGTGATCGGTCCGAAAAAACTCCCCACGCTCGCCGTGCCAAAACGCTGCACAAGAAACAGCGCCGTCAGCACCAG
Organism: Burkholderiaceae bacterium; assembly: GCA_040400875.1. GTDB lineage: Bacteria > Pseudomonadota > Gammaproteobacteria > Burkholderiales > Burkholderiaceae_C > PBB1. The sequence goes on along the minus strand of JBBAPK010000011.1, from coordinate 15,009 downwards.
CAGCGTCACCGGAATCACGAAGCGATGCAGCGAGGGCGCGGCCACCTCCAGGCCTTCCACCGCCGACAGCACCGAGATGGCCGGCGTGATGACGCCATCGCCGAAAAATATCGCGGTACCAAAAATGCCCACCAGCAGCAGCCGAGTGCGCAGCGCCGGACGATCCTTCACCGCCTCAGAGGCCAGCGCAAGCATCGCGATCAGCCCGCCTTCGCCGTTGTTGTCGGCACGCAGGATCAGCATCACGTACTTGAGCGAGACGATGACCGTGAGCGTCCAGAACACCAGCGACAGCACGCCGTAGATGTTCTCGGGCGTCAGCGGCACGTGGCCGTGGGCGAAAACCTCCTTCAGCGCATAAAGCGGGCTGGTGCCAATGTCGCCATAGACAACACCAACGGCGCCCAGCGTCAAGGCGGCCAGGCTGGAAGCGGGACGGAGGGAAGACAAGGTGAGAGCGGGGTCAAACCCGAGTCGACGCGCGAGCGTCAGCCGCCAGATTGTGCACCGCAATAAAGGTTATTCGTCGGCCAAAGCCTCGGGGTCGGTCGCCTCAAGCTCGTAGCTCGCCGCCACCATGGCCAGCCGCGCGATCACGCCGTACATGTAAAAGCGATTCGGTGGGCTTTGACCTGGCGCCGCACCCGGCCGAGGCAGCGGATTGGAGTCCGAAAACCGCAGCGGCATGAAGTTGGCACCTGGCGAATTCAGGTTCTCGTCGATGCCCCGCTCGGCGTTGGCACGGTAAAAACCGCCCACCACGTAGCGGTCGATCATGTAGACCACCGGCTCGGCAGAGGCACCGTTGATGAGCTCGCAGGTGGGCACGCCTTCTTGCAGGATGACCTCGGTGACTTCCTGGCCGTCCTTGATGACGCTCATCTTGTTGCGTGCTCGGCGGTTCAAGTCGCCCAGGTCCTTCGGGTCGCGCACCGTCATGATGCCCATGCCGTAGGTGCCCGCGTCGGCCTTGACGATGAGAAACGGCTTTTCGTTGATGCCGTATTCCTTGTACTTGCGACGCACCCGCGCCAAAAGCGTGTCGGCCTCGTGGATCAGGCTCTCGGCGCCCGTGCCATCGCTGAAGCTGACCTGCCCGCAGCCGGCAAACAGCGGGTTGATGAGCCACGGGTCCATGCCCAGCAGCTTGGCGAACCTCTTGGCCACTTCTTCATAGGCCGCAAAGTGCTGGGTCTTGCGGCGCACCGCCCAGCCCGCGTGCAGCGGCGGCAGCAGGTACTGCTCGTGCAGACCTTCGAGCACCTTCGGAATGCCGGCTGACAGATCGTTGTTGAGCAAGATGGTGCAAGGGTCGAAGTCCTTCAGACCCAGGCGGCCACGATTGCGCACCAGCGGCTCCAGCGTGATCAAGGTTCCGTCAAGCAACTCGAGCGACGTGGGCGCGGTGATCGTGTCGTCGAGCGTGCCGAGCCGCACATTCATGCCAGCGCGGTGAAAGATCTCCATCAGACGCGCCACGTTGGCCAGATAGAACATGTTGCGCGTGTGCTTCTCGGGGATGAGCAGCAGGTTCTTGGCTTCGGGGCAGATCTTCTCGATCGCCGCCATGGCCGCTTGCACCGCCAGCGGCAGCATCTCGGGCGTGAGGTTGTTGAAGCCGCCGGGAAACAGATTGGTATCAACCGGCGCGAGCTTGAAGCCGGCATTGCGCAAATCAACCGAGGTGTAAAACGGTGGCGTGTGCTCCATCCACTCGAGCCGAAACCAGCGCTCGATCGCCGGCAGCGACTCGAGGATGCGCTGCTCCAGCTCGTTGATCGGGCCGGTCAGCGCGGTGATGAGATGGGGAACCATGCGAAAAACCCGATTGCCAAGTTGAGCGGACGATTCTAGGCACCCGAAAATGAAAGAGCCGCCTCATGGCGGCTCTGATTCCAACATCGGTGTGGCCCCCTTTCGATGGGCGCCACACCACAGGAATCACTTACTAGTGATAGGCCGTTTCGCCGTGCGAGGTGATGTCGAGGCCTTCGCGCTCTTCGTCTTCAGGCACACGCAGACCGATCAGCAGGTCAACGATCTTGAACGCCACGACCGACACCACGCCCGACCAAACCACGGTCATGAGCACGGCCTTGGCCTGAATCCAGACCTGTGCGGCGATCGAGTAGTCGGCCTCGGTCACCATGGTCACCGTGACCCAATCGGCCACGTAGCCCGGGCCGCCCAGGCTTGGGGCGTTGAACACACCCGTCAGCAAGGCACCCACGATACCGCCCACGCCGTGCACACCAAACACGTCCAGCGAGTCGTCTGCGCCAAGCAGCTTCTTCAGACCGGTGACACCCCACAGACAGGCGAAGCCACCGGCCAGACCGATGACAAGAGCGCCGCCGATGCCGACGTTGCCGCAAGCCGGGGTGATGGCCACCAGACCCGCCACCGCACCCGAAGCCGCGCCCAGCATCGAAGCCTTGCCCTTCATGAGCGCCTCGCCAATGCACCACGCCAGCACGGCAGCCGCAGTAGCCAGCAGCGTGTTGATGAAGGCCAAGGCCGCAAAGCCGTTGGCCTCCAGGGCCGAGCCCGCGTTGAAGCCGAACCAGCCCACCCACAGCAGGGCCGCACCGACCATGGTCAGCGTCAGCGAGTGCGGCGTCATCGACTCCTTGCCGTAGCCCACGCGCTTGCCGATCATGTAAGCACCGACCAGACCAGCGACTGCCGCGTTGATGTGCACCACCGTGCCACCTGCGAAGTCCAGCGCACCCGACTGCCACAGCCAGCCAGCCTTGGCGGTCATCGCATCAGCCACGTCCTTGCTGGCGTAGGCGTCAGGACCCATCCAGAACCAGACCATGTGGGCGATGGGCACATAGCTGAAGGTGAACCACAGCGCCATGAACAGCAGCACAGCAGAGAACTTCACCCGCTCGGCAAATGCACCCACGATCAGCGCGCAGGTGATGGCCGCGAAGGTGGCCTGAAACACCGCAAACACGATCTCGGGGATGTACACGCCCTTGCTGAAGGTGGCCGCATTGGCGAAGGTGCCCGCAGCGTTGTCCCACACGCCTTTCATCATCAGCCGGTCCATGCCCCCGAAGAAGGCGTTGCCCTCGGTGAAGGCCAGGCTGTAGCCGTAGATGAACCAAAGCACGATGATCAACGAGAAGGTGACGAACACCTGCATCAGCACCGACAGCATGTTCTTGCTGCGCACCAGACCGCCGTAGAACAGCGCCAGGCCGGGGATGGACATCATGACCACCAGCAAGGTGGCCACCATCATCCAGGAAGTGTCGCCCTTGTTGGGCACCGGTGCAGCCGCTGGTGCGGCCTCCGTCGCAGAAGCTGCAGCCTCGACCGCCGCAGCGGCCACGGCTTCAGCCGGCGCTGGGGCCGCAACGGCCGAAGCCGCCTCGACCACTGCTTCGGCTACCGCAGGCGCCGAAGCGGCCGCGGCAACATCCTGCGCGAGGGCCGCGCTTGAAAAGCCCAGGACGGCGAGTCCGAGGGCCAGGGTGGCAATGAAGTTCTTCATTTGGTTGTGCTTCCTTTGTGGGGCGTCAGATCGCGTCTTTGCCTGTTTCGCCGGTCCGGATGCGGACAACCTGCTCCAGCGAGGACACGAAGATCTTTCCATCACCGATCTTTCCGGTGCGGGCTGCGTTTTCTATGGCCTCGATCACCTGATCGACGATGGCACTGTCGACGGCGGCCTCAAGCTTGACCTTGGGCAAAAAATCGACCACATATTCCGCACCGCGATACAGCTCGGTATGGCCCTTTTGGCGACCGAAGCCTTTGACTTCGGTCACCGTCACGCCCTGAACGCCGATGGCGCTGAGGGCCTCTCGAACCTCGTCAAGCTTGAACGGCTTGACGATCGCAGTCACCATCTTCATGGGTGTTCTCCTCGTGTGAGAGCGGTTGAGCTCAGAAGGACCTGGAAACAGACAGCACGCCGGTGGCGCCGGAGACGATGCGGCTCGACGAGTACGGACGAACATCAACGTTGGTGTCGATGTAGACCAGGCTCACCACATAACCCGTGCTGAAGGTGTAAGAACCACCCAGCTTCCAGTCCCAGTAGTCGTTGGCGACGTTGCCGTCGGTTTCCGTCAGCTTCGCCGAGCCCTTGAGCTTTTGGTAGCCCACGTGTGCGATCAGGGCAAAGCCGTCACCCACGCTTTGCGCGCCGGACACGTCAACGTAGTACGAGCCCGTCGCGCTGCCTGCATTGAAGTTTTTCTCGGCACTGAAGAAGTCGCCAATCGGGATGTAGACACGGGCGCTCACCGGGCCGTAGGACGCGCCGACGTAGATTTCTTTCTCGTCGATGCCGCCCAAGCCGGAACCAGAACCGCTGCCGCTGCCTGGGTAGTAGTAGTAGAAGGCTCCGATGTCGTAGCCGACATCACCCACGGTGCCGCGGAAGCCGGCCCAGAAGTCCATCTCGAGGTTGGAGCCGTTGTAGTAGTCGGCGTCGATGTTGGAGTTCCAGTTGCCGATGTAGAAACCCGAGCTGTGGGCGATGTCGAAGCCACCCGACAGGGCGGGCATCTTGTCCGTCTGCGAGAAGCCGCGGGTGCGGTAGTCGGACGACAGCGCCATGTTGCCGGTGATGGTCCAGTCGGGTGTGGGGGCTGGCGCAGCGGCTGCTGCGGGTGCAACGGCAGGCGCTGCGGTTTGAGCAAACAGGTGCGAGGCGGAAACAGCCAGGACGCCAGCGACAACAAGGTTGATCTTCTTCATGGGATCTCCAAAGTGAGGGAAAAAGTGAAACGCCCTCTTTCTCAGCAAAAGCCGTGCCGCCTTTGCGAAAGACAGCGCCTGGCCTGTTGCAACCCGTGTTTTGCCGAGGGAGCCACCCGGTTTTTGGCATCACGTCGCACCTGAGCACCCCCCATTAGGGGGCAGGGAATACCCTTTTGCACCCACATGGTGCAAATGACACCGCCTTTCGGGGGATTTCCTTGGCGCAGGGTCCGCGCCACCATCCGTGTCATGCCGCTCGCCCTCGTCCACAGCCGCGCCCTTGACGGGCTCAACGCCCCTGAAGTCACCGTCGAGGTCCATCTGGCCAACGGTCTGCCCAGCTTCACGCTGGTCGGGCTGGCCGACACCGAGGTGAAAGAAGCCCGCGAACGCGTGCGCGCTGCGCTGCTCAACAGCGGCCTGGCCTTTCCGCACAACCAGCGCATCACTGTCAACCTGGCGCCGGCCGACCTGCCCAAGGAGTCAGGCCGCTTCGACTTGCCGATCGCGCTGGGCATCTTGGCGGCCAGCGGTCAGATCGATGCGCAGCGGCTGGCCGGCTGCGAATTTGCCGGTGAGTTGTCGCTGGGCGGCGATCTGCGGTCGGTGCGCGGCGCACTGGCCATGGCGCTGGCGGCGCGGCGTGCGGGGGCCGAGCGGGTGCTGGTGTTGCCCGAAGCCAGCGCGCGCGAGGCGGCGCTTGTCGAGGGGCTGCAGCCGCGCGCTGCGCGGCATCTGCTGGATGTCGTGCGCTCGCTGGTGAGCGGCGATGAGCATGAGCCGCTGCCGGTGGCCCAAGCCACTGCCGCCACAGCGAGTGCTGCCGGACCCGATCTGCGCGACGTCAAGGGCCAGGCCGCCGCCAAACGCGCGCTCGAGGTGGCTGCAGCCGGGGGTCACAGCCTGCTGCTGGTCGGGCCGCCCGGCACCGGCAAGTCGATGCTGGCGCAACGGTTCGCCTCGCTGCTGCCGCCACTGACCGACGCGCAGGCGCTGGAATCTGCGGCGGTGCTGAGCCTGGTGGGCCATTTCGACGCGGCCCGCTGGCGGCACCGGGTGCTGCGCTCGCCGCACCACAGTGCGTCGTCGGTGGCGCTGGTGGGTGGCGGCTCGCCGCCGCGGCCCGGCGAGATTTCGCTGGCGCATCACGGCGTGCTGTTTCTCGACGAGCTGCCCGAATTCCCGCGCAGCGCGCTCGAGGCGCTGCGCGAGCCCCTGGAAACCGGCCGCATCACCATTTCGCGCGCCGCGCGGCAGGCTGACTTTCCGGCTCGCTTTCAGCTGATTGCAGCCATGAACCCGTGCCCCTGCGGCCACGCCGGCTCGCCGCTGCGCGCCTGCCGGTGCAGCCCCGATGTGATTGCACGCTATCAAGGGCGCCTTAGCGGGCCCTTGCTCGACCGCATCGACTTGCAGGTGGAAGTGCCCGCAATCCCGGCCGAGCTGCTCGCCGCCGCACCCGACGGTGAGCCCAGTGCCATCGTGGCCGAGCGCGCGGCGCAGGCGCGTGCGCGTCAGTTGGCGCGTCAGGGCTGCAGCAACGCGCTGCTCGACAGCGCCGCGATCGACCGCCATGCGGTGCCCGAAGAAGCAGCCGCCCGCTTCATGCAGGCCGCAGCCAGCAAGCTGGGCTGGTCAGCGCGCAGCCAGCACCGCGTGCTGCGTGTGGCACGCACCATCGCCGATCTGGCCGGCGCCGACACCGTGGGCGTGGCCCATGTGGCCGAGGCGATCCAGTACCGGCGGGCGCTGGCCGTGAATTAGATGCAGATGCGGCTCACAGCAAGGGCGCCAGCGCACGCTGCGCATCTGCACGCGACAGCGCGTTGCGCTTTGCCCAGTCGGCAAGTTGGTCATCGCCGATCTTGCCGACGTTGAAGTACGCCGCTTCGGGGTGGGCGATGTAAAAGCCGCTCACACTGGCTGCGGGGGTCATGGCCCAGCTTTCGGTGAGGGCCATGCCGATGTCGCCACAGCCCAGCGTCTCGAACATCGCGGCCTTCACAGTGTGGTCGGGGCACGCCGGGTAGCCGGGCGCCGGGCGGATGCCACGGTACTTTTCGGCGATCAAGTCGACCGCGCTCAGGTTTTCGTCGGCGGCGTAGCCCCAGAAATCGGTGCGCACGCGCTGGTGCATGCGCTCGGCGAAGGCCTCGGCCAGCCGGTCGGCCAGCGCCTTGAGCATGATGGCGCTGTAGTCGTCGTGGTCGTCGAGAAACTGCTTTTCCTTCTTCTCGGTGCCGATGCCGGCGGTCACCGCGAACAGCCCGATGTGATCGGCCACACCAGAGCCCTTGGGCGCGATGTGGTCGGCCAGGCAGCGGTTCGGGCGCATCACGCCATCGACCACCGGGCGCTCGGTCTGCATGCGCAGGCCGTGCCAGGTCATGAGCACCTCGGTGCGTGACTCGTCGGCGTAGATCTCGATGTCGTCGTCACCCACGCTGTTGGCGGGGAACAGGCCGATCACGCCGTTGGCGGTGAGCCAGCGCCCGTCGATCAGCCGCTTGAGCATGCGCTGGCCGTCGCTCAGCACCCGACGCGCGGATTCGCCCACGATGTCGTCGGTGAGGATGGCCGGATAGGCGCCGGCCAGATCCCAGGTCTGAAAGAAAGGCGCCCAGTCGATGCACGCGGCGAGCTCGGCCAGATCCTGGTTGCGAAACACGCGGCGGCCGATGAACTTGGGCTGAGGGGCGGCGTAGTTCGCCCAATCCACCGGCGTCTTGTTGGCGCGCGCGGCGGCCAGCGTGACCAGCGGCGTGACTTTCTTGTTGGCGTGCTGCTCGCGGACCTTGTCGTAGTCGGCCTTGAGTTCGGCGATGTAGGCCGCGGCGCGATCGTCGCTGAGCAGATCGCTGCACACGCTCACGCTGCGGCTGGCGTCGGGCACATAGACAACAGGGCCTTCGTAGTGCGGCGAGATCTTGACGGCGGTGTGAACCCGCGAGCAGGTGGCGCCACCGATGAGCAGCGGAATCTTGCGGATGCGGAAATAGTCGTCGCGCTGCATTTCGGCCGCGACGTATTGCATTTCTTCCAGGCTGGGGGTGATCAGGCCAGACAGGCCGATGATGTCGGCGCCCTCGACCTTGGCACGCGCCAGGATGTCGTGGCAGGGCACCATCACGCCCATGTTGACCACTTCAAAGTTGTTGCACTGAAGCACCACGGTCACGATGTTCTTGCCGATGTCGTGCACGTCGCCCTTGACGGTGGCAATCACGATCTTGCCCTTGGCGCGCGCCTCGCCGCCGGATTCGATCAGCGCTTCCTTTTCGGCCTCGATGTAGGGCAGCAGGTGTGCCACCGCCTGCTTCATCACGCGCGCGCTCTTGACCACCTGCGGCAAGAACATCTTGCCTTGGCCGAACAGGTCGCCGACCACGTTCATGCCGTTCATCAGCGGGCCTTCGATCACGTGCAGCGGGCGGCCTCCCGTGGCCTTGATGCGCTGGTAGACCTCTTCGGTGTCGACCGAGATGAAGTCGTTGATGCCGTGCACCAGCGCGTGGATGAGCCGCTCGTCGACCGTGCGCGGCTGCTCGGGCGTGCCGCGCCAGGCCAGGCGGGCGGAATCGTCCTTGGCTGCGCCCTTGGCCGACTCAGCCACCTCGATCAGCCGCTCGCCAGCATCAGCCCGGCGGTTGAGCACCACGTCTTCAACACGCTCGCGCAGCACCGGCTCGAGGTCGTCGTACAAGCCCACCATGCCGGCGTTGACGATGCCCATGTCCATGCCCGCCTGAATGGCGTGATACAGAAACACCGTGTGGATGGCCTCGCGAACCGCCTCGTTGCCGCGAAAGCTGAAGCTCACGTTGCTCACGCCGCCGCTGACCTTGGCACCGGGCAGGTTGTGCTTGATCCAGCGCGTGGCGTTGATGAAGTCGACGGCGTAGTTGTCGTGTTCCTCGATGCCGGTGGCAATGGCAAAGACGTTGGGGTCGAAGATGATGTCCTCAGGCGGGAAGCCCACCTCGTCAACCAGGATGCGGTAGGCGCGCTGGCAGATGTCGATCTTGCGCTGGCAGGTGTCTGCCTGGCCTTTTTCGTCAAACGCCATCACCACGGCAGCCGCGCCATAGCGACGCACCAGCGTGGCATGGTGCTTGAAGATGGCCTCGCCTTCTTTGAGCGAGATCGAGTTGACGATGCCCTTGCCCTGAATGCATTTCAGGCCGGCTTCGATCACGCTCCACTTCGAGCTGTCGATCATGATGGGCACGCGGGAGATCTCGGGCTCGCTGGCGATCAGGTTCAAGAAGCGAACCATCGCCGCCTGGCTGTCGAGCATCGCCTCGTCCATGTTGATGTCGATGATCTGAGCGCCGTTTTCGACCTGCTGGCGGGCCACGGCCAGCGCCTGTTCGAACTCGTTGTTCAAGATCATCCGGGCAAAGGCCTTCGAGCCAGTGACGTTGGTGCGCTCGCCGATGTTGACAAAAAGCGAGCCTTCGCCGATCAGAACAGGCTCCAGACCGGATAATTTCATGGGCCCAACGGGCAGGGTGGAATTCATCTCCCAGATTGTGCAGCGCCTCAACAAAGCCTCAGTTTTTTGCCGCCTCATCCGATAAGCTCGCCAGCTACTCCTCGTTTTCCCTCACTCCCATGCCAGTCGTTCCTGTTTCAGCGGATTCGATCCGCATCAATCAGCCAGTTCCCTTTGCCCTGCGCGATTCCGCAGGCATGGTGCTGGTAGCGCGTGGCGGCGTGGTGGCCAACGAAGAAATGCGCCAGCAGCTTGGTGAACGCGGGCTTTACATCGACATGGCCGACGCCGATGCCTTCAAAAAGGCGGTCGCCGGCAAGATGGATTCGATGGTGCGAGGCAACTCCAAGCTGGGGCAAATCGCCAAAGCCGAAGAAGCGGTAGACGCGGCCGAGGTGGCGCAAAACATGGCGACTCAGGCGCGCGCGCTGCGCACCGACCCTGACCTCACGTGGGACGGGCTGGCGGTCAAGATGGCCACCGCCTTGCGTGAGCCGTCAAAAGAAGATTTTCTGGACCGCATGAACCGGCTCGAGGCCGACTTGCTGCACCTGCTGTCGGGTGACGTCGATGCGGCCTTGCTCACACTGATCTACAGCGCGTCGACCGAACTGCAAAAGTACAGCGTGCGCCATGCCCTGCTGGTGTCGGTCATCACCGAGTTGGCGGCCCGGCAGTTCGATGCCTGGCCCAACGAGTGGCGCAGCCCCCTGCGGCGCGCCGCCATGACGATGAACATCGCGATGACCAGTTTGCAAGACCAGCTGGCCATGCAGGACTCGGGCACCTCGGCCCACCAGCGCGAGCAGATCAGCAGCCATGCCCAGCGTGGCGTCAACCAGCTTCGCGATCTGGGAGTGGTGGACGAGTTGTGGCTCGCGGCCGTCGAGCACCACCACAGCAGCCCGCCGGGGCCGCTGACTTCGATGGATGCGGCCATGCAAATCGCGCGGCTGATCAAACGCGCTGACATATTCGCCGCACGCCTGAGCCCGCGCAAGACGCGCGCAGCGATGACGGCGACCGCCGCGGCCCGGGCCGCCTATCTCGACGAGAACCAGCAAACCGACGAAGCCGGCGCGGCCATCATCAAGGCCACCGGCATTTACCCGCCAGGCTGCTTTGTGCGGCTGGCCAGCGGCGAAGTCGCCGTGGTGATCCAGCGCGGCGCCAAGGCGACCACGCCCTTGGTGGCTTGCGTCCTGGGCAGCAAGGGCTTGCCCATGGCCAAACCCATGGTGCGCGACACGCGGCACAAGGCCCACGAGGTCAGCGGCACAGCGGCTCCGCACGAAGTGCGCGTGCGCTTGAGCATTGCCAGCCTGCTTGAGCTGACCTGATCAGACCGATTCGGCTTCGATCAGGGAGGTGAAGGGCCGATCGTGCAGGCAGCGCGGCTTCCAGGCGCTAACCCGCTTGGCGATCTGTTCGATGTGCGCCGGCGTGGTGCCGCAGCAGCCACCCGCAATGTTCAGGAAGCCGCTGCGCGCAAACTCTTCCACCAGGCTGCCGGTGATGTCTGGCGTCTCGTCAAAACCGGTATCGCTCATCGGGTTGGGCAGGCCGGCGTTGGGGTAGCAGCTGATGAAGGTGTCACCCGCCACCTTGGCCAGCTCCTCGATGTAAGGACGCATCAGCGTGGCGCCCAGCGCGCAGTTCAGCCCCACGGCCAGCGGCCGGGCGTGGCGCACGCTGTGCCAGAAGGCCGTCACTGTCTGTCCCGACAGGATGCGCCCGGAGGCATCGGTCACGGTGCCTGAAATGATCACGGGCAGCCGCTCGCCGGTGGCTTCCATCAGCTCATCGAGCGCGAAGATGGCCGCCTTGGCGTTCAGCGTGTCAAAAACCGTCTCCACCAGAAACAGGTCACAGCCGCCTTCGAGCAGGCCCGACGCCTGTTCGAGGTAAGCCGCCTTGAGCTCATCGAAGCTCACATTGCGCGCGGCCGGGTCATTGACATCGGGGCTGATGCTCGCGGTGCGCGGCGTGGGGCCGAGCGCGCCGGCGGCAAAGCGCGGCTTGTCAGCGCTTTCAAAGCGGTTGCAGGCCTCGCGCGCCAGACGTGCGCCCACCACGTTCATCTCGCGCGCCACCGAGCCCAATCCGTAGTCGTCCTGAGCCACGCTGGTCGCGCCAAAGGTGTTGGTCTCGATGATGTCGGCGCCGGCGGCCAGGTACTGCTCGTGGATTTCGCGGATCACGTCAGGCCGGGTGAACTGCAGCAGCTCGTTGTTGCCCTTGAGGTCCTTGGGGTGGTCCTTGAAGCGATCGCCGCGGTAGTCGGCTTCGCCCAGCTTGTAGCGCTGAATCATGGTGCCCATGGCACCGTCGAGGATGGCAATGCGCTGACGAAGCAGCTCGGGCAGGCGTGCGCCGCGGGTGTAAGGACGGGAGTTCATCACCCGATTCTAGGAAGCGGCCGCACGATGGGCGCCGCCGGGGTCAATTCAGGGCTCGGCCGGCTGCGTGGCCTTGAACAGCGAGTCGCGGAAATTCATGGTGCGCGGGCCCACATCGTCCATCGCCCACAGCGCGAGCGCCTTGGCCGACATCGGTTTGGCAAACAAATAGCCCTGCAGCTGATCGCAGCCAAACTCGCGCAGGATGCGGTTCTGGCCTTCGGTCTCGACGCCTTCGGCCACCACCTTCAGATCCAGTGACTGGGCCAAGTTGATGACGGCCGAAGCCACCTTGCGCGCGTCTTCGCTGGTCTCAAGGTCCAGCACGAAGCTGCGGTCGATCTTCAACTCGCTGGCCGGCAGCTTGCGCAGGTAAGCCAGGCTGGAGTGGCCGGTGCCGAAATCGTCGATCGAGATGCTCACGCCCAGCTTGGCCAGCTGGTGAAAGACCCGGATCGTCCATTCGGCATCTTCCATCGCCACCGATTCGGTGATCTCGCAAGTCATCAAGCTGGGGTTGACGTCGTTGGCCTGCAAGGCCTTGGCGATGCGCTCGACCAGATCGGGCTGACGCAGCTGGTGCACCGACAGGTTGATGGCCACGCGCATGCGCAAGCCGCCGTCGCGCCAGGTGCGAATCTGCCGGCAGACCTCGTCGATCAGCCAGTTGCCCAGCGGGCAGATCAGGCCATGGCGCTCGGCCAGCGGAATGAACTCGACCGGGCTGATCATGCCGCGGCGCGGGTGCTGCCAGCGCATCAGCGCCTCGGCACCGGTGATCTCACCCGTGGGCGCGTGGATCTTGGGTTGGTAGTAAAGCTCCAGCTCGGACTGAGCCAGCGCGCGGCGCAAATCGCGCAGGATCTCGGCCTGATCGCGAAAGCCATCGACCATGTGCGTTTCGAACAGGCTGCAAGCCGAACCGCCCGAAGACTTCACAAACCGCATCGCCGCGTCGGCATGTGCGATCAGCGTCGACGCCGCACCGTGGTCCGGATAGATGGCAATGCCGATCGAGCAGGTGACCGACGCCTCTCGTCCGTCGATGTGGCAAGGCTTTCCAAGCGACACCAGCACGCTGGACGCCACCTGGTGGGCGCCGCTCGCATCGACGTCGCTGGGGATCAGCATCAAAAACTCGTCAGCACCCTGACGCGCCACCATGTGCGCCTGCGCCAGACTGCGCAATCGCGAAGCCACTTCGCGCAGCAGCCGGTCACCCACGCGGTGGCCAAGAGATTCGTTGATGGCCTTGAAGCCATCGAGATTGATCAGCAGCAGCGCGAGCTGGGTCTTGTTGGCATCGGCGCGTTGCAGTGCTTGTGCCAGGGTGCCCTCGAAGATCTGCCGGTTGGGCAACTCGGTGAGCGGGTCGCGCAAGGACTGGAATTGCAGCTCGGCGCGGGCCGTCTGCAACGACGCCTTCATCCGCGTTTCAAGGTAGGACACCACCAGCAGCATCACCAGCAGCAAGACCGAGCCCACCGCGGCGAGCAACTCCACCGTGTCGGCGGCGATGCGGCCGTCAACCGGCACGCCTGTTTGACCGCCCATCGTCGACGAAGCCAGGATCAGGCCTTGCGGCAGCACCGCCGACACCGCGACGATCAGGGCGCACACCTGGCGCCAGACCTGCGCCGCCGACCCGGCGCGCCGTTTCGCCCCGGTGTAAAGCCACAGGGCCACCCCGAAACCCAGCGCCGAAATCAGCCCACCCGCGCTCGGTCCCCACCAGGCCCACGCGATGCCAGGCATTGCACCAAGGCCCAGCAACAAGCCCATTTCGCAAAGCACCACGCCCAGCGCCAGCACCGCAGCACCGACCAGCGTATCGATGGGACGGCAGGGCCGACCCGCCATGGCAAGGCCCAACAACATGAAGACCACACCCGCCAGCCAGCCGGCGGAGATCAGCCCCGGGTGGTAGCTCAGCGCATAAGGCAAGCTCAGGTGCGACAGGCCCAGCACCCCGCACGCCCACAGTCCCGTACCCAGTGCCAGTGCCGCGCCAACCAGCCAGCCCAGACTGTCGGCGGGCAGCTTGCGCTCCAGTCGCTTGGCCAGATCCAGCGCCACATAGGCCGCCAGAAAAGCCAGCGCCAGATCGGCGATCACCATGGGCGTCACAGCGCAAGCTCCCGCCCACCGCATGAGCAGCGGGGCTGAAAATTCCACGGGGGCGTCGATGCAACAAAGGCCATGGGGGTGCTATCGGCGGATGCCTGTGGAAATTGAGCTAGGCGGCAGCGTGCCATCGGTCGGGCCAGCGCCGGTACAACGCTGGCGAGGCCGTTTCTCATGGCTTGCCCGCCACCTTGATCTGGCGCAGCGACAGCTCCAAGGCGTCGCCGTCATCGCCATGCGACAGCACCGCGCGCACCGGAAACAGATGACGCGCCGGGTCCAGCCAAACGTCAGCCAGCACGTCGCGCGGGCCTTTCGCAGGGCGTGTGAAGCGCAAGGTGCGCACCTTCACGCCACCGCTGTCGATGGTCTCAACGCCGACGAAGGCAAACGACCACACCGCCACATCAGCGCGCACGCCAGACACCACCATGTGCACCTCGCCGCCCGGCGCGGCTCGCTTGGGCTCGGCCGCCAGCACGGCCGGCAACTGGATCATCCAGCTTAAGCGGTCTTGGGACCCCTCGGGCAGCGCGTACTCGTCTTTGGAATCCGAGTAGGTGATCTTGTGGGCTTCACGCTGAAAGTTGGCAGCGCGTGCAGCCCGCCGAGCGCGCTGATCGGTGAAGCGCACGGGAGCCAGCCCGGCCGCATCGAAGCCGCCTTGGCTGACCTGCGTGAGCACATTGAAGCCGGCAATGCTGACTTGCAACCGCGCCTCATAGTGGCCAGCCTGCGGCTGCCAGTTCAGCTCGCCCGTGCCGGAAAACATGCCACGTCGAATGTCATAGACCAGCACCGCTGCGGGCGGCAGGCGGGTCTTGTAAGTCGGCACCGCGCGCTCGACTTGCCGCAACACAGGGGCAGCGGCTGGCACGGGCGACGCGGGTGCCTCAGTGGCCGATGCAGCCGATGCGGCCGGCGGTGCCTCGGCTGTCGCTGCAACGAGCACCGATGCGGGCTCGGCTGCCACGGCCGGTGGGTCAGTGGGCTCAGGCGCAGCAGCGCTGCGCACCTGGTCGGCGGCTTCGGCGGCCTGCGTGACGGCTTGCGGGATCAGCTCGGGCGGGGTCGATGCCATGGTGGCGGCAGATCTGGCAAGAGGCACTACAGCCTCGGCCTGGCGCACGACCTGCTCGACAGGCGCCTTCACCGCAGCGCGGTCGGCAAGCTCAGGCACCGAGCGAACCTGCAACGTGGTGGCCGCAATGGCTCGCGGCGACACGTCTGCCGCCTCTGCGGGCAAGCCGTCGAGCAGACATCCGTGCA
>JBBAPK010000010.1:45256-61741 GCA_040400875.1 Burkholderiaceae bacterium | reverse complement strand
AATACCGGCCTGTCACGCCGGGGGTCGCGGGTTCGAGTCCCGTCCACTCCGCCAACGATGTAGTGAAAACGGGCCCTAGCGGCCCGTTTTTCATTTCTGCCCGCGGCAATGCCGGGACCCTTGGCGAATAGTCTTGGGAGAACACCACCACAGGTCAGGTGTCAATCTGACGCCTTGCTGACATCCGCGGTTGAGCCGTGGTCGAGTTCGGATTTCTGGGCTTGCCAGGGCCAGCGGCCTTCGATCTCGACGGTCAGCGTCCAGCTCAGAAAGGTCCTGACCAGCACCAGCAGCCCGAGCACCGCCACATTGCTCAGGGTGGGCTCGAGTGCCACCGTTCGGATCACGTCGGCGGCCACCAGAAACTCCAGCCCTAGCAGCAGCGAGCGGCCCATCTCGTGCTTGTAGCTTTCGTAGTCACCCGGCTGGCCTTGCTTCAGCAAAAAGCGCACGGTGCCTCGCGTGAGCGCAACGCGCATCACACCCGCAAAGATCACCACCGCTCCGAGGATTTCGACGCCCAGCGCCGCCCATTCGATGGCCTCGCGTATGCGCTCGATGAGCTGCGGATCGGGCACCGCACTCGATCCTGGGTCAGCCCGCTACGCGACCGCGGATGTAGCCCTCGAGGTAGCCGATGAGTTCGGCTTGATGGCGGATCAGTTCTTTCACCACATCGCCGACCGACACCATGCCGACGACCTTGTTGTCCTTGCACACGGGCAGGTGACGGATGCTCTTGGTGGACATGTGGTGCATGCAGTCATCAACAGTGTTCTGCTCGGAGACAGTGATCACGTCGGTGGTCATGATTTCGCTAACCTGGGTGTCGGCTGCCTTGTGGTCCTTGAGCAAGACCTTGAGCGCACAGTCGCGCTCGGATGCAATGCCGATCAAATTACCCGCGTCATCCAGCACCACCACTGAGCGGATGGTGTGCTCTTTCATCAACTCGAGCACCTTGAGTACGGAGTCGGTGGCCACCACGTGGCGAATTTCGCGCTGGGTCTTTTGGGCGAGAAGGTTCTTGACAGTGATCATGGACATGGGAGGGTGCCTCAATTGCATCGAGGGAATTGAACAAACGACAAGCGATTTTCAGCGGCTTTGGTCTGTTGCACGCAGAGGGATGTCAAAAATTTCCAATTTGCCTGCTCAAAGCCTCGCGGGCGGCAAGGTTCACGAGGGCGTCGCCTGCCACTGTATCTGTCCCAATCCCGCGTCGTTGACCCGCTTGACCAGCGCTGCCACCAGGGCTTCGGGGCCGCTGAAGTGCAGCGTCACCACGCTGCCGTGCGAGACATCGATCAGCTCGAAGCCCGCCGAGTGGATCTCGCGGCGCATGTAGCCCTCGAGTGCGCAGGGCACGCGGGCGATGAAGCGGCTCTTGCGGATGAGCAACTCGCTGTGCACCGGAGGTTTCGGTGTGTAGGGCATGGACCGCTAGCCTACCTGTGTGCAATCGGTGGCGGTCACTGCGTGACAACGCGGCGACGCCGCGCTCGCCGGTGCATCGACAATCCCCCATCGTCTTGCGTGCGCTTCGCAAGGCACGCCCCTCACCCCAGGAGAGCCGATTTGAATCTGATGGTGCCTATTTCCCTGTTTGACGAGTTGTCCGAAACCATCGTCAAGTCCACCGGCACGCTCGACCTGGCCAGCGGCGAGATCCGCGACGTGCGCTACGAGGACCACGACCTCAGCGACGATGGACTGCCTGCCGACAGCGAGGACTACGAGTTCACCTCGGGTCTGCTGTCCTACAAGGGCAAGGAGATTGAGTTTTGCGTCAACGTCGATGTGCTCACGGGCAAGTATTCGGTCACGGCCAGCGAGCTGCTGGAGCTCAAGGGCCGTGCGGCCAAGCTGTTCACCGCGCCGCCGGGGGCTTGAGCCTCACCAGTCTTCCTTGACCGACAGCGCCATGCTGCGGCTGGCGGCGCGTCTCGCGGCCAGGCCGGCGGTGAGCGTGCCGGCGGCGATCACCGCAGCGCACAGCATCGCCAGCCGTGACCACGGCAGCAGCAGGTCCATCGTCCAGTGAAAGCTTTGCGGGTTGACCACCTTCACCAGCACCACGCTCACCGCGATGCCCAGACCCAGGCCCAGCAGCGCGCCGGCGGCAGTCCACACCGCGCCTTCGGCTGTGACCACCGTGAGCACCTGGCGGCGCGTGAGGCCCAGGTGCGCGAGCAGACCGAACTCCTTGCGCCTGGCCATCACCTGCGCTGAAAAGCTCGCCGCGATGCCGAACAGGCCGATGGCAATCGCCACGCCCTGCAGCCAGTAGGTCACCGCAAAGCTGCGGTCGAAGATGCGCAGCGACATCGCGCGGATCTCGCCCGGTGAGGCGAACTCGAGCAGTTCGCCATTCATGCCGTGTCGGCCGGCCAGTTCGCGCAGGGCGCGCTGCACCGAAGCCGCATCGGCGCCGGGTTGCAGCCACAGGGCTGCGTCGTTGATGCGCGTGTCGCCGGTCAGCCGTTGCCAGTCAACCGTGGCCAGCACCACCGCGCCGTGCTGGCGCGCGTAGTCGCGCCACACGCCACGCACGAACACCGTCGTTCGCCGGCCGTCGGGCAAAGGCAGGTCGAGCCGCTTGCCAGCCTCGGCGCCATACAGCAGCACCATCGCCTCGCTCACATAGGCCGCCGTCTCGCCTGCGGGCAGCGCCACCAGATCGCCCACCAGTGGCAGCGCGCGTGCGGGCTCGGCGAGCGGCCTGGCGATCAGCGCCACCGCCGGCAGCGAAGGATCGATCTGCACCGAGGTCACGCGCAGCGTCTCGACCCTCAGCACGCCGGTCACGTCCGCTGCCTCTTCAACCCACGACGGTGCCAGCGTGATGACGTCGCTGCCGCTGCCCGACGACGCGGCGCGCGCATACAGATCGGCCGGCAGCACGGTATCCAGCCACACGGTGATCGAATCGCGAAAGCTCGCCACCATCACCGTCAGCGCCACCGACAGTGCGAGGCTGGCCACCACGCCGGCCACGGCGACGGTGGCGGTGCGCCGCTGGTGGCGTGCGCGTTCGACGGCCAGCAGCGCCAGCGCGTGGCCGGGCGGCCGGGTGACACGCAGCAGCAGCCCGACGCCCGCAGGCACGACGACGATGCCGCCCAGCAGCAGCAGCGCGACCGACACATAGGCCGCCAGCGGCATGCCGAAGATGGGTGGTGCCAGCAGCAGCGCCAGCGCCAGCACGATCAGCGCCGGGCCGAACCAGGCCATGTCGGCCGACGCGCCGGCATCGCCCAGACCCTTGAGCGCCTGCGCGGGGGCCAGCCGCTGGGCCTCGCGTGCGGGCAGCCAGCCGCCGATCAAGGCGGCCACCACGCCCAGCGCGCCATAGGCCAGCGCCGCCGGCACGCTGAAGTGCAGGCTGGGCGCCACACCGGGAAAGTAGCCGCCGCCCAGATCGCCGGCCAGCAAGTGGAGCGCCGCGGCGGCCAGCGCGGTGCCCAGTGCCAGGCCGAGCGCGCTGCCCAGCGTGCCGAGGACAGCCGATTCGGCCAGCACCAGCCGCAGCCGCTGCTGCGCGCCCAGACCCAGCACGCCCAGCAGTGCCAGCTGTGGCAAGCGCTGCACTACCGACAGCGACAGGATGGAAAACACCAGAAAGGCGCCGGTGAACAGCGCCACCAGCGCCAGCACCGTGAGATTGATGCGGTAGGCGCGCGACATGTTCGACACCCGCTCGGCCGCCTCGTCGGGCGAGCTCGCACGCACGCCCTGTGCGGCGAAATCTTGCAGATTCAGCGACGCGATCACGGCATCGCGCTCGGCCCCCGGCTTCAGGCGCACATCGATGCGGCTGAGCCGGCCCAGCATGCCGAACTCCACCTGCGCACCGGCGATGTCCATCACCGCCAGCGGCGGCCCGCCCGCAGACACGCTGCCGTGCACGCGCAGCGTGGTGCTGCCTGTGCTCGTGAGCAGTCGCACCGAGTCGACGGCACCCAGCTTCTGGCGTGCCGACGCGTTGAGTGACACCGCGCGCGGATCGAACAGGCCGAGTCGATCGGGCTTGTCGTCACCAGCGCGGTCTGATCGCGCGACCCCGCTCGCACGTTTGTCGACGGACTTGGCTTTCGACAGGTCGGGCCACAGCGCCGGTGACATGGGGGCGGCCACCAGCGCGTCGATGCCCAGCACGCGCAGTGGCACGCGCTTGGCACCCTCTGGTGCATCGGCAGTGATCGCCTGGGTCTCGACTTCGATCACCGGGCTGGCCAGCGCGATGTCGGGGTGCCGCGCCACGCGCTCATAGAGCGATTCGTCAAAGCCGCCGCGCTGGCCGCGCAGCTCGAAGTCGGGCTGGCCGTTGATGGAGCGCACCGCGGCGCTGAACTCGCCGAGCGCCGACTGGTTGATCAGGTGCACCGAAAACGCCAGCGCCACCCCCAGCACGATGGCCAGCAGCGCGGCCAGCTGGCGCCACGGGTGGTGACACCACTCGGGCCAGCTCAGGTGGCGCAGCAGCGAGAGCATCGGGCCGCTCAGTCGGGCAGACGAGCCGACGCGGCCTCGGCGCAATCGACCATGCCGCGGCTGGTGAGCGTCAGCACGCGGTCGGCGCGGGCTGCAGCGGCGCGCGAGTGCGTCACCAGCACGCAGGCCGCGCCCTGGGTGCGCACCTGCGCCGACAGCAGGTCCATCACGCGCTCGGCGGTGGCCGGATCGAGGTTGCCGGTGGGCTCGTCGGCGAGGATCAGCTGGGGCCGGTGCACCAGCGCGCGCGCAATGGCCACGCGCTGCAACTGGCCGCCCGACAGGGTCTGGGGCAAGCGGTGGGCCAGGCCCTGCAGGCCCACCGCCTCGAGCACCTCGCGCACACGCTCGTCATCGGGCTGTTTTTGCAGCAGCAGCGGCAGACCCACGTTGTGCGCCACGCTCAGGTGCGGCAGCACGTGAAAGGCCTGGAACACAAAGCCCAGATGCGCCCGCCGAAACAGCGCCTGCGCCGACTCGGACAGCGCGGTGATCTCGGTGCCGGCGATGTGCACCGATCCGGCCGGTGCGTGGTCGAGCCCGGCAATGCAGTTGAGCAGCGTCGATTTGCCCACGCCCGACTCGCCCAGGATGGCGACGAATTCGCCGCGCGAGACCTGCAGATCGACATCGGCAAACACCGACTCGCCGCCGTAGTCCTTGCACAGGCCACGCACTTGCAGCAGCGGCAGTGCCGCGCTGTTTGGTGGTTCCACGATCACGGCGCGATACCGTTGATCAGTTGCTGCGCCAGCGCCACCACCTGCGCCTGCGCATCGGCCGCATCGCAGGCCACCACATGACGCTGCGGCATGCTGCGCAGCCAGGTGAGTTGCCGCTTGGCGAGCTGCCGCGTGGCGGCGATGCCGCGCTCGGGCAGCTCCGACAGGTCGCCAGCCTCGAGCGCCTCCCAGACCTGCCGGTAACCCACGCAGCGCATCGATGGCATGTCGGCGTGCAGATCGCCGCGATTCATCAGCGACTCGACCTCGTCGACCAGACCGGCATCGAGCATGTGCGCAAAACGATCTTCGATGCGCTGGTGCAGCCAGGCGCGATCGGTCGGCTCCAGCGAGATCATCGAAGGTGTCTCGACGGCGGTCTTCTCGTGATGGAACGACGACAGCGGCTGGCCGCTCACCCGGTAGACCTCGAGCGCGCGGCCGATGCGCTGCCGGTCGGCCGGCTTGAGTCGCGCTGCGGTCACGGGATCGACCTTCTGCAGTTCGCGGTACAGCGAATGCAGGCCCTCGCGCTCGCACTTCTCGTCGAGCGCAGCACGCACCGCCCGGTCGGCTGCGGGCATGGCGTCGAGCCCCTCGAACAACGCCTTGAAGTACAGCATCGTGCCGCCCACCAGCAGCGGCAGGTGGCCGCGCTCGCGGATCTCGCCGGCCAGCCGCTGCGCGTCGGTCACAAAGCGCGCCGCCGAGTACGACTCGGCCGCATCGATGATGTCGATCAGGTGATGCGGCACCAGCGCGAGTTCACCCGCGCTTGGCTTGGCCGTGCCGATGTCCATGCCGCGATAGACCAGCGCCGAATCGACGCTGATGATCTCGACGCCGCGCGGGTTGGGCTGCTCGGCCAACGTCTGCGCAATCGCCAGCGCTGCTGCGGTCTTGCCCGACGCGGTGGGGCCGGTCAGGCACAGCACGCCGGCGAGGATCGAAGGGGCGGGAGCGGCAGGCCGGTCACTCACGCGCGGCACCCCGCTTCAACGGTAGATCTCGCGCCGGTTGCCCAGCTCGATCACGAGAATGCATAGGGTGTCGTCCTTGATGTCACAGATGATTCGGTAATCGCCCACGCGGTAGCGCCAGTAGGTGCCCAGTTGCGGGCCGCTCAGTGCCTTTCCGGTGGCGAGCGGGTCGTCGAGTGTGGCCAGCCGCTGACGAAGAAACGTCGTGACGCGGCGGGCTTCGGTCTTGTCGAGTCGGGCGAGTTGCTTGACGGCGCTGGCCGTCAGCTCAATCCGCCAGACCAAGGTCGCGCTCCACTTCGTCGAGTGTGAACACGCGCTCTTCGCCCTTGCGCACGCGCTCGATCGTTTGCGCGGCCAGATAGAAATCTTCCAGGTCTTCCAGCCCGTTTTGAACCAGCTCACGCAGGTAGTAAGCCTTGGTGCGCCCGGTCTGGACGGCCAGGTGGTCCAGCCGCTTTTCGATGGCCGGGTCGAGTCGGATTGAGGTGACCATGTCAGCGCCCCTGTGAATACATGTAGTCAGTGTATCTACATCGCGGGCGGCGGCTCGGCGAAGCCCTCATCGCCCCGCAGATAGCGCCACTGACCGACTGGCAGGTCGCCGAGCATCACGCTGCCGATGCGCACACGCTTCAAGCCAAGCACCTTGAGGCCGACGGCCTCGCACATGCGGCGGATCTGGCGCTTCTTGCCTTCTTGCAGCACGAAGCGCAGCTGGTCGTCGTTGAGCCACTCCACCATGGCGGGCTTGAGCGCCTCGCCGTCAAGCTCGAGCCCGTGGCACAGCAGCGCGAGGCCTTCGTCCGACAGCTCGCGGCTCGCCGGGCCGTCGCCGTTCGGGCCGGCCACGCGCACCAGGTATTCCTTTTCGATGGCGCTGTCTTCGCCGATCAATTGCTTGGCGATGCGTCCGTCTTGCGTGAGCACCAGCAGGCCGATCGAGTCGATGTCAAGCCGGCCGGCAGGTACCAGACTGCGCAGGTGCTCGCGCAAAAAGCGCGTGCCCGAATGGTCTTCGCGCCACTGGTTTTCGGGCAGTACCAGCACCATGGCCGGCTCGTAGCCGTCTTCGGCCTGACCGCTGACGTAGCCGATCGGCTTGTTGATGATCACCGTGACCTTTTGCGCTTGCGCGAACTTGGCGCGCGCATCGATGGTGATGCGCTGATCGGGCTGCACCCGCGAGCCGAGTTCCTTGACGATGTGGTCGTCGACACGCACCCAGCCCTTTTCGATCCACTCGTCGGCTTCGCGGCGCGAGGCCATGCCCAGCTCACTCATGCGCTTGGACAAGCGCACGCTGCCCGGTGCGTGTGGCGCGGGTTCGTTGAAATCGTCGTCATCGTCGTCGTGGTGACGGCCGCGGTTCGGTGCTGGGCGCTGGGCGATCGGGCGACGCGGCTCGGGCGGACGCTGCGCCGGAACGAAGTGCTGCCGCTCGGCCGGGCTCACCGTGGCCGAGCCGGGACGTGGCGTGCCGATGATGGGCGCTCGGTCGAACGGGCGCTCGCCTTGCGTGTCGCGCGCTCGGTCGTTGAACCGTGGGTCTTGCCGATCATCGGAGCGGGCGTTTTGGCCCTGGTACGGGCGCGCCTGCGGCCGGTCGTTGTGCCCCCCCTCGTACGCACGCGCAGGACGTTGTTGGCCACGGCTGTCCTGACGGTCATTCGGCCGCGCATCGTTGCGCTCGTTCGGGCGCCCCTGAGGCCGGTTGTCCTGCCCCTGATACGGACGGTTTTGCGGGCGGTCGCTTTGCGAACGGAGCGCAGGCCCGTCGCGCCGGTCGCCACGCTGCTGTGGGCGCGAGTCTGGCCATTCGCCGGGACGGTTCGGGCGGCGCTCGGTCGAACTCACCAGGCGCTCATCGCGCTGGGTCCGATCGGACTGCTTGCCTGCAAACGTGGGCCGCTTGCTCACGCCGGCTCCCATGCCTCGGATGGGCGGGCGCGACGCGCGCTGCGACGCCGGCGTGCCGGGGCGTTTGGGTTTGAGCTTCAGTGTGGCCATCGGGTCCAGTCGGTGTGTGCTTGTGCGGGGCGCGAACGTCGGATCAACGTCCGCGCCAGAACAGCGCGTCGAGTTCGCGCCGTGTGATCTGCCGCCAGGTCGGGCGGCCATGATTGCATTGATCAGCGCGCTCGGTGCGTTCCATGTCGCGCAGCAGCGCGTTCATCTCGTCGAGTGTGAGCGCTCGGTTGGCGCGCACCGCCCCGTGGCACGCCATGGTTGACAGCACCTCGTGCTGCGCGCGCTGCACCACGCTGCTGGCGTCGTGCTCTGCCAGTTCGCCCAGCACGCTGCGTGCGAGCTCGATCACGTCGCCACCGGCCAGCGCGGCCGGCTGCGAGCGCACCGCCAGCACCGTGGGCGACAGCGGTGACAAGTCCAGCCCCAGCGTGCGCAGCGTGTCGGCGTGCGTCTCGGCGGTGGCGATCTCGGCGGCGGTGGCTGCGAAGGTGGCCGGGATCAGCAGCGGCTGCGCTTCGATGCGCGAGGCGGCCAGGCTGGCCTTGAGCCGCTCGTAGACCACCCGCTCGTGGGCCGCGTGCATGTCGACGATGACCAGCCCCTGTGCGTTTTCGGCCAGCACATAGATGCCGGCCACCTGCGCGATCGCCTTGCCAAGCGGCCAGCTGCCGGTGTCGGTAGAAAGCGCCTCGCCGGCAGGTTTGGCTTCGCGTGCGCTCAGGCCGTACGTGGCCCACGGCGTGGCGGGTTCCTGCGCGTAGAGCACCGCCGCTTCTTGCAGGCTGAGGTTGACCTGCGCCGCTGTGGGCACGCCGTCGCGCCAGCCGGCGGGTGCCTGTGCATGGCCGAAGCCACCCGGTCCCGCAGTCGCACTCGATTCAGGCCAGCGCCCGAACGCACCGCTCAGTGCGCCTGAAGCATCGGGCGCTTGCGGCAACGGCACGCCAGACACTCCGGCCAGTGACGCCTCGACCGCGCGGCGCACCGCCTGATGCACCTCGCGCGAATCGCGAAAGCGCACCTCGATCTTGGTCGGGTGCACGTTCACGTCCACCCGGTCGGGCGCGATGTCGATGAACAGCACATAGGCCGGCTGACGGCCGCCATGCAGCACATCTTCATAGGCGCTGCGCACGCCGTGGGCGATCAGCTTGTCGCGCACGAAGCGGCCGTTGACATACACGTATTGCTGATCGGCGCGGCTGCGTGCCGAGGCGGGCGTGCCGGCTCGTCCGCTGATGCGCAGCACGCCGAGGTCGAGCGCCACTGCGCGGCTGTCTTCGATGAAATCGCTGCCCAGCACATCGGCCAGTCGTACGTCGGGGTCGGCGCGGCGCCATTGCTGCACCAGCTTGCCTTCGTGCCACACCGCAAAGCCCACGTCGCAGCGCGCCAGCGCGTGGCGGCGCACGGCTTCGACGCAGTGGGCGAGCTCGGTCGACTCGGTCTTGAGGAACTTGCGCCGCGCCGGCGTGCTGAAGAACAGCTCGCGCACCTCGACGCTGGTGCCCACGGCGCGTGCGGCCGGCGACAGCTCGCCCGAACGCGCATCGAGCCGCTGCGCGTGCGCAGCATCGGCGGTGCGACTGGCGATCGAGACTTCGGCTACCGAGGCGATGGCGGCCAGCGCCTCGCCGCGAAAGCCCATGGTGGCCACGCCTTCCAGATCGATCAGCGAGCCGATCTTGCTGGTGGCGTGTCGGCGCAGCGCCAGTGGCAGTTCGGCTGCGGGCAGGCCGTGGCCATCGTCTTCGACCAGCACCGCGCGTATGCCCCCGCCGGCGAGCTTCAAGGTGACTTCGCCGGCCCCTGCATCGAGCGCGTTGTCGACCAGTTCACGCACCACCGATGCGGGGCGTTCGACCACCTCGCCCGCGGCGATCTGGCTGATCAGTTCATCGGGCAATTCCCGGATCGGGCGGCGTGCTGTGTGTGGTCCAGGGGCGTTCATCGATCAATTGTAGAAACGCCCTGTCACGGGGTGCCGACCATAATTTGCGCCCATGGAAATCTTCGCGACCTTGATCGACTTCATCCTGCACGTCGATGTGCATCTGGCCAACTTCGTGCAGGCCTATGGCTTCTGGGTCTACGCCTTGCTGTTCGCCATCATCTTTGCCGAGACCGGTCTGGTGGTGATGCCCTTCCTGCCTGGCGATTCGCTGTTGTTCGTGGTGGGCACGCTGTGCGGCGCCGGGCTCATGAGCCTGCCCATTGCCATGACGCTGCTGATCGCGGCGGCCATCCTTGGCAATCAGACCAACTACGCGGTGGGCAGCTACTTCGGGCCCAGAGCCTTCCAGTGGGAGAACTCTCGCTGGTTCAACAAGCAAGCCTTCGAGCAGGCGCACGGGTTTTATGAAAAGTACGGCGGCATCACCCTGATCGCCGGGCGCTTCATGCCTTTCGTGCGCACCTTCGCCCCCTTCGTGGCCGGCGTGGCGCAGATGAGCCGCACGAAGTTCATCGTGTACGACGTGGTCGGCGCCTTGCTCTGGGTGGGCGGCCTGACGACGGCCGGCTACCTCTTCGGCAACATTCCGTGGATCAAGGCCAATTTGGACAAGATCATCTGGAGCGCCATCTTCATCCCCGGTGCCCTGGTGCTGGTGGGGAGCTGGCGGGCTGGGCGCAAGCGACTGGGCTGATGGCTGGTTCTTGGCGTTGAACCGCGTTGGGTCTTGTTCGCTGCCCGCGAGGGGGTTCTTTGCGTTAGACCCCGCCGGGGGTCCGCCCCGGCTGGCGGGTAACTTTCTTCTGCTGGCCCAGAAGAAAGTCACCAAAGAAGAGGGCCTGAACACCAGCCCATTTGGCCGTCTCGCTGCGGCTACAGGCGGACTTCCGAGTACGCCCCATAGGTAATGGCACTGAGGACCCGAGAGGGTGGGCGGCGACAGGCTGCGCCTTGGCCGCTGGCTGGCGGCTGGTTGCTTTTGCGACCACTTCGGCATGCCACCACGCCGTGGACCCACAGGGCCGAGGCGAAACGAACTTGAGCGGCTGAACGTTAGCGAGGTAACCGACAAAGTAGTTCGGTGAGTGTTCTCGTGCCAGAGCCTGTGAAGTAGGCGTGTAGCCGAAGCGAGCTACTCAAATGGCTGGTGTTCGGGCCCTTTGCTTTGGTGACTTTCATTTGGGCCAGCAAATGAAAGTTACTCGGAAGCCGGGCCGAGACCCGGCGCGGTCCCACGCAGTGAACCAGCGCTGCGGCCAGCAAGACCCGGCGGGCTCTCGCCCAGAGAAACCCCCTCGCGGAAAGCGAACGAAACCCGGCGGTCTCTCGCCCAGAGAACTCCCAGACCAGGAACCCTCAGGTCCCCCTGGTCCTCGCCAACGCCGGATTGCGCGCAAAGTACCGCTTGATCCCCACCGCCAACGCCTCCACCAACTGCGCCTGATAGCGCTCATCGCGCAGCTTGGCTTCTTCCTCGGGGTTCGAGATGAAGGCGGTTTCGACCAGGATGGACGGGATGTCGGGCGCCTTGAGCACGGCGAAGCCGGCTTGCTCGACGCTGCCCTTGTGCAGCTTGCCGACGAGGCCGATCTGGCCGAGGATTTCGCCGCCGAGCTTGAGGCTGTCCTTGATCTGTGCGGTGGTGCTCATGTCGAGCAGGGCGCGCATGACTTCGGCGTCCTTGGCCTTGACGTTGATCCCGCCTACCAGGTCGGCGGCGTTTTCGCGGTTGGCCATCCAGCGTGCGGCGGCGCTGCTGGCCGCGCCCGAGCTGAGCGCGAACACCGATGCGCCACGCGCTTCGGGGGTGAAGAAGGCATCGGCGTGGATGGACACAAACAGATCGGCCTGCACCCGGCGCGCCTTGCGCACGCGGTCTTGCAGCGGCACGAAGAAGTCGGCGTCGCGGGTGAGCATGGCGCGCATGCCGGGCACGTCGTTCAGACGGTCGCGCAGTTGCAGCGCCACCGCCAGCACGACGTCTTTTTCGCGCAGGCCGCTCGGGCCGATGGCACCGGGGTCTTCGCCGCCGTGACCGGGGTCGAGTGCGACGATCACCAGCCGATTGACGCGGCCGGCCGATGAGGCGGGCGGCTCGGTGCGTGGTGCGCTGGCGGCACCTTTGCCTGACGCGACCATGCTGGCAGCAGGGGAGGGCGCGGCAGCGCTGGCCGGCTTGTCAGTCGTGGCCGGGCGGTCGACTTGGCCGATGAATTCGCCGAGCGCATCGCGTACCGATTGAGCGGCCTGCTCGCCGGCTTCGCTCTTGTCTGCGATGAGCGCGAGCAGCGGGTCGCGCTCATGGGTGGGGTACAGATCGAACACCATGCGGTTGCGGTAAGCCGCCACGGGCAGCAGTGAGAACAACTGCGGCTTGACGGACTGCTTGAGATCGATGACCAGACGCACGACGCGGGGCTGGTACTGGCCGACGCGCACCTGCGCGATGTAGGGGTCGTCGGCCTGCACCTTGCCGACCAGCTCGCGCAGCTCGGCGCTGAGATCGAGGCCATCCACATCGATGACCAGCCGCGAGGGGTTTTCGGCGATGAAGTGCCGGGCGGACAGCGCGCCGTCGGATTCGATGGTCACCCGCGTGTAGTCGGCTGCCGGCCACACCCGCACGGCGACGATGGTGGCTCCGCGTGCCAGTTCGCTCGCCCCCAGCACCAGCACCAGCGCGCCCATGCGGACGATGGCCGCACGCCGATCCGGCACGCTCACTGACGGTGGTTTGAGGTGCTTCATCAATCAGCCAGCAGTTGCAAGCCCAAAGGCGTGCGGGCTTCGATGCGCACCTCGCGGTGCGTGTCGCTGTGCGCATCGGCACCGTGCGATTCGCTCAGCAAGATCTCGATGCGCAGATCGCACACGGGCAGCAAGCCGGTGGCGCGCTCTGGCCATTCGGCGAGCTTCAGCCCGGGGCTGGCGAAGATGTCGCGAAAGCCGGCATCTTCGAATTCCTGCGGGTCTTCGAAGCGATAGAAGTCGAAGTGCCAGACGTCGAAGGCCGCCGTCGAGTACGGCTCGACCACCGCGTAGGTGGGGCTCTTGACGTGGCCGGTGACGCCCAAGGCGCGCAGCAGGTGTCGCACGAAGGTGGTCTTGCCCGCACCCAACGTGCCGTGCAGCTCGATGAAGGCGCGCGCGATGCCGCTGCGAGCGGCCAGCCACTGCGCCGTGGTCGCGCATGCCGACTCGTCGGGCCAGTGCACCGTGCGGGCTTCTAAGATCGGCATGCCGGTCGTGGGTATCGGATGAGAGGGTGCATGGTCGCAGCGGGTGCGGGTCAAACAGGGCTGGATGCGTTGCAGTTGTGGCCCCAGGTGCAGCTTTGGGCCGATGAACTGGGATTTTCCCAGATCGGTGTCGCCGACATCGACTTGAGCACCGCCGAGGCGCCGCTGCAAGCCTGGTTGGCTGCGGGCTTTCATGGTTCGATGCACTACATGGAACGCCACGGCATGGCACGCGCGCGGCCAGCCGAACTGGTGCCGGGCACGCTGCGCGTGCTGACGGCGCGCATGGACTATCTGCCCCGTATCGAGACAACGGCCCGCACGCCGCCCGCTGCGGCTTCCCCGCAGGACTGGCAGGCCATCGAATGGCAACGGCTGCACACCCCCGATCAGGCCACGGTGTCGATCTATGCGCGCGGCCGCGACTATCACAAGGTGTTGCGCAGCCGCCTGCAATCGCTGGCCGATCGCATCGCGCAGGCCATTGGGCCGTTTGGCCACCGCGTGTTCACCGATTCGGCGCCGGTGCTCGAGGTGGAACTGGCCACGCGCAGCGGCATCGGCTGGCGCGGCAAGCACACGCTGGCGCTGCACCGCGAAGCGGGGTCGATGTTTTTTCTGGGCGAGATCTACGTGGACCTGGCGCTGCCAGTGACACCCGCCGTCGATGGGCATTGCGGCAGCTGCACGGCGTGCATCGATGTGTGTCCCACGCAGGCCATCGTCGCGCCTTACCAGCTCGATGCGCGGCGCTGCATCAGCTACCTGACCATAGAGCACGACGGCGTGATCCCCGAGGAATTTCGCGCGGCCATCGGCAATCGCATCTACGGCTGCGACGACTGCCAACTGGTGTGCCCGTGGAACAAGTACGCGCAGCGCAGCGCCTTGAGCGACTTCGATGTGCGCGCGCCGTTGGGCGAGGCCACGCTGCTCGAGCTGTGGCGCTGGAGCGAAGCTGATTTTTTGCGCCACACCGAAGGCAGCGCGATACGCCGCATCGGCCATGCCCGCTGGCAGCGCAACTTGGCCGTGGCCATGGGCAACGCGCTGCGATCGGATCTGGCCATCGAGCTTGCAGCCCTCATTCGACAGGCACTGGCATCGGCGCGCGACGGCGCTGGTGATGTCTTGCGCGAGCACATCGATTGGGCGCTGGCCCAGTGACGCACGGCGCCTGTGGCAGGCTGACTACCTCAGTCCACCCACAGCCAGCCACAGCGGCACGCTGACCATGCCCAGCAGCGTGGACAGCGTCACCAGCCCGGCCACGAACGGCCCATGGCCGCCCATGCGTACGGCCAGCACATAAGCGCTCGAGGCCGTAGGCAACGCGGCAAAGCCGACCGCCACCGCACGCTGCGCGGGGGGCAGTGCCAGCATCGATGAAAGCCCGATGGCGATCAGCGGCAGCGCCACGTGGCGGATGCTCAGCAGCGCTGCGGCCAGCGCTGGCGATTCGCGCAGACCGCCGATCTTGAGACCCGCGCCCACGGCCATCAGGCCCAGCGGCAAGGCGGCCAGACCCACGCGGTGCAAGCTGGTGCCCACCGCTTCGGGCAACTGCAGGCCGGCGAGGTTGGCCAGCAAGCCGGCCAGCGTGCCCAGGATGAGCGGGTTGCGCGAGAGTTCACGCAGATAGGACTGGCCGCCGTGGCGTGCCAGCGGCCACACCGCCGCCACATTGCAAAGCGGCACGCACAGGGCGATCAACAGCGCCATCGAGGTGACCGAGCCGGCGCCACCGAGCCTTTCGGCCAGCGCCAGCGCGATGAAGGAGTTGAAGCGAAATGCGGTTTGAGCGCCCGACGCATGCAGCCGCGCGTCGAGCCCCGGCCACCTGCCGATGGCGTACGACAGCGCGATGCCGCACAGCAAAGTGCCCACACCCACCATCGCCAGATCGGCGGTTTGCGAAGGCTGCAGCGGGCTTTTCAGGATCGAGCTGAAAAGCAGCACTGGAAACAGCAGGTGGTAGGTCAGTCGCTCGACCGCATCCCACACAGGGCGGTTGAGTTGCGTGTGACGGCATAGCAAGAAGCCGGTGATGATCAGCAGCAAGTCGGGCAGCAGCACCAAGGCATTGGACATGGCCGCCGAGTGTGCCAGCCGCAAGCCGCCAAAATCCCGAAGCGCGCTTGAGCGCAACCTCCGGGCCAACCGAACTGTCCCCATGACCTCCATGCAAGACAGCGCAGCAGCGATCGATCGTTTCATCGATGCCATGTGGATCGAAGACGGTCTGGCGGCCAACACGCTGGCCGCCTACCGGCGCGACCTGAGCCTTTACGCGCAGTGGCTGGCCGATCACGCGAGCGCGGCCTTGAACGCAAGCACTGAGACCCATCTGCGCGAATACGCGTTGGCTCGACACGCCGGCAGCCAGGCCAGCAGCAGCAACCGCCGGCTCACCGTGTTCAAGCGCTACTTCCGCTGGGCCTTGCGCGAGCGGCTGATCGACGCCGACCCCACGCTCAAGCTGCTGGCCGCGCGCCAGACACTGCGCGTGCCCAAGATGCTGAGCGAAGCGCAGGTCGAGGCGCTGCTGGGTGCGCCCGACCTGGACACGTCTTTGGGCTTGCGCGACCGCACCATGCTCGAGCTGATGTACGCCAGCGGCTTGCGGGTGAGCGAGCTGGTCACGCTCAAGACGGTGCATCTCGGGCTGGTTGAAGGCGCTTTGCGCATCACCGGCAAGGGCGCCAAGGAGCGGTTGGTGCCGTTCGGCGAAGAGGCGCGCAGCTGGCTGGTGCGCTATCAGGCCGAAGCGCGTGCGGCCATCCTCAAGGGGCAGGTCAGCGACGCGCTGTTCGTGACCGCGCGCGGCGCTGCGATGTCGCGACAGATGTTCTGGAAGCTGATCAAGCAGCACGCGCTGCGCGGCGGGGTGCAGGTTCCGCTGTCACCGCACACGCTGCGACACGCTTTTGCCACCCACTTGCTCAACCATGGCGCCGACCTGCGCACAGTGCAGTTGCTGCTGGGTCATGCCGACATCTCGACCACCACCATCTACACCCACGTGGCGCGCGAGCGGCTCAAGGCGCTGCACGCGGCGCACCATCCGCGCGGTTAGGCACCCGCCAGATTCAGGACCGCAAGCGCTCGAGGCCCAGCCCGGCGAC
>JBBAPK010000010.1:0-45156 GCA_040400875.1 Burkholderiaceae bacterium | reverse complement strand
CGGCGTCGATGACGGCAGACCTTGGGCCGATCGAACTCGCGCTCATGTCCTCCAGGCGCAGCGGCAGCGTCACCGAATGGCCGAGCAAGCGGGCCAGCGGCAGCCTCAGGCCGCAGCCGGCCAGCAGCGGCTTCGCACCGATCGCCGAGCAAACGGCCACGGCATCGAACGCAGCTTGCCCGTTGGGGTGTTCTGGCTCACGCGATGAGCCAGACGCCGAAGATGCGGATGGCGCCCGCCTCAGCGTCAGCACCGGTCGTTCGCCCGCAGTGATGCCAGACACCTCGGTGTGAAAGACAAAGCGCACACCGAGTCGCTCGGCGTGCTGACGCATGAGGTGGGTGAACTCGCGGCAGTTGCCCGTGCCTTCGCCGCTCAGATGGATGGCGGCGTCGGGTGCATGTTCGGCGTTCAGGCCCGGCTCGATCCCGAGACATTCGTCGGCCGCAACCCGCCGGTGCGCCACGCCCAGTTGCTCAAGAACCGCCACGGCCTTGAGCATGCCTTTGGTGTGTGCGGCGCTGCGACTGAGCACCAGCACACCGGCCGCGCTCTCGAATTCGAGGTTGAGCGAACGCCGCAGTTCCTGGGCGCGCTCGCGGCTGTAGGCGGCCAGGCGGAGCGTGCGCTGGTGGAGCAGTGGCAAGGCCGAGCGGCGATGGGCGTTGAGCCAACGGGCAGCCCAAAGCCAACGCAGGGGATGGGCGCCCATGCCCAGTGCCGGTATCCCGGATGCTGCGGCTGAGAGCGCCGACCAGGCCATGGTCCAGCCAGGGCCGTCCATGCCGGCCGGGGCAAAGCTGGCCTCGCCAGCGATCGTGCCGCCGCTGTCGAACACGGTGACCTCGTGGCCAGCGGCAGCCAGTTCATAGGCCGAGGTGACGCCGATCACGCCGGCGCCCACCACGGCGATTTTCAGATTTGATGCGGCCAGGATCATGTCGGGGCTGGTATCATCCGGGGGTTTTTCCGGGGCGGGTTAGTTGACCCCACCGCGAACAAACACATCCGCAAATCCGGCTATCGAAAGGTGTTGCATGAGCCTTGGTTCAGACCAAAGCGCATGTCAATTTCAGCCGGATTTTAGAACCAACCTTTGGAGATCACCATGACAGTAAGCATGCGCGAAATGCTGGAAGCCGGCGTCCACTTCGGACACCAAACCCGCTTCTGGAACCCCAAGATGGCCCCGTACATATACGGCCATCGCAACAAGATTCACATCATCAACCTTGAAAAGACTCAGCCTCTTTTCAATGACGCACTGAAGTTCGTGCGCCAGCTCGCCGCCAAGCGCGGCACCATCTTGATGGTGGGCACGAAGCGTCAGGCGCGCGAGGTGGTGTCGGTCGAGGCAGCACGCGCTGGCATGCCATTTGTCGATCAGCGCTGGTTGGGCGGCATGTTGACCAATTTCAAGACGGTCAAGGGCTCGATCAAGCGCCTGAAGGACATGCAGGCTCAGATCGAGTCGGGCACCGAAATCCGCATCAAGAAAGAAGCCCTGATGTTCCAACGCGAGCTCGCCAAGCTCGAAAAAGACATCGGCGGCATCCAGAACATGAGCGCTCTGCCCGATGCCTTGTTCGTGATCGATGTGGGTTATCACAAGATCGCGATCGCTGAAGCCAACAAGCTCGGAATTCCGGTGGTGGGCGTGGTCGATTCGAACCACTCGCCATTGGGTATCGACTACATCATTCCTGGCAACGACGACTCGGCCAAGGCCGTCGCGCTGTATGCCAAGGCGGTGGCAGATGCCGTGCTCCAGGGCAAGGCCAACGCTACCAATGAAGCGGTGCAGGCAGTTGCCGGCGGCGATGAATTCGTGGAAGTCGAAGAAGCCAACTGACCCCGCAGATCTCACCGTGGTGGGATCGAAAGGGGCTGTTTCAGCCCCTTTTTTCAATGTGTACCGATGAACCATCCCGTGCTGCACGGTCGATGAATCAGACCCAAGGAGAACCGTAAATGTCCGCAATCACAGCAAGCATGGTCGCCGAACTGCGCGCCAAGACTGATGCGCCGATGATGGAGTGCAAAAAGGCACTGACCGAAGCCCAAGGCGACATGGAGCGCGCCGAAGAGCTGCTGCGCATCAAGCTCGGCAGCAAGGCTGGCAAGGCCGCGTCGCGCGTCACCGCCGAGGGCGTTGTGTCGGCTTTTGTCGATGGCACGTCAGGCGCGCTGGTTGAAGTCAACTGCGAAACCGACTTCGTGTCTAAGAACGATTCCTTCCTTGCCTTCACCAAGGCCTGTGCTGAACTGGTGGCCAAGAGCAGTCCGGCCGATGTGGCCGCGCTGTCGGCGCTGGCCTATGAGCAGGACGGGTTCGGCCCGACGCTCGAAGACGTTCGCAAGGGTCTGATCGGCAAGATCGGCGAGAACATGGCCATTCGCCGCTTCAAGCGCTACGCCGACGGCGGCAAGCTCGCGTACTACCTCCATGGCACGCGCATCGGCGTGATGGTTGAATTCGACGGCGACGACACCGCCGCCAAGGACGTGGCCATGCACGTGGCAGCCATGAAGCCGGTCTCGCTCGCGGCCTCAGATGTGCCCACTGCGCTGATCGACAAAGAGCGCTCCATCGCTTCCCAGAAAGCCGAGGAAGACGCTGAGAAGGCGCGCGCCGAAGGCAAGGCTCCCCAGTCGGCTGAAATCGTCGCCAAGCGCGTCGAGGGATCGGTGCAGAAGTACCTGAAGGAAGTCAGCCTGCTGAACCAGACCTTCGTGAAGAACGACAAGCAAACCGTGGAAGCCATGCTCAAGGCCACCAACACGCAAGTCAAGGGCTTTGTCCTTTACGTCGTGGGCGAGGGCATCGAAAAGAAGGTGGATGACTTCGCCGCTGAGGTGGCTGCTCAGGTGGCTGCCGCGAAGGGGGCCTGAGGCCCGACCTTTTCCAGCGGCGGCCCTGGGGGCTGCGTTTAGACTTCTTCGATCGTCCAAGCAGGGGAAATGTTTTCATGCCAGCCTACAAGCGCATCCTGCTCAAGTTGTCCGGCGAAGCCCTCATGGGCGATGACGCCTACGGCATCAACCGGGCCACCATCGTGCGCATGGTGCGCGAGGTGCAGGAGGTGACGCTTCTGGGTTGCGAAGTGGCCGTGGTCATCGGCGGCGGCAACATCTTTCGTGGCGTGGCGGGCGGCTCGGTCGGCATGGACCGTGCCACAGCTGACTACATGGGCATGCTGGCCACCGTGATGAACGCGCTGGCTCTGGCCGACACCATGCGCCAGGAAGGCATGACTGCGCGCGTGATGTCTGCCATCGCGATCGAGCAGGTGGTCGAGCCCTACGTGCGGCCGAAGGCGCTGCAGTATCTGGAAGAAGGTAAGGTCGTCATCTTTGCGGCGGGCACTGGCAATCCCTTTTTCACAACCGACACGGCCGCAGCGCTGCGCGGCGCTGAAATCGGCGCACAGATCGTCTTGAAGGCGACCAAGGTCGACGGCGTGTACAGCGCTGATCCCAAAAAGGATCCCCACGCCACTCGCTACGCGCAGATCAGCTTCGACGAGGCGATCAACAAGAACCTTCAGGTGCTCGACGCCACCGCTTTTGCCCTGTGCCGCGACCAGAAGCTGCCCATCAAGGTGTTCAGCATCTTCAAGCCGGGCGCGCTCAAGCGCGTGGTGCTTGGCGAGGACGAGGGCACCCTCGTCCATGTGTGAAACCGTTGCCCGCAGGAAAGCGCGATGAGCATTGCCGACGTCAAGAAAACTGCCGAGCAGAAGATGGTCCGCTCGGTAGAGTCGTTCAAGAACGAAATCCACAAGATCCGCACGGGACGCGCCCATCCGGGCATCCTTGACCAGGTTCAGGTGGACTATTACGGCTCGAATGTGCCCCTCACGCAGGTGGCCAATGTGACGCTGCTCGATGCCCGCACGATCAGCGTGCAGCCCTGGGAAAAGGGCATGGGCGCGAAGATCGAGAAAGCCATTCGCGAGAGCGATCTCGGGCTCAATCCATCCACGCAGGGCGACCTGATTCGTGTGCCCATGCCCGCGCTCACCGAAGAGCGCCGCCGCGACCTGACCAAGATCGTGCGCAATGCCGGCGAAGACTCTCGAATCGCGGTTCGCAACCTGCGTCGCGATGCCAACGACCACGCCAAGCGCCTGCTCAAGGACAAGGAAATCTCCGAAGACGACGAGCGTCGTTCGCTCGACGAGATGCAAAAGCTCACTGATCGCACCATCGCCGAAATTGACCGCTTGGTGTCGGCCAAGGAAGCCGAAGTGCTGGCGGTATGACCGTCGCCTGCGCCCCTGCGATGGCCGAGTTGTCGGGGACGATGGTTCGGTGAGCGCATTGCCCGTCGCCTCGAGTGTCCCGCGCCACGTCGCCATCGTGATGGACGGCAACGGGCGTTGGGCGCGGCGTCACTTCAAGCCGCGTTTTCTGGGGCACAAGCAAGGGGTCGACACTCTGGTCAAGACAGTGCTGGCGTGTGCTGATCGAGGGGTGGATTTCCTCACGGTGTTCGCGTTCTCCTCCGAGAACTGGAAGCGTCCTAACGATGAGGTGACCGGGTTGATGTCGCTGGTGCTGCTGGCGGTTCCCAAGTACCTCGGGGTGATGGCTAAAAACGGCGTTCGCGTTCGCATCATCGGCGACCGCGAAAGCCTGCCCGCTCATGTGCGTGAAGCCTGGGACCACGCAGAGTCCAGCACCCGTCACAACACGCGTATCACCCTGTCGGTGGCCTTCAATTACGGCGGCCGCTGGGATGTGCTTCAGGCCTGCAAGCGCGCCATGCTTGACGGCATCGCCCCGGATCAGCTCGATGAGGCACGCCTGAGCAGCTATATGGCGCTCAGCCATGCACCCGACCCAGACCTGTTCATACGCACCGGTGGCGAAGTGCGCATCAGCAACTTCCTGCTGTGGCAGGCTGCTTATTCGGAGCTGTGCTTTTCTGATTGCCTGTGGCCTGACTTCGGCGAGAAGGAACTCGATGCGTCGTTCGCTGAATACGCGCGGCGCGACAGGCGATTCGGAGCCATCGAGGCAGTCGCTAGCCTTGAGGCCGATCTGGTGCGCTGACGATGCTCAAGCAACGCGTCATCACGGCGGTGCTGCTGCTGCTTGTCTTGCTGCCCGCGCTGTTCGCGCCGGTGGCCTGGCCTTTCGCGGCCTTCACCTTGGTGTTCGTCGCGGCGGGTGGCTGGGAGTGGGTCAGGCTCAATGGCGGCGGGGCGGTCGCGTCGGTCGGGTCTGCTTTGCTGCTCGCGCTGGCCTGTGGCGCCGCCTGGATGTCAGGCTGGGTCGACTCCGCACCGGACGCGCTGTGGCTGTCGGCGACGGGCCTGTGGGTGGTTGCAGGGGCCTTGGCGCTCAGGGCTGGTCCGGTGGGCTGGGGCCTGGTGCCGGCCTTGCTCCGCTGCGCGGGTGGGCTGCTCTTGCTCTGGCTGGCATGGCTGGCGATGTGCGCGGCCCGCGCGCGCGGTCTCAACTTCATCTTGTCGGTGTTCAGCTTGGTCTGGATCTCTGACATCGCCGCTTACTTTGGCGGGAGAGCCTGGGGCCGGCGCAAGCTGGCGCTTTCGATCAGTCCCGGCAAAAGCTGGGAAGGCGTGTGGACTGGCATGGTGGCGGTGTTGCTGGTGGGCGGGCTGTGGGTTGTGGCCGATCGTCAATGGGCGCTCGATTCGCCCAGCCTTTACTCTGTGGCGGTGTCCGGTTCGGGGGTGCTTGGAATGGTGCTGTTGAGCGTGTTTCTGACGGCGATGGGCGTGGTGGGTGACCTGACCGAGTCGCTGGTCAAGCGAAACGCCGGCGCCAAGGACAGCAGCGGCTTGCTCCCCGGCCACGGTGGCGTGCTCGACCGTGTCGACGCCTTGCTGCCGGTGTTCCCGATCGCCATCGCGCTGGGGGCTTTGAGATGAGCACCAGCAGCCGCCCCATGTGTGTTTGCATCCTGGGCTCGACCGGATCCATAGGCACCAGCACGCTGGATGTTCTTTCGCGGCACCCCGATCGCTTCGAGGTGTTCGCCCTGACGGCGCACCACCGCGTCGACGAGCTGCTGGCCCAGTGCCTGGCCTGGAAGCCGAGGTTCGCGGTACTGCCCGAACCCGCGCAGGCGCAGTTGCTGCAGGCCAGATTGCGTGAGGCCAGCAGCACCACTGCGGTGCTGGTCGGCGCCGAGGCGCTGTGCGAGATGGCATCGCATCCCGAGGTCGATGCGGTGATGGCCGCCATCGTTGGCGCGGCGGGTCTTCCGCCTTGTCTGGCGGCGGCGCGCGCTGGCAAGCGCCTGATGCTGGCCAACAAGGAAGCGCTTGTGGTGGGCGGGGCGCTGTTCATGTCGGCCGTGCGCGAGGGCGGTGCGCTGCTGCTGCCGATCGACAGCGAGCATTCAGCGATCTTCCAGTGCCTGCCCGAAGATCGCAGCGCGTGGGCCAGCCGTGTGGATCACATCATCCTCACCGCGTCGGGGGGGCCGTTTCGCACCCGCGATGTCAGCACGTTGGCCAGCGTCACGCCCGACCAAGCCTGTGCGCATCCCAACTGGGTGATGGGGCGCAAGATTTCGGTTGACTCGGCCACCATGATGAACAAGGCGCTCGAGGTGATCGAGGCACGCTGGCTGTTTGACCTCACGCCTGAGCAGATCAAGGTGGTGATCCACCCGCAAAGCATCGTGCATTCGATGGTGGTGTGCCGCGACAACTCGGTGCTTGCACAGCTGGGAACGCCTGACATGCGCGTGCCGATTGCTTTCGGCCTGTCTTTTCCCGAGCGCATGGCGTCGGGTGCCGGGCTGCTTGATTTTCCGGCGCTCGCAGGCTTGAGCTTCGAAGCCGCCGACATGCGGCGCTACCCTGGGTTGCAACTGGCTTGGGACACGCTGCGTGCGTCCGAAGGCAGCACGGCGGTACTCAATGCGGCCAATGAAGTGGCCGTGGCGGCTTTTCTTGAAGGTGCGATTGGCTTTGACCGCATCCACGAGGTCAACGCGCGCAGCCTCGATACGGTTCGCCCTGAGCTCGGTGAATGTGCTTCGATCGAAGGGCTGCTGGAGCTTGACGCTCGAGCCCGGCGTGATGCTTCGCGCCACGCGCACAACGTCGCCAGATGATCACCACCTTGCTCGCTTTCGTGCTGACGCTCGGCGTGCTGATCGTCGTGCACGAGTATGGCCACTACCGCGTGGCGGTGGCTTGCGGCGTGAAGGTGTTGCGTTTTTCTGTGGGTTTCGGCAGGGTGGTGTGGCGTCGACAGGCCAGCCCCGACAGCACTGAATTCGTGCTGTCAGCCTTGCCTCTCGGAGGGTATGTGCGCATGCTCGACGAGCGCGAGGCGCCTGTGCCGCCCGATCAGCGGCACAGGGCCTTCAATGTCCAGTCGTTGTGGAAACGATCGTTGATCGTCGCGGCTGGGCCTGTGGCCAATCTGTTGCTGGCTGTGATGCTTTATGCCTGCGCCCACTGGATCGGCATGGATGAGCCCAAGGCCGTGCTCAGCGCACCGATGGCATCCAGTGTGGCCGAGCGCTCCGGCTTTCGCTCAGGCGACTGGGTGCGCGAGGTGAGCGCCGATGGCGAGAACTGGAGCGACATCCGCTCGATGACCGATCTGGGCTGGCATGTCACGCAGGCGGCCATCCAGCGAGAGAGCCTGCGATTCAGGATCACCGATGGCGCCGGCCAGCACCCGCGTGATGTGCAACTCGATCTGCAGGGCGCCGACGCTCAGGAAGTCGATTCGGGCTTGATGCGCCGGGTCGGCTTCGGAGGGCTTTATTCCGAGCCCGTGATGGGCACCATCAAGCCGGGTGGCGCGGCGGCAACAGCCGGCTTGGTGGCAGGAGACCGCGTCCTGGCGGTCGATGGGGTAGCGCTCACCGATGCCTTCACGCTGCGAGAAACCATACGCGCCAGCGCGTCGACTGGCCAGGTGCAGGCGCAGCTCTGGAACATTGAACGTGCGGGTCAGCGCCTTGAAGTGACAGTGGAGCCGTTGGCGGTGGACGATGGCGGCAAGCGCATCGGACGCGTCGACGCCTTCATCGGCTCGCCTCCCGAGATGGTGCTGGTTCGCTATGACTTCATCGACGGCTTGGTGCATGCGGCAACGCGCACCTGGGACATGTCTGCGCTGACGCTGAAAATGTTCGGCAAGATGGTGATCGGTGAGGCTTCACTGAAAAACCTCACCGGGCCGATCACGATTGCCGATTACGCTGGGCAGTCGGTTCGAATCGGGCTGGCCTATTACCTTGGATTTCTGGCCATCGTCAGCATCAGCCTGGGTGTGCTGAACCTGTTGCCTTTGCCCATGCTCGACGGCGGGCACCTCATGTACCATCTTTTCGAAGCGACGACGGGACGACCGGTTCCTGACTTGTGGCTCGAACGCCTGCAGCGCGGGGGCGCGGCCATCATGCTGGGCATGATGTCGATTGCTCTCTTCAACGACGTGGCCCGACTTGTGGGCCAGCACTGATCTTCTTATGCGACCCATCATTTCCATGTCTTTCCGCTTGATGTTGCTGCGTCTGGCGCTCGCGTCGATCGTGCTTTCGGCTTTGTTTCAAGCGGCTCCGGCCTGGGCTGTTCAGCCTTTCAAATTGACCGACATCCGCGTCGAAGGCCTGCAGCGTGCCGACCCGGGCACCGTGTTCGCAGCGCTTCCGTTTCGCATTGGCGACACTTACTCAGATGAAAAGGGCGTTGCAGCGTTGCGAGCCCTGTTCGGCACCGGTCTGTTCAAGGATGTGCGCATCGAGATCGAGGGCTCGGTGGCGGTGGTCATCGTCGACGAGCGCTCGGTCATCAGCTCGATTGATTTCGTCGGCGCCAAGGAGTTCGAGAAAGACGCGTTGGCCAAGGCCTTGAAGGAGTTCGGCATCAGCGAGGGCCAACCTTTTGACAAGGCGCTGGCCGATCGCGCCGAGCAGGAACTCAAACGGCAGTACCTCACCCGCAGTCTGTACGGTGTTGAAATCGTGACCACCGTGACGCCCCAGGAACGCAACCGCGTCAACGTCACCTTCACGATCACCGAGGGCGACCTAGCCCGCATTCGC
Organism: Burkholderiaceae bacterium; assembly: GCA_040400875.1. Taxonomy (GTDB): domain Bacteria; phylum Pseudomonadota; class Gammaproteobacteria; order Burkholderiales; family Burkholderiaceae_C; genus PBB1. The sequence goes on along the minus strand of JBBAPK010000010.1, from coordinate 36,110 downwards.
GAAGTCCATATCGCAGGCAACAGCGCCTTCAGCGAGAGCACCCTGACGGGGCTGTTCGAGCTTGACAAGTCCAACTGGCTCAGTTGGTACACCAAGTCGGATCGTTACTCCCGCTCCAAGCTAAATGCCGACCTGGAGACATTGCGCGCCTACTACCTCAACCGCGGATACCTTGAGTTCAAGGTCGAGTCGACGCAAGTGGCGATCACCCCTGACAAGGAAGGCATCTCGATCACCATCAATGTGAAAGAAGGTCTGTCCTACATCGTCACCGGCGTGACGCTTGAGGGCGACTACCTGGACAAGGAAGACGAGTTCAAGGCGCTGGTCAAGATCAAGCCCGGCGAGCCGTACAAGGCCGAGGAAGTCGCCTCGACCACCAAGGCATTTGTCGACAAGTTCGGCACCTTCGGCTATGCCTTCGCGCGTGTCGATGCCCGCCCTGAAATTGACCGAGTCAATGGCCGCGTGGCGTTGAATCTGGTGGCCGAGCCGCAGCGGCGCGTGTACGTGCGGCGCATCAACGTGGCTGGCAACAGTCGCAGCCGAGACGAGGTCGTTCGACGCGAATTCCGCCAGTTCGAGTCGTCCTGGTACGACGGCCGCAAGATCAAGGTCTCGCGTGACCGGGTCGACCGTCTGGGCTATTTCACCGACGTGAACATCGAGACAGCCGAGGTGCCCGGGACGGCAGATCAGGTAGACCTGACCATGACCGTCAAGGAAAAGCCCACCGGCAACATCATGCTGGGTGCGGGTTTCTCTAGCGCAGACAAGCTCGCGCTGACCGCATCGGTCAAGCAGGACAACGTGTTCGGCTCGGGCAACTACATCGGCCTGGAGATCAACACCAGCAAGTCCAGTTTCACCATCGCGGCCACTGTCGGCGAGCCGTACTACACCGTGGACGGCATCTCGCGGTCATGGGACGTCTACTACCGCGAGAACAAGCCGCTGAACAGTCAGGGCGAGTCTTACAAACTGGTCACGCCGGGCGGCTCGGTGCGTTTTGGTATTCCATTCAGCGACATCGACACGGTGTTCTTTGGCATTGGCTATGAGCAAACCACCATCGAGGGTCGTTACAACCTTCCGGACAGCTACTTCCGCTACATCCAGAACTACGGCAGGACGACCAATTCTTTCCCTCTGACGGTGGGCTGGGCGCGTGATCAGCGCGACAGCGCGATGGTGCCGACCGAAGGACGCTTCATGCGCGCCAACTTCGATCTGGGTTACCTGGGTGAACAGAAGTACGTGAAGACCAATCTGCAGTTCCAGCAGTACGTCACGCCCATACGTGGCTTCACCCTGGGCTTCAACGCCGAGTTCGGTTACGGGAAAGGTCTTCAAGGTCAGGAATACCCGGTCTTCAAGAACTTCTTTGGCGGCGGTCTGGGCTCGGTGCGCGGTTTCGACACCGGCTCGCTGGGTCAGGTCGACAACGTGGGCGCCTTCATCGGCGGCACGCGCAAGTTGACCGTCAGCAACGAGCTGTATCTGCCATTGCCAGGCTCCGGCAACGACCGCACCCTGCGCCCTTTCATCTTCTTGGACGCCGGCAATGTGTGGGCTGACAGCGAGTCGATCGACTACGACAGCCTGCGCGCTTCGGTGGGCTTCGGTATCAGTTGGGTGTCGCCGGTGGGGCCGCTCAAGTTCAGCTATGCAGCACCAATCAAGAAGATCGATACAGATAGAATTCAGCGTTTCCAATTCCAGATCGGGACCGCGTTTTGATGAACAGGTTTTTCGTGAATGCTCTGGCGGCCTCCCTTCTCACCTGCGTGGTGTGCACTGCACAGGCTGAAGAAATCAAGATTGGCTATGTGAACAGCGATCGGGTGTTGCGCGATGCCGTTCCTGCGAAGGCTGCACAAGCCAAACTAGAGGCCGAGTTCTCGAAGCGCGACAAGGAATTGTCCGAACTCGCCGCCAAGATCAAGTCGTCCAGCGACAAGCTCGAAAAGGAAGCGCCCAGCCTGAGCGAGTCCGAGCGCAGCCGCAGGCAGCGTGAACTGCTGGATCAGGACCGAGAGTTTCAGCGCAAGAAGCGCGAGTTTCAGGAAGACCTCACACAGCGCAAGAACGAAGAGCTGTCTGTGGTCGTCGAACGCGCCAACAAGGTCATCAAGCAGATCTACGACGCCGAGAAGTACGACCTGATCATTCAAGAGGCGGTCTTTGCCAGCCCGCGTATCGACATCACCGACAAGGTGGTCAAGGCGTTGAATGCGCAAGGTGCCAAGTGAGCCTGAAGTCCGCTTTGAACTAGGCGAACTTGCAGCACTGCTCGGCGCCGAATTGGTTGGCGACCCGGCGCGTGTGGTGACTCGGATCGGTAGCCTTGACGGCGCAGACGCCCACACCGTTTCTTTCATTTCCAACCCGAAGTACCTCGATCACCTGGCCGCTTCAAAGGCCGCTTGCGTGATCGTGTCGCCCACCTATCGCGATGCGGCGCTCGCCCGCGGCGACACGCTGGTCGCTGCCGATCCCTACCTTTGCTTTGCACGGCTGACTCAGCTTTGGGCGGGCCGCATGCGTGCGGCCTGCGGCGCCAGCATCCACCCCAGCGCGGTGATCCACTCGGGCGCTTCGTTGGGTCGCGACGTCTCGGTCGGTGCCCTGGCCGTGATCGAGGACCGCGCGTTGATTGGTGACGGCGCAGTGATCGGTGCGCAGTGTTTTGTCGGCGCTGGCGCGTCGGTGGGCGCCCTCACGAGGCTGGCCGCCCAGGTGGTGCTGGGTGGTGGGTGTCACATCGGCGCGCGTGGGGTGATCCATTCGGGAGCCGTGATCGGTGCTGACGGGTTCGGCTTTGCTGCGAACGCCGGGCGCTGGGAAAAGATCGAGCAACTCGGCGGTGTGCGCATCGGCGACGATGTCGAGATCGGTGCCAACACCTGCATCGACCGTGGAGCGCTCGACGACACGGTGATTGAAGACGGCGTGAAGCTCGACAACCTGGTGCAGATCGGCCACAACGTGCACGTGGGCGCGCACACCGCGATGGCTGGAACCGCTGCCGTCGCAGGCAGCGCGCGCATTGGCGCGCATTGCACGCTGGCCGGTGGCGCGGGCGTGTCGGGCCATGTGACGCTGGGCGACCATGTGCACATCTCTGCCCGCTCGGTGGCGTCGCATTCGATCCTCAAGCCGGGCCACTACACCGGCATGTTTCCCATCGACGACAATTCCACGTGGGAAAAGAATGCAGCCACGCTGCGCCAGTTGTACCGGTTGCGCGAGCGCATTCGAGTGCTTGAAAAGAACAACGAGAACTGAACCTCATGACGATGGACATCCACGAAATACTCAAGACCCTGCCGCACCGTTTTCCCATCCTGCTGGTCGATCGGGTGCTCGAGCTCGAGGTGGGCGTGCGCATCAAGGCGCTCAAGAATGTCAGCATCAATGAGCCGTACTTTTCTGGACATTTCCCTTTCCGTCCGGTCATGCCTGGCGTGCTGATGATCGAGGCGCTGGCGCAAGCGGCGGCCATCCTGGGCTACAAGAGCTTCGGAGAGTCGGGCGACAACTCGGTGTTCTATTTCGCAGGGATTGACGATGCCCGGTTCAAACGGCCCGTCGAGCCTGGTGACCAGATGATTCTCGAGGTGTGGCTCGAGCGCAAGAAGGCCAGCATCCTGAAGTTCAAGGCCCGTGCGTCCGTCGATGGCGAAACCGTGGTCGAAGCAGGCCTGCTGTGCACCACGCGAACCATCCTCTGACGTCAGGTCCATGGCACAGATACATCCGACCGCGATCATCGAAGACGGCGCCGAACTCGACGAGTCGGTGAGCGTCGATGCCTTCAGCATCATCCGCTCGAATGTGCGTATCGGCGCCGGCACCACCGTCGGCCCCCACTGCGTCATCGAGGGTCGAACGACGATAGGCAGCGACAACCGAATCTTCCAGTTCTGCTCGATCGGGGCGATTCCGCAGGACAAGAAGTACGCCGGTGAGCCCACCGAGTTGCGCATCGGGCACAGAAACACCATTCGCGAGGGCTGCACCATCAACATCGGCACGGCCCAAGACCGTGGCGTGACGTCGATCGGCGACGACAACTGGGTGATGGGCTACGTGCATATCGCGCACGACTGCGATGTGGGCAGCAACACGATCATGGCCAACTACGTCGGGCTAGCCGGCCACGTGACGCTGGGCGACTGGGCGATCGTCGGTGGTCTCAGCGGGCTGCATCAATTCGTGAAGGTGGGGCCCCACGCGATGATCGGCTTTTCCAGCGCGGTATCGCAGGACGTGCCGCCGTACATGACGGTCGATGGCAACCCTCTGACGGTTCGTGGCTTCAACGTGGAAGGCCTGCGCCGCCGAGGCTTCGGCCCCGAGCGCATCGCCGCCATCAAGCACATGCACCGCCTGCTTTATCGCGACGGCCTGTCGCTCGAGCAGGCGCGCGTGGCGATTGCCGAACTTTCGCAGACCATGCCCGAGGCGGCCGTCGATGTCGCTTTGATGAGCGAGTTTCTCGAGCACTCCCGCCGCGGCATCGCCCGCTGAGCGCTCGCGCTGCCAAGGCTGCGGGCCATCACCATGGATGATCTCGCCCCACGCTTGGCTATGGTGGCCGGAGAGGCCTCGGGCGATCTGCTCGCCGGCATGCTGCTGGGCGGCTTGAAGACGCGCTGGCCCGATCTGAAGTCCGCCGGGATCGGTGGCCCGAAGATGGTTGCGCAAGGTTTCGATGCCTGGTGGCCCAGCGACAAGCTGGCCGTGCGCGGCTACGTCGAAGTTCTGAGTCACTATCCGGAACTGCTGGGCATTCGCAACCGTCTCACCGAGCGATTGCTGGGCGATCCACCTGATGTTTTCATCGGGGTCGACGCGCCTGATTTCAATCTCGATCTCGAGTTGAAGCTCAAGGCCCAAGGCATCCGAACGATTCACTTCATCGGCCCGTCCATCTGGGCGTGGCGCGGCGAGCGCATCGAGAAGATCAAGCGCGCGGTGGACCATGTGCTGTGCATCTTTCCCTTCGAGCCGGCGCTTTACGCGCAACACGGGGTCGAAGCCACCTACGTCGGGCATCCGCTGGCCGATGCCATCCCTGTCGAGGTGCCCAGGCAGGCCAGCCGCGCGGTGCTCGGTCTGGACGGTGACGCCACCATCGTGGCGCTGCTGCCCGGAAGCCGCCGCGCCGAGATCCAGTACATCGCGCCCACCTTGCTGGCCGCCGCGCGCGAGATGCAGCGGCGCCGTCCCGAGCTTACGTTTGTGTTGCCTGCGGCGCCAGGGTTGCGCGGCCTGATCGAGCCGCTGTTGCAAGAGCACGCGCCAGGGGTCGACATTCGCCTGCTTGAAGGCCGCTCCCACGAAGCGCTGGCTGCGTGCGACCTGACCTTGATTGCCAGCGGAACGGCGACGCTCGAGGCGGCGCTGTTCAAGCGGCCCATGGTGATCGTCTACAAGATGCACTGGTTGAGCGCGCAGATCATGAAATTCAAGGGCGGCTACCTGCCCTGGGTCGGTCTGCCCAACATCCTGCTCAAGGACTTCGTGGTGCCCGAGCTTTTGCAAAACGAGGCCACCGCGCAGGCCATCGCCGATGCGGGCATGGTGTGGCTCGACGACCCGGCGTCCTGCGCGGCGTTGGCCACGCGCTTCGAGACCTTGCACCACGATTTGCGACGCAACACCGCGCAGGCAGCCACCGATGCGATCGCGAGCTTTCTTGCGCGCTGAGCAACTGGCCCTGGGCTGGGATGCGCCGGGTCTGATGGCCGGGGTGGATGAGGCCGGCCGTGGACCGCTGGCCGGTCCGGTGGTGGCCGCGGCAGTGATGCTTGATGAACTGCAGCCCATACGCGGGCTGGCCGATTCGAAGAAGCTCGCGCCCAAGACCCGTGAGCGCCTGTTCGACGAGATTCGTGCGCGCGCCCTGTGCTGCTGCATCGCCGAGGCCAGCGTCGAGGAAATCGATCGGCTCAACATCCTGCAAGCCACGCTGCTGGCCATGCGTCGTGCCGTCGAGGGCTTGCGTCTGAAGCCGCATCGGGTGCTGGTCGATGGCAATCGTCTGCCGATGCTTGCGGTGCCGGCCGAGGCCATCGTCAAGGGCGACACCAAGGTGGCTGCGATCTCGGCGGCATCCATCCTGGCCAAGGTTCACCGCGATCGGCTTTGTGCGCTGCTGCACGAGCGTCATCCGCAGTACGGATTCGATGCCCACAAGGGCTACGCCACCGAAGCCCACCTTGCGGCGCTGCGCAAGCATGGTGCGTGCATCGAACACCGCCGCTCTTTCGCGCCAGTGCGCGCGGTGCTGGTGCCGTGAACTCGCCCATCGTCAAGGCGATTGCCTCGCGCGACAACCCCTTGCTGGTTCTGCTGCGCAAGCTGGGCCGCGATCCGGTGGCCTATCGCAAGCTCGGGCAGTTGTGGCTCGAAGGCGACCACCTGTGCCGCGCCTTCTTGCAGCGCGGCGGCGTGCCCTTGCACTGCCTGATCACAGAGAGCGCCTGGGCTTCGCCCCTGAGTGACTTGGCGCGGTGCGCGCCCGTGGTGTCGGTGTTGTCCGAAGCACCCATGCAAGGCATCAGCACGCTCGGCACGCCGCCACCCATCTGTTTTGTCGTGCCATGGTCGTCGGCCACAAAGTTGCAGCCTGACGCCGCGACCGTGGTGCTTGATCGGCTTCAGGATGCAGGCAATGTCGGCACCGTGCTGCGCAGCGCATCAGCCTTCGGCTTTGCTCAGGTGGTGGCCATCAAGGGCACCGCGGGTTTGTGGTCGCCCAAGGTGCTGCGTGCCGGCATGGGCGCGCATTTCGGGCTGTCGCTGGTGGAGGGTGTCGACATCGACGCGCTCGACGAGCTGAATTTGCCCTTGCTTGCCACCAGTTCGCACGGCGGGCTGGCGATCCACGAGGTGGCTTTGCCCTGGCCTTGTGCATGGGTGCTCGGCCACGAAGGCGAGGGCGTGTCGGCAGCGCTGCAGTCGCGGTGCAGCCAGACCCTGCGCATCGCGCAGCCAGGCGGCGAGGAGTCGCTCAACGTGGCTGCAGCTGCCGCGGTGTGCCTCTACGAGTCGATGCGCCAGCGTCTGGTCGGCTGAACGAACGAGCCGCGCTCAGGCGCTGCGCTCTAGCGACAGATCAGCGGCCAGGGCGCGCCATGCGGCCACGATGTTCTCGGCCTGGCTTTGCACAGGCGCCGGAGCCGGTTTCTCGCCGCTGATCACCGACTGGATGTAGACCGCCGTGGCGACCGCATCGATGGTGCGCGGCAGCACGGGCAATTCGGTCAACACGCCTTCGTGCGCTGCGGCGGAGAATTCGCTGCGCAACTGGCCGTGCAGAAAGACATCGAGGCGTGGCCGACGCCGCGGATCGGCCACCGGTTCGCCTTCGGTGCCGCGAAGCAGCATCGCGTGGGCCCGCTCATGCTGCAAAACGCCAGCCAGCACGTCGCTGTACTCGGGGTGGGTGTGGTTAACCACCCGAAACGCGTTCGATCGGGCGGTGGGGTCGAGCAGTTTGGCCACGCTGTGGCCCGAGTTGCGCAAGCCTGTCACCCATCGCACGTCGAGCAGGCGAGCCAGTGGAGGGCACAGCGTTTGCGTCGCGATGAAAACCGGTTCGCGCTGCGACCACGCCTCCAGCACGTCGCCAGCGTCGAGCGCGGTGGGCAGGCCCAGGTCATGAAAGACCGAAGCGGTGTTCACGCGCGTTGGGTCTTTCGCGGGTCCGTGCACCAGCACGGGCAGGCCTTCCTGTGCCAGCAGCAGCGCGAGCAAAGCGGTCAGGTTGGGCAGCTTGCGAGCGCCGTTGTAGGAAGGAAGCAGCACCACCGGCTCATCTGCGCACAGCGACAGGCTGCGCTCACGCACCGCGCGCAAAAAGCCGCTCATTTCGGCGGTCGACTCGCCCTTGATGCGCATGGCGATGGTGAACGCACCGACTTCGAGATCGCTCACACGACCATCGAGCACCTGGCTCATCAGGTCATGGGCCTGGTCGCTGCTCAGAGAACGGGCACCCTCCTTACCGCGACCGATCTCCTTGATGTAGGCGGAAATGCTCATGGTGTATCGCCTGTGTTTCTTGGGTGACTTTGCATCAGTTGACTTGTCCTCAGCAATTTCCAGTCCCATCGGGATGACCATGGGGGAGGCCGGCCTTGCGATGGCGAATAATCGCCGAAGATCCGTTCAAGCAAGGTGTCTTGATGGATTCCTTAGTTTTTGTTTCGATCAGGAGCATCCCCATGAAGAACCCCATTCGCCAACTCACCGTCGCCGCAGGCTTGCTGCTGGCCGCGGCCTGTGTTCTGGCCGCCCCAGTCGCCTTTGAGCGTGAGGCCACGATCGACAGCAACCCAGACACTGTGTGGAAGTTCGTGGGTGATTTCAACTCGGTTGACATCTGGCACCCCTCGGTGCTGAGCAGCAAGCTCCAGGGCAATGCCAAATCCACCCGTCCGGGCGCCATTCGCGTGCTCAAGCTGGTCGGTGGTGCCGAGCTCGTTGAAAAACTAGTCAAGTACAGCGCAACCGACAGGAGCTACACCTTCACTGGCGTCAAGAGCCCGCTGCCGGTCAAGAGCTACTTCATGACCATCTCGCTGACGCCCACGGCCGATGGCAAGACGGTCATGAAGTGGAGTTCTTTGTTTGAGCCCAACCCGGGCGTTGACGAAGACATCGCCACAGAGGTCGTGGCCATTGCGCTCGATGGCGGTCTGGCCAAGGTCGTGGCGAACTTCCAGCGCTGAGTTCATTGCCGCAGTCTCAACCTCCGCTCGCTCTTGAGCCCTGCATGAACGAAAACTCACGGGCCGACGGGAAGCATCCTTGGGACGGCATGGCATCCGCGCTGCTGGCCGAACTCGGTGTGGGTCTGGCGGTCAAGGTGGTCACCGGCGAGCGCTACTCGCACGCCAGCGACACCCTGACCCGATTGCTGGGTCGCTCCGCCAGCGACCTGCTCGCGCACAGCGACGCGGACCTGTTCGGCAAGGACGTGGCTGCCGGTTTGCGGGCGACCGATGCCGCGGCCCTGGCCTCAGGCAGTTCGCACACCGGCGAGTACCGCTTGCTGCTCGACCCCGATCAGCCGAGGCGAGACTTCAAGGTCATCAGCACGCCGGTGGTCGATGCCACAGGCTCGGGTGCCGCACAGGTGTGCCACCTGTGGACGGACATCACCGCCATGCGCCAACACGAGGCCAAGCTGGCCATGGCACTCGTTCAACTCGAGCAGCAGCAACTGGCCAATGAAGCCTTGAGCCTCGAGGCCAGCGAGGAACGACTGCGCCTGAACGCCGGTGGCCTGTACCAGCGGTCCCAGTTCGACGATCAGTTGCGCCGTGAGGTCGATCTGTCGACGCGCGAGCACCGAGAGTTCTCGCTCGTATCGATCGCGATCGATCCGCCCTCAGAGGCTGAATTGCGTCTGGGCCCGTCAGCGCGTGCGCGCTTGCTCGGCGAGCTGAGCCAATTGCTGCACAACAACACCCGGGCCATGGACGCGGCGTGCCGGCTGAGTGAGGAGCGTTTCGCGATCTTGCTGTCGGGCGTGGGCCTGGCCACTGCGCACTCGCGTGTGGAGACTTTGCGACGCCAGTGCGCCACCCAGATCGTCGTGCTCGACGGCCAGGATTTCGGCTTCACGATATCGATGGGCGTGGCAAGCTTCCCGCACACGGCGCACACGCGAGACCAACTGCTTGAATCGTCCGAGATGGCGCTGGAATCCGCGCGGCGAAAAGGCGGCAACCGGGTCAGCCTGGCCAGCATCCGCTTCGAGGCGCAGGCCTGAGAGCCGCTTGAAACAGGGTGTCCGCCGCGAGCCGTGGGCCGCATTCCTGAACCCAGGGGATTCAGGTGGGCCAGGTCAGCCAGGCTTCGGGTTCATCTGACGCGAGACGATCACGCCCACCCGGCATGTTCCAAGCCCAAGCTCGCGAGAGCATCGGTTCAAGGAAATATAGAACCCACGCGAACGCGACGGACAGCCAAAGTTTACGCCTTGCAGATCCCCAAAACCCTGCCGTGCGCTGACACTGCCTTGCCGGCGATCACAGCAGATGGCCGTGCTCGCCGAGGGCCTTGTCGATGCGCTGCACCAGCGAGTCGATGTCGACCGAGCCGTCATCCGAGAGCGCCTCGGCAGGCGCCACTGCAGGCTGCTGTTCGATCGCGTAGGCCAGATTGAGTGCGGCCAGCACGGCGATGCGTTCACGTGCTTTGACCTTGCCCAGATTGCGGATGGCGGTCATTTCCCGGTCCACCGCCTTGACGGCGGCTCGCAGCAACGTCTCGCCGCCTTCGGGGCAGCCCAACACATAACTCTGGTCAAGGATAGTGACTTCGATTTGTTTCATGGCGTGGGCTCACCCGTCGAGGGCAGCGATGCAGGTGCTGCCAGCTCGGTCGCCACGTCCGTGGGCAGCCGCTCGAGCAGGGTGTTGATGCGGCTGCGCGCTGCGTTGAGTCGTGATTTCAGGCTGTCGCGATCGAGGGTCGCTGTCTTGAGCTGCTGCTCGAGAAGCACGGTGGTACGTTGTAGTTCGTCATGCCGAAGGAGCAGTCGCTCCACGCGGTCGGCAAGGTCCTCGATCTTCGACATGGCGCTTGTACTCGGTACTCGGCTGATGACAGATCGATTGTAGGCGGGCGCTTACACTGCGCCTGTTTGGTGCTCGTGCCGCCAGTCTTGTCGGCACAGTTAAACGGGAAGCAGGAAAGAGCCGCAAGGCGCTCAAACTGCGCTGCCCCCGCAACGGTACGTTGGACGAAGTTCAGGCGCTCGCGCCGGTCTTCAACGCCTGCTCGCACACCACTGGAAACCCCGGTTTCTGGGAAGGTCGCAGGCGTCGCTCCTTCAGCCCGGATACCGGCCAACAAGAGGGCACCGCCTTGTGCGGCGCCCACATCGCATGCGCCTGCGGGGAAGCAGGTCGCGTGGCTCTTGTCTGGACTTTTCATCATGAAACTTTTTTGCTCGGCGCCTCGTGCGCTTGGGGCCATTGCCGTTTGGTGCGCGCCCGTTTTTTCCGTGGCCGTTGCGGCCGTTCTCCTGACCTCAGGTGCACACGCGCAGGACTTGCCGGCGACCCCATCGCCAGCCGTCAACCTGCCACAGGTGGTGGTCATCGCCTCGCGCGAGCCGCAGCCGCGAGATCAGGTCACCGCCGATGTGATCGTCATCGATGCCCAGCGCATCCGCGACACGGCCGCCGATTCGCTCGAGGACTTGTTGCGCCGCGAGGCGGGCCTTCAGGTCGTGCGCAACGGCGGGCCGGGCCAGTCGGCCGGCGTGCTGATCCGTGGCGTGGGGTCGCCGGGCACGGTGGTGCTGATCGACGGCGTTCGCGTGGGTTCGGCAACGCTCGGGCAGGTGGCGTTCGATTCGATCAGCATGTCGCAGATCGATCGCATCGAGGTGCTGCGCGGTCCGGCCTCCAGTCTGTACGGCGCCGATGCGGTGGGCGGCGTGGTTCGCATCACGACGCTGCGTGGGCAAGGGAGCGCGAGCGCGTCGGCCCGGCTGGCGGTGGGCGGCTATGACTCTTACGAAGGCGATGCCGCCGTCAGTGGCAGCGCCGGTCGCTTCGACTACGCCGCCTCGGTCAGCTACGAGGGCAGCGACGGCGTGTCTGCCACGCGGCCGAGTTCGCTTTACTACTACAACCCGGACCGTGATGGCTACGACCGGCGCACTGCGCAGTTGGGTCTTGGGTACACGCTGGTGCCGGGCCACCGGGTGTCGCTCAACCTGACCGATGCGCATCTGAAGGCCCACTACGACGGCGCGGCCGCGCCCGATTACGACCCGGCGCTGGACCATATCAACCGGCTCGATACCCAGGTCATCTCGATCGGCTACGACGGCGTGTGGAGCCCGGTGTGGACCACACGCGTTCAGCTGGCCTTCAACGAAGACGATGCGAAACAGGGTGCTTCGGCGCCCGAGCGCAGCCTGACCCGGCGTGATCAGTACACCTGGCAAAACGCCTTCACGCTGGCGGCCGGTCACGAGGTGGTCGCGGTGCTTGAACGTCTGGACGAGAAGGCCGAGCAGTTGAATTACTTGTCCGACAAGAAGCGAACCAACGACGCCTTCGGGCTGGGCTACTCGGGGCGCTTTGGCGCCAACCTGGTGTCGCTCGATGTGCGCCGCGATGACAACTCGGTCTACGGCGGCAACAACACCGGGCGCATCGGTCTGGGCCACGACTTCGGCCAGGGGCTGAGCGTTCGCGCCTTGGCCGGCACCACCTTCCGCGCGCCAGCCTTCAATGACCTGTACTACAACGACTATGGCGTGGACGGCCTGCAGCCCGAGCGGGGGCGCAGCATCGAACTCGGGCTCGACTGGCGCGCTGAACAGAGCAGCGCTTCTGTCACCGTCTACCGCAACCGCGTGAAGGATCTGATCAGCTACCAGCCCGATCCCGGTTTGTGCCCGGTCCATCCCACCTTCACCTACACCAGCCAGCCGGGCTGCGCGACCAACGTCGGCCGGGCGCTGCTCGAAGGTGCCAGCTTGACGGCGACCCACCAGATCGACGCGCTCAGCCTGCGCGCCGTCGTGGACCTGCTCAACGCCAAGGACGACGACACCGGCGCGCGGCTGCCCTATCGTGCCAAGCATCAAGAGACCCTGTCTGCTGATTACCAGATCCGGGACTGGACCTTGGGCGGCACCGTCATGGTGGTGGGTGATCGCACCAGCGACACCAGCGGCGATAAGGTGCTGGGCGGCTACACCACCATCGACCTGCAGGCGCGCTGGCGTTTGACGCCGCAGTGGCGGCTCGAGGCCAAGGTGCTCAACGTGACCGATCGCGACATCGAGTACGTGCGCGACTACCGTGCACTGGGGCGCCAGGCCTGGATCGGCGTTCGCTACAGCGGTGTCGGGTTCTAGACAGACAAAATCGGCGCATGCATGAATTGATCCTCGGCGGCCAGCGCAGCGGCAAGTCGCGCTGCGCTGAACAGCGAGCCGAGCTGTGGCTGAGCCAACCGGGCCATGCGGCGGTTGTGCTGGCCACCGCGTTGGCCGGCGATGAGGAGATGCGTGTGCGCATCGAGCGTCACCGCATGGATCGCAGCCAACGGCTGCCGCGTGTGTCCGATGAGGAAGTGCCCGCCGAATTGGCCCATGCGCTGCGCCGCCTTTGCGCACCCCACCGTCTGGTGGTCATTGACTGCCTCACGCTGTGGCTGACCAATCTGTTGATGCCGCTGCAGGGTGAATCGCTCGATGACGGTGCATGGCATGCCGTTCAGGACGACCTGCTCGGGGCCCTCGAGGCAGCCAAGGGCCCGGTGCTGATGGTGTCCAACGAGATCGGCATGGGCGTGTCGCCGATGTCGAGCGAGGCCCGGCGGTTCGTCGATCACCTGGGCCGACTGCATCAGGCGATGGCCCAACGCTGCTCCAGCGTGACGCTGATGGTGGCGGGTCTCGAGCTTGCGGTGCGGCGGCCCGCCCTATGAGATTCACGCGTGCTGGCGGTCGCTATTGGCTGCGCTGCCTCAGCGTGGTGTGGGTTGTCGCCTGCACCGTGTTTTGCGCGTGCGACGTTTGGGCTGCCGCCGCGCCGGTCGTGTCGCTGCGCGATGACCGCGGGCGCGAGCAGGTCTTCGATGCGCCCCCCCAGCGCATCGTGAGCCTGTTGCCTTCGCTCACCGAAAGCATTTGTGCGTTGGGCGGCTGTGCCAGGCTGGTGGGCACCGACCGCTATTCAAGCTGGCCGGTCAGCGTGAACGCCTTGCCCAAGCTCGGCGGCCTCGAGGACACACAGATCGAGCGCATCGTGGCGCTGCGACCCGACGTGGTGCTGACAGCGCCCTCGTCGCGCGTCATCGACAAGCTGGAATCGCTGGGCCTGCGCGTGCTGGTACTCGAGCCGCAGACCCATGCCGACGTGCAGCGCAGCTTGCAGCTTCTGGCCACGATGCTGGGCACGCCATCGGCCTCCGCGTCCTTGTGGGCCGGCATCGAGCGCGATGTGGCCCTGGCTGCAACGCGCGTGCCCGCCGCCGTGCGTGGCCAGCGGATCTATTTCGAGATCGACAGCACGCCCTATGCGGCCGGCGAGGGCTCGTTCATCGGCCAGACGCTGGGCCGCCTGGCGATGGCCAATGCCGTGCCGGCGTCTCTCGGCCCATTCCCCAAGCTGAACCCCGAGTTCGTCGTGCGTGCCCAGCCCGACGTGGTGATGGCGACTGCGGCATCGCTCACCGAGATGCCTGGCCGACCGGGCTGGAGCGGCCTGCGTGCCTTGCGCGAGTCTCGCGTGTGCGGCTTTCAGCCGGCGCAATACGACTTGCTGGTGCGCCCGGGTCCGCGATTGGGCGAGGCTGCTTTGGCGCTGGCCGATTGCCTGGTGGCCATCCATTCGCATCCATGAGCGCAAACACAGCGCCCCAGCACCTTGCCGACCGCAGTTCGCGCCGCGGTCTGGCGCTTGGCTTGCTGATGGCCAGCGCCGCGCTGCTGCTGGCCGGCCTGGCGGTGGGCAGCGATGGCTGGTCATGGCCGGGTGGGTCGGACGCTGACGCGGGCCTGATCGTCGGCCAGATCCGCGCACCGCGCACGCTGGGGGCCTGGCTGGTGGGCGCGCTGCTCGGACTGTCGGGCGCCATCGCGCAGGGCTTGTTTCGCAATCCGCTGGCTGATCCTTATTTGCTGGGCTCGGCCTCGGGCGCGTCGTTGGCGGTGGTGATCGTGCTGGCGGCCAGCTCGCTTGGCGGCCTCGCCATCGGCGGTGCGGCGGTTGGTGCGCTGATGCAGCTGGGCCTGGTCGGCGCGGCCTTTGTGGGTGCGCTGGCCGGTGTGCTGCTGACGCTGGCGTTGTCTCGCGGCACGCAGGAAACCACGCGGCTGCTGCTCGCTGGCGTGGTGGTGGGCGTGGTGCTGTCGGCCGCGGGCGATCTGCTGGCTTCTGCGGCGCCGCAAACGCTGCGTGCGCGTCAGGTCTTTCTTCTCGGCAGCACCGGTTTTCTGGGCTGGAGCAGCGTGGCCTGGCTGGCCGCCGGGTTGGCGCTGACGCTGCCTGTGGCATGGCGGCTGGCCCGTGTGCTGGACGCACTCACGCTGGGGGCAGACAGCGCGTTGAGCCTGGGCCTGGCGCTGGCGCGCTGGCGGCTGGTGCTGGTGGCGGTGCTGGCGCTGGCCACCGGTCTGGCGGTGTCGCAAGCCGGCCTGATCGCCTTCGTGGGGCTGGTCTCACCGCATCTGGTGCGCCGCTTTGCGCGTGCCACGCACGGCTACACCGTGGTGGCCAGTGCAGCGGCCGGCGGCGTGTTGCTGCTGGCGTCTGACGTGCTCGCGCGCAGCGTGATCGCGCCCCAGGAGTTGCCCGTGGGCGCACTCACGGCGGTGCTGGGCGGTGGCTATCTGGTCTGGCTGCTTTACCGCGGACGGGCGGCATGAATGAGCTCGCTCATCCGGTGAGCCCGACCTTGCTGCACGCCCGAGGCCTGCGCGTGTCGCTGGCCGGGCGCATCGTGCTGCACGAAGTGACCTTCGAGCCCCAGCCGGGCTGGACGGCCATCGTTGGCCCCAACGGCGCTGGCAAATCGACCTTGCTGCGCGCGCTGGCCGGCTTGCTGCCCTGCGATGCGGGCGGCGTGTGGCTTGGTGGCCGGCCGCTGGGCGAATGGAGCGCGGCCGAACGTGGTCGGCACATCGCCTGGCTGGCACAGCAAGGCGAGTCGAGTGGCGATCTGACCGTGCGCGATGTGGTGATGCTGGGGCGGCTGCCGCATCTCGGCTTGTTCGACGCCCCCGGTGCTGCCGACCATGCCGCCGCGGATGATGCGATGCACCGCTGCGGCTGCAGCGCCTGGCAGTCTCGCCGGTTGTCGGTGCTGTCGGGTGGCGAGCGGCAGCGGGTGCTGCTGGCGCGCGCTCTGGCCGTGAACGCACCGGTGCTGCTGCTCGATGAGCCCACCACCCACCTTGACCCGCCGCATCAGGTCGCGGTGGTGCGCCTGATGCAGCAGCTTGCAGCCGCCGGCACCACGGTCATCAGCGTGCTTCACGATCTGCCGCTGGCGCTGCAAGCCGACCGCATCGTGGTGATGCAAGGTGGCCGCGTGCACGCCGAGGGCGCTGCAGAGTCGAGCGCCGTTCACGCGGCGCTGGTGGAAGTGTTTGATGGTGCGATCTGCATCGAACGCATCAGCGGCCGACTGACGGCCGTGCCCATGCTTTGAACGAGGCCCCTTCGATGACCGATCTTTCCTTCGACGTCAGCGCGCTGCGCACCCGACTGCAGCGTCGGCTGGACCAAAAGACCAAGCCGCTGGGCTCGCTCGGTCGCATCGAGGCGCTCGCGCTGCAGATCGGGCTGATCCTGCGCAGCGAACAACCCCGACTGCTGCATCCGCAGGTGGTGGTGTTCGCGGGCGACCATGGCCTGGCAGCACGCGGCGTGTCGGCCTATCCGTCGGATGTGACCTGGCAGATGGTCGAGAACTTTCTCGCCGGTGGCGCGGCGATCAGCGTGCTGGCGCGTCAGCATGGGCTGGCGCTCACGGTGGTCGACGCCGGCGTGCGACACCGATTTGCACCACGCGCGGGCCTGCTCGATCGCAAGATCGCCGAGGGCACCGCCGACTGTCTGCTTGGTGCCGCGATGAGCGCGGCGCAATGCGAGCAGGCGCTGCAGGCCGGCCGTGATGTGGTCAGCGCCTTGCCGGGCAACGCGCTGCTGCTGGGCGAAATGGGCATAGGCAACACATCGAGCGCAGCGCTGCTGCTGTCGCGGCTGGCTGATGTGCCGATCGAGCGCTGCGCCGGTCGCGGCACCGGGCTGGACGAGGCGGGGCTGCGGCACAAGCTCGAGGTGCTGCGTGCGGTGCTGGCGGCACACCCTCAGGTCACCGATCCCTTGCAGGTGCTGGCCGCATTCGGTGGCTTCGAGATCGCGATGCTGACCGGCGCGGTGCTGCAGGCGGTGGCCGAGCATCGCGTGGTGGTGGTCGACGGCTTCATCACCGGCGCGGCCGTGCTGGTGGCGCAGCACATGGCGCGGGCTGGCGGCTCTTCGGTGGTCGAGGGCTGCGTGTTTGCGCACCGCTCCGACGAGGCTGGCCATGCGCTGATGCTCGACGTGCTGGGGGCTCGCCCGCTGCTCGATCTGGGGCTGCGTCTGGGCGAAGGCTCGGGCGCCGCGCTGGCCTGGCCGCTGATGGAAAGCGCGCTGCACTTGCTGCGCGACATGGCGAGCTTCGAGTCCGCGGGCGTGGCCACCGGATCCGACGGCAGCTCGGACATCGCATGATGGGTGTCGGTTCCTGGCTGCTGCACGAACTGCGCTTGTTTTTCATTGCCGTGCAGTTCTTCACCCGTGTGCCCATACCGAACTGGGTGGGGTTTGAGTCGGCGTGGCTGCATCAATGCGCGCGCTACTTTCCGGCGGTCGGTCTGGCTGTGGGCGCGGTGGCAGCGCTGGTGCTCTGGGGCGCGGCACAGCTGTTCGCATGGCCGGTGGCGGTGCTGCTGTCGATGGCGGCCACCTTGGTGCTGACCGGCGGATTCCATGAAGACGGCTGGGCCGACAGCTGCGACGGCCTGGGCGGACACGTGTCGCGCGAGCGTGCACTTGAAATCATGAAGGACTCGCGCATCGGCGCCTATGGCGCCATGGGCCTGGTGCTGATGCTGGGCTTGAAGGCCGCCACCTTGGCCTCGCTGCCGCTGGACTGGGGCTGCGCCGCTTTGCTGATCGGGCACACCGCGTCGCGCTCGGCATCCACCGCGCTGATCCGGTTTTTGCCCTATGCCGGCGACATCGAACACGCCAAGGCCAAGCCGCTGGCGCAGCACATCTCCAACGCGGGTTGTGTCGTGGCCTGTGCCTGGCCCGTGCCGCTGGCTGCGGCACTCGCGCTGTGGCAGCCGCTGTGGCGGGTGCCCGCAGCCGGCAGCTTGCTGCTGGCCGCCTTGGGGGGCTGGGCTTGCGCGCGCTGGCTGCGTCGGCGCCTGGGCGGTGTCACCGGCGACACCCTGGGCGCGACGCAGCAGATCATCGAGTTGCTGATCTTGCTGGTGTGGGCGGCGGCGTGGGGCGCGGTGAGCCATGGATGAGCGGATGCACGACCTGAAGGTACCCAGCCCGGCCGTGTTGCACGTGTGGCGACACCCGAAAGCGCAAGGTGCTGCGGGCCGCTGCATCGGTCGCACCGATCTGAGCGTCGACCCCCGCAAGGCCAAGCGGCTCGCGCACCGCCTGCGCAGCCATGCCAGAGCGCATGGCTTGCCGCGCGTGATCCACACATCGGCCTTGCGACGCAGCGCCGACGTGGGCCGCTGGCTGGCCCGATGGGGCTGGCGGCATCACATCGATGCCGCCTTGGCCGAGTCCGATTTCGGCGATTGGGATGGCCTGCGCTGGGACCAGATCGGCGAGGCCGCGGTGAGCGAGTGGTGCGCCGATTTCGCACGCTTTCGCGGGCATGGCGGCGAGAGCCTCGACGCGCTCTTCGAGCGTTGCGCGGCCTGGCTGGAGCACGCGCCGCAGCCGGCGTGCTGCATCGTCGGCCACGCCGGCTGGATCACGGCGGCGCAGCTGATGGGCCAGGGTCGCGGCGCGCCGCAGCTCGCCCACGAGTGGCCGCGGCCGATCGCTCATGGGCAGCGATTGACCTTGGACGCGCCGACCACCAGGAATCCATGAGCCGCCCTGGCATTCACCATCAACGTCGCGGCAAGCACTTTTTGAAGTCGCAGTAGGCGGCCACCGAACAGTCGCCGCACTTCGGGCTGCGTGCAGTGCACACATAGCGCCCGTGCAGGATCAGCCAGTGGTGGGCGTCCACCAGGTGCTCGGCGGGCACGCGCTCGAGCAGCTTCAACTCGACTTGCAGCGGGTTCTTGCCCGGCGCCAGCCCGGTGCGGTTGCTGATCCGAAAGATGTGCGTGTCGACTGCCATCGTCGGTTCGCCAAAGGCCACGTTGAGCACCACGTTGGCGGTCTTGCGGCCCACGCCGGGCAGCGCTTCGAGCGCCTCGCGGCTGCGCGGCACCTCGCCGCCATGCCGCTCGATCAGCAAGCGGCAGGTCTCGAACAGGTTCTTCGCCTTGTTGCGATACAGGCCGATGGTCTTGATGTGATCGGTGAGCGCGGGCAGGCCGAGCGCGCGCATCTTGTGCGGCGTGTGGGCCACCGCAAACAGTCGCCGCGTGGCCTTGTTCACGCCCACGTCGGTGGCCTGCGCCGACAGCAGCACCGCAGCGAGCAGCTCGAACACGTTGGTGAACTCGAGCTCGGTTTGCGGCTGCGGGTTGGCCGCTTTCAGCGTGGCGAAAAACGGCGCGATATCGGCTTTTTTCATGCGGTGGATTCGGTGGTGGCAAGTGCGCGGGCGATGCGGTCGGGTGCCACGCGGGTGCGCGGCACGCGGGTGTCAAACCAGCTGCGCACATCCTGGTCCAGGCCGATGCCGTGCATGTAGTTATAGAGCGCCTTGCGCAGCGCCACGCCGAGCGCGTCGTGGTCCATGCCTGTGGGGTCGATGAAGCCCACGTCGTTGGTCGCAAAGGTGATCGGCGGCAGCGGCTGCAGCGTGACGCCGTACTCCTCGGGGTGCTGGCCGACCGGCGAATGCACCGTGCAGGCAAAGCGGTGGAAAAAGCCCGACTGGATGCAGCCGTGCTCGAACAGCTGGCGCACGTACTCGAGCGCGTCGACCGTGTCTTGCACCGTTTGCGTCGGAAAGCCGTACATCAAGTAGGCATGCACCAGCACGCCGGCGTCTGAAAATGCCTTGGTCACGCGCGCCACCTGATCGACCGAGACGCCTTTTTTCATCAGCTTGAGCAGCCGGTCGGATGCCACCTCGAGTCCGCCTGAAATCGCGATGCAGCCGCTGTCGGCGAGCTGCTGGCACAGCTCGGGCGTGAATGATTTTTCGAAGCGGATGTTGCCCCACCACGAAACCGCCAGCTGCCGGCGCTGCAACTCGGCGGCGAGTGTCTTCAGTGCCTTGGGCGGCGCGGCTTCGTCGACGAAGTGAAAGCCGGTCTGTCCGGTCTCGGCGACGATGGCCTCGATGCGGTCGACCAGCGTGGCGGCCGAGGCGCCCTCGTAGCGCGAGATGTAGTCCAGGCTCACGTCGCAAAAGCTGCACTTCTTCCAGTAGCAGCCGTGCGCCACCGTGAGCTTGTTCCAGCGCCCGTCCGACCACAGCCGGTGCATTGGGTTGAGCATGTCGAGCAGCGACAAGTAGCGATCGAGCGGCAAGCCGTCCCATGTGGGCGTGCCCACCTCGGCGAAGGCGATGTCGGCTTCGATCCAGTTGACGTACTGCACCGCGCCGGTCTCGGGCTCGCGGCGGTAGGTGCGCACCAGCCGCTGTGCGGAGCGCCGGCCTTGCAGGTGCTCGAGCAGCGCGAGCAGCGGACGCTCGCCGGCATCGAGCGTGAGGTGGTCGAAGTAATCGAACACACGCGGCTCTTTCAGCTCGCGCAGTTCGGTGTTGACGTAGCCGCCGCCCAGCACCGTGGTGATGCCCGGGTCGTGCGCCTTGATGGCCTGCGCGATGCGAAAGGCCGCATACACCGCGCCGGGGAAGGGCACCGAAATCAGCACCACGCGCGGCTGGTGGCGCTCGATCGCGGCCAGCGTCAGGGCCAGCAGCGTGCGGTCGATCAGGTTCAGCGGTGCGGCCAGTGCGGCAGCCAGCGGCTCGAAGGTCGGCTGGCTGAGCGCCAGCGACTCGCCGTAGCGCACGAACTCGAAGCGCGCATCAATCGCCTCGCGCAGCACGTCGGCGATGTCGTTGAGGTACAGCGTGGCCAGGTGCCGCGCGCGGTCGTGCACGCCGAGCGCGCCAAAGGCCCAGGCCAGCGGGTCGCCACCGTCGTCATCGATGTAGACGTCGAGCGACTCGAAGCGCGGCCCTTCGGGCAGGAAGGCGCGGCTGCAGATGCGGTGGGCCAGCGTCGCGTCGCGGCCCTGCAAAAACGCCAGCGTGGGGGCTATGGTCGAGACGTAGCGATCGAACTGCTCGTCGAATGCCACCACGCGCATCGTGCGCTGTGGCTCGGGCAGCTCGGCGATGCGCTCGCGAACCGCCTTGAACCCATCGGTCGAGAACAACTCGAGCACCAGGGCCAGCGCCAGATCTTCCTGCGCCGCGTCGAAGCCGCGCGAACGCAGAAAACCCGTGAGGTAGGCGGTCGAAGGGTAGGGCGTGTTGAGCTGCGTCATCGGGGCGATGAGCGACAGCACCTTGGGCAAGACAGGTTCGCTCATGACGGGCGCGTGGCCAGGGCGCGGGCCTCGAGTCGGGCGATGCGCTCTTGCTCATCGCGTTGCAGCCTGAACTGGTGAAAGCCGTAGCGCGTGCGGGCCTCGTCGGCTTGAGCGCCACTCCAGGCGGCCCAGCCGCTGCGCTCGGTGTTGACCGCGGTGAGCGAGATGCAATCGACCGGGCAGGCCGGAATGCACAACTCGCAGCCGGTGCACAGATCGGCCATCACGGTGTGCATCGCCTTCGGGCCGCCGAGGATGCAATCGACCGGGCAGGCCTTCAGACACAGCGTGCAGCCGATGCACGCAGCCTCGTCGATGACCGCGAGTTGGCGCGGGCCTTCGGTGCCGTGAAACGGATCGAGCGACAGCACGGGCTGGCCGGTGATCACCGACAGCCGCGCGATGCCTTCAGCGCCGCCCGGAGGGCAGCGGTTGATGGCGGCCTCACCAAAGGCGATGGCCTTGGCATAGCTGCGGCAATCGGGATAGCCGCAGCGGGTGCATTGGGTTTGCGGCAAGGCGCGGTCGATGGCGTCGACGCGCATCAGGGGCGGCAGACCTCGGCCGTCAACGGCGCCGACGTCCGGCTTCAGCGCCGCCACCGCGTCACTTGGCCGCTTGAGCCTTGGCCGCTGGCTTGCGCGTCGCCTGAGTCGCCGGCGCCTTGACCGCTGGGGCCTTGGCTGCCGACTTGCGAGCCGGCGATGTCAACGCCACTGCCGTCACCTTCTTCAGCGCTGCGGCAGGGACAGCCGTGGCCCGCTTCTGGTGAGCGGCGATGAAATCCCGCACTTGCGGAAAGATCTTTTCGCGCCAGCGGCGGCCCGAGAAGATGCCGTAATGGCCCGCACCTTCGGCGTCGTAGTGGAACTTGCGGCTGACGCTGATGCCGGTGCAAAGGTCGTGGGCCGAGCGGGTCTGTCCGGCGCCCGAGATGTCGTCGAGCTCGCCTTCGATGGTCAGCAGTGCGGTGGTCTTGATGTCTTGCGGCCGCACGCGTTCGCCTTGCACATCCCAGGTGCCATTGACCAGCGAGAAGTCCTGGAAGACCACGCGGATGGTGTCGAGATAAAACTCGGCCGGCATGTCGAGCACCGCGTTGTATTCGTCGTAGAAGCTGCGATGGAAGTCGGCGTTTTCATCCTCGCCACGCATCAGGTCCATGTAGTAGTCGTAGTGCGACTGCGCATGGCGGCCTGGGTTCATGGCGATGAATCCGGTGTGCTGCAAGAAGCCCGGGTACACGCGGCGCTGACTGCCGGGGTAGTTGGTCGGCACGCGAAAGATCACGTTGTTCTCGAACCACTCCAGGCTCTTGTTCATGGCCAGGTTGTTGACCGCCGTGGGCGACAGACGCGCGTCGATCGGCCCGCCCATCATGGTCATGGTGCGTGGCGTCTTTTCGCCGCGGCTGGCCATCAGTGAAATGGCTGCGAGCACCGGCACCGTGGGTTGGCACACCGAAATCACGTTGACTTCAGGCCCGAGCTGGCGGATGAAGTCCTGGATGTAGACCACATAGTCATCGAGCGTGAAAGCGCCGGCCTCGACGGGCACCATGCGCGCATCGGTCCAGTCGGTGATGTAGACCTTGTGGTCGTGCAGCAGTTCGCGCACGGTCTCGCGCAGCAGCGTCGAGTGGTGCCCGGACAGCGGTGCCACCACCAGCACCGTGGGCTGCGCCTTCATGCGGGTGAGTGTGGGCAGGTGGTCGGTGAAACGCTTGAATCGCAGCAGTCTGCAAAACGGCTTGTCGATGGCCACTTGCTGCTGCACTGCCACATCGTGGTCGTCGATGCTGACGCTGTGGATGTTGAACTCGGGCTTCTCGTAGGCCTTGGACAGCCGATGCATCAGGTTCAGCCCGGCCGACACCCGAGGCGCCAAAGGCGTGTGGGTGAACGGCGACAGCGGGTGGCTGTACAGCTTGGACGAGGCGCTGGAGAACTCCGCAAGCGGGCTCAGCAGGGCGCGGTTGGCTTCGTAAAGCTGATACATCAGGGACATGCTGTCCTCCTCTATCGGGCGATCGAGCCCTTAGGCGAAGCCTCAGGGTGATCTGACAGCTTATCGGGTGAAAGGCACCCGACCTTGACTGTTATCCAAGCCGTCAAGTGTAGATGCTGCGGTGCAGCATTCCCAATTCAGCCCAAGGCGCTGATCGCCTGTACCACTTTGTCGATGTTGCCGGTGTTGAGCGCGGCCACGCAGATGCGACCCGAGTCGACACCGTAGACACCGAACTCGTTGCGCAGTCGCTGCATTTGCGGCGCGGTCAGGCCGGTGTAGCTGAACATGCCTTTTTGGCGGCTGATGAAACTCACATCGCTCTGGATTCCGGCGGCCACCAGCTGGGTCTCGAGCAGTTTGCGCATCTGCTTGATGCGAATGCGCATGCCGGCGAGTTCGTCTTCCCACATCGCGCGCAATGCGGGTGTGGTCAGCACCGTGGCCACCACCTGTGCGCCATGGGTGGGCGGGTTGGAGTAGTTGGTGCGGATGACGATCTTCAACTGGCTGAGCACGCGGGCTGTTTCTTCCTTGCTGGAACACACCACGCTGAGCGCGCCCACGCGCTCGCCGTACAGCGAGAAGCTCTTGGAAAACGAGGTCGAGACGAAGAAGTCCAGCCCTGCGCCAAGGAACTGCGCGATCACCGCGCCGTCTTCGGCAATGCCGTCGCCAAAGCCCTGGTAGGCCATGTCGAGGAAGGCCACCAGATCGCGCGCCTTGACGGCGGCCACCACCTGCGACCACTGCGCAGCGGTGATGTCGTAGCCGGTCGGGTTGTGGCAGCACGCGTGCAGCACGATGATGGTGCCGGCAGGTGCTGCGTTCAGGGCTGCCAGCATGCCGTCGAAGTTCATCCCGCGCTTGTCGGCGTCGTAGTACGGATAGGTGTCGACCACGAAGCCGGCGTTGGTGAACAGCGCGCGGTGGTTCTCCCAGCTCGGGTCGCTGATCAGCACCTTGGGCGCGGTGCCGGCGCGGGTGGCCAACTGTTTCAGGAAGTCAGCGCCGATCTTCAGACCGCCCGTGCCGCCGAGCGCTTGCACCGTGGCCACGCGCCCCTGCTGCACCGCAGCGCTGTCGGCACCAAACACCAGGCCCTGCACCGCCTTGTCGTAAGCGGCAATGCCGTCGATGGGCAGGTAGCCGCGCGGCTTGGCGCTTTCATAGATCAGCTTTTCGGCCTCGGCCACGCACTTGAGCAGCGGCAGCTTGCCGGCTTCGTCAAAGTAGACGCCAACGCCCAGGTTGACCTTGGCTGGATTGGGGTCGGCGTTGAACTGTTCGTTCAGGCCGAGGATGGGGTCGCGCGGCGCCATGTCGACGGCGGCAAAAAGCGATGCCATGGGTTTCCTTGTTTTGGTTTTGAGTGGGTCTGCAGGCGCATGGTAGGCGGCTGGCGGCCAGCTGCGGGCGCCTCTTTTGGGCTACCCTGCGTGGTCGCCCCGATCCATCACATCGCGAGTCAGCACAGAAATTTTATCCGCCATGCCCACACTCGTTGATTCGAAACCAGCGGCCGACGTGCCCGACGAGGGCGTCTTCGCGAGCTTTGCGAACTCGCCATTCCAGCTGTTCCAGCCCTACGCGCCCGCCGGCGATCAGCCCACGGCCATCGCAGAGCTGGTCGAAGGCGTGCGCGACGGGCTGAGCTTTCAAACGCTGCTGGGCGTGACGGGCTCGGGCAAGACCTACACCATGGCCAACGTGATCGCGCAGCTCGGCCGCCCGGCCATCGTGTTCGCGCCCAACAAGACGCTGGCCGCGCAGCTGTACGCCGAGTTCCGCGAGTTCTTTCCGAAGAATGCGGTCGAGTATTTCGTCAGCTACTACGACTACTTCCAGCCCGAGGCCTACGTGCCGCAGCGCGATCTGTTCATCGAGAAAGACAGCTCGATCAACGAGCACATCGAACAGATGCGACTGAGCGCCACCAAGAGCCTGCTCGAGCGCCGCGATGTGGTGATCGTGGCCACGGTGAGCGCCATCTACGGCATCGGCGCGCCAGAGGACTATCTCGACATGCGGCTCATCTTGCGCACGAGCGGCAAGCAAAACCAGCGCGAGCTGATCGCGCAACTGGTGCGCATGCAGTACCAGCGCAACGAGACCGAGTTTTCGCGCGGCACGTTTCGCGTGCGCGGCGACCTGATCGACATTTTTCCGGCCGAGCACTCCGAGCTGGCCATCCGCATCGAGCTGTTCGACGATGAAGTCGAGTCGCTGTCGCTGTTCGACCCGCTGACCGGGCGCATCCGCCAGAAGATCCCGCGCTTCGTGGTGTACCCGTCAAGCCACTACGTGACGCCGCGCGACAAGGTGGTCAACGCCATCAACACCATCAAGGACGAACTGCGCGAGCGCTCGGCCGAGCTGGTGGGCATGGGCAAGCTGGTCGAGGCGCAGCGGCTCGAGCAGCGCACCCGATTCGATCTCGAGATGCTGCAGGAGATCGGCCACTGCAAGGGCATCGAGAACTACACGCGCCACCTGTCGGGCGCCGCACCGGGTCAGCCGCCGTCGACGCTGGTCGACTACCTGCCGGCCGACTCGCTGATGTTTCTCGACGAATCGCACGTGCTGATCGGGCAGCTCGGCGGCATGTACAACGGCGACCGTGCCCGCAAGACCACGCTGGTCGACTATGGATTCCGGCTGCCCAGCGCGCTCGACAACCGCCCGCTGCGCTTCGAGGAGTTCGAAACCCGCATGCGCCAGGTGATGTTCGTGTCAGCCACGCCGGCGGTCTACGAGCAGCGCGTGTCGGGCCAGGTGGTCGAGCAACTGGTGCGCCCCACCGGCCTGATCGATCCCATGGTCGAGGTGCGGCCGGCCACCCATCAGGTCGACGACGTGCTGCAGGAAATCCGCATCCGCGTCGATCTCGCCGAGCGGGTGCTGATCACCACGCTGACCAAGCGCATGGCCGAGCAGCTCACCGATTACCTGAGCGACAACGGCGTGAAGGTGCGCTACCTGCACAGCGACATCGAAACGGTCGAGCGCGTGGAAATCCTGCGCGACTTGCGCCTGGGCGTGTTCGATGTGCTGGTGGGCATCAACCTGCTGCGCGAAGGCATCGACATTCCCGAGGTCTCGTTGGTGGCCATCCTCGACGCCGACAAGGAAGGCTTCCTGCGCTCCGAGCGCAGCCTGATCCAGACCATCGGCCGTGCGGCGCGCAACATCAATGGCCGCGCCATCCTTTACGGCGACAAGATCACCGACTCGATGCACCGCGCCATCGATGAAACCGAGCGGCGTCGCAACAAGCAGATCGCCCATAACGCGCAGATGGGCATCACGCCGCGCAGCATCCACAAAAAGATCAAGGAGCTGATCGACGGCGTGTACGGCGACAAGCCAGGCCGCGACGACGCACGGGCCATGCAGCACGCTCAGCCCGCTGAGGCGTTGTCCGAAAAAGACCTGGGCAAGCGCATCAAACAACTCGAAAAACAGATGCTCGACCACGCGCGCAACCTGGAATTCGAAAAAGCCGCCGGCGTGCGCGACCAGCTCGCGCTGCTTCGCGAGCAGGCCTTCGGCGCGGCAGGCGGCGACAACGTGCTGCCCCTGGTCGCCAAACCCTGAGCGTTCGGCCTCGCGCGAGCCGCCCTCAAAGGCGGTGCAAGTTTTTTTCGCGACGAGGGAACTCGGCGGGCTAATGCCGACCAAATCAGTGGGTTTCCGCATAAACTCGACCAAATCGGTCAACTTTGATTCGTGTCCCACCAAGGATGCGGTTTGGGGCCGGTTTTCAGGGGTGCGGACGGTGTGGGCCACGTGGCCTTGTCTTCGTCAAGCCCGTTTGGGCACAGGAGTATTTCTATGCGTTTGACCACCAAGGGCCGCTTCGCGGTCACAGCGATGATCGATCTGGGGCTTCGGGAGCACGGCGGGCCAGTGGCTTTGGCAGCCATCAGTGCGCGCCAGCAGATTTCGCTGTCCTACCTTGAGCAGCTTTTCGGCCGTCTGCGTCGCCAGGATCTGGTGGCCAGCACCCGCGGGCCGGGTGGCGGCTATTCGCTCGGTCGCAAGGCCGAAGACATCACCGTGGCCGACATCATCCTGGCGGTTGATGAGCCGTTGGACGCCACCGGTTGCAGCGGCAAGGAAAACTGCATGGGCGACGACGGTGGCCGCTGCATGACGCACGACCTGTGGGCCGGGCTCAACGCCAAGATGATCGAGCACCTCAATTCGATCTCGCTCAAGAAGCTGGTCGATGATCAGGCGGCCAAGGGCTTGCCGATTCAGGTGCATCCCGTCAAGCGGGCGATCTTCAGCACGCAGCCGGTGGTCAAGCCCATCCGCATCACGGCGCCCAATTCGGTATTTGCTCTGGGTAATTCGTTTTCAAAGTGAGTCCGTCGGCGCTGGCGCGTCACCCACAGGAATGAATTTTCACAAGAGACACAGCAGTATGGACATCACTCCTCATTTCCCCATCTACATGGACTACGGCGCCACCAATCCGGTGGACCAGCGCGTGGTCGACGCCATGATCCCCTGGTTGCGCGAGCATTTCGGCAACCCAGCCTCGCGCAGCCACGCTTGGGGCTGGGAGGCCGAGGCCGCGGTTGAAAAAGCGCGTGAGCAAGTCGCCGCACTGATCGGCGCCGACCCGCGCGAGATCGTCTGGACCTCGGGCGCCACCGAGTCGAACAACCTCGCCATCAAGGGCGCGGCGCAGTTTTACAAGACCCGTGGCAAGCACATCATCACGGTGAAGACCGAGCACAAGGCGGTGCTCGACAGCGTGCGCGAACTCGAGCGCCAGGGCTTCGATGCCACCTACCTCGAGGTGCGCGAAGACGGTTTGCTCGACCTTGAATTGCTCAAGGCGGCCATCCGCCCCGACACCATCTTGATCTCGGTGATGCTGGTCAACAACGAGATCGGCGTCATCCAGGACATCCCCGCCATCGGCGCGCTGTGTCGCGAGCGCGGCGTCATTTTCCACGTGGACGCGGCACAAGCCACCGGCAAGGTCGAGATCGATCTGGCCACGCTACCGGTCGACTTGATGAGCCTGGCCTCGCACAAGACCTACGGCCCCAAGGGCATCGGCGCGCTGTATGTGCGGCGCAAGCCCCGCGTGCGCATCGAAGCGCAAATGCACGGCGGCGGCCATGAGCGCGGCATGCGCTCGGGCTCGCTGCCCACGCACCAGATCGTCGGCATGGGCGAAGCCTTTCGCATCGCCCGCGAAGAAATGGGCAGCGAAAACGAGCGCATCCGCAGCCTGCAAAAGCGGCTGCTCGACGGGCTGGCTGGCATCGAGCAGACCTTTCTCAACGGCCACCCCACGCAGCGCGTGCCGCACAACGTGAACATGTCGTTCAACTTTGTCGAAGGCGAGTCGCTGATCATGGGCATCAAGGGCATCGCGGTGTCGTCGGGTTCGGCGTGCACGTCGGCCAGCCTGGAGCCCAGCTATGTGCTGCGCGCGCTGGGTCGCAGCGATGAGCTGGCGCACTCGAGCCTGCGCATGACGATAGGGCGCTACACCACGACCGAGGAAATCGACTACGTGGTCACCACGCTGCGCGATCGCGTCGCGAGGTTGCGCGACCTGTCGCCGCTGTGGGACATGTACCAAGAGGGAGTTGACATCAGCTCCATCCAGTGGGCTGCGCACTGAACGCGCACCACCCGCATTTGACGCATCAGGAGAACTGACATGGCATACAGCGAAAAAGTGGTCGAGCACTACGAGAACCCACGCAATGTGGGCTCGTTCGACAAGGGCGACGACACGGTAGGCACCGGCATGGTGGGCGCGCCGGCCTGCGGCGACGTGATGAAACTGCAGATCAAGGTCAACCCGCTCACGGGGCTGATCGAGGACGCCAAGTTCAAGACCTATGGCTGCGGCTCGGCGATCGCTTCGAGCTCGCTGGTCACCGAGTGGATCAAGGGCAAATCGCTCGACGAGGCGCTGACCATCAAGAACACCCACATCGCCGAAGAGCTGGCGCTGCCGCCGGTCAAGATTCACTGCTCCATCCTGGCCGAAGACGCCATCAAGGCAGCGGTCAACGACTACAAGGCCAAGACTGCTGCGACCGACGCCGCCAACTCCGGCGCGCACTGACAACATGGCTGTCACTCTCACTGAAGCCGCAGCGAGGCACGTCACCCGCTACATCGGCAAGCGCGGAAAGGGCGTGGGTGTGCGTCTGGGCGTTCGCACCACCGGCTGTTCGGGCCTGGCCTACAAGCTCGAGTACGCCGATGACGTGGCACCCGAGGACACGGTGTTCGAAGACCATGGTGTGAAGGTGCTGGTCGATCCCAAGAGCCTGCCCTACATCGACGGCACCGAACTCGACTTCGTGCGCGAAGGCCTCAACGAGGGCTTCAAGTTCCATAACCCGCGCGAGAAGGATCGCTGCGGCTGCGGCGAATCGTTCCGCGTCTGACGCCCGGCCCGATCGCCATCGCTGCGGCGCTGGCGTCGCGCGAATTCACTTGGATATCAGCGCGCCGTTGGCCACCTCATGAAGCTCGACAGCGACGACTTTGAACTTCTCGGCCTGCCGCGCCGCCATGCGCAGGATGTGGCGGCCATCGATGCGCGATGGCGCGCTGTGCTCGGCGAGGTTCACCCCGACCGCTTCGTGAGCGAAGGCGCTGCGGCGCAGCGGCTGGCGATGCAGTGGTCGGTGCGCATCAACGAAGCGCATCGCAGAGTCAAGGATCCGATTCGACGTGCGGCCTATCTGTGCGAGCTGCACGGTGCGTCGATCGGTGCCGAGGACAACACCGCCATGCCGGCGGCTTTTTTGATGCAGCAAATGGAGTGGCGCGAATCGCTCGAAGCCGCCACGGACATGACCCAAATCGACGCACTGGCGGCCGAG
This sequence comes from Burkholderiaceae bacterium, assembly GCA_040400875.1. Taxonomy (GTDB): domain Bacteria; phylum Pseudomonadota; class Gammaproteobacteria; order Burkholderiales; family Burkholderiaceae_C; genus PBB1. Next base: position 5,980 of record JBBAPK010000010.1, on the reverse strand, counting down.
GTTCGCGCCGCGCGCTCCCGCGCACTGGATAAATTGGGTCGCACCATCGATGACCTTGGCGACCATGGTCAGGCCGCACGTCAGGTGCGCGAACTGATGTTTGTCGAGCGCTTCGCCAGCGACGTCGATGCCCGAGCCGAAGCACTGGAACAATAAACCGATGGCCTTGCTACAGATTTCAGAACCCGGCGGCGCGCCGGATCCGCACCAGCGCCGCATCGCGGTGGGCATCGATCTCGGGACGACCCATTCGCTGGTCGCCGCAGTGCGCCATGGCGTGGCCGAATGCCTGCCTGACGAATCCGCGCAGGTGATCCTGCCTTCGGCGGTGCGTTATCTGGCCGGTGGCAAGCGGCAGATCGGCGCGAGCGCGCTGGCCGAAGCCGCCACCGACCCGCGCAACACCATCGTGTCGGTCAAGCGCTTCATGGGCCGTGGACTGAGTGATTTGGCCGACAGAAGCAAGCTGCCCTACGACTTCGTCGAGGCGCCGGGAATGCTGCAGATTCGCACTGTCGACGGCGTCAAATCGCCCGTCGAGGTGTCGGCCGAGATCCTGGCCACGCTGCGCTACCGCGCCGAGGACACCTTCGACGACGACCTGTTCGGCGCGGTGATCACCGTGCCGGCGTATTTCGACGACGCGCAGCGCCAGGCCACCAAGGACGCGGCGCAACTGGCTGGGCTGCACGTGCTGCGCCTGATCAACGAGCCCACGGCTGCGGCCATTGCCTACGGGCTCGAGCACGGCTCCGAGGGGCTGTATGCGGTGTATGACTTGGGCGGCGGCACCTTCGACGTGTCGCTGCTGCGCTTGAGCGCCGGTGTGTTCGAGGTGGTGGCCACGGGCGGCGATTCGGCATTGGGCGGCGATGACTTCGATCAGGCGTTGGCCGACTGGGCGCTGGCGCAGGCCGGCGTCAGGGCCGAATCAGCCGAGGACAAACGTGCCGTGCTGGTGGCCGCGCGCGCTGCCAAGGAAAAACTGTCTGTTGCCGATCACGCCACGCTGGCTTGTCCGCTGATGCGCTCGGCCACCGAGGCCGCGGAGCTGTCGGTTCGCGTGAGCCGCGAGCAGTTCGATGCCATCACCAGCGCCTTGGTGGCGCGCACGCTGGCCGTGCTGCGCCGGGTGATGCGCGACGCCAAGACAGACACATCGTCGGTGCAAGGCGCGGTGATGGTGGGTGGCTCGACGCGCATGCCTTCGGTGCAGGTGGCAGTGGCCGAGTTTTTCGGCAAGGCGCCGCTCAACAACCTGAATCCCGATGAAGTGGTGGCACTCGGTGCGGCCTTGCACGCCGACGCACTGGCGGGCAATGCCGGCGCCGAAGAAATGCTGCTGCTCGATGTGATCCCGCTGTCGCTCGGGCTGGAAACGATGGGCGGCCTGGTCGAACGCATCATCCCGCGCAACAGTTCTATCCCCACGGCGCGCGCCCAGGACTTCACCACCTTCAAGGACGGGCAGACCGCGCTGGCCGTCCACGTGGTGCAAGGCGAGCGCGAACTGGTCAGCGATTGCCGATCGCTGGCGCGCTTCGAGCTGCGCGGCATCCCGCCCATGGTGGCCGGCGCGGCACACATCCGAGTGAGCTTCACAGTGGACGCCGACGGCATGCTCAGCGTCAGCGCACGCGAGGAATCGTCAGGCGTCGAAGCGTCCATCTCGGTCAAGCCCAGCTACGGGCTGGCCGACGAAGACATAGCCCGCATGTTGAGCGAAAGCTTCAGCACCGCTGAGGTCGACATGAAAGAGCGCAGCCTGCGCGAATCGCGCGTCGAGGCCGAGCGCATGCTGCTGGCCACACGCGCTGCGCTGGCCGCCGATGGCGATCTGCTCGAAGCACACGATCGCCAAGCCATCGAGGCGATGTTCGCGCAGCTCGAAGCCTGCCGCGAGATGTCCGACCACCACGCGATCGACGACATCGTCGAATCACTCGCCGCGCGCACCGAGGCCTTCGCGGCCGAGCGCATGAACCGCAGCATTCGCAAGGCGCTGGCCGGCCGTGCCGTGATAGACATTTGAGCCGAGCGCATCACCATGCCCGTCATCAAGATCCTTCCTCACGCCGAATACTGCCCGCACGGCACGCAGATCGAGGCACGTAGCGGCACCTCGATTTGCGAGGCACTGCTCGAAAACGGCATCGAAATCGAGCACGCCTGCGAGATGAGCGCCGCGTGCACCACCTGCCATGTGATCGTGCGCGAGGGCTTTGCTTCGCTGGCCGACATGGACGAGGTCGAGGAAGACCTGCTCGACCGCGCCTGGGGGCTCGAGCCGAATTCGCGCCTGTCGTGTCAGACCATTCTGGCGCAGCGCGATGTGACGATCGAGATTCCGAAGTACACGATCAACCACGCCAAAGAACAGCACTGAGCGTGCCCGGGCCATGATCTTTCTGGGCATCGAGTCGTCGTGTGATGAAACCGGCGTGGCCCTGATCGAAGCGCTGGCCGAAGGCGCCCCGCGACTGCTGGCCCAGGCCCTGTACAGCCAGGTCGAGATGCACCGCGACTACGGTGGTGTGGTGCCCGAGCTGGCGTCTCGCGACCACATCCGGCGCGTCATCCCCCTCACGCGTGAGGTGCTCGCACAATCAGGCGTCGCGCTCGCGCAGATCGACGTGATCGCCTGCACGCAAGGGCCGGGACTTGCCGGCGCGTTGCTGGTGGGCGCTGGCGTGGCGGTGTCGCTGGGCGCGGCCATAGCTCGCCCGGTGTGGGGCATTCATCACCTCGAGGGGCATTTGCTGTCACCCTTTTTGAGTGCCGATCCGCCCACGTTTCCGTTCGTGGCGCTGCTCGTGTCGGGCGGTCACACGCAGCTCATGCGTGTCGATGATGTGGGCCGCTACGTGCTGCTGGGAGAAACCATCGACGACGCGGCCGGCGAGGCGTTCGACAAATCGGCCAAGCTGCTGGGGCTGGGCTATCCGGGCGGGCCGGTACTCGCGCAGCTGGCGCTGGCTGGCAACCCGTCGCGCTTTGACCTGCCGCGCCCGCTGCTGCACAGCGGCGATCTGAACTTCTCTTTCGCCGGCTTGAAGACCGCGGTCATGACGACTTTGCGCAAGCTGGGCGACCATCCCAGCGAGCACGACCGCGCCGATCTGGCCGCCAGCACGCAGGCCGCCATCGTTGACGTGCTGGCACGCAAAACGGTGGCGGCGCTGAAATCGACCGGGCTGGATCGCATCGTGGTGGCAGGTGGCGTCGGCGCCAATGCAGCCTTGCGTGAACGGCTGGGTGCCGAGGCAGCGCGCCGACACTGCACCTTGCACTACCCCGAGCTTGCGCTGTGCACTGACAACGGCGCGATGATCGCGCTGGCCGCTGCGCTGCGCTGGCAGCGAATCGGGCCGCAGCCGGATGCCGCTGGCCAGTTCAATGTGCGTCCGAGGTGGCCTTTGGCCACGCTTTGAGCGGATATACTTCCGCTCCTTCTTGGGGTTTCCCCTTGAGGTTCAGCACGGCGCAGGTTGTTTCACCCGCGACCGCAAGTCCACAACGAGAATCCTCTGCCCTCTCAGGCAACCGGTTCATCGACATCAGGAAACACCATGAGCTTTACCCTTGCCCAAAAGGCAGAAATCGTCAAATCGAACGCGCGCAGCACCAATGACACCGGGTCGTGCGAGGTTCAAGTTGCCTTGCTCACCGCGCGCATCAACGAACTCACCCCGCACTTCAAGACCCACCTGAAGGACCACCATGGTCGCCGGGGTCTGCTCAAGATGGTCAACACGCGCAAGAGTCTGCTGGCCTATTTAAGGGACCGCGACGCGGATCGATACACCGCACTGATTCAGAAGCTGGGCTTGCGCAAGTAAGTGCCACGCTGAAGTGAACAGCCTGTCTGGACGTCCAGTACAGGCTTTTCTTTTTTAGAGCTGGGCAGCCAACGATGACGATGTGTCATTCCAGGGTCGTTTCAAAAGGAACGTCGCTGGAATGGCATCGCGCCAGGTTGCCATGGCTCTCGGGTCGAAGGCGCCGCCCGCAAGGCGCTGAAATCAACCGGAGAAACCGATGAGCATGTTCAACAAGGTCACCAAGACTTTCCAATGGGGTCAGCACACCGTGGTGCTGGAAACCGGCGAGATCGCCCGCCAATCCAGCGGCGCGGTGATCGTCAACATCGAAGACACCGTGGTGCTGGCCACCGTGGTGGGCGCGAAAAATGCCAAGCCCGGCCAGGACTTCTTCCCGCTGACGGTCGACTACATCGAGAAGACCTACGCTGCCGGCAAGATCCCGGGCAGCTTCTTCAAGCGCGAAGGCCGCCCCAGCGAACTCGAGACCCTGACCTCGCGCCTGATCGACAGGCCGCTGCGTCCGCTGTTTCCTGAAGGCTTCTACAACGAAGTCCAGGTCGTGATTCATGTGCTGTCGCTGAACCCTGAGGTGTCGGCTGACATCGCGGCGCTGATCGGGTCGAGTGCGGCCATGTCCATCTCGGGCATCCCGTTCGATGGCCCCATTGGTGCGGCGCGCGTGGGCTACGTCAACGGCGAGTACGTGCTGAACCCAGGCAAGACCCAACTCCTCGAGTCGAAGATGGATCTGGTGGTGGCAGGCACGGACGCCGCCGTGCTGATGGTCGAGTCCGAGGCCCAGCAACTGAGCGAAGAAGTGATGCTCGGCGGCGTGGTGTTCGGCCATGAGCAGTGCAAGGTGGCCATCGCTGCCATCAACGAACTGGTTCGTGATGCCGGCAAGCCGGCCTGGGACTGGCAGCCGCCAGCCAAGGACGAGGCCTTCATCTCGCAGGTCTGCGCCTTGGCCGAAGAGCCGCTGCGCGCGGCCTATCAGATCCGCTCGAAGCAAGCACGCACCCAGGCCACTCGCGAAGTCACCGCCAACACCCTGGCAGCCCTGGCGGCCACGGGCGCTGCGGTCGACAAGGTCAAGGTCGACAACGTGCTGTTCGACATCGAGGCGAAGATCGTGCGCAGCCAGATCCTGTCGGGCGAGCCACGCATTGACGGTCGCGACACGCGCACCGTGCGCCAGATCGAAATCCGCAACAGCGTGTTGCCACGCGTGCACGGCTCGTCGCTGTTCACCCGCGGCGAAACCCAGGCGCTGGTGGCTGCCACGCTGGGCACCGACCGAGATTCGCAGAAGATCGATGCGCTGGCCGGCGAGTACAGCGAGCACTTCATGCTGCACTACAACATGCCCCCGTTCGCCACTGGCGAGACCGGCCGCGTGGGCACGCCCAAGCGTCGCGAAATCGGCCACGGCCGTCTGGCCAAACGCGCTTTGGTGGCTGTGCTGCCGGATCGCGCCGACTTCCCTTACTCGATGCGTGTGGTGTCCGAGATCACCGAATCCAATGGCTCGTCATCGATGGCCTCGGTGTGCGGCGGCTGCCTGGCGCTGATGGATGCGGGCGTTCCGATGAAGGCTCACGTGGCCGGCATCGCGATGGGCTTGATCAAGGACGGCAACCGCTTTGCCGTGCTGACCGACATCCTGGGCGATGAAGATCACCTCGGCGACATGGACTTCAAGGTGGCGGGCACGACCAACGGCGTGACCGCACTGCAGATGGACATCAAGATCCAGGGCATCACCAAGGAAATCATGCAGGTCGCGCTGGCTCAGGCCAAGGAAGCCCGTCTGCACATCCTGGGCAAGATGGTCGAGGCCGTGGGCGGCGCCAAGGCCGAGGTGTCGCAGTTCGCGCCACGCCTGTACACGATGAAGATCAACCCCGAGAAGATTCGTGACGTGATCGGCAAGGGCGGCGCGACCATCCGTGCGCTGACCGAAGAAACCGGCACCACGATCGACATCGGCGAAGACGGCACCATCACCATTGCCTCGACCGACGGCGAAAAGGCTGCTCACGCCAAGAAGCGCATCGAAGAGATCACCGCAGAGGTCGAAATCGGCAAGATTTACGAAGGCCCGATCGTCAAGATTCTGGACTTCGGCGCACTGGTCAACCTGCTGCCTGGCAAGG
>JBBAPK010000009.1:4674-62548 GCA_040400875.1 Burkholderiaceae bacterium | reverse complement strand
CGCGCCGTCCACGTCGGCGTCGGTCATGATGATGATGCGGTGGTAGCGCAGCTTGTCGGGGTTGAAGTCGTCGCCCCCCATGCCCTTGCCGATGCCGGTGCCCAAGGCGGTGATCAGCGTGAGGATTTCGTTGCTGGTCAACAGCTTTTCGTAGCGGGCTTTTTCAACGTTCAAGATCTTGCCGCGCAGCGGCAGGATCGCCTGGAACTTGCGGTCGCGGCCTTGCTTGGCCGAGCCGCCGGCGGAGTCGCCCTCGACGATGTAGATCTCGCACAAGGCGGGGTCTTTTTCCTGGCAGTCGGCGAGCTTGCCGGGCAGGCCCATGCCGTCGAGCACACCCTTGCGGCGCGTCATCTCGCGCGCCTTGCGGGCGGCCTCGCGGGCACGTGCGGCATCGACGATCTTGCCGACGATGATCTTGGCGTCGGCCGGGTTCTCGAGCAGGTAGTCAGTCAATGCGCGGCTGACCACATCTTCGACCGGGCCGCGCACTTCGCTAGAGACCAGCTTGTCCTTGGTCTGGCTGCTGAACTTGGGTTCGGGCACCTTGACCGACAGCACGCAGCACAGGCCTTCGCGCATGTCGTCACCGGTGACTTCGACCTTGGCCTTCTTGGCCACTTCGCTGTCGTCGATGTACTTGTTGATCACCCGCGTCATGGCCGCACGCAGGCCGGTCAGGTGGGTGCCGCCGTCACGCTGGGGGATGTTGTTGGTGAAGCACAGCACGTTCTCGCTGTAGCCGTCGTTCCACTGCATCGCCACATCGGTGGTGATGGTGGTGCCCTGGTCGCTGAGCTTTTCGCCCACAGCGCCGAAGATGGTCGGGTGCAACACCCTCTTGCCGGTGTTGATGAACTGCACGAAACCCTTCACACCGCCGGCGTAGGCGAAGGTGTCTTCCTTGTTGTTGCGCTCGTCGACCAGACGGATCTTCACGCCGTTGTTCAAAAAGCTCAGCTCGCGCAGCTTCTTCGCGATGATGTCGTAGTGGAAATCGATGTTCGAGAAGATTTCCAGGTCGGGCAAAAAGTGCACCTCGGTACCGCGCTTTTCGGTGTCACCCGTGATGCGCATGGGCGAGATCTCGAAGCCGTCGCGCATCTCGACCAGACGGTCTTGCGGAATGCCCTGCTTGAACTCCATGAAGTGCGTCTTGCCATCGCGACGCACGGTCAGGCGCAGCCACTTGCTCAGGCCGTTGACGCAGCTTACGCCCACGCCGTGCAGGCCGCCTGAGACCTTGTAGCTGTTCTGGTTGAACTTGCCACCGGCGTGCAGCTCGGTCAGCGCGATCTCGGCCGCACTGCGCTTGGGCTCGTGCTTGTCGTCCATCTTGACGCCGGTCGGAATGCCGCGGCCGTTGTCGGTGACGGAAATCGAGTTGTCGGAGTGAATCGTGACCACGATGTCGTCGCAGTGCCCGGCCAGCGACTCGTCAATCGAGTTGTCGACCACCTCGAACACCAGGTGATGCAAGCCGGTGCCATCAGACGTGTCGCCGATGTACATGCCAGGACGCTTGCGCACGGCTTCCAGGCCCTCAAGGATCTGGATGCTGCCTTCGCCGTAAGCCGCACTTTGGGCTGCGTCGTCAGCGGCCTTGGCGGTCTTTTTTGCGTCGTCGCCCGAAGGGATCGATTCACTCATAAGTTTGTCTGAGGGCCTTCAAGGCCCGGGTGTTCTTTGATATAGAACCCCCCGCTTGGGCGGGGGGCAGGGGGAGCTCAGTGATCGCGCGGCGGCTCAAATCCGCATGGGCATCACGACGTACTTGAAGCCGGGCTGTTCGGGCACGGTGATCAGCACGCTCGAGTTGGTGTCTTGCAGCTCGAGCTTGACCATCTCAGCGCTGATGTTCGACAGCGCGTCCATCAGGTAGGTGACGTTGAAGCCGATGTCGATGCTGTCGCCGGCGTAGTCAATCTCGAGTTCTTCCTTGGCTTCTTCCTGCTCGGCGTTGCTCGAGGCAATGCGCAAGCTACCCGGCTCGATGTTCACGCGCACGCCCTTGAACTTCTCGCTGGTCAAAATGGCCGCGCGCTGCAGGCTGGAGAGCAGTGGCGCGCGACCCAGCACCACGCTGTTCTTGTGGTTCTTGGGGATCACGCGGTTGTAGTCCGGGAACTTGCCTTCGACCAGCTTGGTCACAAACTCCATGCCGCTGAAGCTGAACTTGGCCTGGTTGCTGGCAAAGCGCATTTCGATGGAGCCTTCTTCGCCCGTCTTGTCGTCCTTGAGCAGACGCTGCAATTCGAGCACGGTCTTGCGCGGCAGGATCACCTCTTGCTTGGGAATGTCGGTTTCGAGCGTGGCCTGCGCCAGCGCCAAACGATGTCCGTCGGTGGCCACCAGCGTCAGGTTCTTGCATTCGGCCACGAACAAGATGCCGTTGAGGTAGTAGCGAATGTCGTGCACCGCCATCGCAAAGTGCACCTGGTTGATCAGGCTCTTGAGCGTGCTTTGGGGCACGGTGAAAGCGGGACCGAAGTCAGCGGCTTCTTGCACCAGCGGAAAGTCATCGCTGGGCAGCGTTTGCAAGGTGAAACGGCTCTTGCCGCCTTGAAGCGTCAGCTTGCTTTGGTTGGCGCTGAGCGTGACCACCTGGTCTGCCGGCAACGAGCGCAGGATGTCGATCAGCTTGCGAGCGCCCACAGTGGTGGCGAAGTTGCTGGCATCGCCGTCAAAGCTGGCGTGCGTTCGCACCTGGATTTCCAGGTCGGACGTGGTGAACTCGATGTCCTGCCCGGTCTTGCGCAACAACACGTTGGCCAGCACCGGAAGGGTGTGCCGCCGTTCGACCACTCCTGACACCGACTGGAGTGCGCTCAGAAATTTTTCTTGCGCCGTCTTCAAGACAATCATTTGAACCTCTCAGATTAGCCGTAGTAATAGGGTCTGTCGTGATCTGTGCAAAAGCTTGTTTTGTGCTTTTGATTCAATGACTTGAGCTCTTGCCAAGCCTGTGCAAAGACGCTCTTGAAGCGCGGGACTCGCATACAACAACTTTGTCCAGTTCCAGAAATCGGTGGATAAGCCCGAGTTGCGCGCAACTTGTCCCCAAGGATGTGCCTTGACACGAACGCGCTTTGCGATGGGACATTCATCAGCCTTTGAGCGTTTGTTCGAGCACGTGCAACTGCTGGTTGAGCTCGGTGTTTTGCTTGCGTTCGCCGGAGATCTTGCGCACCGCGTGCAGCACGGTGGTGTGATCCCTGCCACCAAAAAGCTCGCCGATCTCAGGCAGGCTTTTCTGGGTCATTTCCTTGGCCAGATACATCGCGATCTGCCGCGGCCTCGCAATGCTGGCCGGCCGCTTTTTTGAGTACATGTCGGCGATCTTGATCTTGTAGAAATCAGCGACGGTCTTTTGGATGTTCTCGACGCCCACTTGCCGGTTCTGGATCGACAACAAGTCTTTCAGGGCCTCACGCGCCAGAGCGATGTTGATTTCCTTCTGGCTGAACCTTGAATAAGCGAGGATCTTGCGCAAAGCACCTTCAAGCTCACGCACATTGGCTCGAACATTCTTGGCCACGAAAAAGGCGACGTCCTCGGGCATGGTGGTGCCCTCTGCTTCGGCCTTGCGCATCAGGATAGCCACCCTCATTTCAAGCTCAGGCGGTTCAATGGCCACAGTCAAGCCGGCATCAAAGCGCGATGTCAGCCGCTCGTCGATATCTACCAGTCCCTTGGGATAGGTGTCGCTGGTCATGATGATGTGGGCGCGCTTGGCCAGCAGCGCCTCGAACGCATTGAAGAACTCTTCTTGCGTACGCTCTTTGCCCGCAAAGAACTGCACGTCATCGATCAACAGCAAATCGAGCGAGTGGTACTTGGATTTCAGTTCATCAAAGGTCTTGCGCTGGTAGTTCTTCACCACGTCGGTGATGAACTGCTCGGCATGCAAATAGAGCACGCGCGCATTGGGTTGATCAGCGATCAATGCGTTGCCTACGGCGTTCATCAGGTGCGTCTTGCCCAGACCTACACCACCGTAGATGAACAAGGGGTTGTACATCTGGCCCGGGGCACCCGCCACATGCAAAGCAGCCGTGCGCGCCATCTGATTGGCGCGACCAGGTACCAGGTTTTCAAAGGTGAGGCTGGTGTTGAGTCGGTGGCTGGATTGCACAACCATGGAAGGCCGCGACGCGTTGCCTTCGAGGCTTGTTGCCGAGCCTGAAGCCGCGCCAGCCGACGAGGAGCTCGTGCCCGGTCGCGTCAAAAAGTGGCTGATTGCCTGCGCCGCAGGAGCAAGCACATTCGCACCGGCAGTTGAAGTGGCCCGGTCAGACGACTCACGAGGCGCCAGTGAGATCTCGAGTCGCACGGGTTTGCCTGCAAGTTCGGACAGCACAGACTCAATGCGACCGCCGTATTGATTTCTGATCCAGTCGAGCTTGAAACGGTTGGGCACCAACAAGCTGGCCACCGCACCTTGCAACGAGTCTGACACGCACGCAGCCGGCAAAGGACGTATCCACGTGTTGAACTGCTGTTCGGGCAGTTCAGCGGCCAGCCGCTCGCAGCCACGTTGCCAAAGATCAGGTGTCATGTTGTGAATAACTGCGCCTTCAGGGCACCTCAGGTTAATCGAATTGTGCCCGAAATAGAAAGTTATCCACACCTGGGTTAGCCCGACATGGGGGTGAAAAACCGGGGGGCAGACAACCTGTTGAGAAGCTTACCTTTGACGCACCCACGCTTTGTTGGTCTAATACTTGGTTTTCTGCGGTCAAAGTCCTTGGTTCCGACCGAAGGGGCGCTGGCTCAATCCAGACTGGAATCATCATGAAACGTACTTATCAACCTTCGAAGACTCGCCGTGCCCGCACCCATGGTTTCCTGGTTCGCATGAAGAGCCGCGGCGGGCGGGCCGTTATCAATGCCCGCCGAGCCAAAGGCCGCAAGCGGTTGGCCGTCTGAAGACAGGTCAGGTGTGCGTGAAGGCCATTTCGGCCTGTATGGATCGCAGTGCCCGTGATTGCATCCATCACCCGCGCATCTGACTTCTCCAAGGTGCTCAAAGAGCCTTGCCGGGCGAGGTCGCCACACTTCGCGGTGCACTTTCTGGCGCAACAGCCTCAGTCTTGGCAACCCAAGACCGCGACCGTTCAAAACGCCACAGCAGGCGCTACCGCCCAAGAGTTGTCAACAGCGGCTGAGATCTCTTTGCCCATGGCTGTGGACGAAGGTCCTTCTCAGGGGTGTTGGCTAGGTCTGGTGGTGCCTAAAAAGCATGCCAAACGGTCAGTGACCCGTAGCTTGCTGAAAAGGCGCATTCGGGTCGCGGTGCTTCACGCTGAGCATTTGGACGTGGGCATGTGGGTGGTGAGGTTGCGCTCACCGTTCCCACGAACCGAGTTCTCCAGCGCGGCCTCTGAGCAACTGAGTCAAGTCGCGTCTGTGGAACTGGCGGGCTTGATGTCCAAAATCATAAGCACACCAGGCCGCCGATGAAAGCCCAATCCGCAAAGGCGCCGTCTGGCCTGCTACGGTTTCTCATTGCAAGCGTGCGGGCCTATCGTTTGCTTCTCAGCCCGTGGTTGGGATCTGCTTGCAGGTTCGAGCCCACTTGTTCCGCCTATGCGCTGGAGTCGCTGCAGGGCTTCGGAGCCGGGGCGGGTAGTTATCTGGTGGCCAAGCGTTTGCTGCGCTGCCATCCCTGGTGCGAAGGCGGCCACGATCCCGTGCCCGACGCGCCATCTCGCAACCCGTTAGTCAACACAAAGAGTCCGTCATGAACGAAATGCGTCGCACCCTGCTGTGGGTGGTGTTCTCGATGTCGCTCGTCTTGCTGTGGGACGGCTGGAACAAGCACAACGGCCGGGAGTCGATGTTCGGCCCGACCAAGATCGCAGAAGTGGCGCCGCAGGGCGTTCCTGCGGCTGGCGGCCCCGCAAGCGCCTCGTTGCCTCAACCGGCAACCGCCGTGCCCAGTGCCGTGGCCACGCCAGGGATGACGCCACCGATCGCGACAGTTGAGCCGGTAGCGTCGGCAACTTCCCAGAAAGTCGAGATCACCACCGATGTGGTCAAGGCCACCGTGGACACGCTGGGCGGCTCGGTGACGCGGCTTGAGATGCTCAAGCAGGTCGACCACCTGGACCACAGCAAGAACGAAGTGCTGTTCGATGCGTCCGCCGACCGGCTTTATAAGGCGCAGACGGGCTTGATCGCGGCTCAGGGCGCTCAGGCACTGCCCAACCACCAGACGCCCTTTAACCTGACCCCAGGCGACTTGACGCTCAAGGACGGACAGGACCAACTGGACGTCAGGCTCGAGTCCCCACTGGTGGGTGGCGTCAAGCTGATCAAGACCCTGACCTTTCACCGCGGCAGTTATTCGGTCCGCGTCAAGCACGAAGTGGTCAACGAGTCGGCCGAGCCCGTGGCGCCGCAACTTTATTACCAGCTGGTGCGCGACGGCAATCCGCCGGCGGGCGAGTCGAGCTTCTACATGACGTTCACCGGCCCCGCGATCTACACCGAGGCGTCGAAGTTTCACAAGATCAACTTCAAAGACATCGAAGAGCGCAAACCGACCGACAAGGCCGGCCACGACGTCGCTGCTGACAACGGCTGGGTGGCCATGGTGCAGCACTATTTCGCCACGGCATGGCTGCTGGGTGCCACCACTGACGACAAGAGCCCGCGCGAGTTTTTCAGCCGCAAGGTCGACACCAATCAGTACTCGGTGGGCATGATCGTGCCCATGGGCACGCTGGCGCCGGGTGCTGCGAAGACCGTCGAGTCGCGCCTGTTTGCCGGACCTCAGGAGGAAGACCTGTTGAGTCAGATTGCACCCGGGCTGGACCTGGTCAAGGACTACGGCTGGCTCACCATCTTGTCCAAGCCCCTGTTCTGGCTGCTCACGCAGTTGCATGCTTTTCTGGGCAATTGGGGCTGGGCCATCGTGGGCTTGGTGGTGCTGCTGAAGATTGCCTTTTACTGGCTCAATGCCACGGCCTACAAGTCGATGGCGAAGATGAAGGCCATTGGCCCGAAAGTGGCCGAAATGCGCGAACGCCTGAAGGACAAGCCACAGCAGATGCAGCAGGAAATGATGCGCATCTACCGCGAGGAAAAGGTCAACCCGCTGGGTGGTTGCCTGCCGATCTTCGTACAGATGCCGTTTTTCATCGCGCTGTACTGGGTGTTGCTGGCCAGCGTCGAGATGCGCAATGCGCCGTGGATAGGCTGGGTCACCGACTTGTCGGCCAAGGATCCCTACTTCATCTTGCCTATCCTGATGACGCTGACCAGCTTGCTGCAGACCTGGCTCAATCCGACCCCGCCCGATCCTATGCAGGCCAAGCTGATGTGGATCATGCCGCTGGCGTTCTCGGTGATGTTCTTCGTGTTCCCGGCTGGCCTGGTGCTTTACTGGTTGACCAACAACATCCTGTCGATCGCGCAGCAGTACCTCATCAATAAAAAGCTCGGGGTGCTGGGCAAATAGCCCACAGCAAGGCCGGCAGCCCAGGCGGAGAAAATGAGCCGCATGCTGCTGCGCCACCATGAGCCCATCGTTGCCATCGCCACAGCACCAGGGCGTGCGTCGGTGGGCATCGTCAGGGTGTCCGGCCGTGATCTGCGACCGTTGATCGAGGCGCTTTGCGGCCGCCCGCTGGCCCCGCGCCACGCCACTTATCTGCCCTTTCGGGATGCCGCTGGCGCGGACATCGACCACGGTCTGGCGCTGTACTTCTCCGCGCCGCACTCCTACACCGGTGAAGACGTGCTGGAGCTGCAAGCGCACGGCGGCCCGGTCGTGTTGCAGCTGCTGATGGCGCGTTGCATGGAAGCCGCAGGCGAGGCCGACAAGGCCACGGGGCAGGCTTGCCTGCCAGCGCTGCGGCTGGCCAGCGCTGGTGAGTTCACCGAGCGCGCCTACCTCAACGGCAAGCTCGATCTGGCGCAGGCCGAGGCGGTCAGCGACCTGATCGACGCCAGCACCGAGGCGGCAGCCCGATCGGCCACCCGATCGCTCTCAGGTGCCTTCTCGCAGCACATCAAGGTGCTGGACGAGCAGCTGATGCGCCTGCGCATGCTGGTCGAGGCGACGCTGGACTTTCCCGAAGAAGACATCGACTTCTTGCAACAAGCCGATGCGCGCGGCCAACTCGAAGCCATCACCGCACGGCTGCGCGTGGTGCAAGACCAGACCCGGCAAGGCGCGCTGCTGCGCGAAGGCATCACGGTGGTGATCGCTGGGCAGCCCAATGTGGGCAAGAGCTCGCTGCTCAATGCGCTGGCCGGCGCTGAGCTGGCTATCGTCACGCCCATTGCCGGCACCACCCGCGACAAGGTGACGCAGACCATACAGATCGAAGGCGTGCCGGTGCATGTGATCGACACCGCCGGCCTGCGCGACACCGACGACGCGGTCGAGCGCATCGGCATCGAGCGCAGCTGGGGCGAGATCGAGGCGGCCGACGCTCTGCTGTTTTTGCATGACCTCACCTTGGCCGGCGATGCGCCGCATCAGGCCGCAGACGCTGCCATCCGGGCGCGGTTGCCGCGCTCGCTGATCGACGGCCAACGCGTGCTCGATGTCCACAACAAGGCCGATGCGCTGACCACTGGCTTAGGCGAAACCGTCGGCGCAACCGATGCTGTCAACAGCCTGCGCCTGTCGGCCAGGACCGGCGAGGGACTCGACACCCTGCGCCGCCGTTTGCTCGAGCTGGCGGGTTGGCACGAAACCCCCGAGGGCGTCTACACGGCGCGCGCGCGGCATGTTCAGGCGCTGCGCTTGACCGCCGAGCATCTCGACGAGGCGAAGCGGCGTCTGGACCAGACCCCCGCGCCACTCGATCTGCTCGCCGAAGAACTGCGCCTCGCGCAAGGCGCGCTCGGCGACATCGTGGGCCACTCCACGCCAGACGAATTGCTCGGCGAGATCTTTAGCCGGTTTTGTATTGGCAAGTAGCCTGAGCACCGACTACTTGTCTGCACTCCTGAAGCGCAGCATCTCGAAGATGCGCCCTTCTTGCGCCGGCGTGAACCCGCAGTCCACCGCTCGCAGCGAGTTTTCGTAGGTGCCAAAAAGCATGTCCCAGATCGGGATGCCGTAGTTGCTGCGGTGCTGGTCGCGCTCGTGATGCACGCGGTGCATCTCGGGGCGCACCACCACATAGCCCAGCCAGCGCGGGGTCTTGATGTTGGTGTGCTCCCACAGGTCGAACACGCTCACCCAGAACGCGGCCCAGGCCGCTGCATCGGGGTCAAAGCCGAGCAGTCCGTAGGCCACGCCGCTGATGATCAGTGAGCTGGCCAGAAAGTCGGTGGGGTGGGCGTAGAAGGCGGTTGCCGCCTCGAGCCGGTGGGTGCTATGGTGGATTTGGTGAAACATCAGCCACAGGGTGTTGCTGCGGTGCCGGGCGCGATGCCACCAGTAAACAAAGAAGCTCACGCACACATACGCGACGAAGCCCTGAAGCACGACCGATTGCCGCGTCAGCAGGTTGTCCTGACGTAGGAAATCGCGGGTGGCCAGATGCGCGTCGATGGCTCCGCCGATCAGCATGGTGAGCACGATGCCCACCAGACCCAGCCCCCCGGCACGGGCCACCCAACGCCAGTCAGCGTGGTATTCGCGGTAGGGAGCCAGCCGCTCCAGGATCATGAGCCCGATGGCCATCGCCACGGTCAGGTCGAAGGTGTAGGCGGCAGTCGACAGGTCCATCGTCTGGCTTGCCTCAGTGGCCGTCAAACGACGTCAGCGTGAACAGCGGCAGCCCGGCTTCGCGCAGCTTGCGGCTGCCGCCAAGTTCGGGAAGATCGATGATGGCAGCGCCTTCGATCACGCAGGCCCCCAGCCGCTCGAGAAGATTCTTGCCCGCCATCATGGTGCCGCCGGTGGCGATCAGGTCGTCGATGAGCACCACCCGGTCGCCGCGCACCACCGCGTCGGTGTGGATCTCCACCGTGGCCGATCCGTACTCCAGGTCGTACGACTCTTGCAGCGTGTTGTAGGGCAGCTTGCCCTTCTTGCGGATGGGTACGAAACCGATGTTGAGCTCATAGGCCAGTACCGAGCCGATGATGAATCCGCGCGCATCCACTCCGGCGATGGCGGCCGGCCGCTGGTCAAAGTAGCGGTGCACGAACTGATCGATCAGCACCCGAAAGGCCCGCGGGTTTTGCAGCAGCGGCGTGATGTCGCGAAACTGCACGCCGGCCGCTGGCCAGTCAGGCACGGTGCGGATGTGCGAACGGATGAAGGCCAGATCGTCCATCGTTGTCTCCTTCGGGGTCAGTAAAAGGCATCCACGCGAGCCGTGCCCATCAGCGGCTCCAGCAATCGGGCCAGCGGTCCCAGCCCCTCATAGCGCCTGGCAACCTTGTGCGCGTAGTTGAAGAACCTGGGCAGGTCGGCACTGTAGGCCGGCTTGCCGTCTCGGTGCTTGAGGCGGCAGAAGATGCCCAGGACTTTCAGGTGGCGCTGCAGGCCCATCCACTCGACTTGGCGCCAGTAGTCGCCGAAGTCGCTCGGCAGCGGCAAGCCGACGGCGCGCGCCTGCTGCCAGTAGCGTATGGCCCAGTCGAGCTCCTGCTCTTCTTCCCAGCTGATGAAGGCGTCGCGCAACATCGACGCCACGTCGTAGGTGATGGGCCCGCGCACCGCATCCTGAAAGTCAAGGATGCCGGGGCTTGCGGGGTCACAGACCATGAGATTTCGCGGCATGTAGTCGCGGTGCACCGCAACCGTGGGTTGCGCCAGCGCGCTGCTGACCAGCAGCTCGCAGGTCGTGGCCCAGGTGGCCAGCTCATCGGCACCCCACGTCACGCCAAACTCCCGCTGCACGCACCACTCGGGAAACAGCGCCAGCTCGCGCCGCAGCAGCGCATCGTCATAGGCGGGCAGGCTGCTCGCGTCTACGCGCTGCTGCCACACGACCAGCGCTGAAAAAGCGCCGCGCATCAAGCGGTCGATGCTGCCGGTGTCTTCGACTGAGACGGCCGCGCGCAACTCGGCCAGATACAGAGTCGAGCCCAGGTCGCTCAGCAGCAAGAAGCCATGCACCGAGTCTTGGGCCAGAACCTTGGGCGCATGCAGACCCGCCTGATAGATGAGATCGGCCACGGCGATGAATGGCCGCACGTCTTCATGCGAGGGCGGCGCATCCATGATGATGAAGCTGCCACCTGTGCCATCGATGCGCAGATAGCGTCTGAAGCTGGCGTCGCTGGAAGCGGGGCGCAAGGTCTTCGCGCGCAACCCCACCGTGTCGACAAGTGGCGCGAGCCAGGCCTCAAAGGCGGATTGGCGTGCGCGGCTTTCCCAGATGACTTCGGCAGTGGAAGGGGTCGGGGCTTGGGTCATGGCGCGGTGGCTGAAGTGGGGGTGAAGTCCTGAGGCATCCGGGTGATCGTCACTCGGGTGCAGCCATACCCTCATGGATAATCAAATTTTACAAACCGACGTACGTGCTCGTGGCGCCGGCCATCCTGTCGCTTGTTTCCGCCGCCCCTTGTTGCTACGTCCCACCGCCCACTCGCTGAGTCAAAAAGGCCGCACCCCCGTGGCCCAGCCTAGGCGTGTTTGCGCGTGTCAGCCAGCCCTTTGGGCGCTTTGCGCGGTGACGCTATCAACCTCAACAGGCCTCGTCCATGCCCAGTGGGGCAAGCCTTTTCCGGGAACGCCTGCTGCTCTGGCGGCGGCCGCCCCGGCCTCGGCCGCCAGCGCGAGCACGAGCACGAGGGCTTTGCCTTCGATGGTGAGCGGCTCAGGTATTCCACTCAAGATGATGCCCGGCATCCAGCCGCTCCCAGGCGGCGAGGCGGGAAAGCTTCTGCCCATCACGGTCAAGGCCCAGAAGATGCGGGGACGCCCCGATATCGAAACGGTGGCCGAAGGTGATGCGGTGATGCACCGAGGTGATTTGGCCATTCGTGCTGACTTGCTCAGCTACGACCACGTTGAAGACCTGGCCCTGGCTCGAGGCAATGTGCGCATCAGGCAAGGCGCCAATCGATACAGCGGCCCCGAACTTCAAATCAAGGTTCAGCGCTACGAGGGCTACTTTCTCAACCCCACATATTTTTTCGGCTCCACCGGCGCAGGCGGGGTGGCCGAGCGCATTGACTTCGTCGACAGCCAGCGCTCGGTGGCCACGGATGCCACCTACAGCAGCTGCCCGGCCGATGCCGGCGATCCGGACTGGGTGCTGAGCAGCGCTCGGGTGCGCATGGACTTCGAGTCCAACGAGGGCATTGCAGAAGGTGCTGTGCTTCGATTTCTGGGGTTGCCTATCCTAGCGTCGCCCCTGCTGAGTTTTCCTCTTACCTCGGAGCGCAAGTCGGGCTGGCTGCCGCCCAGCTTGGTGGTGGACAACCGAGCGGGTGTGCAGTTTCAAATGCCCTGGTACTGGAACATCGCGCCCAACCGAGATGCCACCATCACCCCGCTGGTGAGCACCAAGCGAGGCCTGGGCATCGGTGGCGAGTTTCGCTACCTCGAGTCCGACTATCACGGACAGCTCAACCTCGATTTGATCCCGCATGACAGGGTGGAGGACCGAGACCGCTACTCCATCGGAGCCAGCCACGAGGCCACCTGGCCCGGTGATACCGAGCTCAAGATCCGCGTGTCGCGCGTGTCGGATGACAACTACTGGAAGGACTTCCCGCGCCCCAACGACCCCGACCAGCTCACGCCGCGCTTGTTGCTCTCCGACATCCGGCTGTCCCGGCCGTTTGGAGACTGGACGACTTACGCCCGCGCGCAGAGCTGGCAGGCGCTGCAGGACTCTGACAGCCAGTTCACCAACCCCTATGAGCGTTTGCCGCAGATAGGCGCGCGCACTCAGCATGAGCTGCCTTACGGCATGCAGATGGGCTTTGAGCTTGAGTTCAACCACTTCGTCAATCCTGAAGACTCCACCCCGTCTGGCCGTGTCGAGGGCTCCAGGCTCCACTCGCTGATGTCATTCAGCAGACCATGGATCAGCCCGGGCTGGACCATCACGCCGAAGGTCTCGATGAATGCGGCCACCTACTCGCTGGATCAGGAGATGGCCGATGGCCGCAAAGAAGCCACGCGAGTGATCCCCACGCTCAGCGTTGACAGCGCCTGGACGCTTGAGCGCGACACCGCCCTGTTCGGCAAAGAGATCAGGCAAACGCTCGAGCCACGGATCTTCTACGTGTACACGCCGTATCGTGACCAGAACAATCTGCCGAACTTCGACGCGGCCGGCAAGACCATCACGCCTTACTCGCTGTTCAGCGAGAACGCGTTTTCGGGGATTGATCGCGTCTCCGATGCGAATCAGGTCACGACCGGCCTCACCACGCGGCTGCTCGACTCCGCCACCTCGGGTGAGCTCGTGAGGCTCGGTGTTTTGCAGAGCTACTTGTTCAGCGAACAGAAAGTCACGCCCAACGGACAGCCGCAAGACCGAGGTTTTTCAAACATTCTGCTGTTTGCCTCGACCAATGTGATTCCTCATTGGGCGCTTCATGGAGAGACGCAATACGACCCCGAGCTCGGCAATTTCGAGACCACGACCGCGGGAGCTGCCTACTCGCCCGGGTCGTTTCGCACCGTCGCACTCAATTACCGATTCACCCGAGACCAGTCCGAGCAAGTCGAGCTGGGCTGGCAGTGGCCGCTGTTTGGTCGCACGCCCGATCAGGTGAGCGCCACGGGCAACCCGCGAGACTGCACCGGCGCGCTTTACAGCGTGGGCCGGGGCAACTACAGCATTCGAGACAAGCGCTTGATTGACTCGCTGCTGGGTTTCGAATACGACGCAGGCTGTTGGATCGCCAGGGTGGTGATGAATCGACAGTCCACCAGTCAAGCCCAGGCGACCACGCAGGTGATGTTCCAGCTCGAACTGGTCGGCCTGTCGCGCATAGGCTCCAACCCTCTGGCGGTGCTGAAGCAAAATATCCCAGGCTACCGGTTGTTGCGGGACGGGCCGCCTGTCCCTCAGATTTCAAGTACCTATGACTGAACATTTTAGATTGAGCGTTTGCGCTGTGGCTTTGTGCGCCGCCCTGGCAGGCCTGCCTTCGGGACTGCTTGCCCAGACCGCCCCCGGCTCATCAGCACGCAACGGCGACTACATCGCGGCGGTGATCAACCAAGAGGTGATCACGGCACGCGAGCTCGACCAGCGCGTGATCAAGGTTCGCGACGCCTCCAGACGAGCGGGGGCTGCGGTGCCGCCGCCAGATGAACTGCGTGAGCAGGTGTTCGACTCCATGATCGAAGAGCGCGCGCAGATGTCGTATGCCCGCGAACTGGGCTTGAAGATAGACGAAGCCGAGGTCGATCGCGCGGCGCTCAATGTGGCCACGCAAAACCAGATATCGCTCACGGAGCTGCGTAAACGAATGGCATCCGAGGGCATGGACTTCACGCGATTCCGCAAGAACCTGCGCGATCAGATCCTGCTTGAGCGTGTGCGCGAGCGAGAAATGCAGCTGCGGATCAAGATCAGCGATGCCGACATCGACGCGTTTCTCGAAAAGCAGCGTCAAAAGTCAGCCGGCAAGGTGGAATACAACGTCGCACAAATTCTGGTCGCGGTGCCAGAAGGCGCGACTGACGAGGTGGTCAACGAACGCAGATTGCGGGCACAGGCCGCACTGGCTCGCATCGAGGCCGGAGAGTCATTCGAAAAATTGGCCATTGAAATCTCTGACGATCCGAGCAAGGTCACTGGTGGAGCGATGGGCCTGCGCCCCCTTGACCGGTGGCCGGATGCGTTCGCCGCTAGCGTGAAGGATCTGCAATCAGGCCAGGTTTCGCCTAATGTGTTGCGCACCGGTGCTGGCTTTCACGTCATCAAGTTGGCCGAGCGTCGCGATCAGAGTGCGTTCCTGGTGACGCAGACCCACGCGAGTCACATCCTGTTGCGCACCAAACCGCAATTCGATCAGTCTGCCGCCGTGCGGCGTCTGGCAGAGTTCAAGCGGCGCATCCTCTCGGGGGCCAGCAGCTTTGAACAGCTGGCCCAGGACTACTCTGAAGACCCCAGCTCCGCGAAGGGTGGCGACCTTGGCTGGACTTCTCCGGGCACCTTCGTGCCTGAATTCGAGGAGGTGATGAACCTTCTGTCGATTCGCGGGTTGTCGGATCCCGTGGTGAGCCGGTTTGGTGTGCACCTTATCCGGGTCGATGAGCGTCGGCAGGCTGCCCTGGAAGGCAAGCAGGAGCGCGAACAGGCCCGCACACTTTTGCGTGAGGAGCGCTACGACCAGGCTTTCGCAGAGTGGAGCAGCGAATTGCGTGCGGTCGCGTATGTGGAGTTGCGCGAGCCGCCGCAGTGACGCGAACCCCTGCGGCATGGCCTCGGATGATTCCTGATCAGCCCACCGCAACGGCCGCATGAGGCACGTCGCCCGCAAGCGCTTCGGGCAGCACTTCCTCACCGACCGGGTGACCATCGATGCCGTCATCGACGCCATTCGGCCCGAGGCCGGCGATGCGATGGTCGAAATCGGCCCCGGCCTTGGCTCCATGACATTGCCACTGCTCCAGCAACTGCAGCCCTTGACCGTGATCGAGCTCGACCGTGATCTCGCGGTGCGGCTTCGTCGTCACGCCGGGCTGACTGTGATCGAGGCTGATGTGCTTGACGTCGACTTCGCTGAGTTGGCGGCTGCCGCAGGCCAGCGACTGCGAGTGGTCGGCAATCTGCCGTACAACATCTCAACGCCCATCTTGTTTCATCTGCTGCCTGCAGCCGGCCACATCATCGATCAGCACTTCATGCTGCAAAAAGAGGTGGTTGAACGCATGGCTGCCGCGCCTGGCAGCAAGACCTATGGGCGGCTGTCGGTGATGCTGCAGTGGCGCTACGACATCGAGGCCGTGCTTGAGGTGTCTGCGCAGGCCTTCGATCCGCCGCCCAGGGTGGAATCGGCTGTGGTGCGCATGCAGCCACTGCCTGCGCGAGCTGACGTGAACGCCACGCTTCTGGGAGAGCTGGTCACCGTCGCGTTTTCCCAAAGGCGCAAGCTGCTTCGCAACACGCTGGGGCGGTGGCTCGAAGAGCGTTCGTACAGCGGCCACTTCGATCTGCAACGCCGTGCAGAGGAAGTGGCCGTTGAGGAGTACCTCGCCTTGTGCGAGGTTTTGGGCCGTTCAGGCCAGCCGTGACGCCTGCCGGGCGGCCAAAGCCCCAGCCAGCCTCAGGCGGCCGTCAACCACATCGAGGTATCAAAGGCACTGCTCATCAGCGGCATGTTGGTGCCGAAACTGGAGTTCGCTGCGCTTTTTGCCGCCGCTTTGGCTGGTTTTTCAGCCGTTTGGGGCCCTTCGGTAGCCCGCTCCCAAGAACCAAGTTCTTGTGAGCGGGCTACTGAAAAGAATAGAAGCACCTGAAGGGTATTTTTCGCTCCGCCCAGAAATCAGCGGCATCCCGAAAGACATCCAGCAACGTCTCTCGCGCCTCTCTGTCGAACCGTGGGTTGTCGGGCAGTTGCTCAAGAACCACCACGAAGCCGGGCTGCGCTCCCGACCTGTGAACCAGGTCGGTCATGCAGTCATAAAGCGCATCGAGGTTTTTGCCAAAGTGCAAGGGGAACGTGAACGACTCGGCGATCGTGTCCAGCACATCCTGCTTGGATTGCGCAGAAGACAGGTTCGCGTAGAGAAAGTGCTGGTTGGCATCTTTTGCCGCCAGCATCAAATCCTCGACGCGATAAGCGCGGATCGACTGCACGATATTCGATCGAACGGTCTGCAAAAGCATGGACTCGCTCCTCCTGGGGTCAAAAAAAACTACGGCCGTCACGGGACGATTCGGCCAAAACTAGCGTAGTGGTCACCACTGTAGAAACACGTTTGCGGCATCTCAGGTTGACGCCCGCCACAAACAATGCGTCGGGCTCCCCTGTCAGACGCCGCCGACGTCGGGACGGTGTACTCACGATAAAAACCCTTCGGCTTGGCGGGTAGCAAGCGCTCGCGGTTTGCGAAAACCGAACCATCCTTCGCGTAAGGAAAAGGCCCACCCGCCACGATCAAGATGTGAGTTTGCTGCGCTTCAAGCGGCAGTTGCCCCAGCTCGAAAACAACTTCGGAACCCTGCGGTGCAGACGCTCCCGTACTGCTGGGAAACAACGTGGCGCCAACCAGAGAAAACACAAGGGCTGAAACCCAAGCAAGCTTGACCATCGGCAGGCGCGCCCTTGGAGGGCCGGACAAGACCACGAAAATCCCTTCGAACGCAAGTTCTGATGTTAGCCAATCCGGGGGAAAACCTCAAGCCGATGCCTCAGGTTGCTTCAGCATAAAGCACCTGATAGTGTGTGCTCACGCACAGCCAGGCATCGACCACCATGACGTTTTTATGTAACCAACTACCGAAGACTAGGCGTCTGGCTTACATCGAAGCAGACATGGTTTCGTCATAAAACCCCGTGCGGGGCAGGGGCGAGGGCTGGACGAAGGCGATGTTCAGCGCACGGCGTTGGCGTCTGCGACCGTGAGTGCGGTCATATTGACGATTCGGCGCACGGTCGCCGAGGGGGTCAGGATATGCACGGGCTTGGCTGCACCGAGCAGTACCGGTCCGATGGCGATGCCACCGCCCGCGGCCGTCTTGAGCAGGTTGTAAGAAATATTGGCGGCATCGATGTTGGGCAGCACCAGCAGGTTGGCCTCACCGCTCAGGGTGCTGTCGGGCATCAGGAAGTGGCGGTAATCGGCGTCCAGCGCGGTGTCGCCGTGCATCTCGCCATCGACCTCAAGCCAAGGGGCACGCTGCCTCAAGAGGGCCAGCGTTTCGCGCATCTTGACCGCCGAAGGCTGGTTGCTCGAGCCGAAATTGCTGTGCGATAGCAAGGCGGCCTTGGGGCGCAAGCCCAGGCGCAGCATTTCCTCGGCAGCCATGACGGTGATCTCGGCCAGTTGCTCGGCCGTCGGGTCGTAGTTCACGTGGGTGTCGACCAGCATCACCTGCCGCCCCGGCAGCAGCAGGTTGTTCATGCATGCGAACGTTTTGCTGCCCTCACGCAGGCCGATCACCTGCTCCACGTATTGCAGGTGGAGTGCCGTCGTGCCCCAGGTGCCGCAAAGCATGCCTTCGACCTCGCCCTTGTGCAGCAGCATCGACGCAATCAGCGTCAGACGCCGCCGCATTTCGATCTTGGCGATCTGCTCGGTGACGCCGCGGCGCGACATCAACCGATGGTAGGTCTGCCAATAGTCGCGATAGCGCGGGTCGTTGTCGATGTTGACCAAGTCATAGTCGCGCCCGACCTCCAGCCGAAGGCCGAATTTGGATATGCGAGCGGCGATCACATCAGGCCGCCCGATCAGCGTGGGGCGCGCCAGGCCCTCATCGATCACGATCTGTGCCGCGCGAAGCACCCGCTCTTCCTCGCCCTCGGCGTAGGCCACCCGTTTCTTCAGCGCGCGCTTGGCCATGTTGAAGATGGGCTTCATCGTGTTGCCCGACGCGTAGACGAAGCTTTGCAGCCTCTGGCGATAGGCTTCAAGGTCTTGCACCGGGCGTGCGGCGACTCCCGAGTCGGCTGCAGCCTGGGCTACCGCCGGAGCGATCTTCATCATCAGCCGAGGGTCGAAAGGCTTGGGAATGAGGTATTCCGGCCCGAAGCTCAGGTTCGCGCCGCCATAGGCCGCGGCCACCACGTCGCTCTGTTCTGCCTGAGCGAGTTCCGCGATGGCGATCACGGCCGCGATCTCCATCTCGGTGGTGATCGTCGTGGCGCCAGAGTCAAGCGCCCCGCGAAAAATGTATGGAAAGCAAAGGACGTTGTTGACCTGATTCGGGTAATCGGTGCGGCCAGTGGCGATGATCGCGTCGTTGCGCACTTCCAGCACTTCTTCGGGCAGGATCTCCGGAGTCGGATTGGCCAAGGCGAAGATGATCGGGTTGGGCCCCATGGCGGCGACCATCTCCTTTTTCAGCACGCCGCCTGCACTGAGGCCGAGGAACACATCCGCGCCCTTGATCACATCGGAAAGGCTGCGAGCCGACGTGTTCTGCGCGAAGACGACCTTGTCCTCGTCCATCAGCGCTGGGCGGCCCGCGTAAACCACACCGGCCAGATCGGTGACCCAGATGTTTTCGCGAGGCAGCCCAAGCCTCACCAGCAGGTTCAGGCAAGCTAGTGCTGCCGCCCCGGCGCCAGAGGTGACCAGCTTGATCTGCTTGATGTCCTTGCCTGAGACCTTGAGCGCATTGAGCGTGGCTGCGCCCACCACGATGGCCGTGCCGTGCTGGTCATCGTGAAACACCGGAATCTTCATGCGCTTGCGTAGTGCGCGCTCGACGTAGAAGCAGTCCGGCGCCTTGATGTCTTCGAGGTTGATGCCACCGAAGGTGGGCTCTAGCGCCGCGATGGTGTCGATCAGCTTGTCGAGGTTGCGCTCAGCCAACTCGATGTCGAACACATCGATTCCGGCGAACTTCTTGAAGAGCACCGCCTTGCCCTCCATCACCGGCTTGGCCGCCAGCGGACCGATGTCGCCCAGACCGAGCACCGCCGTGCCATTGGTGATCACTGCCACCAGATTGCCGCGCGAGGTGTACTTGAAGGCGTTGGCCGGGTCGGCCACGATTTCCTCGCACGCCGCCGCCACGCCCGGCGAATAGGCCAAGGCCAGATCACGCTGGTTGACCAACTGCTTCGTTGCGGCGATGGCCACCTTGCCGGGGGTTGGAAACTCGTGGTAATCGAGAGCCGCCTTGCGCAGTTCGGCTTGCTTCACTTCATTGGGGGTCATCATGGCCTGATCTCGCTGTGTGGCGCACGGGGTGGCGCAAGGAGGCGCCTGAGTCTGCCGAATAGGACGGCTCGAGCACCACTTCCCCCCAACGGCGGCGTGCTGCAAACGGGACCGCATTGTAGGAGGCGCACCTTCGCGCAGGCTGGCCAGCGCGTCGACTAAGGCGATCTGGGTCAGGCGAGGATCGATGCCCAGCGCGTCGATGCGGCGAGACAATGCGCCAATGTCACTTGGCGAATTCGATCTGATCACCCGCTACTTCGATCGCCCGGCACGCCGCGCGGTGCTGGGCATCGGGGATGACTGCGCGCTGTGGGCTCCCGAGCCCGGCATGCAGATCGCGATGTCTTGCGACATGCTGGTCGAGGGCCGCCATTTCCTGCCCACCGTGGCGCCTGATCGGCTCGGTCACAAGGCGCTGGCCGTCAATCTGAGCGACATGGCCGCGTGCGGCGCCGAGCCCCTGGCCTTCAGCCTCGCACTCGCGCTGCCACGAGCTGACGAGGCTTTTGTCGAAGGCTTCTCGCGTGGTTTGCTGGCGCTGGCCGATGCCCATGGTTGCGAGTTGATCGGCGGCGACACCACGTGCGGCCCGCTCAACATTTGCATCAGCGTGTTCGGCCAGGTGCCGCCGACCGATCCCGCCACTGGGGCCGGCGCGCTGCTGCGCTCTGGCGCCAGGCCTGGCGACGATCTTTACGTCAGCGGCACTGTCGGCGACGCACGGCTTGCGCTCGAAGTGTTTCGCGCAGCGGCCACGCTTGATGGCGAGGCCTTTGATCTGGTGCGTCGCGCGATGGAGTTGCCGCAGCCCCGCGTCTCGCTGGGCATGGCCCTGCGAGGTGTGGCCAGCAGCGCCATCGACCTGTCAGACGGATTGCTCGGGGACTTGGGCCATGTGCTTCGGCGCTCAGGTGTGGGCGCAGTGGTCGAGGTGGCTGCGTTGCCGCTCAGTGCGGTGCTCCGTGTGCAGCCTGTGCCTTTGCAGCGGCTGTGTGCGCTCAGCGGAGGCGACGACTACGAGCTGCTGTTCACCGCGCCCCCCGAGCGCGCACACGCCGTGGCCAGTGCCGGCAAGGCCGCGGGTGTTGCGGTGACCCGCATCGGCCGCATCACCGAAAGCCACCCTGTGCACGGTGCCACGCCTCAGCTGATTGACGCGCGGGGTCTGCCAGTAGCGCACCATGCGTTGTCCTTCGACCATTTCCGACCATGACCGACGAACCCTCTCCTGCTGCTGCGACCGCTGTCGCGCCGCGCCGAGCGACGGTTCGGCTGCTCTTGAGCCATCCGGCGCATGCGATTGCGCTGGGTTTTGGCAGCGGTCTGGCGCCGGTGGCTCCCGGCACGGTCGGCACCTTGTGGGCCTGGGTGGCTTATCTGGTGATCCAGCCCATGCTCGGCACTGCCGCCATGGGCTGGCTGCTGCTGTCGGGCTTTTTCGTGGGCTGGTGGGCCTGCACCGTGTGTGCCCGCGCGATGGCGGTGGCCGACCCAGGAGCGATCGTTTGGGACGAGGTGCTCGCGTTTTGGCTGATCCTGTGGCTGGTGATGCCCACTGGCTTGCTGGGGCAGGCGGTGGCCTTTGCGCTGTTTCGCTTTTTTGATGCAGCCAAGCTCGGCCCGGTGGCCTGGGCCGACCGGCTGTTCAAGAGCCAACGAGGCCAGCCCATCGGCTGGGCGCAGGGCTTCGGCATCCTGTTCGACGATCTGGTGGCCGCGCTGTGCACGCTGCTGGTGATTGCCGGCTGGCGCTGGTTCTGGCCTTGAGTGCCAAAGTGAACGCGGCATGGGCGAGCTGACACCCGAGCAGCAAGCGCTGGTCGAGGCCCTGGCCGAGGCCCTGCGCGCGCGAGACCTGCGCATGGTCAGCGCCGAATCCTGCACGGGCGGTCTGATTGCTGCCGCCTGCACCTCGGTGGCCGGATCGAGCCGCTGGTTCGAGCGAGGCTTCGTGACCTATTCGAACGAGGCCAAGACCGAGTTGCTGGGCGTGCCCGCCGCACTGATTGCGATGCACGGTGCGGTCAGCGAGGCCGTCGCGCGCGTTATGGCTGAAGGTGCATTGAGGCACTCCAGGGCCGATTTGTCGGTGGCCGTGACAGGCATTGCCGGGCCTGATGGTGCGGTCGAGGGCAAGCCCGTGGGCACCGTGTGGGTGGCGGTGAGCCAGAGAGAGGGTCAAGGCGACGCCACCGCGCCAGCCACCCGCGCCACACTGCTGCAGTTGAACGGTGACCGCGCAGCCGTTCGCCACCAGACGGTCACACGCGCGCTTGAAGCACTGCTGGGGTCACTGGCCTGACTAGCCGAACCAGCTTCAGGCGTGAAGCGCCAGGCGAGGAGGCACCACGACCGCTCGGCCGCGCGCCTGAGTCGATGTGGACGAAGTGCTTTGCAGCGCCATCAGCACCAAGCGCCGCAGGCCATCCCAAGGCTCCAGCGGCCAGTCCGGGTGCTTCAGGCCCTTGATTAGGCCGTCGCATATTTGCGCTGCGTGCAGCATCTGCGCCAATGCGCTGTCTGTGAGCAAGGGCAGCGCTCGCTCGAACAGCCGCTCCTTGGTGCCCCACACCCGAGCTTCTCGCAGGGCCAACGGCAGCGGCCGGCCGGCATGGAGGGCGTCCTTGGCGCGCTTGAGCGCTCGCAGATCTTCGGCCAGCGTCCAGTGCACCAGCACGGCGGCCTCGCCTTCCGCGCGCAGGCCGTCGAGCATGCGCAATGCGCGCGCCACCTGTCCGGCCAAGACCGCTTCACCGAGCTTGAACACGTCGTAGCGCGCCACGTTGAGCACCGCCGCTTCGACTTGTTCGAAGCTCAGCTCGCCCGGCGGATACAGCAGAGCCAGCTTCTGGATTTCTTGATGCGCTGCCAGCAGGTTGCCCTCGACCCGATCGGCGAAAAACGCCAGTGTGTGCTGGCCCGCCTCGCCTGCTTGAACCCGCTGCCCTTGGGTGCCCAGTCGTTGCGCGATCCAGGGTGCAAGCGCGCGCCGTTCTATGGTGTCGATCCGCACCGCGACGCCGGCAGACTCGAGCGCGGTGAACCAGCCGCTTTGCTGCTGCGCCTTGTCGAGGCGGGGCAATTGAATGATGGTGACCACATCGTCGTTGAGCGTCTGGCAGTAGCGCTGCAGCGCTTCCGAGCCTTCCTTGCCGGGCTTGCCCGAAGGGATGCGGATCTCGATGATCTGCCGATCGGCAAAAAGGCTCATCGCTTGAGCAGCACCGATCAGGCCGCTCCAGTTGAAGTGCGCTCCGCTCACGGTGTGGACCTGACGCTCGGTGTGCCCTTCGCGTCGCGCGGCGGCACGAATCGCATCACAGGCCTCCTGGGTCAGCAGCGCATCGTCACCCCACACGATGTAAAGCGATCGCAGGTCCTTTTGAAGGTGCCCTCCGAGCTGATCGTGGCGCAGTTGCATCGGAATTGTGCGTGTCGAGGCGCGCTGCTCAGGGCGCTGGCGAGGCGGCCAGCCGACGCATCAGCTGCTGGATGATGTCGGTCTGGAGCGACTTGTAGATCGAGTCTTCCTCCTGCTCCTTGGCCAGGGCGTCGCTTTCGCTGTAGGCCATGTCCCTGAGCAGCATCAGCTCGGTGGGCGCGATCAATTCGCGGCCTGCGATCGTGCGCAGGCTGAACTTGAAGCGAAGACGCAGATTGATGGTGTTGACCAGCCCATAGGTGGATGTGCCGACCACGCTGCGCTCGCGGCGGTCTGCCAAGGCCATCAGCACCACCTGCGCTTGCGCTGCTGAGTCAACCACCACCGTGTTGGCCGAGGCGTTGATGTTCCTGCGCAGCTCGAACTCGAACGGTGAGTTCGCCGCGAAGCCGCTGAGCTGGATGGCCCGAAAGGGCATTTCCGGGGTGCGCTTCAACGCGAAGCCGCAGCCGGTGAGAGGACCCACCAAGAGCGCACAGGCCAGCCGCAGACCATGGCGACGGCCCTCGTCAGCGGCGTGAGGATTCATTTCGGGGCGAATCTTGTGCAGGCTCATGGGTAAGTTGCTCTCAGCTCAAAGGACCACGTTGACCAGACGACCCGCAACCACCACCACCCGTTTGACGGGCGCGCCGGCGGCGAACTTGATCAACTCCGGGCTGGCCAGGGCGGCACGCTCGATGTCCGCCTTGTCGGCTGAGGCGGCGACGCTCACCGAGCCACGAAGCTTGCCGTTGATCTGCAGCATCAGCTCGACCACGTCTTGCAGCAGCGCCGACTCGTTGACTTCAGGCCACGGCGCATCAAGCAGGTCACCGAGCTGTGCGGCATAGCCCAGTTCTTGCCACAGCGTCCAGGTGGTGTGCGGGCATGCCGGATAGAGCGTGCGCAAAAGAATGCCGAAGCCTTCGCGAACGACCGCGGTGGAGCCGCCTTCCTTGTGGGCTTCGAGGGCATTGAGCAACTTCATGCCGCCAGACACCACGGTGTTGTATTGCATGCGCTCGTAGTCGTGGCTGATCTGACGCAGCAGCTGGTGAACCTCGCGGCGCAACTCCTTCGCCCCCGCCCCCGACTCGCACGGCAACGCCGACGCGGACCGCACGGCCTCAGCATTCTTCATCCCGAAGTTCCACAGCCGCTTGAGGAACCTGTGCGCACCCTCGACACCAGCCTCGTTCCATTCCAGCGTCTGCTCCGGTGGAGATGCGAACATCACGAAAAGCCGCGCCGTGTCTGCGCCGTACTGATCGATCAGCTGCTGCGGGTCGACCCCGTTGTTCTTGCTCTTGCTCATGGTGCCCACGCCTTCGTAGGTCACGTGCGAGCCATCGGACTTCAGCTTGGCCCCGCTGATGCGGGCGCTGCCTTCGAACTGGTTTTCAACTTCATGCGGCCAGAAGTACTCGATGCCGCCTTGCGCCGACTTGCGCGAATAAATGTGGTTGAGCACCATGCCCTGGGTGAGCAGTCTGGTGAAAGGCTCGTCCACCGACACCAGCTTCAAGTCGCGCATGACCTTGGTCCAAAAGCGCGCATACAGCAGGTGCAAGATGGCGTGCTCGATGCCTCCGATGTACTGGTCGACCGGCATCCAGTAGGCCGCGCCCGCACCCACCATCGCCTCGGTGTTGTGCGGGTCGCAATAGCGCATGAAGTACCACGAGCTGTCCACGAAGGTGTCCATCGTGTCGGTCTCGCGGCGCGACGCACGGCCACAGGTCGGGCACGGCACGTTCAGGAACGCTGCGTGCCTGGCCAACGGGTTGCCCGAGCCATCGGGGATCAGGTCTTCCGGCAGCACCACTGGAAGGTCGCGCTCGGGCACCGGCACGGCTCCGTGCGTGTCGCAATGGATGATCGGGATCGGCGTGCCCCAGTAACGCTGGCGGCTGATGCCCCAGTCGCGCAGCCGCCAGGTGGTTTTCTTTTCGCCCAGGTCCTGCTCGGCTAGCGTGGCGGCCACCGCATCCACGGCCGCCTGGTGGGTCAGTCCGTTGAAGCGGTCCGAGTGGACGCACACGCCGCGCTGCTTGTCGGCGTACCAGTCCTGCCACTGTTCATCGCTGAAGGCTTCTCCGGCAACGCTCACCACCTGCTTGATGGCGATGCCGTACTGGCGCGCAAACTCGAAATCGCGCGCGTCGTGCGCCGGCACGCCCATCACCGCGCCGTCGCCGTAACTCATCAGCACATAGTTGCCGACCCACACGGCCACCGGCTGGCCGGTCAGCGGGTGCAGCACTTGAAGCCCGGTGTCGACGCCTTTTTTCTCCTGCGTGGCGAGTTCCGCCTCGGTGGTGCCGCCGGCCTGACCTTCGGCGATGAAGCGAGCCACGGCCGGGTTGGATGCGGCAGCCTGCTGCGCCAGGGGGTGTTCGGGCGCCACCGCACAGAACGTCACGCCCATGATGGTGTCGGCGCGCGTGGTGAACACGTAAAGGCGGCCCGCGTTGATCAACGCGCCGCTGGCATCGTGGATGCCGTGCTTGAAGGCAAAGCGCACGCCCTCGCTCTTGCCGATCCAGTTTTCCTGCATCAAGCGCACGCGCTCGGGCCAGCCGGGCAGTTGTTGCTGCACCTGCTCGAGCAGCTCGTCGGCATAGCGCGTGATGTTGAGGTAGTAGCCCGGAATCTCGCGCTTTTCGACCGGTGCGCCACTGCGCCAGCCCTTGCCGTCGATGACCTGCTCGTTGGCCAGCACGGTCATGTCCACCGGATCCCAGTTGACGACCTGCGTGCGGCGCTCGGCGATGCCGGCGTCCAGCATCTTCAGAAACAGCCACTGGTTCCAGCGGTAGTAATCGGGCGAGCAGGTGGCAAGCTCACGGCTCCAGTCGATGGCCAGCCCCATCGACTGCATCTGCCGCTTCATGTAGGCGATGTTGTCGTAGGTCCAGCGCGCGGGCGGGACCTTGTTCTTCATGGCCGCGTTCTCGGCAGGCAGCCCGAAAGCGTCCCAGCCCATGGGCATGAGCACGTTGTAGCCCTTCATCCGAAGATGACGGGTCAGCATGTCATTGATGGTGTAGTTGCGCACATGACCCATGTGCAGCTTGCCGCTGGGGTACGGCAACATCGAGCAGGCGTAGAACTTGGGCTTGAGCTGCCCGCTGGCGTCGCAACTGTGCTCGCTCACGCGATAGGCATCGCGCTCGCTCCAGACGGCCTGTGCCGCGCGTTCAACCTCGGTCGGCTTGAATTCAGGATTCATGAGGGGGCGCCAAGCGCTCGAGGGGATCAGCTCGAATTATAGGAACCGCGCCCCGCAGCCCGGGCCCTGATTCGGGCCAGCAAGTGCGAGCGAGCGGCCCTTCAACGTGGGGTGAGCGCGGTGGCGTTTTGTGCCACAAAGCCGATGCGCGTGAGGCCGCCCTTTTGCACGATCCCGATCAACTCGGCCACGCGGCCATAGGGCACGGCCTGGTCGGCGCTCAACTGCACCTCCGTTTGCGGATTGCGCCGAGCGGCCTCGGCCACGCGCTCGGCAAGTGCCGCAGCATCGAGCTCCTTGTCGGCCATGAACAGCCGCCCTTGCGGATCGACCGAAACCGCCATGAACGCAGGCGTGTCGCTGGGGCGCGCCGCATCGGTCTTGGGCAGGTCGAGCCGCAAGCTGCTGCTCATCAGCGGTGCGGTGATGATGAAGATCACCAGCAGCACCAGCATCACATCGATCAGCGGCGTCATGTTGATGTCGCTCATCGGCTGAGGACTGCTACCGCGCTCAAAGCGTCCGAAGGCCATGCGGGTCAGTCCCCAGACGAGGAGGGATCCTGATCGGTCTGCATCTCGCGCAGGTCGTGGGCAAAGCCCTCGAGCTCGGTCTCGCAGGCCGTCACCAGCTTGCCGAAGATGTTGTAGGCCAACACGGCAGGAATCGCCACCGCCAGCCCGGCAGCGGTCATGACCAGCGCTTCGCCCACCGGGCCCGAGACCCGCTCGATGGTGATCGCCCCGGCCGTGGAAATGTTCACCAGCGCGTGATAGATGCCCCACACCGTGCCAAAGAGCCCGATGAATGGCGCCGTGCTGCCGGTGGAGGCCAGCAGCACCTGACCAAAGCGCAGCTGCGTGAGCACCGCATTGAGCGAGTCGCGCAGCCTTCGAGTGAGCTGAGACTCTCGGCGTCCCTGGGACTCGAGTGTCAGCGCCTCAGGCTGGGCCGTGGCGGCCAACAGCAAGGGCAACAGCGCTCGTTCCCGGTCGAAGGCCAGCAACTGCTCGCGAGCCGCTTCGAGATCGGGCGCAGCCCAGAAGGCAGGAATCGCACGGGCGATGTCCATGCGAACGCGGCGCAACAGCCAGCCCTTCCACAAGATAAGCACCCAGGCGCTGACCGACATCGCCAGCAGCAGCGCAGCCACGCTGCGCGTGATGCCGTCAGCCTGATCCCAGAACTGTTGCAGGCCACCCATGGCGTTCTTGCTGTGCGCTCGATCAGTTCAAGCCGAGCACGTCGCTCATGTCGAAAAGTCCGCACTCGCGCTCGGCCATGAACCGGGCTGCGCGCAGGCTGCCCTGAGCGTAGGTGGCGCGGCTCGAGCTCTTGTGCGTGATCTCGATGCGCTCGCCGATGCCGGCGAACAGCACCGTGTGATCGCCGACCACGTCTCCGCCGCGGATGGTGGCAAAGCCGATGGTCGAAGGATCGCGCTCGCCGGTGACCCCCTCGCGGCCATACACCGCGCACGTCTTGAGATCGCGACCGAGTGCTGCTGCCACCACCTCGCCCATCTTCAGCGCGGTGCCGCTGGGCGCATCGACCTTGTGGCGATGGTGGGTCTCGATCACTTCGATGTCGTAGCCCTCGCTCAACAACCGCGCAGCGGTGTCCAGCAACTTCAACACCACGTTGACCCCGACGCTCATGTTGGGCGCCATCGTGATGGCAATGTGGCGGGAGTGCTCGACGATGTCGATCTTTTGCTCGTCGGTGAAGCCCGTGGTGCCGACGATCACCTTGACCCCCAGCTCGCGGCAAACGGCCAGATGCGCGAGGGTTCCCGAGGGGCGAGTGAAGTCGATGAGCACTTGCGCCTGCGCCAAGCCGACCCGCAAGTCGGAGGTGATAACCACGCCGCTGGGGTGGCCGAGGAACAGCGCGGCATCCTGACCCAGGCCGGCGCTGCCTTCAACGTCAAGCGCGCCACACAGCAGCAGGTCATCGGCCGCAACCACGGCCTCGATCAGCATGCGGCCCATGCGACCCGACGCACCTGCCACAGCCACCCTCAAGCCGCCTGAGCCGCGCGCAGACGTTCGCGGCGAGGTTCCCATCAAAGTGGCTCTAGCGGTGGATAAACGCGCGGTGCGGCTGGCGCCGCAGCCGCAGCCGTCGACTCGGCTGCAGCTGCCGTGGCCGGCTTCTTCAAGTTTTTGAGCTGATCTTCGCTCATGGTCAATGGGGGAATCTTGATGTCGGGTTTTGTCGGATCGATGGACGCGACGAAGGCAAGTTCGGTAGGCAGCTCACCGCCGGTGTCCAGGCTTTTAAGCCGCTCTCCATCAAAAAGGGCCACCACGTTTCGTTGTTGCGGCTGGGTGCCCTGACGGCGGATGGTGAACACATAGTCCCAGCGATCGGCGTGGAACACATCGGCCAGCAAAGGCGAGCCGAGGATGTCGCGAACCTGTGGGCGGGACATGCCGGTGCGGACCCTGTCCACCTGCTCTTGAGTCACCACATTGCCCTGAACGATCTCCACCTTGTAGGGCGTGATCAGGCCCGAAATCCTGTCCGCGGTGGGCATGAAGGGTATGGATTCGCAGCCAGCCAAAGCCGCAGCCGCACACAAAAGAACGAGGCTTGAACGGACTGAGGAATACAGGGTCATGGGAACTTGCGCGGCGCCGCACAGGGCCACTCCGACTCGATATGATCGACCGATTCTAGCGGCAGGGTACGGGCCGAAGTCCTTGCTGGGGAGCCCCATGACACAAGCGGATGAACTCAAAAGCAGCGGGCTCAAGGCGACGCTGCCGCGCATCAAGATTCTGGAGATGTTTCAGAAAACCGAACACCGCCACATGGCCGCCGAAGACGTCTTCAGGCTGCTGTTTGCCGAGGGCTCCGATGTGGGCCTGGCCACGGTCTATCGGGTCTTGATGCAGTTCGAGCAGGCCGGCATCCTTTCGCGCAATCACTTTGAGGCTGGCAAGGCGGTGTTCGAGCTCAATGAGGGCTCCCACCATGACCACATCGTGTGCATGGATTGCGGACGGGTCGAGGAGTTTTTCGATGCCGAAATCGAAAAACGCCAGAAGTCAGCCGCGCTGATCCGTGGCTTTGAGCTTCAGGACCACGCCCTGTCGTTGTACGCGGTGTGTACCAAGACAGACTGTCCGCATCGAACGGGACGCAAGCCCTGAGGCGAAGACTCAATCGCCACCCTTTTCAAGGGCGCGCTGGTGGCGCTCGATGAATTCCTTGTAGGTGTCGATGCCGCGCAACTGCAAGATGGTGTTGCGCACGGCCGCCTCGACAAGCACAGCAAGGTTTCGGCCCGCATCGACCGCAATGACAGCCTTTCGAACGGGCACATCCAGAATGCGCTCGTACAACGGCTCGTAAGGCAGCCGCTCGAACTCTCGCTCCAGCGTTTCCTTGCGAACCAAGTGCACGATCAGCTTGACGCGCATCTTCCGGCGCACGGCGGTTTCCCCGAAGATCGCCTTGATGTCGAGCAGGCCAATGCCGCGCACTTCGAGCAAGTTGAGCAGCAGTTCAGGGCAGCGTCCCTCGAGTGCCGTTTGAGACACGCGGAAGATGTCCACCGCATCGTCGGCGACCAAGCCGTGACCTCTGGAAATCAGCTCGAGCCCCAGCTCACTTTTGCCCAGACCCGATTCGCCCGTGAGCAAAACACCCAGTCCGAGAATGTCCATGAACACCCCGTGGCGCGTGGTTCGCTCGGCGAACAACTGGCTGAGGTAGCCGCGGACCACGTCGATCACCTGGCCCGCGGACTCGGCGGTGACAAACAGCGGGATGGACGCGCGCTCGCACATCGCCACCAGCCGGTCCGGCGGCGCCTCGCCATCGGCCACGATCACCACCGGTGGCTCCAGCGTCACGATGCGCTGGATGCGGCGCTCCTGATCCTCCGGCAGTGAGTCCATCAGGTAGGCGACCTCTCGGCGACCGACCAGTTGCACACGGTAGGGGTGGATGTAGTTGAGGTAGCCCACCAGATCGGCGGCCGACTGGGCGTTGCGCACCGCCGCCTCATCAAAGCGGCGCTCCGGATGCGCGTGGCCGGCGATCCATTCCCATCGCAGCACCGAGCGGTGTTGTTCAAAGAGCGCTTCGGCGCTGATGACGCTGGGCTTCATTGGGTCCGTTGGCGTCTGGCGGGCAGGGGACCGTTCATCTCACCGAGGCCTGCGTGTGGCTCAGGCGGCGGACTTCACGGGCTCCCAGTTGGAGATCAACTCATGCACCTTGGCCGCATCGACCTCGGTTTTCAGTCGTTCACGCAACTCCCGGTCGCTGAGCATCTCGGCGATTTCCGACAGGATTTCCAGGTGCCGCTGCGTGGCGGCTTCTGGCACCAGCAGGAAGATCAGCAGCGAGACGGGCTCGTCATCAGGCGCGTCAAAGGCGATGGGCTGCTGAACCCGCGCCACAGCCGCCAAGGGGTTCTTCAGGCCCTTGATGCGGCCATGGGGAATCGCCACGCCATGACCCAGCCCGGTGGAGCCCAGCCGTTCGCGAGCAAACAGGTTGTCGGACACCGTGGACCGAGCGATCGCGTGCTGGTTTTCGAACAACAACCCCGCCTGTTCGAACACGCGCTTCTTGCTGCTGGCGTCCACATCGACCAGTACGTTGCTCACAGGAAGGATGGTGGCGAGACGATTCATCGGGCAGTGCAAGCGACAACTTCGGCGTCAGCCTCGTTACCCGCTTTCGTTACTCCAAAACCGGTCATGGACAAATCCCGGCAAATGTCTCCCCGTGGCATCAGGGAGCAGCAAGAGTGTCATTGTGCACATGCTGCTGCGTTGCAGCAATGCCATCGCAGCAGCGTCTCGTGGGCTGTTGCGACGGACGCAAAAAAGCGGCCCGCAGGCCGCTTATCGAGCTTGAAAAAGCACCGAGCATTCAGGGCGCTGTCGCGTCCAGCCGCTTGGCGGCCACGTGGTGATAGTCCTGCATCTTGGCCTTGTGACGGCAGACCTGCCGATCCAGTTTGTCCATCAACTGGTCGATGGCTGCGTACATGTCCTCAGCCGCTTGCTCCACGAAGATGTCCTTGCCCTTAACGTGCAGCGTGACCTCGGCGTGTTGCCGCAGGGCCTTTTCACTGGGCTTTTCTACCGACAACAAGACGTTGATGTCCACCACTTGATCAAAGTGGCGTGTGATGCGTTCCAGCTTGGTGAGCACGTATTCCCTCAATGCCGCAGTGATGTCGAGATGGTGGCCGCTGATGGTCAAGTTCATGTGAACTCCTTTTGCAGGTAAGACAGACAAATAGCTCCTCGAGCGCTCGGGATGCTGTCGCGTGCTGGACAACTTTGGCCGACCGCACAAACATCTTGCTCCTGAACCTGCTGGCTGGCAAGCCGGTGGCGTCAGCAGCCCTGCCAAGCTTCGTGCACAACGACCGCGACCCCTGCTGCGGCACCACCCGGTGCGATAATTTTTGAGTTTTGACCGGCTGATTTCCCGATAGACATCCCCACCCTGCCGCGAACTGCTTGCGGGGTTTGCTGGAGTTCGCATGCTCAATGTCTTTTCGTTGGCCCACGGTCGGCTGGTACAGGAAGAAATCGAAAGCCTCGATGCACTGGCCCATGTGCAGCCGGTGTGGGTCGATCTCGATGCGCCCACTCCTGAAGAAAAAGGCTGGATTGCCAAGCACTTCGGCGTGACGATTCCCGACGATGCGGTCGATGACGATCTGGAAGAGTCGGCTCGCTTCTACGAAGAAGACAACGGCGAGCTGCACATCCGAAGCGACTTCCTGATCGACGACGACGAAAACCCACGCAACGTGCGGGTGGCTTTCATTCTGTTTCGCAACGTGCTGTTTTCGATCCACGACGAAGAGTTGCCTGTGTTTCGCCTGCTGCGGCTGCGGGCGCGGCGAATTCCTGCGCTCATCGAGGATGCCAAGGACGTGCTACTCAAGCTCTACGATGCCGACGCCGAGTACAGCGCAGACTCGCTCGAGGGCATCTATGACGCGCTCGAGTTGGTGAGTCAGCGCGTGCTCAAGCAAGACGTGAACGACGTCGCGGCGGCCGAGGCACTTTCGGCCATCGCCAAGGAAGAAGACCTCAACGGCCGCATTCGCCGCAATGTGATGGACACGCGCCGCGCCATCAGCTTCATGATGCGCAGCCGGCTGCTCAACGCCGAGCAGTTCGAAGAAGCGCGGCAGATCATGCGCGACATCGACTCGCTCGACAGCCACACGACCTTTCTGTTCGACAAGATCAACTTCCTGATGAACGCCACGGTTGGCTTCATCAACATCAACCA
This sequence comes from Burkholderiaceae bacterium, assembly GCA_040400875.1. Classification (GTDB taxonomy): domain Bacteria; phylum Pseudomonadota; class Gammaproteobacteria; order Burkholderiales; family Burkholderiaceae_C; genus PBB1. Next base: position 29,884 of record JBBAPK010000009.1, on the reverse strand, counting down.
GAACCAGATCATCAAGCTGTTCTCGGTGGCCAGCGTGGGCTTGCTGCCGCCGACCCTGATCGCGAGCATCTACGGCATGAACTTCGAAGTCATGCCCGAGTTGCGCTGGCCGTATGGCTATCCCTTTGCGATTGGCTTGATGGTCGCCTCGGTCGTCGTGCCTTTCATGTATTTCCGGCGCAAGGGCTGGCTGTGAGCGCCCGACATTGATTCGGCAGGCTGAGCCCATGAATGACAAGTGGATGATGGCGCTGGCCGGTCTGGTCGTGATCGTGGCGGTCTTCTGCCTCAAGGTCTTGCACGCGCAGGGTGTGTGTTCTGACATGAGCGGCATCTGGGTGCACGGGGACTGTGTCTTTGACGAAAAGCCCGTGCGGTGACTGAGTCCTCAGCGGCCTTGAGGCCCCTGTTTCGCGTGGCCTGCGCCACCACGCTGATGGTGCTGTCGTTCTCACTGATCACGCCCGTGCTGGCGGTGCGGCTGCAAACGGCTGGCGAGAGTGCGTCTGCCATCGGCTTGTTCGCCATGCTGCCTTTTTTGAGCATTGCATTGATGGTGCCCCTGATGCCGTGGGTTTTCGACCGCCTCGGCGTGGTTGTGGCCTACCGCTGTGGGCTGGTTCTTGAGGGGCTGGGCATCGTGGGCTACGCGCTCACCGACAACTACCTGCTGTGGTGTGCCCTGGCCATCATGGGGGGCATCGGCGCGGCCGCGGCTTGGAATGGAACCGAAGCCATGCTCGTGCACAACGTGCCGCAGGAGCGGCGAGGGCGTCTGACGGGCCTCTACCAGACCGCGCTGGGCGCTGCCACGGCTTTGGGCCCGTTCCTGCCGGGACTGCTGCCGCTCTCGCCGCGCGTGTTGACACTGCTGGCGGCTGCGATGCCGGCCGTGGGTCTGATGATCACTCTGGGGCGCCGAGTTGGCGCATTGAGGGCAAGCCACGCCGACGCCGTTCCTGCCGGCCTGTGGGCCACCATCTGCAGCGTTCCCGGACTGGTGGCGGTGGCTTTTGTGGGCGGCGTATTCGAAGCCGGACTGGGCTCGATCACGGCGGCCTATGGCTCCCAATCCGGCTTGTCGCTGGCGGCATCTTCATCGGTGGCCGGCATGCTGGGCGTGGGCGGCTTTTGTCTTCAGTACCCCTGCGGCTGGTTGTCCGACCACGTCTCGCCACGCCGCGTATTCGCTTTGGCAGGCGGCTTGTTGCTGACGGCTTCTCTGACCCTTTTGCTGGTGCCGGCGTGGCTGCCACTGCTTTGGGTCTGCGCTTTCGTGTGGGGCGCGGTGGGCGCGGTGCTCTACACGCTGACGATGATCCGTGTGGCACATGAGTTCGCGGCCTCGTCGGCGATCACGGGCACTGCCGCGATGATCACCGGCTACACAGCGGGTGGTGCCATCGGCCCGTCGTTCAGCGGCCTAATGTTCGATGTGTTTGGCGTTGCTGGTCAGTCTGCCTGGTTGAGCGTGCTGTCGGGGGCCGTTTTGCTGGTGTCGCGCCGTTTTTCGTCGGGCATCGGCTATGTCGTGAACGGCACGGTCAGAGATTCGCCCGCCGCTTGAGCCAGCGCATCAGCACGCCCACGCCTGGGAGTTTTTCGTACAGCTCTTCGGCCGCATCCCAATAGTCGCGGTGCAGCGTGATGAGGCCGTGTTCGTCGAGCTTGAGGTGCGACGCACCGCGCACCGTTTGCAGTTCACTGCTGAAACGGCGAAAGCGAAAGCAAAAATCCCAGCTCAAAAAACACTGGTCGCCTTGCACCAGCACGTCCTTGACCACGAAATACGGAGCGTCCAGCGCCACGTACATGTGGCTGAAGATGCGCTCGATCTCGCGCACGCCGCACACTTCGTTGAACGGGTCCTTGAACACCGCGTCGGGCGCATAGAACTCAGCCATGCGCGCCACGTCGGCGGCCGTCAGACCCTCAAAGGCCTCGACGATGCGCGCCACGCGGACATCGCTGCAGCGTGAAGGATTCACCGAGTCCAAGGCTCGCTCCTCAAAGTCCGGTGACACGACGGATCACCTTGAAGTAAAGCCCGTCGCCCAGCAGCCCGAGCAGCTTCAGAAACCGCGAAAAGCGTTTGGGAAAGTGAATTTCAAACTCTCCCGCCGCCCAGCCGGCCAGAATTTCGCGTGCAGCTTCTTCGGGCTGGATGAGTGCCGGCATCTTGAACTCGTTTTGCGCGGTCAGAGGCGTTTCGACAAAGCCGGGGTTGACCACCGACACCCCCAGCCCCGACGGCCGCACATCGAGGTAGAGCGTTTGCGCCAGATTGATCAGCGCTGCCTTGGTGGGTCCGTAGGCCAGCGAATTTGGCAGACCGCGGTAGCCGGCCACGCTCGACACCAGACTGATGTGGCCCGATCGTTGGCCTAGCATGACAGGCAGCACCGCATCAAGCATGTAAAGGGCGCCGACGTAGTTGACCTGCTCGTGGCGCAACATTTCTTCGAGGTCAAAGGCCGTGGCGCGCAGCGGCTTGTAGTAGCCGGCGCAATAAAAGGCCAGGTCGATGCGGCCGAATTGCTCCACGATGCGCTGTGCCGCGCCGCGCATGGCATCGCGATCGGTTGCGTCGAGCGCGATGCCCAGGCTGCCGGCATGGGTCGACTCGAACTCTGCCAGCGCACCAGCGCTGCGAGCCGAAACCACCACCTTCGCGCCATTCGCGTGCAGCAGCTTGGCGGTGGCCAGGCCGATGCCGCTCGAGGCGCCGACCAGCCACACCACGCGGGCGCTCCAGTCGATGACAGGTGCGTTCAGCGGCATGCTCAGACCCGGCGCGGCTGAGCGGTCATCATGGCTTTTGAAAGGCCAGTGTGACCTCGCCCAGACGCAGCCCGAACTTGCTCATCACCGCCTTGTTGAGCATCACGTGTTCGTCGATCAGGTACATCCAGTCGTCGAACTGGACCTCGTAGGTCTTGCCGTCAACGGGCAGGCGCAGCGTGTAGCTCCACTGAAAGGCATTGCCCGCGCTTTGGCCCTTCGCCTCGCCCACCACGTCATCAGCGACCCCGGTGTAGCTTCCATCGGCGAGTTGCTTCAGGCGCCACACACGGCGCTGCTTCTCGCCGTCGCTGTAGACAAAGCTCTCGTCGAGCACACCGTCGCTGCCTTGCCAGGAGCACTTCATCGTCACGACGAAGCGGCGAACCACCTTGCCCGAACGGTCGCTGAACATGCCGTGCGCGGTGAGGTCGCCGTTGAAATAGGTTTTCAAATCGAGCACCGGCTTTTCGCTTGCGTAGTCGGCGGCGGTGGGTGAGGCGCAACTGGTCAGAAGAAAACTGGCAGCCAGCGCAAGGCTCAGGATCAGACGTTTTTTCATCGGGGCTCTCGCAGGGGTCGGATCAGCAACGTGTAAAGCAGTGTCGCAGCAGCGAGCTTCAGTACGCAGGGCAAAACGCAATAGGCAGCGGTCAATGCTTGCAGTGCTTGTTCGCTGTGGCTGCCCGGCGAGTAGCCGAACCACGACAGCGCCGGCAGCGCAATGCCGGCAGCCAGCGCCAAATTGAGCTTGGTCGCGAAATGCCACCAGCCGAAGTACGCGCCCTCGGATTGCGCGCCGTGCCCAGCGCGCTGGATCACGCCGGCCAGCATGGCACTGGGCAGCGTCAAGTCTGCGCCCAGGCCCAAGCCGCTGAGCCCGCACACGATGGTGAAGGCCACGATGTCTCCGGCACCCAGGCCGCTGGCCCACACGAACACCGCGATCGCCAGGCCCATGCTGGCCAGCCAGGCCCGCTCCAGGCCCAGCAGATTCACCGACCGCACCCACAGCGGAATCGACAGCGCCCCCACCGCGAAGTAGCTTGCAAGAAAGAGCGCCTCGTATTCAGGCGCCTGCAGGCGATCCCGAATGAAAAACAGCACCAGCGTGGCCGGTACCGCACTGGCAATGCCGTTGATCAGGTAGACCGCCAGCAGTCGTCTGAACGCCGGCGTGCCAAAGGGCAGCGCCAGCGAAAAGCGCTGCGGCGGGCCATCAGAAGCGGCCGGCCGGCTCGCCCCGCGCAGAAACAGCATCCCCGCAATCAGCAGCACGGTGAACACCACCGTGGTGACCGACAAACCCGCCAGAGACGGCAGCACGCTGGCCACCAGGACGCCAGCCAGCGCGAGCCCCTCACGCCAAGCGACGATGCGTGCTTGTTGTCTGGCGTTGCCGCCCAGACGCGCACCCCACGACTGATGGGCCACCGTCACCACGCTGTAGCCCATGTAGGTCACGGCCAGCGTGCCGGCACACCAGGTCAGCAGCGCTGTTGTGCCGCTGACCGGCGGAAAAAACAGCGCCGCAAAGCCGACCGCGAGTAAGGTCGCTGCCATCGCCATGGCCCACCAGGCGCGATGAGCGCCCGCGGCAAGCCAACCATCGGCCGCGCGACCGATCAAGGGGTCGGCCACGGCGTCGAGCAAGCGCGCACCCAGCAGCACCCCACCCAGGGCAGCCAGAGGCACGCCGAATTCCCTGGCGTAGTGATTGGGCAGCACGACATAAAGCGGCAGCGCGACGAAGGCCAACGGCAGGCCTAGCGCGCCATAGCTGACCCCGGAGCGCCACCCCACGAGGGCGTCGAGGGCCGGCCGCTCACCGACCTCGCCAGCCGGTGCGTCCGAGGGGTTTGTGGCCAGAGCCACGGGCTTGCTCATGAGCCGCCCCGTGCGCCGGCCAGCAATGCGGCTCGCAACTCGGGTTCCGAGGTGGTCGGCGCCAGCCAGATGCCGAAAAACAGCCGCGCGAATTCGGCGTCACGGACCTCTCCGACAAAGGCCCCGTTGACAAAAAACCGCGCCGCAGTGCCCGGCAGCTGCACACCGGTCATTCGGTCGCCCTCGACCACATCGGGAAAGCAGCGCTGCATGGCTGTCAGCCAGGCGCGTTGCTGCGCCGGGGTGATTTCTGCACCGCGCTGCATTTCTTCGAGCGAGCGCTCGGCGACCAGCGCACCTTCCAGTGCGCGACCGTATTGCAGCTCGAGCGCCAAAGGCAGCTGCGAAAAACGCGCGATCTCAAAGCTTGGCTGCGTCCACAGCCTGGCGTCATAGACATGAAAAAAGTAGCGCCGCAAACGGCCGCTGCCGAAAAGGCGCGCATCGGGCAACTCGCGCAACACCTCGGCCGGAGGCGTGGTCAGTGCGCGCGCGCCCGATCCTGAACTGGCCCAGCCTTGCGGCAGCGCCGCCGCGGCCATCGAACAGGTCATGGCCCCAAGCGCGGCTCGACGCGACAGCCTGCGCATGTCAGTCGTGCTGCAGCGTGAACTGCATGACGTCGGTGTTGCCCATCGCAAACGCGGCTTCGCAGTAGGCCAGATAGAACTCCCAGATTCGCATGAAGCGGGTGTCGAAGCCGAGCTTGCGCACCGTGGTGTCCTGGCTCAGGAAGCGTTCGCGCCAGCGCCGCAGTGTTTCAGCGTAATCAAGGCCGAAAGCCAGCTCGTTGACCACGCGCAGGCCGGCACGCTGTGCAGCCTTGCGGAATTCGCTCGGGCTGGGCAGCATGCCGCCGGGGAAGATGTACTGCTGGATGAAGTCGGTCGAGTCGGCGTAGCGCTCGAACATGTCGTCGCGGATCACGATGCTTTGCACGCAGGCCTTGCCGCCGGGCTTGAGCTGTGACTTGAGGGTCTGGAAGAAGCTGGGCCAGTACTCGCGCCCAACGGCCTCGAACATCTCGATCGAGGCGATGGCGTCGTAGGGCCCCTCGCCAGCACCGATCTTCAAGTCGCGGTAATCCTGCAGCCGCAGATCGCCCGCCAGCCCGGCGCCGGACAGCCGCTCTTGTGCCCATGCGAGCTGCTCGCTCGACAGCGTGACGCCGGTGACCGTGGCGCCGAAATCCCGCGCTGCGCACTCGGCCAGCGCGCCCCAGCCGCAGCCGATCTCCAGCACCCGGTCGCCGGGCTTCACCTCGCACTCGAGCAGCGCGCGGCTCACTTTGGTCCATTGCGCATCGGCCAGGGGACGGCTGTGGTCGCCTTCGAACCAGGCGCTCGAGTAATTCATCGTGGGGTCCAGCCACAGCCGATAGAAGTCGTTGCCCAGGTCGTAGTGCGCGTGGATGTTCTTCTTGCTGCCCGAGCGTGAATTGCGGTTCAGCCAGTGCTTGACGCGATAAACCATGGCGCCCCACCAGGTGCCGTAGACCAGCGATTCGACGTCGGCGCTGTTGGCCAGCATCAGCTTGATCAGCGCGGTCGGGTCGGGTGAGCTCCAGTCGCCGGCGATGTAGGTCTCGGCAAAGCCGATGTCACCCGATCGCATGGTGGCGCCGCACACGTTCCAGTTGAGCATGCGCAACGCGGCACGGGGGTCACCGTCTTCAGCATGGCCGAAATGCATCATGCTCCCGTCGGGCAGTTGCACATCCAGTGCGCCATGGTGCAAGTTCTTCAGCAGGCGGAATACCGCCCGCGCGGCCGCGGGTGCCGAGGCAGGCAAGGCGTTCGATGTCAGGGTGGTGGAACTCATCGGGTGAATTTTGGCTTTAGAAAGAGACGTGCTCAAAGCACGGGAATTTCAGCGGGTGACGAATCCGGTCGGTGGCAGCGGTTTGCGAAAGAAGGGCACCCGCTTGAGCGTGAGCCGCACTGCCTGCCAGTGAATGCGACCCACCACGCCCAGCGTCATCAACGGCATGCCGAAAAAGGCCCGCCGCAGCGAGCGCGCGGTCAGCGGCACAAGCGCACCGCTCACGCTGGTTTGCAACAGTGCGCCGTGGGCATCGGAGTGGTCGATGCGCGCCACGGTGCGGCCCACGCAGTCGCCGGCCGCGGCATCAGCGGGCACGGCGTTGCTGTGCATGAATCGAAACGCGTAGCTGCCCGAGACCGCACAAAACGGTGACACGTGAAACACCTTGGCCGCGTACTGTTCGGCGCCGTAGACCAACTGCTCGCCGCGCAACAAATAGCAGTGCCGCTCGCCAAAGGTGTTGTTGACTTCGACCAGCACCGCAGCCAGCGAGTCATCCTGGCGGTGGCAATACCAGAAGCTGACGGGCTTGAAGGTGTGACCCAGCACGCGTGGATAGCAGTGCAGCCAAACCTCGCCAAGGGCATCGTCGATGCCTTCGTCCTGCAGCAACCCCTCGAGCCAGGCCAGACTGTCTGCGCGGCCATCGCCATGGTCACCGTCTGAAAAACTGATCGCAGCGAAGCGGTTGCGCGCCAGATCAGGATGCGGTGCCTCGCGCAGCGCGCGCATGGGCAGCATCAGAAAGTAGGTCGGGTAGACGAAATGGTTGTGCGCCGGTCGCACGCGGGTGTGTCGCACTTCGCCAAAGCCAATCAGTGGCCGGGGCAAACCTGCCGCGAAGGACCATGTCGCGCTCATGCGGCAGCGGCGATCGACAACTCGGGCGTCGAAGGGCTCGCCAGATCCGGTGCCCAGCGCTCACGCCAGCCCTCGACGACGGCAAGGCCCGAGGTCAGGCCGTCTTCATGAAAGCCGTAGCGCGTCCAGGCGCCGCAAAACCAGGTGTTGCCGCAACCCTGAAGCATCGGCACGCGCGACTGCGCTGCGATGGCGGCGGCGTCGAACACCGGGTGCGCATAGTCGAATTCGCCGTGCACGGTGTCGGCACGCGGCTCGGTCGTCGGATTGAGCGACACCACCACCGGCGTGTTGAAAGGCAGCGGCTGCAGCTTGTTGATCAGATAGTGCAAACACACTGCCGCCTTTTCGCCACAGGCTGTGCTCGAGCGCTCGTAGTTCCAGGCCGCCCAGGCGGCCGTCCTGCGTGGCAGCAGTGCGGTGTCGGTGTGCAGCACCGCGCGGTTTCGGTGATAGCCGATGGCGCCCAGCACCTGCTGCTCGGCGCTCGAGGCATCGTCGAGCAGCGCCAGCGACTGGTCGCTGTGGCAAGCCAAGACCACATCGTCGAACACGTGCGACCCGTCATCGGTGGCGATGAGCACCTGACCTGAATCGCGAAGTCGGCGCACGCTGCGCACCGGTGTGTTCAGCCTTGCATCTGGAATGTGCTTCAGCAAGCGCTCGACATAGCCGCGTGCGCCGCCACGCACCGTGAACCAGCGCGGGCGGTTGGTGATCTGGATCAGGCCGTGGTTGTGGCAAAACCGGATCATCGTGTCGATCGGAAAGCGCAGCATCTGATCGGTCGGACACGACCAGATGCAGCCGATCATCGGCAGGAAATACCAGTCGCGAAACACCGTGCTGAAGCGGTGGTGATCCAGAAACTCGCCGATCGACTGCAGCGCCTCGCCGCTGGGGTGCGAGGCCGACCCGACGCCGCGCTCGGCCATCGCCGTGGCGATGCGGTTGAAGCGCACCAGGTCTGCCAGCATCCGCCAGAACGCCGGGCGCACCAGGTTGCGTCGGTGCGCGAACAGACTGTCGAGGTTGCTGCCGCTCCACTCGAGATCGATGTCAGGCACCCGCACCGAAAACGACATGTCCGACAGCGCCGTGGGCACCTGCAGTTCGTCAAACAGCCGTATCAGGTTGGGATAGGTTCGCTCGTTGAAGACCAGAAATCCGGTGTCCACGCCGTGCGTCACTCCGTCGAGGGTGACGTCAACGGTGTGGGTGTGGCCACCGAAGTAGTCGCCGGCTTCAAAAAGCGTGACCCGCGCGTGCGCTGAAAGTGCGTGCGCCACCGACAGGCCCGAGATGCCCGAGCCGATGACGGCAACGCTTCGCAGGTCGGCGCTCATGCGCTGCGACCCGCAAAGGCCGACGCTCGGGTCTTGATCAACAAACTCGGCGTCATGGCTGTGCCAGCAGCTTTTCGATGGTTCTCGTGAGCGAAGACGAGTCCGGGCCGGTCAGGCTGCTGAAGCTTTCCACCGTGATGCCGTCGCGGGCAATCAGGTATTTGTGGAAGTTCCACTTCGGCGACGAGCCGGTGATGCGCTCGAGGTCCGCGAACAATGGGTTGACATCGGGCCCGGCACGCGTCGACACGCGCGTCTTGGTGAACATCGGGAACTTCACGCCGAAGGTGCCTTCGCAAAACTTGGCGATGTCGCCATTGCTGCCCGGCTCCTGAGAGCCAAAGTCGTTTGACGGAAACCCAAGCACCACCAGACCTCTCGCGCGATATTTGGCGTAAAGGTCTTCGAGCCCCTTGTACTGCGAGGTGAAGCCGCAAAAGCTGGCGGTGTTGACCACCAGAACCACCTTGCCGGCGTACTGGCAAAGCGACTGCGGCTTTTCATCTTGGAGTCGCGGCATCTCGCGCGCCAGCAGCGAAGGGCAGGTGGCGGCCTGAGCGCTGAGCGCACAGGCCATCAACGCCAGCGCCAGCAGGCGTCTTGGCAATTTCATCGTCGAGGGCAAAAGAGCATCCATGTCGAAAGACTGTCCTACACAAATTGTCTGCAAACCCCGATACTGATGCACAACCGCAGCCCGCTGATTGAGCGGCTCGAAAATTCCCTGGAGTTTTAGCCCCCATGTCCGCAAGCACACTTTGAGATGAACGATCCTGCCCGCGATTTGAAGACGCTCACCCTGTCGATTGCCGCCGTCGAGCGAGACACCGGGCTTTCGAAGGACGCGCTGCGCATCTGGGAGCGCCGTTACGGCTTCCCCACGCCCCAGCGCGATGGATCGGGTGAGCGCGCCTACCCGCTCGAGCAGGTCGAAAAGCTGCGCATCGTCAAGCGGCTGATGGACGGTGGCCACCGTCCCGGGCGGCTCGTGCCCATGCCGATGGACGAACTCCAGCGCCTGAGCGACAACACCGTTGATTCGCCCCAGACCCTCGGCAAGGGGCTGGCTGCGCCCGACCTCAAACCTTACATCGCGCTGATGCGCTCGCATGACATCGATGCGCTGCGTCGCGGCTTGCTGCTCAGCCTGGCTCGCATCGGACTGTCGCGCTTCATCATGGAAGTCGTGGTGCCGCTCAACACCATGGTCGGTGACGCCTGGATGCGCGGGCAGCTCGAAATCTTCGAGGAACACGCCCACACCGAGTGCCTGTACGGCATCTTGCGAGTGGCGCTGAGCAACATCCCGCAGGCTGCGGCCTGCGACCGCCCTCGCGTGTTGCTGGCTACCGTGCCTGACGAGCCCCACAGCTTGGGCTTGTTGCTCGCAGAGTGCTTGTTGACGCTCGAGGGCGCGCGTTGCGTGTCTTTGGGCGCACAAACGCCGCTGTGGGACATATCGCTGGCTGCCACCGCTTACAAGAGCGACATCGTGGCTTTGGGCTTCGCCGGGTGCATGAACCCGAATCAGGTCGTCGAGGGCCTGACGGAACTGCGCAGCAAGCTCGAGCCTACCACCGAACTGTGGGTGGGTGGCTCCTCGCCGGTGCTGCACAGGCGCACCATCGGCGGCGTGATCGCGCTGTCCCTGCTCAGCGACATCCGCAGCCAGGTCGAGCGCTGGCGGCACGGCAGCGCATGAAGCTTGCCACCCCGGGGTTTAGGGGCAACAAGGCCGCGTTGCCGCAAAAGCCCTGCGTCCAGTGCGCGCGTGCGATGACCTGGCGACGCGCCTGGGCGAAGAACTGGGCCGACGTGAAGTTTTGCAGTGAGCGTTGCCGCAGCGAAGCTCAGCGAACCCGGCCCCGCCCATGAGCCACCCTGTGCGCCAACTCGTGCTGGTCCTCGGAGACCAGCTCGGCCTGGACAGCCCCGCGCTTGCGGGGCTCGACCCGTCGCAAGACCGTGTGCTGATGATCGAAGCGCCTGGCGAGGCGCGCTGGGTGTGGAGCCACAAGGCGCGCATTGCGCTGTTCATCGCGGCGATGCGCCACTGCCGCGATGCGCTGCGCGGGCGCGGCTTGGTGGTCGAGTACATCGGCCTTGAAGACAGCGATGAGCCCACGCTGGTCGGCCGCCTGGCCGCGCAGTTGCAACGGTTGCAGCCCGAGGGCTTGAGCCTGCTGGAGCCTGGCGAATGGCGGCTGCAGCAAGACATCGCCGACGCGGCCCGTGAGGCCGGCGTGCCGCTGAGGCTGATCGAGGACCCGCACTTCCTGTGCTCGCGCGCCGACTTCGCGCGCTGGGCAAGCAAGTACCGCAAGACCGACAAATCCAGCTTGCGCATGGAGTACTTCTACCGCGACATGCGCAGGCGTCACCGGGTCTTGCTCGACGCCACCGACACCGACCAGCCCGAAGGCGGGCAGTGGAACTACGACGCCGACAACCGAAAGGGCTACCCGAAAGGCGGGCCGGGACTGATTCCGCCACCGGAGTTTTTCGAGCCCGACGCGCTGACCCGCTCGGCACTGGCCGATGTGGCCCGCTTGTTTGCCGATCACCCGGGCTCGCTCGAGCACTTCGTGTGGCCGGTGACGCGCGAGCAGGCGCTGCGTGCGCTGGACGCATTCATCGAATCGCGGCTGGTGAATTTCGGTGACTATCAGGACGCCATGTGGGCGGGTACGCCTTTCGGCTGGCACTCGCTGCTGGCCAGCAGCTTGAATTTGCATCTGCTCGACCCGCGCGAGGTGATCGCTGCGGCCGAGCAGGCTTACCGCGCCGGGCGGGCACCGCTGGCGGGCGTCGAGGGCTTCATCCGGCAGATCCTGGGCTGGCGCGAGTTCATCCGCGGTGTCTACTGGCTGGACATGCCCGGGATGGCCGAAGCCAACCACTTTGGACACCAGCGCGCGCTGCCACGCTGGTTCTGGAGCGGTGACACCCGCATGGCCTGCGCGCGCGACGCCATCGAGCAAACGCTGCAGTACGGCTACGCGCACCACATCCAGCGGCTGATGGTGACCGGCCTGTTTGGCCTGCTCGCCGAAATTGACCCCAAGCAGGTGGCGGCCTGGTACCTCGCGGTCTATGTCGACGCGGTGGAGTGGGTCGAGCTGCCCAATGTGGCCGGCATGGCGCTGTACGCCGACGGCGGGCGCTTCACCAGCAAGCCCTATGTCGCTTCGGGCGCCTACATCCAGCGCATGAGCAACCACTGCGGGGGCTGCGCCTACGCACCCGACGCCAAGGCGGCGCAGGGCACGGGCAAGCCGCTGTGCCCCTACACCGTGCTTTACTGGAACTTTCTCGATCGCCACGAGGTCGCACTGGCAACCAACCCACGCACTGCGTTGATGGCGCGCAATGTTTCCCGGCTTGACGCAGCCGAGCGCGTGCGGCGGCGCGAGGCGGCCAGCGCGCTGCTGAACGACCTCGACTCGCTGTGAACCCGGCGACCTTGGCCTGCGCAGAGAGTGGCCATGTCAACCCGACTAAAATTTTTTATCTGTCAAGAGGCTTTGTCACCATGTCCACCATGCTTTATCCCGAACTCTTCAAGCAACTCGAAGCCGTGCGCTGGAACATGGACAAGGACATCCCGTGGGACTCCTTCGATGCCAGCGCGCTGACCGAAGAGCAGGCGCAAACCATCAAGATGAACGCGATCACCGAGTGGGCGGCATTGCCGGCCACCGAGATGTTCCTTCGCGACAACCGCGACGACAGCGACTTTTCGGCCTTCATGAGCGTGTGGTTCTTCGAGGAGCAAAAACACTCGCTGGTGCTCATCGAATACCTGCGTCGCTTCAGGCCCGATCTGATGCCCACCGAAGAAGAGCTGCACGAGGTGCGCTTCGAGTTCGATCCGGCGCCTGCGCTGGAGACGCTGATGCTGCACTTCTGCGGCGAGATTCGCCTCAATCACTGGTACCGCCGTGCGGCCGAATGGCACAACGAGCCGGTCATCAAGGCCATCTACGAGACGCTGGCGCGAGACGAAGCACGCCACGGAGGCGCCTACCTGCGTTACATGAAGCGCGCGATGACCAAGTTCGGCGATGAAGCGCGTGCCGCCTTCGCCAAGGTGGGTGTGCTGATGGCCAGTGCGCGGCGCACTGCGCAGGCGCTGCACCCGACCAATCTGCACGTCAACGAAAGCCTGTACCCGCGCGACACGGTGCAAAGCCGTCTGCCCGATCCGATCTGGCTCGAGGCCTGGCTCGACAGCCAGATCCAGTTCGACGCGGTGTGGGAAGGCAAGGTGGTCGACCGCATCCTGCACAACATGAGCTTGCTCATGGAGCGCAGCTTTGCCACCGTCCAAGAGCTCAACCGCTTCCGCAAGGAAGTCACCGCCTCGGTGGCTGCTGCTGCCGCCAAGGTGGCAGCGCAACCCGCCGCCGTCTGAGCTGGGCGAGGACGCGTTCTGGCCGCGCTGTTCGACAAGCTCTGCCCGCACGGCGACGTCGAGACGCGGGTGGCGGCCTTGCCGCAGCCGGTGGTGTTCACCAACGGTGTCTTCGACATCCTGCACCGCGGACATGTGACCTGTCTCGCACAGGCCAGAGAACTGGGGGCGAGTCTGGTGGTCGGACTCAACAGCGACGCGTCAGCGCGTCGTCTGGGCAAGGGCCCCGGCCGTCCGCTCAACACCGAGCTTGACCGAGCCTGTGTGCTGGCCGCGCTCGAGAGCGTCAGCCTGGTGGTGATCTTCGACGAAGCCACACCTGCCGAGCTGCTCAAGCGCGTGCGCCCGCAGTGGTACGGAAAGGGTGGCGACTACGACATCGAGACGCTGGCCGAAACCGCGCTCGTGCGCAGCTGGGGCGGGCGATCCTGTGCGCTGCCCTTTGTTGACGGCCACTCGACCACCGCATTGGTCAAACGCATTCGCGGCTGAGCTCAGGCCGGTGGCGTCAGTCGTGGGCGTCGATCGCGCCCAGCGCCTCGCGCACGCAGTTCCAGCCCGAATGCAACGCTTCGGCCAGCCCGGCCATGACCAAACCGGCCAGAACCCCGCTCACATGCGCGAGCGGCGCCACGGCCACGTCCCAGCCCGCCGGGTGGCTGATGACACCGGCCCACGGTGCCTCGCCCAGCAGTTTCATCGCCAATCCAGCCAGCACCAGCACGCCGATGCGGCTCTGCGCGCGCGACCGGCGCAGCAGCAGGTGCACCGCCACCACCGCCACGCCGGCATGCAGCACGCCAGACAGCCCGCCGTAGTGCGTCAGCGCGGGCTGCACCCACAGCCCGAGGTGCAACGCGGGCCAGGCCAGTGCCCAGGCCACCACGCTGCGAGTGGGCACCCGTGTGGCCAGGCCCAGCGCGGCCACCAGCACGCAGCCGGCGAGGTTGGCCGCCAGGTGCAGCTCGCTGAAATGCACCAGGCCAGCGCTCCAGGCGCGCCACGGTTGCGAGCCGCTGAGTGACGGCTGCCAATCGAGCGCAAGCGAGGGCCGCCAATCGCTCGCGCCGCCCCAGCGCTCAAGACCGAAGACGACCAGAGAACCCAAGCCCAGCGTGACCGCCAGCGCAGCCCATGTCCATGCCGCAGCGGGCCAGCGCCGCGCTGATGAAGATGCGCGGTTTTTTGAGTCGGCCGCTGCGATTGCGGGCTGGCTGGCTTGCGGTGGGCCGCCGCTCACGGATCAGCCGAACACCAAGCGCCACAGCTCAAGCACGGCCGCTCTTTGAGAAGCCAGCTCTTGCGGCGGCACGCGCGGTGCCCGCTCGTCCAGGCGTGCCAGGTGCTGCGCGCGACGCAAGTCACGATAGGCGTTGGCCGCTGCCATACCCACGCCCGCGCTCAGCAGCCCCGCCGCCTCAGCGCGTTGCAGCAAGGCGATGTTGCCCACATCAGGCTGCAACTCGGGGTGCTGTCTGCTGTGGGCGAGCACCAGAAATTGAACCGTGAACTCCACATCGAGCATGCCGCCCGCGCTGTGCTTCACGTCAAAGACGTCGTCGGGCGCCGCATGGGCGGCGGCCAGTTTTTCGCGCATGGCCTGCACCTCGCCGCGCAAGGCTGCAGCGTCGCGTGGTGCGGCCAGCACAGCGCGACGCACCGCCTCGAACGGTGCGATCAGCGAGGTGTCACCAGCGCACCACCGAGCCCGCGTGAGGGCCTGGTGCTCCCAGGTCCATGCGGTGTTGCTGCCGCGGCCGAGTTGGTACTTCTCGAAGCTCGCGATCGAGGTCACCAGCAAACCCGATGCGCCGTTGGGCCGCAGCGCGGTGTCGATGTCAAACAGCTCCCCGGCCGAGGTGCGCACCGTCAACCAGCCGATCAGCTTGCGCACGAAGGCGGCATAGACCTCGCTGGCGCGATCCCGATCGTGCTCGTCCGCGTCGTCGTAGAGGAAAACGACGTCAAGGTCGCTGCCGTAGCCCAGCTCCTTGCCGCCGAGCTTGCCGTAGCCGATGACGGCCACCCGAGGCTGTTCGCGGTGCGCTTGTTTCAGGTGCCGCCAGGCCCAGCGCAGGGCACAAGACAGCGTGGCATCGGCCAGCGCCGACAGATCGTCGGCCACCTGCTCGACGCTGATGTGCCCTTCGATGTCACGCACCAGTGTGCGAAACACCTCAGCGTGGTGAGCGCGCCTCAGGGTGTCGAGCAAGGCTTCTTCGTCGACTTCGCCCGAGCGGTGCCAGGTCGCATAGCGTGCGTCCAGACCGGCGGTGAATTCGGCCGCGTCAAAGCGGCCATGCAGCAACTGCTCGTCGGCCAGCTCGTCGATGACGCCGGGGTGCCGCATCAGGTAACGCACCGGCCAGCAGGTGCCATCGAGCATGCGCAGCAGCCGGTGGTGCACCGGCGGTCGCTCGACCAGCAGCGCGATGTAGTTTTCGCGGCGAAGCAAAGACTCCAGCCAGTCGATGAAGCGCCCCGAAGCCTCCAGCGTGCAGGTCTGGGTTTGCACCGCATCGGCGGTGCGCACGATGAGCTTGGCCAGCCTGGCGCGGGTGTCGTCACGAAGCAGCTTCACCTTGGGCAGCTCGCACCACGCCTTGACCCGCGTGGCCAGCTCGTCGGGCAGCCGCGCGGCCAGCTCGGGGCTGTCGAGCGCGGGCAAGGCCGGCACGCAGCCGCGGCAGCTCGTGCCATTGCTGGCCGGCGCGTCCGACTGACCTTCGTGCAGCAGCGCGTCGAATTCGGTGGCGACGAACTCGCGCGTTTCGCACCACAGCAGCAGCAGTTCGCACGCATCGGTGGTGCGGTTCAGCCCCATGCTGCGCGCGATCCAGCGCAGGTCGCCATCGGCGCTGGGCAGCAGGTGGGTCTGCTGGTCGTCGAGAAACTGGATGCGGTGCTCGAGTCTGCGCAAAAAGACATAGGCCTCGGCCAGCCGGGCCGCGCTGGCCGGCTTCATCAGCCCGCGCTCGGCCAGCTTGGCGAGCGCCTTGAGCGTTGAGCGCGTACGGATCTCCGGGAACTGCCCGCCGCGCACGATGAGCAGCAACTGCACGATGAACTCGATCTCGCGGATGCCGCCGCGCGAGAGCTTGACGTCGTTGGCACGCTCGGGGCGCCCGGCGGCTCGGCGCTGCGCTTCTTCACGCACCTTGTGGTGCAGCTGGCGCAGGCCCTCGAAGACGCCGTAGTCCAGGTAGCGGCGAAAAACGAAGGCGTTGACCGTGCTGTAGAGCGACAGCAAGGCGGGCGTCTCCTCGCGCTCGCGCGGAGCCACCACACGGCCCTTGAGCCAGGCAAAACGCTCCCACTCCCGCCCGTGAGCCTGCAGGTACTCCTCGAGCATGGGCAGACTCACCACGGGCGGGCCAGAGTTGCCGTTGGGGCGCAGCGCCAGATCGACCCGGAAGACAAAGCCGTCTTCGGTGGTGTCGCCGATCAACGTGTACAAAGTGCGCGCCACCTGCGAGAAGTACTCGTGAGCGCTGACTGGCAGCGTGCCATGCGTGTGACCACCGTCTTCGTAAAGGTAGATGAGGTCGATGTCGGACGACACGTTGAGCTCGCGCCCGCCAAGCTTGCCCATGCCGATCACCCAGAACTCGATGCGCTTGCCGGCGGCGTCCAGTGGCGGGCCATGGCGCTCGTCGTGTTCGGCCAGTGCTTGCCGCAGCGCGATGTCGAGCGCTGTTTCGGCCAGCTCGCTCATCGCCAGCGTGACGTCTTCGACCGTTGCGCCTTGCTCGATGTCGAGCACCGCCAGCCGCTCAAGCACCAGTTGCCGCGTGACGCGCAGCGCGCTGGCCAGTGAGCGGCCCGCGTCGTGCAGCCGCTGAACCAAATCAGCGATCACTGCAGCGCGTGGCAGGCCCGCAGGCAAGAGCGCCAGCTCGTCGCCATAGCGGCGGCGGATGCGCTGCACAAACCGGCTGTGGTCTGCGTTTGCCGAGGCTGTCGTACCGGTCAGCGAGCCCATGGGTGCTGCAGGTGCTGTGCTAGATTGCTTCGGAACCCACGCTTTTCATGCTCGCCACAGACACCGACACTCCAGCCGAAATTTCCGACGCCCAAGGCGCCAACGAGCAACGGTGGGTGCGCGTGGTGCGGCTGTTCGGCTACCTGCTGGTCGCAGCGTGGAGTTTGCTGGTGCTGATCTGGGCGGCTTTGCACTGGGTCATTTTGCCGCACATCGATCGCTGGCGAGCGCCCATCGAGCAGCGCGCGAGCCGCATGCTCGGCCACCCGGTTCGCATCGGCGAGATCATCGTGACCTCGGGCGGTCTGGCGCCCGCGCTGGAGCTGAGAAACGTCGAGGTCTTTGACGCGCAGGGCGTGCTGGCGCTGCGCTTGCCGCGCGTGATGGCCGCCTTGTCGGTGCATGCCGTGCTGACGCAGCAAAACCTCTTCGAGCAGCTCGTCATTGAGGGCGCCTACCTCGAGATGCATCGCGACAAGGCGGGCCACCTGTTCGTCGCCGGCCTTGATTTCAGCGGGCCCGGCGATGGCGATCCGGCGCTGGCCAACTGGTTCTTCGATCAGCATGAGTTCGCCATTCGCGGCGGCACGTTGCGCTGGGTCGATGAGTTGCACTCGGCCGCGCCACTGACGCTGACCGACGTGCAGCTGGTGGTGCGCAACTCCTTGCTCAAGCACGAGATGCGCATCGATGCCACGCCGCCGCCAGAGTGGGGTGAGCGCTTCACGCTGATGGCCCAGTTCACGCAGCCGCTGCTCGCTGACAGTGGCGACTGGAAGCGCTGGCAGGGAACGGCCTATGCCGACCTTCCGCGCGCTGACGTCGGCACCTTGCGCCAGCACGCCACCTTGCCGTTCGATCTGGATCAGGGCCAAGGCGCGGTGCGTGCCTGGGTCGAGCTCGACGAAGGACGCGCCGAGTCGCTGAGCCTTGACGTGGCCTTGCGCGATGTGTCGTTTCGCTTGCGTCCCGGCCTCGAGCCGATGTGGTTCAGCGAAGTCACCGGCCGCCTCAGCGCCAGGCAGACCGACACCGGCGGCGAGTTTGCTGCCAGCCGCTTTGGCTTTCTCACCGGCGATGGTGTGCGCTGGCCCGCCAGCAACATCACGCTGAGCTTGCGTCAGCAAGCCGATGGCCGCGTGAGCGGTGGCGAATTGAGCGCCGAGCGGCTGGACCTGGCGCTGATGTCGCGGTTGACCCAGCGCCTGCCGGTGGATGCGGCGCTTCGCGAGCGTTTGAGCGACCTCGACCCGCAGGGCACCGCCGAAGGCTTGAGCCTGCGCTGGGACGACGCGCCGGCGCGCAACGCAGGCGCAGCGTCCCGAGACGGGGAGCTGCCGGCGCACTACAAGCTGCGCGTGTCGCTCAAGGGATTGGCGCTCAACGCCAAACCGGCGCCGCAGCCGGATCAAACCGGTCGACCCGGGGTACGTCAGGCTGACATTGAACTCAACGCCGACGAGCGCGGCGGCGACATCAGGGCGTCGATGCTCAACGGATCGCTCGAATTGCCCGGCGTGTTCGAAGAACCCGTGTTGCCGCTCGACCGGCTGAGCGCCCAGATGAGCTGGCGCATCGGCGCGCACGCCGCGGGCGAGCCGCCGCCGGTGTCGGTGCAGATCAAGGGCATGCAGTTCGCCAACGCCGACCTGCAGGCCGACTTGCGCGGCAGCTGGTCTACCGGTGGCAGCGTGGGCCAGTCGGGCGCTCCTCGCTTTCCCGGGCTGCTCGACATCGAAGGCACGCTCAATCAGGTGGTCGGCACGCGTGTGGTTCGCTATTTGCCGCTGAGCATGGTCGATTCCCGCAGCTACGTCAGCCACGCCGTGCGCGGAGGAAGGATTCCGCAGCTGGCTTTTCGTGTCAAGGGCGATCTGAACGACTTCCCGTTCGAGCAGCCGCGCGACGGCAAGCAAGGTGAGTTCAACATCACCGCGCAGGTCGAAGGCCTGAACCTGGCCTATGTGCCCAGCAGGCCGGCCACCGAAGGCCAGCCCGCCTACATCTCGCCGTGGCCGATGCTCGAAGACCTGAGCAGCGAGCTGATCTTCGATCGCGATTCGATGGAACTTCGCAACGCGCAAGGGCGACTGCAAGGCATCAGGCTGAGTGGCGTGCGTGGCGGCATCAAAACCCTGAGCCACCACCCGGTGGTGCAGCTCGAAGGGGCCGGGCGCGCAGCCACGGTCGACATGCTGCGCTTCATGAACGACTCTCCGCTGGGCGCCTGGACGGGCCATGCGCTCAGTCAGGCCACGGCCAGCGGCAACGCCGAGCTCAAGCTGGCGCTGTCGATACCCGTGGACGACACCGATGCGTCCACCGTGCGCGGCAGCGTCACGCTAGGCGGCGGCGAGTTGCGTTTGCGGCCTGACTTACCGCTGCTCGCAGCCACGCGCGGGCGCATCGACTTCACGCAAAAGGGCTTGTCCATCGTCGGCGGTGCCGCGCGAGCGTTGGGCGGCGATGTGGCCATCGACGGGGGCGTGCAGCCCGATGGATCGATGCGCTTCGTCGCCCAGGGCACCGCCACCGCCGAAGGCCTGCGCCGCAGCAGCGATGTGGCTGGCTCGGCGGTCTCACGTGTGGCGGCTTCTTTCAGCGGGCAAACGCCGTATCGATTGGCCATCAACTTGCTGCGTGGCAAGACCGAATTGCTGGTCACCAGCAACCTGGTCGGCCTGGCAAGCGACCTGCCCGCGCCGTTTCAAAAGTCAGCCGAAGCGTCGCTGCCATTGCGCTTTCAGCTGTCGCCCGTGGCCGACACCAGCGGCCCGGCGCGCGACACCCTGCGTTTCGATTTGGGCAGCTTGTTGCAGCTCCAGTATTTGCGTGACGTGTCCGGTGACAGCCCGCGCGTGCTGCGCGGCGGCGTGGGCGTGCTGGAGCCCGCGCCGCAAAGCGCATCGGGCGTGGCAGCCGTGCTCAATTTGGGCAAGGTCAATGTCGAGGCCTGGGAGCGCCTGATCGAAGGCATGAAGCTGCCCGCGTCATCAGCGGCTGGCTCGACACCCGGCGATGGCGCTGGGTATTTCCCCACCTCGATCGGCCTTCGCGTCGACGAGCTGCAGTACGGCAGCTTTCGGTGGAACCACCTGGTGGCGGGGCTGTCCCAGGACGGCCCCTGGTGGCGGGCCACCCTCGACGCTGAGCAGGCCAGCGGATACGTCGAATATCGACCGCCGCGAGCCGGCCCTGGCTCGGCGGGGCGCATCTATGCCCGTTTGAGCCGGCTGTCGCTGCCGCGAGCCGGCGAGGACGGCGCTCCGGTCGAAAACCTGCTGAGCCCGGGCGTGCTCACGGTGCCCGGACTCGACGTGGTCGTGGAGGACTTCAACCTACGTGGCAAGTCGCTCGGGCGGCTCGAGCTGGAAGCGGTGAACCGGCAGGCCGGCGATCCGTCGGCCGACCCGCGCTCGCAGCCGCGCGAATGGCGACTGACGCGGCTGGCGCTGACCACGCCCGAGGCCCGGCTTTCGGCCAGCGGCACCTGGGCGGCGTCCGCAGCCACCACGGCGGCGGCCCTGCCAGCCAGCGCGCGCCGCGTCGAGTTCGACTTCAAGCTCGACCTCAACGACAGCGGCGCGCTGCTGCAGCGGCTGGGCTACGGCAAAGTGCTGCGCGGCGGCAAGGGCGCCATGTCCGGGCAGGTTGCCTGGCTGGGCTCGCCGATGTCGCTGGACTTCCCCAGCCTGTCGGGGCAGATCAACCTGGCGATCGCCTCAGGCCAGTTTCTGAAGGTCGAGCCCGGGGTGGGCCGGCTGCTCGGCGTGCTCAGCCTGCAAGCGCTGCCGCGCCGCCTGACGCTGGACTTCCGCGACGTCTTTGACAAGGGATTTGCCTTTGACGACGTCACCGGCGACGTCCAGATCGCCCAGGGCCTGGCCAACACCAGCAATCTGCGCATGCGCGGCGTGCAGGCAGTGGTGTTGATGGAGGGTCAGGCCGACATCGACAAGGAAACCCAGGATTTGCGCGTGGCCGTGATCCCCGAGATCAGTGCCGGTGGCGCCGCGTTGGCCGTGGCGGCCATCAACCCTGCCATCGGCTTGGCCAGCTTTCTGGCGCAGTACGTGCTGGGCAAGCCGCTGGCTGCGGCCAACACCCGCGAATTCAGCGTCACCGGCACCTGGACCGATCCCAAGGTCGATCAAATCGAACGTAAATCCGGCAGCGACACCCCTGCGGCCTCAGCGCCAGCTTCCGCAGCCGTCGAATCCCGCAGCGAAAAGCCATGAAGATCGCCGCCTTGCAGATGGTGTCGACGCCCAGCCTCGAGCGCAACTTGGCCAGCGCCACACGGCTGATCGCCGAGGCCGCCGCCGCGGGGGCCGCCTGGGTGTCGCTGCCCGAGTATTTTTGCCTGATGGGCCACAGCGACCGCGACAAGCTGGCCATCGCCGAGGTGCCCGGGTCCGGCCCGATCCAGCAGATGCTGGCCGATGCCGCCCGGCGGCATTCGGTGTGGGTGATTGGCGGCACCTTGCCGCTGCGCGGTGACGACCCCGAGCGGGTGTTCAACAGTTGCTGCGTCTATGCGCCCGATGGCACCTTGGCGGCGCGCTACGACAAACTGCACCTGTTTTGCTTTGACAACGGCCGCGAGCGCTATGACGAAGGCCGGGTGCTGCGCGCGGGCAGCCAGCCGGTGGCGTTCAGCGCGCCGTCTGGCGGCATCGGCGGGCCGCTGCGCGTGGGCCTGAGCATTTGCTACGACCTGCGTTTTCCGGAGCTGTATCGCTCGCTGATGGCGCAGCCCGGGCAGCCACCTTGTGATCTGCTGCCGGTGCCCTCGGCATTCACCCACACCACCGGCCAGGCGCATTGGGAGCTGCTGCTGCGCGCCCGTGCGGTGGAAAACCAGTGCTACGTGATCGCTGCAGCCCAGGGCGGTCTGCATGAAAACGGACGCCGCACCTGGGGCCACAGCATGGTGATCGATCCGTGGGGCGAGGTGCTGGCCGTGCAGCCCGAAGGCGAGGCAGTGGTGATCGCCGAGCTGGACCTGCAAAGGCTGGCCTCGGTGAGGTCACAGCTGCCGGCGCTGGCGCACCGGCGCGCACTCAGCGCTTTTTGATCAGCAGGTCCTGAATCATGACGTCGTGGATCGGCCCGACCTGACGCGACTCGAGAAACTGATTGAGCTGGGTGCGCATGTTGGTTGAAATCTGCGTCATGCCCGAAGCGCCGAGGATGGATTCGTAGGGCTGCACGCCGACGCTGTTTTGCAGCATCAGCGCCACCTGATCGCGCTCTTTTTCGAGCACAGCCCGGGTGTCCGGGTTGCGCACATCGATGGCCACCCGCGCGGTGACGGTGGTGCCGTCGCTGGTGGTCGCGCGCACCGTGCCCGACTCGATGTAAGACGGTGTGGGCCGGCTGCTGGGCAGCCACGGGTCGAACTTGAACGAGGACATGCCGATGGCCAATCCCGAGGTCAGGCCGATCACCAGCGCCAGCATGACCAGCAGGTAGATCGGCACCAGACGGTCGTTGGCGGGTTCGTCCAGCAGCCTGGAAGGCGAAGCGGGGGCAGGTCGGGCCATGGGGCGCACCACCAGAAGCAAGGGGAGTGCGGTGAATTTAACTGCCACAGCTGCGGCGTGGCGTGACTTCGTGCGATGGCTGCCGTGAAGGGCATCACGCGAGCGGCGTTGGCGGCGCTGAAGTCAGCGCCGGCCGAACATCATCTGTCGTGTGAGCGCCGATTTCAAAGGCGAAATCACCTGCAGCGCGGCCAGCCTCAGACCGCCAGCCGCAAGGGCCGTCGCTCAGCCGCGCATCCATGCCTCGATGGCATCGGGCGCCACCGGCACGCCGCGGCTGATCAGCTCGCAGCCGTCGGCGGTGACCACCGCGTCGTCTTCGATGCGAACGCCGATGTGCCAGAAATGCTCCGGCACGTCGGCCGCCGGCCTCACATACAGGCCCGGCTCCAGCGTCACCACCATGCCGGCTTGGAGCAAGCGCGAAGGGCGCTTGACCACGGTGCCGCCAAGCCCGTCGGGCTGCTCGACGGGCGCTTCGTCAAGCGCCATGTAGTCGCCCACATCGTGCACGTCGCGCCCGAGCCAATGCCCGGTTCCGTGCATGTAGAACTGTCGGTAGGCAGCACTTTCGATTACCGCATCGACATCGCCATGCACATCGCGCGACAGCAGCCCCACGTCGAGCATGCCTTGCGCCAGCACGCGCACCGCAGCGTGGTGTGCATCGCGTTGACGCGCGCCTGGCCGGGTGGCTTCGATGGCGGCTTGCTGCGCGGCCTGCACCAGTTCATAAAGCGTGCGCTGCGGCGCGCTGAATCGCCCATCGGCCGGAAAGGTGCGCGTGACGTCGCTGGCATAGCCATCGAGCTCGCAGCCCGCATCGATCAGGCACAGCTCGCCTGCTCGCAGCTCGGACGTGCCCGCCGCGTGATGCAGCACGCAGGCGTTGGCACCGGCTGCCACGATGCTGGGGTAGGCCGGGCTTTGCGAGCCGTGACGGCGGAACTCATGCAGCAGCTCGGCTTCGATCTCGTACTCGGGCAGGGCCGTGGCGCCTTCGCGAAACCGCTGCGCGCAGTAGCGCATGGCGCGCAGGTGCGCTCCGGCCGAAATGGCCGCGGCGCGCCGCATGGTGGCGAGCTCGTCTGCATCCTTGAGCAGCCGCATTTCGGCCACCAGCGGGTGCAGGTCATGCAGTTGAGTCGGGCATTCGATGCCGCTGCGCTCGCGCGATCTCACCTGGGCGACCCAGCCCGCAACCCGCGTGTGCAGCTCTGCACCACGCCCAAACGGGAACCACACCGCGCGCTGGTCGGCCAGCACGGATGCCATCGTCTCGTCGAGGGCTTCGACGGGCAGCGCGGCGTCCACACCCAGCGCCTGCGGCGCCGCGTCGATGCCCAGCCGGCGGCCGTCCCAGATCTCGCGTTCGGGGTGGCTCGCGCGGCAGAACACCGTGCAGTGACCGTCGCTGCGCAGCAGCAGCCACGCTTCGGGCTCATTGAAGCCGCTCAGGTAGTGGAAGTGGCTGTCGTGGCGGTAGGGGTGGCTGGTGTCAGAGTTGCGCTGGCGCTCGGGCGCCGTGGGCAGCAAGGCCACGCCACCGCCTTGCATTTGCAGCAGTTGAGCCAGATGCGAGCGGCGTGCGATGAAGCTGGAAGGGTTCATGCGGCCACTATAGCCACGCACGGCGCGGCTCCAACCAGCCTCAATCACTGCAGGGCCAGCTTCTGCACGATCACGTTCTCGACGATGGCGCGATCCAGCATGCTGCCGTCCTTGCCGGCCATGGCCTTGATGACCGCCGGCTGCATCGCGGTGACGATGTCCAGGATGTGGCTCGGAAGCAGCTTCTTGGCCTCGGCCGACTCTTTTTTGGTGGGGAACAGGCTGGGCCTTCCAGGGCCGCAGAAATTGCAGAACATGCTTGAACTACGGTGAAAAGATGGCCCCGAGGTGCGAGCCGTCAGTGAAATAGCGGTCTGCATGATGTGTCGGCGCCCGCTGAGTGAACAATGCCTGCAAACGACAGCTCCTGCGTTGTTTTTCATCAAACGTCGCGTGCCTGAGCCGGCCCGGCAACCAAGGATTTCACCCATGGCAGACCACGACCTCAGCGCCTGGCAGCACGACCACGCCTTCGACAGGGGCAACCGCAGCGGCGAGGCGCGCACGCGCGCAGTACTCGCGATCACGCTGATCACCATGGTCGCCGAGATCTTTGGCGGCTGGTGGACAGGCTCGATGGCCTTGCTGGCCGATGGCTGGCACATGGGCACGCATGCGCTGGCCCTGGGTGTGGCCGCGGTGGCCTATGCGCTCGCGCGCAGCCACGCGGGCGACTCGCGCTACGCCTTCGGCACCTGGAAGATCGAGGTGCTCGGCGGCTTTGCCAGCGCGCTGGTGCTGGCCATGGTGGCCGTGGGCATCGCTTTCGAGTCGGCGCTGCGCTTGTGGCGTGCCGAGCCCATCGATGCCGGGACCGCGCTGTGGGTGGCGGTGATCGGGCTGGTCATCAACTTGCTGTCGGCGTGGTTGCTGCATGGTGCCGACGGTCACGCCGGCGAGGGCCACGGCCATTCGCATGACCACCACGGCCACGCCCCCCACGACGACCACGACCACG
>JBBAPK010000009.1:0-4574 GCA_040400875.1 Burkholderiaceae bacterium | reverse complement strand
CCACGCTGAGGCCGCGGGCTCGACGCCGCTGGCTTCCGGACAGGATCTCAACCTGCGCGCGGCCTACGTGCACGTGCTGGCCGATGCCTTCACCTCGGTGCTGGCTATTGCTGCGCTGGGCGCGGCGCTGTGGCTGGGCTGGTGGTGGCTCGATCCGCTGGTGGGCGTGCTGGGCGCGGTGGTGATCGGCGTGTGGGCGACAGGGCTGCTGCGCCAGACCGCGGCCGTGCTGCTCGACCGCGAGATGGATCACCCGCTGACCGTGCAGATCCGTCAGGCCATCGAGTCCGATGCCGACGCGCGGGTGGCCGATTTGCATGTGTGGCGCGTGGGCCGCAAGCACCATGCCGCCATCGTCTGCGTGGTGGCGGCCGAGCCCTTGTCACCGGCCGATTACCGCGAGCGGCTGGCCGGCTACCCCTCGCTGGTGCACGTGTCGGTCGAGGTCAACCGCAGCCCGGGTGCGGCCGACACGGCGGTCTGAGCGCGCCTCAGGCCGCCGCGTTCAGCGCGTCGAGCTGTGCTGGCGTGCCGAGGTTTTCCCAAGCCCCGCGCCACACTTCGGCGCTGATGCGCCGATCGCGCATGGCCGCGTGCAGGATCGGTCCGAGCGCGGCGCGGCCACCCGGCGGCACCGGCGCCAGCAGGCCGGCGCGGCACATGGCGATGTTGGCGTAGGTCCAGCGCTCGCCATGCGCCGCGGCCTCGCCGCTGAGCGCCAGGCTTTGGGTGTCGAGCCCGAAGTCGCCCGTCGGGTGGTAGGGCGGGTTGTCCACCAGCCACAGGTGAGCAAGCCGATCACCTGCCGCAAACTCTTGCGCCAGTTGTGCATCGAAGCGAAAGCCGGGCACGTAGATGTCGCCCGAGACCACCCAGAACGCGTCGGGCGCCGTGGGGTCGTTCGCATCGCACAGCAGCGGCAGCGCCTTGGCGATGCCGCCGGCGGTCTCGAGCGCGCCGCCGTGGTCGCGCCCTTCCAGCGAATAACTGATCGTCAGGCCGAAGCGCGAGCCATTGCCCAGCGTGTCGACCAGCTGCTGCTCCAGCCAGGCGCCGTTGACGACCACTTCGCGCACGCCGTCGCGCGCGAGCGCTTCGAGATGCCACTCGATCAGCGGCTTGCCGTGGACCTTCAGCAAGGGCTTGGGCGTGGCGTCGGTGAGCGGTCGCATGCGCTCGCCACGCCCAGCCGCCAGCACGATGGCTTTCAGCGGGCGAATTTCGGCGCTCGGCGGGGGCGTTGGCATGAGTTTGATTATCGAGCCCGGCCTAAAATCAGCGGCTTTTCAACTGCTTCAAGTCAGGGATCCGCATGGCTGCCAATGCCTCAGAAACCAACTCATCCCTGATGGCCAACGCCATTCGCGCGCTGGCGATGGACGCCGTGCAGCAGGCCAACTCCGGCCATCCCGGCGCGCCCATGGGCATGGCCGAAATGGCCGTGGCCCTGTGGGGCCGCCACCTCAAGCACAACCCCGGCAACCCGCACTGGGCCGACCGCGATCGTTTCGTGCTCAGCAACGGCCACGCCTCGATGCTGCTGTATTCGGTGCTGCACCTCATGGGCTATGACCTGCCGATGAGCGAGTTGCGCAACTTTCGCCAGCTGCACAGCAAGACGCCGGGACACCCTGAAATGGGCGTGACACCGGGTGTCGAGACCACCACCGGCCCGCTCGGTCAAGGCTTCGCCAACGCGGTGGGCATGGCACTGGCTGAAAAGCAGCTGGCCGCCGAATTCAACCGTCCCGACCACACCATCGTTGATCACCACACTTATGTGTTTATGGGCGACGGCTGCCTGATGGAGGGCATCAGCCACGAAGCCTGCGCGCTGGCCGGCGCATGGCGCTTGAACAAGCTGATCGCGCTGTACGACGACAACGGCATCAGCATCGACGGCGCGGTGGCGCCTTGGTTCATCGACGACACCCCCAAGCGCTTCGCCGCCTGCGGCTGGAACGTGATCGCCAACGTCGATGGCCACGACGTGGCTGCGGTCGACGCCGCCATCACCCAGGCCCGCCAGTCCGACAAGCCCACGCTGATCTGCTGCAAGACGGCCATCGGCCGCGGCTCGCCCAACCGCGCTGGCACCGCCAAGGCGCACGGCGAAGCACTCGGCCCCGATGAAATCAAGCTTACCCGCGAAGCGCTGGGCTGGAGCCACGAGCCCTTCGTGATTCCTGAACAGGCCTACGAGCAGTGGGACGCGCGACACACAGGTCTGGCCGCCGAGACGAAGTGGGTCGACGCCTTCGAGGCCTACGGCAAGGCGCATCCGCAACTCGCGCTCGAGTACGTGCGCCGTGCGGCCGGTGACCTGCCGAAGAACTTCGCCCAGGTGGCGGTCGACGCCGCGCTGGCCGCGCACACCCAGGCCGCCACCGTGGCCAGCCGCAAGGCCAGCCAGATGGCGCTCGAATCGTTTACTCAGGCCTTGCCCGAACTGCTCGGCGGCAGCGCCGATCTGACCGGCTCGGTGTTCACCAACACCAGCCACACCCCGGCGCTGCGCTTTGGCACCGATGGCGCGAGCAACGGCGGGCGCCACATCAACTACGGCGTGCGCGAATTCGGCATGGCTGCGGTGATGAACGGCGTGGCGCTGCACGGCGGATTCATTCCCTACGGCGGCACCTTCCTGACCTTCAGCGACTACAGCCGCAACGCGCTGCGCATGGCCGCGCTGATGAAGCTGCGCGTGGTGCACGTATTCACGCACGACAGCATCGGCTTGGGCGAAGACGGTCCGACCCATCAGGCGGTGGAGCAGCTGGCATCGCTGCGCCTGATGCCGGGGCTCGATGTCTGGCGTCCGGCCGACACCGCCGAGACCGCGATCGCCTGGGCCTGCGCGCTGGAAAACCGCCAGCGCCCGACCGCGCTGATCCTGTCGCGCCACAACCTGCCCTACGCGCCCAAGAGCGGCCTCGACGACATCGCCAAGGGGGCCTATGTGCTGGCCGAGCCGAGTGAAGTCGGGCTGAAGAAAAAGGCGCAGGCGGTGATCATCGCCACCGGCTCTGAGGTCAGCCTGGCGCTGCACGCGCAGCAGTTGCTGGCCGCCAAGAAGGTGGCCGTGCGCGTGGTCTCGATGCCCTCGACGTCGGTCTTCGATCGCCAGTCCCGCGCCTATCAGGCCAGCGTGATGCTGTGCAACTCGAAAGGCCGTGGCGTGCCGCGCATCGCCGTCGAGATGGGCGTGACCGACGGCTGGTGGAAGTACGGCTGTGCGGCCGTGGTGGGCATCGACACCTACGGCGAATCGGCGCCTGCGCCGGTGCTGTTCAAGCACTTCGGCTTCACCGCCGAGAACGTGGCCGCCACGGTGCTGCGCGCGCTGCGCGGCTGATGCCGCACCCCCGAAGAATTCAAAACTGAGGAAACTCCCATGACCATCAAGGTAGGCATCAACGGCTTCGGCCGCATCGGACGCATGGTGTTCCGCGCTGCGGTTCAAAACTTCCCCGGCATCGAGATCGTCGGCATCAACGACCTGCTCGAGCCCGACTACCTCGCCTACATGCTCAAGTACGACAGCGTGCATGGCCGCTTCAAGGGCGATATCGCGGTCGATGGCAACACGCTGATCGTCAACGGCAAGCGCATCCGCCTGACGGCGGTGAAGGACCCTTCCGAGCTGAAGTGGGGTGAGGTCGGCGCTGACGTGGTCGTTGAAGCCACCGGTTTGTTCCTGACCCAGGACACCTGCCACAAGCACATCGATGCCGGCGCCAAGAAGGTCATCCAGAGCGCGCCCAGCAAGGACGACACGCCGATGTTTGTCTACGGCGTCAACGACAAGACCTACGCCGGCCAGGCCATCGTCAGCAACGCCAGCTGCACCACCAACTGCCTGGCCCCGGTGGCCAAGGTGCTCAACGACAACTTCGGCATCAAGCGCGGCCTGATGACCACGGTGCATGCGGCCACCGCCACGCAAAAGACGGTCGACGGCCCGAGCAACAAGGACTGGCGCGGCGGTCGCGGCATCCTCGAAAACATCATCCCGAGCAGCACCGGCGCAGCCAAGGCGGTGGGCGTGGTGATTCCCGAGCTCAACAAGAAGATCACCGGCATGGCGTTTCGCGTGCCGACCAGCGACGTGTCGGTGGTCGATCTGACAGTCGAGCTTGAAAAGCCGGCCTCTTACGCCGACATCTGCGCGGCCATGAAAGCCGCCAGCGAAGGTGCCATGAAAGGCGTGCTCGGCTACACCACCGACAAGGTGGTCTCCACCGATTTTCGCGGCGAGGCGATGACCAGCGTGTTCGACGCTGAAGCCGGCATCGCGCTGGACTCGACCTTCGTGAAGGTGGTGGCCTGGTACGACAACGAATGGGGCTACTCGAACAAGGTGCTCGAGATGGTCCAGGTGATCGGCCGGTGAGCGCCCTCACCCCTGACTGCGGGCATTCAGCCTAGAGTGGCTCTGATGGTTCGCATCCGTACCGTGTGGGTGGCTTTGCTGGCGACGTGCGCCGTTGGCGTGGGTTCATGCCAAACCGCAACGCCTGCGTCTGCCGGCTTGCGGGTGCTGTTGCGGCTGGCACTCAACCCGGCTTCCGGGG
>JBBAPK010000008.1:49288-63818 GCA_040400875.1 Burkholderiaceae bacterium | reverse complement strand
AAGCCCGCGCGCAGTTTGGCGTCCTCGGACTTGATGGTGTCGCCGTATTCCTTCAGGCCCAGCACGTACTCGGCAAAGATGCCGTAAATCGGCGTGGTGATGCGGGTGGTGGCATGGCGCTTGATGGCGTAGACAAAGTCGTCGGCCACCAGTTCGCGGGTGCCCAGCTGCTCGAACTGCCACGGTGAGCGGCGGTCGCCCAGATCACCCGGCTTCATCGAGTGGTAGGTGTGTCGCCCCTGGGCATCCACCGCGAACGCCGGGTGCGGCTGGAACAGGATGCCGGGCTTGATGGGCACGTCGTAGACGCTCTCGGCGATGTCGGCAGCCGGTGCATCGGCCGGCAAGGGCCGCCCGTGCTTGTCGATGTAGTGAGGCTGCGCCACCACCATCGCCGATTTGGGCACCAGCTCAAACGGCCGCTTGAGGTAGTGGTAGCCGTAGGGCGGCTCGTAAATCTGGTAGGTGTAGGCCGCCTCGTTGCTCCAGTACGAAGCGGTGGGGTCCAGATGCCGTGGAGAGCTGCCCGACACCGCCGAATACAGCGTGTTCGACGCCGCCGCGCCATCGGGCAACGGGTTGTTGTTGCAGCCGGCCAGCACCACGCAGCACGCGCCGATGAGCAGCCACGTCAAGCGCCGCCAGACGCAGCACGCCATGTCCATTGCCATCTTCATCGCCTGCATCACGGCTTCAGCCACGGCCTGCACCCTCACCAGCCCAGCAAGACATCGCGGCCTTGCACCAGCAACTCCACCCGCGCGCCCACCGGCATCGTCACCTTGGTGGGCACATGACCAAAGGGCAGCCCGGTCAGGATGGGCGTCTTGGTGACGCTGCGCAGGTGGCTGACCATGGACTTCAGCGTGTAGCCGCGATCCAGCGGCGACTTGCGAAAGTCGCTGAACTCGCCCAGCAGCACCGCCTTTTGCGCGTCGAGCACGCCGGCCTGGTGCAACTGCAGCAAGCTGCGCTCGATGCGGTACGGGTGCTCGTTGACGTCTTCGACAAACAGCACGCCGCCGCGGGTCACGGCCGCCTTGGGCCAATGCGGCGTGCCGAGCAGCGAATTGACCATGCACAGGTTGCCGCCCCACAGCGTGCCGCGCACCGCCAGGCCGTCAAAGCCCGCCTCGGTGCGAAAGCCCACTGCTTCCAGCGAGCCGTCCATCGCCTCGACGAAACACGGCTCGGTGATGTCGTCTACCGCCTCGCCGCCAAAGTCGCCGCAGGCCAGGGGGCCGGCCCAGGTGACCGCGCCCGCGCCCTTGCCGTGGGCCAGCAGGCCAAGCTGCAGCGCCGTGAAATCGCTGTGGCCCACCCAGCGGGTGCCGCCCTCGATGCTGCGGCTGATCGCCGCCCAGTCGATGCCATCCAGCAAGCGCGAAAGGCCGTAGCCGCCGCGGGTGGCCATCGCAATATCGGGGCGGGCCGCGGCCACCCGGTGCAAGGCCGCCAGGCGGGTCGCGTCGTCACCGGCGAAGCGCTGGTGTTTGGCCAGCGCCGAGGCGTCGAGGGTCACCTCGAAACCCAGCGCACCCAGACGCTTGGCCGCGCGGCGCAGCACCGGGGCCTGGGCAACGACGCCTGAGGGGCTGTAGATGTGAAGCGAGCTCATGGGCGATCAGACGGGCTCGGGCGGCATCGCGAGTTCAAACGCCTCGCCGGTGGGGATGTCGGCCACATTGACGCCGATCAGGTCCTCGATCTCCGCAGGCAAGGCAGCGCGCCGCTCGCGGTACTGCTGCCGGCGTTCGGCAAAGAAGTCGCGCAGCACCTGGGCGCAATCGTCGGCCAGCAAGCCGCCGTGCAACTGGGTGTGGTGGTTGAGCTGAGGCTGGGCGAACAGATCGACCACCGAACCCGCAGCTCCGGTCTTGGGATCGAGCGCACCAAACACCACCCGCTTGAATCTGGCGTGCATCAACGCCATCGCGCACATCGCGCAAGGCTCGAGCGTGACGAACAGTTCGCACTCGGGCAGGCGGTAGTTGCCCAGCAACGTTGCCGCGTGGCGCAGCGCCACGATCTCGGCATGCGCGGTGGGGTCGTGCTGCGTGATCGGTCGGTTGTAGCCCGTGGCGATCACCTGCCCTGCCCGCACGATCACCGCGCCCACCGGCACCTCGCCCACCAGCCACGCGTTATGCGCCTGGTCGAGCGCGATGCGCATGGCGGATTCGTCCTGGGGGGAAAACGCAAAGGTCATCGGCAATCGGTGGTTGAGTCAAGTGCCGCGGGGCGAGCCCGCAGCACATTCATGACACTGGCGAGAGCATTGTGTCAGGCACGCCCGAACGCTTTCCCGCCGGTCAACCCCGCAGGACTGAGCTCACCGCGGCCCTTGGGCTCAAAGCCAGGAGATCTTCAGCCCGGCCAGCACGGCAGGATTAACCTGGCGGGGCTCGGCCGGGTTCCTGTCCAGCGCCCAGGCCAAGGCCAAACGGGCAGACACCCGGGTGCCGAAGTCCAGCATCAGCCCGGTGCCGGCACTGGTCAGGTAGTGATCGGTGTGGGTGCCCTGCGAGTAGCCGTAGGGAAAGGCCGCGCCGTGGTCGATGAAAGTCATCACCTGCACCTGGGGGCGCATGCCCGCGCCCTGCTCGGGCGGTGGCGAATAGACCAGCGCTCGCAATTCGGCGCTGGCGGCGTAGCCGTTGCGTCCGGTCAGCAAGGCCTCGGAGTAGCCGCGCACACTGAACTGTCCTCCGGCCTGGAACTGTTCGCTCGAGGGCAGTTGCTCATCGAATGAATACTGCGCTCCCAAACGCGTGACCAGCTGGAAGACCTGGGACAGGCTGTCGACGCGCGACGCGTTGAGCCGGTAGTAGGTGAAGCTCGCGTCACCGCCCAGGGTCTTGGCCCCGAAGTTGAAGCTGTTGTCGACCGTCCACGAGACATCGTCGTAGTGCGCCTCGGCGCTCAGGCCGGTGGCGATCACCGTCAGGTCCTGTTCCTGCTGGGTGATGCCGCTGAACTGCGTCAGCGAGTTGCGCGACGAGACGCGCCCGTAGGCGGCGAACTGCCGGTTCAGGCTGACGGCGAAGGGCTGCGTGAGGCCGACGGTCACGTCGTGCGATCGACCGCTGATGTCCAGCGGCGCGAACGAACCATTGATCACATCAATGGTGCCGCGCGAGTACGACATCTCCAGCCTGAGGTCGTCGCTGCTCACCGGGATCGAATAGCTGATGCCGTAGCTGCGCGAACCATCCGTGCCGCCGACCGTGAGCATCAGGTTGTCACCGTAGCCCGCCAGCCCGTTGACCCCGAGGATCACGCCACCACGACCCAACCCGGTGGAGTAGCTGCCGGAGTTGTTGAAGAAGGTCGAAAGGCTGTAGCGCGGTGGCTCAGCCACCTCGAGCGACAGATCGGTCCTGCCCGCCTCGGCGCCTGCCGCCAGGTTCGCACGCAGTTTGGCGTCGTACAGGGTGTTGAAACGCACCAGATCCTGCTCGAGCTGGTCCACCGACAGCAAGTCGCCCGGCTTTTGATGGATGCGGTCCATCACGAAGCTCTTCTTCAGCCATTTGTCGCCGCTGATGCTGATGCCGCCCAGGCGCGCTTCGACCAGCCGAATCTTCACCACACCGTCTTTGACGTCCTGCGCCGGCAGGATGGCCCGCGAGGTCTTGGCACCCTTCGCGTCGTACAGCTTGTTCAGCGAGGCGATCGCCGCGAAAAGATCCTTGAGGCTGACGGTGATTGCGCGATAGGGAGCCAGAACACCCTCGATCTCATCTGCGCTCAGCACGGCAGAAGGATCCACCTCGAAGCGCGTGACGGCGATGTTCTTGACATCCGAGACTTCACCGGCGGACTTCTCGCCGGGCAGCGAGATGGAAGGCTGCGTCGGCGCCGGCTTGTTCAGCAGCTGATCACGCTTCAAGCGATCGATCCGATCGCGTTCGTAGCGTTGCTGCAGGCCGGCTGGATCCGCCTGGGCGTAGGCCAGTGAGCTGAGCCCCAAGCCAAGGGCCAGCGCAGTTGAATGAAATTTCATCGGAAGTCCGAGGCCTCTTTAGGATTATTCCGATTGTCACTTCAGCTGTTATCGGTCGAGCGCAGGTTGAGGCCCACCAAGTCGGGGTCGATAGAGACCAGCCCATGAATTAGGGGGGTGCAGGCCATAAACTCCCAGTCGGTGCGGCCTTCGGGCGGGGCCGGTCAAGCCGTGCGCACGCCGCCGCGATTTCCCAACCTGATGGATGGAGCCCCTTTGATGAACAAGACCCTCGTCGCGCTGTGTGCGCTGGTACTCGCCCTGGCCGGCTGCTCGAAATCAGCCGACTCCGGCGCGCCCGCAGCCGCGTCGCAGTCGGCCACCGGCACCGTGGCCAAGGTGGTCAAGGTGGCGGTGTCGCCCACCTCGCCGCCCATGGTGTTCGAGCAAGACGGCAAGACAGTGGGTGCCGACATGGAGATCTTCGAGGGCTACTGCAAGGCGCGCGGCTGCACGCTGCAGATCACGCCTTACGACTGGCAGGGCATGCTCGGTGCGGTGTCGAGCGGCCAGGCCGACGTGGCGTTTTCGGGCATCAGCATCACCGACAAGCGCAAGGAGGTGATGGACTTCTCGCAGCCCTATTACGACAACGCCTGGCACCTGGTCAGTCTGACCAGCCGCAACCTCAAGATCACCGACCTGGCCGAGCTGAACAAGTACTCGATCGGCTACCCGCGCGGCATGGCCTACAGCGACCTGATCAAAAACGAGCTCGAGCCCAAGGGCTACTACAGCCTCGACAAGGTCAAGCTGTACCCGAGCTACAACGAAGCCGTCACCGATTTGCAAAACGGCAACCTCGATCTGGCCTTCATTGAAGAGCCGGTGTTCGCCGACTTCAAGTTCAAGAAAAAGCTGCCCATCGACAGCAGCTACTCCTTCACCGGCTTTGACAAGCTGGGCTTCGCCTTTGCCAAGGGCTCGCCGATGCGCGACGACTTCGACAAGTACCTCGTTGAGCTGGGCCCCGAGAAGGTCAAGGCCATCCTCGACAAGTGGATGAAGTGATCCCGCGCGTCTGACTGCGCTTGCCGCACGGCATGGATTTCGCGGCCATCGTTGCGCAGCTGGCGCAAGGCGTGGTGTACACCGTGGTGGTGACGCTCTGTTGCGCGGCCACCGGCCTGCTCACCGGGTTGCTGGTGGCCGGCCTGTGGCGGCTGAACGTGCACTGGCTGCGCTGGCTGCTCGATGTCTACACCTTTGTGCTGCGCGGCGTGCCGGTGCTGGTGCTGCTGTTTTTGGTGTACTTCGGGCTGCCCAGCGTGGGCCTGAAGGTGTCGCCGCTGATGGCCATGGTGCTCAGCCTGGGGCTGATGTCAGGCGCCTATCTGGCCGAGGTGTTTCGCGGCGCGCTCGACTCGGTTGAAGACGCCGAGATCGTGGCCGCCGAGGCCATGGGGTTCAGCCGACTGCAGGTCATGGTGTGGATCGAGTTCCCGCAGATGCTGCGACTGGCAGTGCCGGGCATGGTCAACCAGTTCACGGTGGTGCTGAAGTACTCGCCGTTCGCCTACACCGTGGGCATCCCCGAAATCACCAAGCAGGCGATGTCGCTGGCGTCCACCACGCTGCGCGGCATCGAGATCTACCTGGCGGTGGGGCTGCTGTACTTTGCGATCTACCGCGTCTTGCTGATCGGCGTGCAGCTGATCGAGCGTCGCTATCGCGTGCCCGGCCTGAGCGCGCAGTGATGCTTCGGCCACCACCCATGTCCAGGAAACCCTCGTGGCGCTGATTGAATTGCAAGATGTGGTCAAGCGCTTCGACGAGCGCGCCGTGCTCGCCGGCGTCAACCTTGCCGTCAATGAAGGCGACGTCAAGGTGGTGATGGGCCCGTCGGGCTGCGGCAAGTCGACGCTTTTGCGCTGCATCAACCGGCTGGTCGAACCCACGTCGGGGTCGATACGTTTTCGCGGGCAAGAGATCACCGGCCCCGGCGTCGACGTGCGCGCGCTGCGCCAGGGCATCGGCTTTGTGTTTCAGCAGTTCGCGCTGTACCGCCACCTGAGCGTGATCGACAACGTCACGCTGGCCTTGCGCAAGCTGCGCGGCCTGAGCCGCGTCGAGGCCGAATCGCGCGCCATGCACGAGCTGAACCGGCTGGGTCTGGCCGAGCAGCGCGATCAATACCCGTCGCAGATTTCTGGCGGGCAAAAGCAGCGCGCGGCCATCGCCCGGGCACTGGCCATGGACCCGGCAGTGGTGCTCTTCGATGAGCCGACCTCGGCGCTCGACCCGCTGATGTCGCGCGAGGTGGCTTCGGTCATCCAGATGCTGCATCGCGACAAGGTGACCATGCTGTGCGTCACGCATGACCTGAATCTGGCCAGCGAGATCGCCGAGCGGGTGGTGTTTCTTGATCAGGGCGTGGTGCGCGCCGAAGACACCATCGAGCGTCTGTCGACGCAGCACGACGATGCGCGGGTGCGCGACTTCTTTCGCCGTGAGGGCGCTGCGCCGTGAACGAATGGGCCGGCTTCAGCCGCGACCTGATCGAGCAGTGGCCGCTGATCGTCAGCGGCTTGTGGCAAACGCTGCTGCTCGCCGCGACCATCAGCATCACCGGTCTGCTCGGCGGCATCGGGGTGCTTTACCTCACGCGCAGCCCGAGCGCCGTGGTGCGCCGGCTCACGCAAGGCTACATCTCGTTTTTCATCGGCATGCCGCTGATCGTGCTGCTGTTTCTCATGTACTACGGGCTGCCGCAATGGGGTGTGCGGCTGTCGCCGTTCACGGTGGCGGTGCTGGGCTTCACGCTCAATGTGGCGGCCTACAACGCGGCGTATCTGAGCACCGCGTGCAACGGGCTCGATCAAACCGAACTCGATGCCGCCCGCGCCCAGGGCTTCAGCCACGCTCAGGTGTTCCGGCTGATCACCCTGCCCCAGGTGCTGCGCCTGTCGGTGCCGGCGCTTGCCAACCAGGTGATCCTCAACCTGAAGGACACCTCGGTGGCGTTTCTGATCCAGTACACCGAGTTCTTCGCGCGGGTGCAAGAGCTCGCGTCGACCAACTTCCAGTTCTTCAAGGCCTATGCGTTTGCCGCGCTGGTCTATCTGGCGCTGGTGTCGGTCATCGTGATCGCCGCACGCGCGCTCGAAAAGCGCGTGATCATCCCGGGCCTGCACCGCTAGCCGCTGGCAGCAGCACCGCCGCAGCACCCGCTCAATACGGAGACATGACATGACACCCTCGCCCTTGATCGTCAGCCCCGAAGACCGCCCGCGCGCGCTCAACATCGCCGGCTTCGCCATCACCGTGCTCGCCTCGAGCGAGCAGACCGGCGGCTACGAGATCTTTCACATGGCCGGGCCGCAAGGCACTGGCCCGGGGCCGCACTTTCATCCGTGGGACGAGTCGTTTTTCATCCTCAGCGGCAGCCTGGCCTGCGGCGTGGGTGACACCGAAACGCTGGCACTGCCCGGCACGCTGGTGCACGTGCCCGGCGGCTCGGTGCACTGGTTCAAGTTCGGCAAGGACGGCGGCGTGATGGTGTCCATGACATCGCTGGGCAACGCCTCAAAAATGTTCACCGACTTCGACCGCGAGGGCTCGTGGGACAACCCCGACCGCGCCAAACTCATCGCGCTGGCCGCCAAGCACGGACAGGTGGTGGCGCCCACTACCGATTGACCTTGCCAGCGCGTGGCAGAAAATTCGTGACTTGAGGAGGCGTCTCACTTGGGATGCAGCGGTGCTCACACGCTGCGTAGGAAAGCCATGAGCCTGCAAGTGACACGAGAAGACAACGGCCCCCACATCGTTTTGCGCGTGACGGGCGATATCAATGCCGCCAATGCCGAAACCCTGGAAACGCCACTGCTTGAGGCGGCGACCGAACCCTCGACGAAGTTGACGATAGACCTCGCTGGCGTCGAGTACATCAGCAGCGCCGGTTTGCGGCTTTTCATGATGGCGGCCAAGCGCCTTCGAACACGGGGTGAGCGGCTGAGCCTGAGCGGCGTGCAACCCAACGCGCTGATCGTTTTGCAAATGGCCAACTTCACCAGCTTCCTCGACATCGTCGCCTGACCCCACCGATGAGCATCGAGTCCAATATCTGGCAGCCAGTGCCGGGCATGTCGACGGTAGAGATCTACGCGATCGTCACCCGCCCGAGCATCACGTCGTCCAACTGCTATGTGCTGCGTTCATCCCATGCGATCGTGGTGCTCGACCCCGGCGCCAGCACCCATCAGACGCAGTTGCTGAGCGAACTGGTCCGGGCGGAACTGGCCGTCAAAAGCCGGCCGGTGCTGGTGGTGCTGAGCCACTGCCACCAGGACCATTCCCAGGAAGCCGGCAACCTCTCGCTGCCGCCGGACACCGAGGTGATCCTGTGCATCGAAGGCACCGGAGCCGACGCGCTGGTGCGCGGCGACCGCGAGCTGACTTTCTGCTGCTACTACCCGTGGCACGCCAAGATCTGCTCGCTGCGCCCTTCGGTCCGGCTTTTCTCGGATGAGCCCGTTGGCGCGGTGGACGTCGCCGGTCGGGTCATCCACGGCGCCGACACTCTGGACGCACCCGGCGGGCGCTTCGCTCGCGAGTGGCTGACGCTGAGCGACACCGAGCGCATCGAGATGTATCACACGCCTGGCCACTCCGACTGCAGCATCACGATCAAGGCGGGCGAGTTGCTTTTTCTCGGCGACGTGCCATTTGCAGCCAACCCCGGTCTGTGCGGCATCTACGGCTGGAATCACGTCGAGTTGATGCGCTCCATCCAGAACCTCGAATGGCTGTTCGACCACTCGAACGTCTCGACCTGTCTGCCAGGCCATGGTTTTGGGCAGCCCACAGCCATGATGCGCAGCAACCTCAAGGCCATGGTTGAAGAGTCGGCCGGGCTGTCGAACACCGGAACGCTGTCCACCGAGCGCGTGACCTTGCTCAAGCTGCATCTCGGCGAGGTGCTCGAAGAAGCCTCGTATCTGTTCACGGTGATGTCCGGCCAGCTCTACTCGCTGTCGTTCCACCTGGCCGAGCTTGAGGAGGCGCA
The DNA here is from genome assembly GCA_040400875.1 of Burkholderiaceae bacterium. Taxonomy (GTDB): domain Bacteria; phylum Pseudomonadota; class Gammaproteobacteria; order Burkholderiales; family Burkholderiaceae_C; genus PBB1. The sequence goes on along the minus strand of JBBAPK010000008.1, from coordinate 54,804 downwards.
AGCCTGCCAGGAAGTGCTGGCCGCACTCGACTTCGACAAGGTCGAACAGCTGCTGATGGACTTCCGGCGCTTTGCTCGCGACTTCAACGCCGCCGAAACACCGGACCTGACCTTTGTGATGAAGGGCGTGCAGGTCACCAGCCGGTTGCTCAAGTTGCTGGGTGGCAGCTCGCTCGACGGGCTGATCGATGTGTCGCTGTCCGGGCGTGCGCACAGGCTGCTCGAAGACTTTCTGGCCATGGTGCGGGGCCTGCAATTCGCAGGCGCTGACGGGAGCGGCGAAATCAACACCATCGTGCGTTCACTGCTCGAGCGGATTGCAGCGGGCCGCGCCGACGACCTCGATTCGGTGCCCGACGACGAGATCGAAGACCCCGTGTCCTTCGCCCGCATCCTGGTGCGCCGGCTGGCCAACCGCTCGCTGCTGGAATCCGTCCGGTTTGATTTCGAGCCCACTGACGCCGCCACCACGGCCATGGTGAGTGAAGAGCGTCTGGACGACATCTTGCTGTGCCTGATCGAGGGCGTGGCGGGCTCGGGCGTACGTCACATCAGGTTGCAAACCTTGCTGCGCGAGCGCATGGTCGTGCTGCGGCTGTCAAGCCCGCAAGCGATCTCTGACCAGGGCTTCGGGCCGCGGCGGTTGGCGCTTTACAACCGCACGCTCTCCTGGATCGGCGGAGAGCTGACGTACCAGCCAGGACAGGGGTTCGAAGTCAGCGTACCGATGGCCTGCGCCACCTAGCTCCAGCATCGTGGCGCGTGAATCGATTCCATCCAGAAGCCTGGGCTACAAGCTGGGCTGGACCATCGCGCTGTCGATTTTTGTTCTGGTGGCAACATGCACCTTCATGCTGTTCCAGAAGAAGACGGAAATGCTGGAATCTCGCAAGAGCGAGGTGCGGCATCTGGTCGAGGCGGCGTACAGCGTGCTGGTGCACTTTCAGCAGCAAGAGCAACTCGGCCGCCTGTCTGGCGAGGCCGCGCGGGCACAGGCAGTCGAGGTCATTCGCGCCACGCGATACGGGCTGAGCGGGACTGAGCGCTCCTACGGCTACTACTTCATCAACGACGACAAGCTGCCATTTCCCACCATCATTCTCGACACCGTGCTGCCCGCGCTCGATGGCAAATCGTCGCAACTGCCGCTGTTCGACGATCGCGCCACGGGCATGCAGATGGGCGTCGAGGGCGAGATGAAGCCCATCTCGGCGATCAACCTGTTCGCTGCCTTCGCCACGGTGGGCAACACGGCTGGCGAGGGCTTCGTCACGTATTTCTGGCAACGCCCAAGACCCGGCGGCGTGGCCAGCAAGGGCGACCCGATCTATCCGAAGGTGTCCTTCGTCAAGAAGTTCCAGCCGTGGGGCTGGGTGATCGGCTCGGGTGCTTACGTGGAAGACATCGACGCGGCCTTCTGGGCCCAGGCCGAACAGGTGGGCCTGCTGGTGATGCTGGTCAGCATCGCGCTGGGTGCCATCTCGGTTCTCATCGCCCGAGGCATTTCCAGACCCATCGCCGAGTCGGCCAGGGTCATGTCAGAGATCGAGGCCAGCGGTGACCTGAGCCGGCGCATGACGGTGCAGGGCAGCCTTGAGGCGATGCAGATCAGTACCGCATTCAACAAGATGATCTCGAGCTTCTTCACCGTCGAGCAGATGCGCAGCATGCTCGAATTGCGCAACTCGGCGCTCGAGGAGGCCGATCGCAAGACCAGCCGCGAGCTGGCCGTGGCCAGAGCCCTGCAAAGCGCCATCCTGCCCGAGCGGTTCCCGCCGACGCCTGGCTGCGCGGGCGCGGCCCGCATGCTGGCGGCCACCACCATGGGCGGCGATTTCTACGATTTCATCGAGCTGCCCGATGGCCGCATCGGTCTGGTGATGGCTGATGTCTCGGGCAAGGGCGTGCCAGCAGCTTTCTTCATGGCGGTGGCGCGCACCACCTTGCGCTCTTTGGCCACGGACTCCAGCGGGCCGGCCGAATGCCTGCGCCGTACCAATGACGTGCTGTGCATGCAAAACCCGCTGGAGTTGTTCGTCACCGTGTTCTACGCGGTGTTCGATCCGGCCACCGGCGAGTTCACCTATGCCAACGGCGGCCACAACCCGACGCTGTTGCGGCGCGCCGATGGCCGCGTCGAAAGCCTGTCGGCCGTGTGCAATCTGGTGCTCGGCGGCATGCCCGAGCAGTACCAGGAATCCAGCGGTCGGCTGCACCCGGGCGACTGCCTGGTGCTTTACACCGACGGCGTGACCGAGGCCTTCAATCCCGAAGGACAGATGTTTGGCGACGAGCGTCTGCACGAACTCGTGCGCCAGCACGTCGATGCCAGCGCGCAGACGCTGGTGACACACATCTTCGACAGCGTGATCGAATTCGCCGGCACGGCACCGCAGTCGGACGACATCACGCTGGCCGTGCTGGCGTGGTGCCCACCGACAACAGTGAACCGAACTTCTCAACCCTGAACCGTTTCATGCAGAACCAGCCGCACCCCGCCGTCATCGTCACCGGCGCGTCTTCAGGCGTCGGCCTGTACGCCGCCAAATCACTTGCACAGCGCGGCTGGTTTGTGGTGATGGCCTGCCGCGATCTGGACAAGGCTGCACAAGCCGCACGCGCGCTGGCCATCGATCCAGCGCGACACGAGCTGATGCACATCGATCTGGGCTCGCAGCAAAGCGTGCGCGATTTCGCTGCGGCCTTTTTGGCGCGCGGCGTGGCGCTGCACGCGCTGGTCAACAACGCCGCCGTCTACCTGCCGCGTCTCGAGCAGCCCGCGCGTTCGCCCGAGGGCTACGAGATCAGCGTGGCCACCAACCACCTCGGCCACTTCCTGCTCAGCCGACTGCTGCTCGATGCCTTGTGCGAAACACAGCGCACGCAAGGCGCCCACGGCGTGTCGGCCCGCCTGATCACCCTGGGCACGGTAACGGCCAATTCCGAGGAATTCGGCGGCAAGGTGCCGATTCCGGCGCCGGCCGATCTGGGCAACCTGCAAGGCATGGAAGCAGGCTTCAAGGCGCCGGTGGCGATGATCGACGGCAAGCCCTTCAAGGCGGGCAAGGCCTACAAGGACAGCAAGCTGTGCAACATGATCATCAGCCGCGAACTGCACCGCCGCTATCACGCCGACACCGGCGTCATCTTCAGCACGCTGTACCCGGGCTGCGTGGCCGACACCGCCTTGTTTCGCCACACGCCAGCCGCATTCCAGCGCATCTTTCCGTGGTTCCAGAAGAACATCACCAAGGCCTACGTGAGCCAGGAACTCGCCGGCGACCGCGTGGCGCAGGTCGTGGTCGATGCCGCTTTCTCGCAGTCGGGCGTGCACTGGAGCTGGGGCAACCGGCAAAAAGCCGGACGCCAGCCGTTCGCGCAGCCGCTGTCGGCCAAGGCCAACGATCAGACCCGCGCCAGCCGGCTGTGGACCTTGAGCGAGCAGTTCGTTGGGCTGGCTTGAAGCTGCGCGACCCCGATCTGCTTCAGGCCGGCGCGGCGCTGGTACGGCCCGCCTAAAGCAGCTCCGGCCGGCTTGTCTTCATCCACGCCAGCACCTGAACACGCAACTCCCGGGCACTTGCCAGACATTGCGCGGCGGCGGATTCGGGCACCAGGTCACCGCAGTAGTCCGACAGGTTGCGCTGCTTGCGCAAGGCATCGAGCACGATCACCGTGGCGGGCGGCAAGACTATGGTCAACGACAGTGTCTGGATGGCCGTCTGGTGGTGGCCGGGTTTGCTGGTAAGCGTGCGGTAGCCGTTGGCGTTGAGCGCCACGTTGGCCAGTTGCATGACGGCCTTGTAAGCGGCATCGAAGCGGTTTTCGGCGCTCAAGCCTTCCAGCTGGGCATCTGCGATGTTTCGATCGGCAGCCGCCAAAAGCCTGGCCAGCAGCAAGCGGTCGGGGGTGATGGCGTCAAGCGTCAGTCCCAGCAAGTTCTGCAAGGTCATGGTCGTTTCCCACCAGGAAAATCTTGGGCTTGGCCAGTATGTCGCGGATGAACGGCTCGGTGGCTGCCTTGGCGCTGAATTCGGCAGCAGTGAACACCTTCGGGTTCACCTCGCGCCCCAGCAGCGCTTGCGTGGGGTGCAACAGCGTGACCGCCTGCGCGAAATCCAGATCGCCGATCAAAAGCACATCGACATCGCTGCCAGCCGTCTCGCGGGCCTGAGCGACCGAACCAAACACCAACGCCAGCCGCAACTCGGGCGCGGCAGGCACCAGAGCCTGGATCAGCACGTCGGCCAGGCCCGATGTCTTGCGCAGGATGCTCGCCAGCTCGGCATAGATCGGGCAGGTCGTGTCGGCGCTGTAGACCTGCTGGTTGCCACGCTTTTCGCGCTTGAGCAGGCCCACTTCGGCCAGTTTGGTCAGCTCACGAGTGATGGTGCCCGCCGGCAGCCCGGTGCGCCTGGCCACCTCGCGACCGTGCAATGCATCTGCAGGGCGCAGCAGCAGCAAGCCAAGAACCCGACGGCGGTACTCAGGCAACAGGACGGAGGCGATGGATTGATGCATATAGAGCGCCAATTGTCGCCTTGGTTACACCGAATGTCGACATTCGCTGGGCACGGCGAAGGCCTGATCGCTGCCACCGGCATGAAACGCGCCGTCGGTAAACCGTAAGCCTTGGGCCTTCGCCACACGAACCCGGCGCCCTTAACGCCCGGTTAAGGTCACTCGGCCATTCTCGCTTCTCATGGGCTGGCGGTATTCGCCGGGCCCGCTGACATGAGGGGTGTTCATGGTTTCAATGGTCACGTGCTCGCGCGACGTCTCGCCGCTCGGCGGCTTTGAGGTTCACACGAGCGCGCCACCGCGGCTGTGCATCCATCCGCCCGGCGATGCACGCCGGCGCGAGGTGGAAGCCTTCATTCGACGCATCTATGCCGAGCGCTATGGCGCCGACGTGTCGGGCTTTGCGCCCATGCTGGTCAGTCTGCAAGACGACGACGGCATCGTGGCCGCCGCGGGCTACCGCAGCGCCGCGCAAGACCGGTTGTTTCTCGAGGGCTACTTCGACCAACCGATCGAGTCACTGCTCGAGCCGCACACCGCGCAGCCGTTGGCGCGCACAGACATCGTCGAAGTCGGACATCTCGCATCGACGCGGGCCGGCGAGGGGCGGCGTCTGGTGCAAATGATCTCCGCGCACCTGGCCGAGCAGGGCTTCGACTGGGTGGTGTGCACACTGACCGCCGAATTGCGGCACCTGTTCTTGCGCATCGGCATCACGCCGCTGGCGCTGGGTGCGGCCGACCCCGATGCACTGGGCCAGCATGTGGGGCGCTGGGGAAGCTATTACGAGCACCACCCCGTGGTGCTGGCGGGCCAGCTGCAGCAAGTGCTGCATCAACTGGAACGCCGCCGCCACGCTGCGCGGTTGATGTGATGCGCTATCGGGGCGAAGAAAGGCGCTGGAACGCGCGCTCGTCTGTCGTGGCGCTCGATGACGGCCTGCTGACCTGGACGCACAGCGAACTGCGCGCGCAGGTGAGCGCTTTTGCCGACCG
>JBBAPK010000008.1:0-49188 GCA_040400875.1 Burkholderiaceae bacterium | reverse complement strand
TGCTGACCTGGACGCACAGCGAACTGCGCGCGCAGGTGAGCGCTTTTGCCGACCGTCTGCGCGCTCAGGGCTCGCGGGTCATGGCCACGCTGATGGACAACTCGGCCGCATGGGTGGTGGCCGACATGGCCGCAACGCAGGCCGACGTGGTTCACGTGCCGCTGCCGCTTTTCTTCACGCCGCTGCAAATCGAGCATGCACTGGCCTCGGCCGGCGTCGATGCGCTGCTGACGCTGCCCACGGTGGCCGCACGCTGGCCCGGGCTGCCGCAGCAGGCGATCGAACTGGCCTCAAGCGATCTGCGAGTGCTCAGCCTACCGGCCACGCCGGTGGCGATGCCGCCGCACACCGCCAAGATCACCTACACCTCGGGCACCACCGGCACGCCCAAGGGCGTGTGCCTGAGCGACGCCGCCATGCGCCGCGTGGTCGACAGCCTGGCGCGCACGACCGAGCCGCTGGGCATCCGTCGCCACCTGTGCGCCCTGCCCCTGGCCGTACTGCTGGAAAACATCGCGGGTCTGCTGGCCCCACTGGCCGGCGGCGCCACCTGCATCGTGCTGCCGCTGGAGCAGATCGGCCTGAACGGATCGTCGCGCTTCGATGCGGCGCGGTTTCAAGCGGCGGTGACCGAGCATCAGCCCCACAGCGTGATCGTGCTGCCGCAGATGTTGCGCAGTTGGGTCGAGCATCTGACGCAAACGGGCCAGCGCGCACCCGACTCGCTGAAGCTCGTGGCCGTGGGCGGAGCGGCTGTCGGACCCCGCGTGCTGCTGGCCGCACGCGAGCTCGGCATCCCCGCGTATGAGGGCTACGGCCTGTCCGAAGGGTGTTCGGTGCAAACGCTGAACCTGCCCGGCGCCGATCGCATCGGCTCGGCCGGCCGCGCGCTCGGCCACAGCCGAATGCGTATGGCGGCTCACGGCGAGATCGAGATCGCGGGCAGCTTGTTCAGCGGCTACCTGGGCGATGCCACACCAGCGCCCGAATGGTGGCCAAGCGGCGACCTGGGACACATCGATGCCGACGGCTTCGTGCACATCCGGGGCCGAAAGAAACATGTGCTGATCACCGCCTTCGGGCGCAACGTGTCGGCCGAATGGGTCGAGCTTGCGGTGCGCGATCAGGGGCTGATCGCACAGGCGGTGGTTTTCGGTGAGGCACAACCCGCGCTCAGCGCGGTGATCTGGCCGCTGCGCGCCGATGAGACCGATGCCGCGCTGCAGGCCGATATCGACGCGGCCAACGCCACGCTGCCCGACTACGCCCGCGTGATGCACTGGACGCGCGGTCGTGCCGACTTCAGCGCCGGCTCGGGCATGGCCACCTCGAACGGGCGAGCGCGCCGCGAGGCGATCTGGGAGCGGCATGCCGATGCCTTGCTCTCGGCCGATGCCGTGAGCGCTGATTGAGCCCCACAACTCCACCCGAACGCAACGCAACCCCACCCCATCACGACCCCAGGAGACGCCATGAGTTTTCATGCACGACTGCTTCGACAAACCGTCGACGCTCGCGCCGCCATGCTCGCCGCACCCATCATCCACAGCGCGCTGCGTGGCGACATCACATTGCCGAGCTATCTGGCCTTTCTGGGCGAGGCCTATCACCACGTGAGACACACCGTGCCGCTGCTTGGCGCCTGCCGCGCCGCGCTGCCTGAGCGCAACCAATGGATGAGCGTGGCCCTGGCCGAATACATCGTCGAGGAGCAAGGCCATGACGAGTGGATCCTTGACGACATCCGCGAGTGCGGGGCCGATCCCGATGCGGTGCGACGCGGCACGCCGTCTCACGCCACCGAAGTGATGGTGGCCTATGCCTACGACACCATCGCGCGGCGCAATCCGCTGGGCTTTTTCGGCATGGTGCACGTGCTCGAAGGCACCAGCGTGGCCCTCGCGCTGAAGGCCGCCGATCAGATACAGAAAACGCTAGCCCTGCCCGACAGCGCGTTCAGCTACCTGCGCTCGCACGGCACGCTCGATCTGCACCACACCGCCGAATTCGAGCTGCTGATGGACAACATCGAAGACTTGGGAGACCAGGCCGACATCACGCATGCCGCGCGCGCCTTCTTCAGGCTGTACGGCGACGTCTTTCGCGGCATACCGATGCCCGCCATGCCGGCACCGCTGGGCACAGTCACCACACGCCCTGCCGCCCTGGCGGAGGCACAAGCATGAAGGCGCCGCTTTCTCGCGTGGTGCTCACCGGAGCCACCGGTGGCATCGGACAGGCCATGGCCGCAGCGCTGCTGCGCGCCGGTGCGTCGGTGATGCTGGTCGGTCGATCGGCGGCCAGCCTGTCGGCCCAGGCTGACCGCTTGCTGCAGACCATCCCGGCCGCCAAGGGCCATGTGGCGTGGCACGACGCAAACCTCACCGCGCCGGACGGCCTGGCCGGTCTGCGCGATGCCGCTTCGGCCTGGGGCGTCAACGTGCTGATCCACAACGCGGGCGTGTCGAGCTTCGGCCGGCTCGAGTCGGTTGAATCAGACGACGTGGCGCAGGTGCTGCACACCAATCTGCTGGCACCCATGCTGCTGACTCAGGCCTTGCTGCCGCACCTGCTGCGCCAAGCCAGATCGCAGGTGATCTGCGTGGGCTCGACGCTGGGCAGCATCGGCCTGCCCGGCTTCAGCGTCTATTGCGCCAGCAAGTTCGGCCTGCGCGGGTTTGCCGAATCGCTGCGCCGCGAACTCACCGGCACCCCGGTGCGGGTGCAGTACCTGGGCCCGCGCACCACGCGCACCAAGTTCAACTCGCAAGCCGTCAACGACTACAACCGCGCCACCGGCACGGCGTCGGATGAGCCCGAGACGGTGGCCGCCGCCCTGGTTCGCATGCTCGAAGACGAGTCCGCCTTGTCTCTGCTGGGCTTTCCCGAGAAGCTGGCCGCACAAATCAATGGATGCGCTCCGGCGCTGCTCGACGGCGCCTTCGTCAAGCACCGCCACCAACTGAGCCTGCCGGCTGCGCTGTGCACCCCAGCTTCGTGACACTTTTTTCCAAGGACACACCCATGACCACCGAACTGAATTCCACCCCTGATCTGACCACCCTGACTGCTCGCCGACGCCTGCTGCTCGCCATGGCGGCCGGCACGCTAGCCGGTATCACCGCCCTGCTGCCCGTGGCGGCCCACGCGGCCAGCGTCGAGGAATCTGTGGTCGAGCTGCAGCACGACTGGGAAGTGATCAAGTACCAGACACCCGCAGCGGAGCGCGAGACGCGTTTCGAGGCGCTGGCCGCGAAGGCTCACCGGATGAGCGAGGGCTTCCCGGGCCGTGCCGAACCGCTGATCTGGGAGGGCATCATCGTGGCCTCGTGGGCCGGCGAAAAAGGCGGGCTCGGTGCGCTCAGCCTGGTCAAGCGCGCCAAGGCGCTCTATGAATCGGCGATCCAGATCGACGGCAATGCGCTCGAAGGCTCGGCCTATGCCAGCCTGGGCGTTCTGTACTACCGCGTGCCCGGCTGGCCGCTGAGCTTTGGCGACAAGGACAAGGCGCGCGAACTGCTGCTCAAGGCCCTCACGCTGAACCCCAAGGGCATCGACCCCAACTTCTTCTACGGCGAGCTGGTGTACGAGAGCAAGCAGACCGCCGAAGCGGTGACCTTTCTGGAACGCGCGCTGCAGGCGCCGCCGCGCCCGGGTCGCCAGATCTCCGACACCGGCCGACGCGAGGAGATCCGCGTGCTGATCGAGAAGATCAAGGCGCGCTGACGCTCAGCCCCGGCGCACCACCACCTTCACCCCACGGCCGTCGGCGCGTGCGCCGTACTCGACCGCCAGGCCGTGGAGGTCGGCAATGCGCTGCACGATGGACACGCCCAGACCGTTGCCGACTTCGCTTTGACCTTCGCTGCGACGAAAGCGCTCGCCCAGGCTGGCCAGCTGTTCCGCGCTCAAGGGCTCGCCGTCGTTTTCGACTTCGAGCCGGTCTGCGAATAAGCGCACGGTCACCAGCGAGCCGGCCGGTGCGTAGCGTGAGGCGTTGTCGAGCAGGTTGCGCAACAGCACGGTCATGAGGTTTTCGTCTCCGGCCACCGGCATCACGTCGCAGGGTTCGCTCGGCCATTCGCAGGCCAGCTCGATGTGGCGCCGATCGGCGATCGGCAGGCAGTCGCTCATCGCCTGCTCGACCACCGCTTGCCACTGCACCTTGACGGTACGCGGCAGCCCCTGTTGCAGTTGCAGCGTCGCCTCCAGGCGCGACAGCGCGAGCATCTGCGTGACCAGCCGGTCGAGCCGGTCGACGCTGGCCGTGAATCCGGCGGCGGCCTCGCTGCGCTCGGCATCGTTGGCGCAGCGGCGCAGCACATCCCACTGCGCGCGCAGCGCGGCCAAGGGCGTGCGCAACTCATGGGCGGCGTCGGCGGTGAAGCGGCGCTCGCGCTCGAGCGTTTGTTCGATGCGCTCGAACAGCCCGTTCATGGCACCGACCAGAGGCTTGAACTCGGCTGGCGCATGGTCGGCTTCGATGCGTTGCAGGCCGTTCGCGTCGCGCGCCGTCAATTCGGAAGTCAACTGGTTCAGCGGCGCCAGCGCGCGGCGCACGGCCCACGCCATGGCCAGCAACAACGCTGGCAGCACCAGCAGCCAAGGCGCGAGCTGGCCCAAGGTCAGCGAATAGACCAGCTCATCGCGCTCCTCGGTGCGCTGCCCGGCGGCCACCAGCCACTCCCCCGAGGTGGACTGCAGGTAGTAGGTGCGCCAGCGCTTGCCATCGAGCAACTGGTTCACGAAGCCGCCGGCTCCTTGAAGCCGCGGCAACTGCACGCCCTCGCGGTCGCTCATCACCAGAGCGCCGTTCGCGCCCCAGACGGCCAGCGCAAAGTCCATGGCATCGGACTCGCCGCGCGCATCGCTCAGCTCAGGCAAGGGATTGGGGCGGATGGGGACGGTGGTGAGCAGGTCGGCGCGCAAGGTGGACTGCACCTGACGGCTCAGCCGAATCAACTCGCTGTCATAGAGCTCGTTGACCTCACGCCGTGTCTGCTGGACCGAGAAGAACAAGGCCACGGCCCACACCAGCGGCGCGCAGATCAATAAATAGATGAGCAGCCGCCGCTGCAAGCTCATGGGGTCAGGTCCTCGGCACCCAGCGCATAGCCCACGCCGCGCACGGTGCGCACGATGGCCGGGTCGATCTTGCGACGCAGGTGATGCACATGCACCTCGAGCGCGTTGCTCGCGGGATCACAGCCGCTCCAGTCGTACAGCGTTTGCTGCAGATGCGACTTCGACAGCACGCGCTGCGGGTTCTTGAGCAGTGCTTCGAGCAGCGACATCTCGAGACCCGTCAGCTCGACGTTCACCTTCTTCCAGCGCACGATCTTGCGCGCCGGGTCGTATTCAAGGTCTCCGTGCTGCCAGACGGCCTGCGCGCGGCCCGACGACCTGCGCAGCATCGCTCGCAGCCGCGCAGCCAGTTCGTCGATGGAGATCGGTTTGACGAGGTAGTCGTCCGCACCCGCATCGAGCCCGGCGATGCGCATCTCGACGCCATCGCGCGCGGGCAGGATGAGCACGGGCAGGCTGATCTCGCGGCGCCGCCAGCGACCCAGCCACACCATACCGTCCGATCCCGGCAACCCCAGATCCAGCACCACCGCATCAAAGGGTGCGCTGGCCAGTGCGGCATCGGCCTGAGTCCCGTCGCGAAACCAGTCGACCACATGGCCGAGCTGACGCAGGCCGCTCGACAGGGCCTCGCCCAGCGCGGCGTCGTCTTCGACGATCAGCAGGTGCATGGCAGGCGGCGGCCAGGCCGAGCGCGGCCAGAGCGTTCAGGCATTCAGCAAATGCTCGACAAACCAGTCACGTGCCGGCGCGGCGGCTTCGTTGAAGTCCTTGATGTAGGCGTCGAAGTGGCCGCCCTTGAGCGTGACCAGCTTCTTCGGATGCAGCGCGCGCTCGTAGGCGGCCAGTGCCTGATCGGCCACCGTGAGGTGGTCGGTGAGGGCCACCACCATGAGCAGCGGGGTCGGGCTGATGTGCGCGATGTGGGCACCCGGCTCGTACTCGAGGAACATCTCGACCGAGCGCAGGGTGACCTCGTTTTTCCACGACGGTGCGCGCGACTGGCCGGTCTGCGTGAACCAGGTCCACGAATCAGGCGTGGGCAGCGCGGCAGGATCGGCAGGGTTCTCGGCCACCACCGGCACCATCGCCGGCGGCTGGCCTGCATAGCGAGCGCGCCTATCGGCATCGAACATGCCGCGAAAACCCGCAAAGTAGTCGGCACGGATCAGCCGCTGGCCGTTGGCGTGGCCGCTGATCAGCGGCACTTGCGAGACCACGCACTTCACGCGCTTGTCGATCGCACCGACCACCAGCACGTGGCCGCCGCTGTAGCTCGAGCCCCAGATGCCGATGCGCGAGACGTCGGTCTCGGGCAGCGACTCGGCATAGGTGATGGCGTCGCGGTAGTCGCTGATCTGCTGATGCGGATCGATCTCCTGACGCGGCGTGCCGTCGCTCGCGCCGAAGTTGCGGTTGTCAAACACGATGGCCGCCATGCCCGCGGCCGCAAAGGATTCGGCGAAGCGATCGAGGTACATCTCTTTCACGGCCGAATAACCGTGCGCCATGACGATGGTCGCGACCTTGCCCGAGCGCTGCTCAGGCAGGTAATGCCAGCCTCGCAGGGTGACGCCGTCACCGGTCTTGAATTCGATGTCCTTGCGCATGGTGGCCTGGCTGTCGTGTGGGTGGGGAATCACACGAGTTTAGGCGTGGGCCATGCCCGAGACGCACCGTGCGAGCTCGGGCTGAACCCTGATCAACGAGCGGCCGCGTCGACCCAGCTGCCGCCCATGGCCATGTAAATCTTGACCACCGCAGACAGCGACTGACCCAGGTCCTGCGCGTAGGTAAGTTCGCCGGGCAGCAGTTGCTGCTGTGCGTAGAGAACCGAGAGGTAGTCGGTGTAGCCGCCGTCGTAGCGCAGGCTGGACAGCCGCACGGTGTCGGCCAGGGCATCGACGCGCAGCTTTTCGGCCGCGACCTGCTCGGTCAGCTGGATGCGCCCGACGAGCGCGTTGTTGACGTCAGCGAACGCCGACTGCACCACCGACAGGTAGTTGAAGGCGGCTGCTTTCTTTTGCGCTTCGGCCTGATCGACCTGTCCGCTGATCGCGCCACCGGTGAACAGCGGCCCGGAGATGCTGGCGCCCAACGACGACGAGAAGGTGCCGCCAGAGATCAGGTTTGACAGCTGGCTGCTGGAGTTGCCCAACGCGCCAGTGAGCGAAATGGTCGGGAAGTACTGTGCCTTGGCCGCTCCAATCAGGGCGTTGGCCGAGATCAGTTGCTGCTCGGCCTGCGCGATGTCGGGGCGGCGCTCGAGCAACTGCGATGGCAGCCCGGTGGGCACCGTCGGCGCGGTCAATTCGGCCAGGGTCTTGCCGCGCGTGATCGGTCCGGGGTTGCGACCGAGCAGGGCCGACAGCGCGTTCTCGGTGACGGCGATGTTGTTTTCGATCTGCGGAATGACCGCTGCGGCGGCCTGGTACTGCGAGCGCGCCTGCTGCAGCGTGACCAGCGAAATCTGGCCGTACTTGAACTGCAGCTCGAACAGCCGCACCGCTTCGGCATAGGTGGCCAAGGTGCGCTTGGCGATCACGAGCTGTTCGTCGAGCGAGCGCAACTGGATGTAGCCGTTGGCCACCGACCCGACCACCGACAGCACCACACCACGGCGAGCCGCCTGGCTGGCGTCGATGTTGGCCTGCGCCGACTCGGACAGGCGACGCACGCGGCCCCACAGGTCGAGCTCCCAACTGGCGCCGAGCATCAGGCTGTACGAAGAACGTGTGCCAGACAGGTCCATGGGCAGACCGTTGACCTGAGGCTCGCCGGACACGTGACGCCGTTGTCCCTTGCCCTCGTAGCCGACCTGCGGATACAGCGCCGATCGCTGCTGCGTGAGGATGGACGACGCCGTCTCGACGTTGGCCAGCGCGATCTTGACCGAGTAGTTGCCGGCCATGGCCTCGACGATCAGCGCATCGAGCACCGGGTCCCCGAACTGCTTCCACCAGGCCGCGTCGGACACATCCTGCGCCGAGGCGATGCTTTGGCGATAGGCGGCAGGCACCTCGACGCTCGGGCGCGCGTAGTCGGGGCCCACCGCGCAGCCGCCGAGCGAGGCTGCGATGGCGAGAAAGAGACCGAGCGGACGAAGACCGTGACTCATCTCAGGCCTCCTTGTCCGGGGTCGGCGCGTCATGGGCCGGCTCGTCGCCGGCATGCTCTGCGCTCGGTTCAGCGGGCGGCGGGTGCTTGGCGAACTTGTCGAACAGCAGAAAGAACAGCGGCACGAACAGCAGCGCGAGCGTGCTGGCGCCGATCATGCCGCCGATGATGCCGGTGCCCAGCGAGTGACGCGAGTTGGCGCCCGCGCCGACCGAGATGGCCAGTGGCACGCAGCCGAAGATGAAGGCCAGCGAGGTCATGATGATCGGACGCAGGCGCAGTTCACCCGCCTCGACCGCGGCCTCGAGCGCCGACCTGCCCTTGTGCCTGAGTTCAACCGCGAACTCGACGATCAGGATGGCGTTCTTGGCGGCCAGCCCGACCAGCACCAGCAAGCCGATCTGGAAGTAGACGTCGTTTTCCAGCCCGCGAGCCCAGGTGGCCAGCAGCGCACCGATGATGCCGAAGGGCACCGCGGTCAGCACCGCACCCGGCAGGGCCCAGGACTCGTACATCGCGGCCAGGATCAGGAACACGATCAGGATGCCGAAGGCGAAAGCAAAGGCCGAGCTGCTGCCGGCCTGCAGTTCCTGATAGGCCATGCCCGACCACGCGAAGCCGTAGCCTTCAGGCAAGGCGGTGAGCGCTGTCTCTTGCATGGCCTTGATGGCGTCGCCTGAGCTGTAGCCGGGGGCCGCACCGCCGGTGACCTGTGCCGATGGAAAGCCGTTGAAGTGCGGCAGCAGGTCGGGGCCGACGACGTATTCGGTCGACACGATCGACGACAGCGGCACCATGTGACCGCTGCTCGAGCGCGTGTACAGCTTGGTCAGATCGTCAGGCGACTGCCGATAAGGCGCATCGGCTTGCAAGATGACGTTCCACACCCGGCTGAACTCGGTGAACTGGCTCACCACGATGGATCCGAACTGGGCTTGCAACGCAGCGTTCACGTCGCTGATCGGCACATCGAGCAGCATGGCGCGCGAGCGGTCGACATTGGCGCGCAGCTGCTGCGAGACAGCTCGAAAGGTGGTGCGTGCGCCGGTGATCTCGGGGCGTTTGGCCAGTTCGGCAAGAAACTTCTGGGTGACCTCGTTGAGCTTGGCCGGATCGCCCGACGACTTGTCCTGAATCCAGAACTCGAAGCCGCCCGTGGTGCCGATGCCGGGGATCGCCGGCGGCGGGATGGGGATCATGACCCCGGTGTCGACGGTGTCTCGGGCCTCGGCCGCCGCGCCCATCAAGATGGCGCGGGCGTTTTCAACCAGCGCCGTCTCGATGTTGGCGTAGCGTTCATTGAAGTCGGTAAAGGTGATGAACAGCGTCGAGGCGTTGGCCTTGTACTGGCCGTCGATCAGGCTGAAGCCGTTGACGATGGTGCGGTTGGCCACCGCCTTGTTCTTGGCAAAGATCGCATCGATCTCTTCGGCGGTCTTGGCCGTGCGCGGCAGCGTGGCCGAGTCGGGCATGACGATCTGGCCCAGCACATAGCCCTGATCCTCGTTGGGCACGAAGCTCGATGGCAGGTCGCGAAACAGCACGAAGATGCCCACGGCCATCACCGCGATGACCACGCCGGCGACCATCATGCGGCGGATGATGAATTGAATGGTGCGCCCATACGACTTGGTGAGCCGCTCGAACCAGCGGTTGAACGACGCAAAGAAACCGCGCTTGGGTTTGTCCGAATGCTTGAGCAGCACGGCCGACATGGCCGGCGTCAGGGTCAGCGCCACGAAGCCCGACAACGCCACCGACAGCACAATGGTCAGCGCGAACTGCTTGTAGAGCTGGCCGGTCGTGCCCGGCAGGAAGGCCGCCGGAATGAACACCGCCGCCATCACCAGCACCACGGCAATCACCGGGCCGGAGACCTCTTCCATGGTGCGGATCGAAGCGGCCTTGGCGTCAAGGTGGTGCTCGACCATGTTGCGTTCGACGTTCTCGACCACCACGATCGCATCGTCCACGACCATGCCAATGGCCAGCACCATGCCAAACAGCGTGAGCTGATTGATGGAAAAGCCCAGCGCCAGCATGCCGGTGAAGGTACCGATCAGCGACACGAAGATGGCAATGATGCAGATGAAGGTGGCGCGGAAGTTCTGCAAAAACAGGTAGACCACCAGCACCACCAGCACGATGGCTTCGATCAGCGTGTGGATCACTTCTTCGATCGACAGGCGAACGAAGTCGGTGGTGTCCAGCGCGATCACGTAGTCGATGCCGGCAGGCATCGTCTTCTTGAGCTCTTCCATGGCGGCGCGCACCGCCGTGGAGACATCCAGACCGTTGGCACCCGGCTGCTGATAGATGGCGATCGGCGTGGCCGGCATGCCATTGAAGCGGTTGTCGTCGATGTAGGCGCGGCGGCCGGTTTCGGCGCGAGCGACGTCCTTGAGCCGCACGATGGCGCTGCCATCGGCATTGGCACGCAAGATGATGTCTTCGTACTTGCGCGGATCGGCAAAGGGCGACTGCGTCAGCACCGGGAAGTTCAGCTCGACCTGTCCGGTCGAGGGTTCCTGGTTGACCTGACCCGCGCCCACCACGGCGTTCTGGCCCGACACCGCCGACTGGATGTCAGAGGTGGTGATGCCCAGCGATGCCATGCGATCGGGGTTCATCCACAGGCGCATGGCCTGGTCGGGCACGCCAAAGATGGTCGCCTGGCCTGCGCCTTCGATGCGCTTGATCGCATCGAGCACATAGACGTTGGCGTAGTTGCGAACGTAGTCGGGCGAGTAGCGCGCTTCCTTGTCGAACAGCGAGATGATCATCAGCGTGCTGGCTGATTTTTTCTGCACCGACACGCCGTACTGCGTCACCGCACTCGGCAGTTGCGGTGTGGCCAGGTTGACCCGGTTTTGCACCTGAACCTGGGCGATGTCGGGGTCGGTGTCGAGCGTGAAGTAGACGGTGATCGTCAGCTGCCCCGTGTTGGAGCTCACCGACGTCATGTACATCATGTTGTCGACGCCGTTGATCTGCGCTTCGATCGGCGAGGCGACCGAATCGCCCACGGTCTTGGCGTCGGCCCCCGGGTAGGTGGTGGTCACCGATATCTGTACCGGTGTGATGTTCGGGTACTGGGCCACCGGCAAGGCGTTGACCGACACCAGCCCGGCCAGCACGATCAGCAAGGACAGCACCGTCGCGAAGATCGGCCGCTCGATGAAAAACTTTGAAAACATGCTCTGGTCCGGCCGGCGTCAGGGTTGCGCGGCTGAGGCGGCTGAGGCGGCTGGGGCAGCGCTCGCAGCTGAGGCCGCTGGCGGGGCCGCAGTGATCCTGGCGGTTCCGCCGGCCTTGAGCCTCAGCGCACCATCGACCACCACCTGATCGCCAGCCTTGAGCCCGTCGTTGATGAACCACTGGTCGCCGTACCAGTCACCCACGGCCACAGGACGGTTCTCGACCTTGCCGTCTGGGTCGATGACCCACACGAAATGGCCCTTGGAGCCTTGCTGCACCGAGCGCTGTGGAACGAGGATCGCATTCGGGCGTATCGCGCCCTTCAGACGCACCTTCACGTACTGGTTGGGTCGCAGTTCGCCCGCAGGGTTGGGCAAGGTGACGCGGATCAAAAACGTGCCGGTCTGCGAGTTGTAGGCCGGATCGACGAATGAGATCGTGCCCGAATGCGAGAAGGTCGAGCCATCGACCAGCACGATCTCGGCCGTGTACTTCTGATCGCCCGGGGCACGCAGGCGGCCCACACGCATTTCGTTGCGCAAGCCCGTCAGCTCGTTTTCAGAGATGCTGAAGTTGACCCACATCGGGTTGAGCGACGAGACCGTCGTCAGCAGGTTGTTTTGCGAGCTGAGGTAGGCCCCCACCTTTTGCTGTGCGGCGGCCGCAACGCCGTTCAAAGGCGACGCGATGGTGGTGTAAGACAAATTGAGCTTGGCGTTCTCGACGCCGGCTGCCGCTTGCTCGAGCGATGAGTTGGTCGTTTGTTCCTGCCCGATCGCGTCATCGAGGTCTTTCTGAGACAGCGCGTTGAGTTCAACCAGTGGCTTGACCCGCTTCAGGTTGGACAGGGCGGTGTCGTGCGCCGCCTTGGCGCTCGACCGAGATGCATTGGCTGCGTCGAGCTGCACCGCGAAGGGCTTGGTGTCCATCTGGAACAAAACCTGCCCGGGCTTGACAACCGAGCCTTCGGTGTACGTCTGCTTGTCGAGAAAGCCGGCAACCCGCGCCACGATGCTCACCTGCTGCGGGCTTTGCGTGAGGGCCACGTATTCGGCCGTCACCGGCGTGTCGCGAACCTCAACCTTGATCACGGTCACCTCTGGCGGCGGCGGTGGAGGCGGTGCTGCCGGCTTGCCACAACCGGCAACGACAAGCACCGCCGCGCACGAGGCCACGCGCAAGGCGATCTGCAGGGGAAGAGGGGAACAACGGTAGCGACAGATCATGCGGACCTCGGGGGGATGGAGGGCGTGACGCAGACGATCCGAGTCGCCAAAACCCGTGGCGATCCTAACCGAGGGGCGTGGCACTGAATGCAGTCCGCCAGGCGTTTGGCTGTCGACAAATCAGACACGGCAAGCACCGCACAGCTACATTCGTCCGGCTGCATTCCCATCCCCCAGGCCTTCAGGAAAAGTGTCATGAATTTGTTGTCATCGGCAGGCATGCGAGCTGTGCCCTTCATCACCTCTGCCGTGGCTGAGCGATGCGCCCAGCGCTGAAGGTGGCGGTCATCGGCGCAGGCATCGCCGGGGCGAGTTGCGCGCACGCGCTGTCGCACTCAGGCCATGCGGTGCAGGTGTTCGACAAGTCTCGCGGCGCGGGCGGGCGCATGGCCACGCGCCGCGCCGAATGGGTCGATCGACAAGGCCGCAGCCAGCTGAGCCGCTTTGATCACGGCACGCCATGCTTCACGGCCCATGAGCCCAGCTTTCAACAGTTCGTCAGCGATGCCATCGACCAGGCCTGGCTGGCACCGTGGCAGCCCAGGCTCGCGCCGCAAAGCCTGCCGTGGCCGAACGCCGCTGAGCACTACCTGGCCACACCGGACATGCCCGCGCTGTGCCGGCAACTGCTCGATGGCATCGACGCCCACTGGTCGTGCGCGGTCAGTGGCTTGCGCCGCGAACAGGGCCTGTGGCTGCTTGAACAAGGCCAGGGCGTGGCCGCCGAAGGCTTCGATGCCGTGGTGCTGGCGATGCCGCCGATTCAGGCCGCAGCACTGCTTGAACAGCACCAGATGGATTGGGCTGCGCGAGCCGCCGCCGTGCCGATGCAGCCGTGCTGGACGCTGATGGGCGTGACCGAGGCCAGCGCCCTGCCCCTCGGCTGGGACCTGGCCAGACCCGCATCGGGCGCGCTGGCCTGGATCATCCGCAACGACGCGCGGCCCGGGCGCGACATCGTGCCCGGTCAGGCCCATTGGGTGGTGCACGCCAGCGCGCAGTGGAGCCGCAGTCATCTGGAACAAGACGCCGCGCAGGTTCAAGCGGATCTGCAAGCGGCGCTGGCCGAACACCTGGGCGAGCCGATCGACTGGCTTTACGCCACGGTGCACCGCTGGCGCTACGCGATGCCGGATTGCTCAGCCTCGGCGCAGGCCGACCCATGCTGGTGGGACGCCGCTCAGGGCCTGGGCGTGTGCGGCGACTTTTTCACGGGCTCAGGCGTCGAAGGCGCGTGGCTGTCGGGGCGGGCGTTGGCGTCAGTCGTCGCCCTGAACGACGGGCGGTGACTCGGTACGCCAGCGCAGCATGCCGCCAGCGAGATGGGCCACCTGCTCGAACCGCCTGACGCAGCGGCGCGGCTGGGCCACATCAATGACCGCGTGCATCGACTGTCCACCGGTGGTGGCGCTGATATGGTCCGGGGTCACTCGCCAAGCAGCACACCTTGAACCCCACACCACCGGCTCTCCAGCCCGCCAACACCGAGGCCTTCGAAAAAGCCACCTACGCCAAGGTCACCTGGCGGCTGCTGCCGTTCCTGCTGCTGTGCTACGTGGCGGCCTATCTCGACCGAGTGAACGTCGGCTTCGCCAAGCTGGAGATGTCGGCCGATCTGGGCTTCAGCGACGCGGTGTACGGGCTGGGCGCGGGCATCTTCTTCATCGGCTACTTCCTGTTCGAAGTGCCGAGCAACCTGATCATGCACAAGGTGGGCGCGCGGCTGTGGATCGCCCGGATCATGCTGACCTGGGGATGCCTGTCGGCAGCCACCGCATTCGTCACGACGCCCGAGATGTTCTATGGGGTGCGCTTTGCGCTCGGCGTGGCCGAGGCAGGGTTCTTTCCCGGCGTGCTGCTTTACCTGACCTACTGGTCTCCGGCGCAGCGGCGCGGCAACATGACAGCGCTGTTCATGACCGCCATCCCGCTGACCGGCGTACTGGGCGGCCCGCTTTCGGGGTGGATCTTGCAGACGTTCGGCGGCATGAACGGAATGGCCGGCTGGCAGTGGCTGTTCGTGTTGCAAGCCGCGCCGTCGATCATGGCGGCCGTGGCCACGCTCATGTATCTCGACGCGGGCATTGCCAGCGCGCGCTGGCTGAACCCCGCCGAAAAGGCACTGCTCAAACACAACATCGAAGCCGAGCAAAGCTCCAAGCCCACCCACAGCCTGCGCGAGGTGTTCGTGAGCCCGGCGGTGTGGCTGATGAGCGCGATCTACTTCAGCTTCGTGATGGGGCTGTACGGCATCGGCTTCTGGCTGCCGACCATCATCCGCGCCACCGGAGTGACCCACCCGCTCGACATCGGCTGGCTCACGGCCATCCCGTACGGCGTGGCCGGTCTGGTCATGCTGGCGGTGAGTGCGAGTTCGGACCGGCGGTCAGAGCGCCGCTGGCATGTGGCGATCCCCGCCGCGCTGGGCGGGCTCGGGCTGCTGCTGAGCACGCTGTTCGCCGACAACACCGCCCTCGCGATGGCGGCGATGACGCTGGCCACTGCAGGCATCATCTCCGCCTTGCCACTGTTTTGGAGCCTGCCCACCGCGCTGCTCGGCGGTGCGGCGGCAGCGGCTGGTCTGGCCATGATCAACTCGATTGGCAATCTCGCCGGCTTCGTGAGCCCCTACCTCGTCGGCGTGGTGACAACGGCAACGCATGACACGCGCATGGGAATGGCGATCCTCGCCATGTCGATGTTCATCGGTGCTGCGCTGACGCTAAGCGTCAGGCCACACAGCGCGCGAGTTCACAGCGGATAACGCAGTTCAAGGCCGCCGCACGGCCCCGTAGGCAAAGCCAGCCCCGTCAGGCGCCGTGCGCGATCAAGAAAAGTCGCAGAACTGGCGTACGTTGACCGAGGAGCGCACGCCCAGATGCTGGAAGTTGTGATCCAGCCACTCGGCCGCGTGCTCGCGACCACGGTCACGCAACATGGTGAGAAATGCCCAGTCGCTGTCCGACTTTGATTCGGCAGTCAAATCGCACAAGACATCTTCGGCCCGCAATGAGTGCAACAAAACGTACTTCATTTTTCCCATGAATTCGTCCTTGATCCAACCTTCGTCCATCAATTTCTGAACAAATCCGATGGCGCGAAGTTCTTTCATCATCGCCGAGTTGAAAGTAATTTCATTCAGTCGATTTGAAATTTCGGTAGACGTCTTGGGCACCGTCTCACGTTCAATGGGATTGATATGAACAATGAGCACATCCTGAGATTGGGTGTGATAGAACAACGGAAACAGGACCGGGTTACCCATGTAACCGCCATCCCAGTAACTTTCGCCATCAATTTCCACTGCTTGAAAAACTTCTGGCAGGCAGGCGGATGCCATGACAGCCGCAGCACTGACCTCGCTGTTATCAAAAACCTTCACGCGCCCCGTTCTCACGTTGGTTGCGGACAAGAAAAGTTTGGTCTCAGCCCGCTGTCTGAGTTCCTCGAAATCAACCTGAGACTCGATGATTTTGAGCAATGGATTGATGTTGGACGGGTTCAAAAGATACGGTGAAACCAGTTTACTCATCATGCTCATCGATCTTGAGATGACTGTCTTCGTCACCTGAAGACCCATCATTTTTTCAAATGGGTTCGGTTTGATTGAAAACTTCTGGCCCTCATTTGACACCGCAAGCCAAAAGTCATGCAGTGCCTGACGGGCTGCGTCATTGCCCTTTATTTTTCCGTACGCATAAACCACCGCATTCATCGAACCGGCGCTGCAGCCTGAAATGCCTTCAATGTCAATGCGTCCGTCTTCAATCAACTGGTCCAAAACACCCCAGGAAAAAGCGCCATGCGAGCCGCCGCCCTGCAACGCCAGGTTGACCCGTTTGGCAGTTTCGCGCGAAGCACCAACCGGCACCTTAGGCAAAGATTTCTTCGTGTTCTTGGCCACAGTGCACCTTTCCTTGTTTCAGTCGCAGTTCTTGAACGTGCGAGCTTGGCACTCGTTCGACATTTTTTTCGCTTCAGCAATCTGCTTTTGATTCATGAAGCTGGCGACGGCATCCCGTTTTTCCTTGAACCGCGGGTTCACCACAGACGCCAGATTGCTCCACATATAGGCTCGAAGATAGTCTTGAGCGATTCCCTGCCCGCTGAAATACATGGTGGCCAGATTGTGCTGGGCGTCTGCGTTGCCTTGCGCAGCTGACAACTTGTACCAACGGGCAGCCTGCGCATAATCCTGTGTCACGCCCTTTCCGCTGAAATAAAGTGAAGCCAGCCTGAACTGCGCATCGGGAAAACCCGCCTGAGCCACGGGCTTGTACCAACGCACCGCTTCTTCATATTCTTGCGGAATGCCTTTGCCGCTGAAATACATATTGGCCAGAGCGTACTGTGCGTTGATGTTGTTTTGTTCTGCAGACAATTTATACCAATAGGCTGCCTGAACATAATCCTGTAAGACACCTTGGCCGTTGTAGTACAGGCCGCCCAAACCAAACTGGGCCCGGTCCGAGCCCTGCTCTGCCGCAGCCTTGTACCAGCGGAAGGCTTCGGCGTGATCCTGTGCGATGCCCTTGCCGGTTTCATAGATGTAGGCCAAGTTGAACTGCGCCCTCGAAAAACCCTGTTCGGCCGAAGCCTTGAACCAACGGATCGCCTCTGCGTAATCTTGGCTGACACCCTGGCCGTCGTAGTACATCGAGGCCAGGTTGTACTGGGCGTTTGAATTGCCCTTGGCGGCAGCCAACTGGTACCAGCGCGCGGCTTCGGCAAAGTCTTGCGCCACACCTTTTCCGCTGTCGTACATGGAAGCAAGGTTCACCTGTGCCTTGTCAAAACCCTGCTCGGCCGAGGCCTGGTACCAACGAGCCGCCTTGGCATGGTCTTGCGTCACCCCCAATCCGTTGAAATACCTGAGACCGATACTGAACTGCGCGTTGGCATTTCCCTGCACTGCCGCTGCCTCATACCAACGGGCGGCTTCGGCATCGTCCTTGGCCACGCCACGTCCGTTTTCATACATTTCCGCCAAGATCAATTGAGCCTTTAGCTGCCCCTGCTCTGCTGCCAATTTGTACCAGGATGCAGCTTCGGAATCGTTTTTCTTGACGCCCAGACCTTCGCTGTAGATGTTTCCAATGGCGAACTGGGCCTGAAGGTCGCTTTTCAGCGCGGCAGCCCTGTATTTTTTCAACGCGATGGCGTATTCACCGCGCCACATCGCGGCGTCGGCGTCTTGCCGGTCGCCAGCAAAGGACAAACCCGTTGCAAGAGCAAAGGCAAGGAACAAATATTTGAGCGATTTCATGGGCTGCTGGTCGGGAAGATGTTGAAGCCGCTGGTGCCACGCCAGCGGCTCGTGGCTGGCATCTGCATGCGACAGCCTGCGCCCCGATGATGCCCTGCCGAGAGCCAACTCCTGGCACGGGCGTGCACAGGGCCCGCCTTGCGGCAACCCACAATTGCCAGAGCTCAGGCCATGCAAGAGCATCCGCGCTGCCAGCGCTCGTCTGCAAACAACCCCGTGCGTCAAAGGAAACGAACATGACCTCTCGACTCGTCAAAGCTGTGGTAGGCGCAGCCGTGCTGTGCGCTTCAGCCTCGCTGTGGGCTCAAGCCCAGACCTATCCCGACAAGACCATCACAGTCATCGTTCCGTTTGCGGCTGGCGGGCCGACCGATACGGTGGCGCGTCTGGTGGCGCAGTCAATGGGCAACACGCTCAAGCAGCAGCTGATCATCGAAAACGTGGGCGGCGCCGGCGGCACGATAGGCGCGGCGCGTGCGGCCAAGGCTGCACCCGATGGCTACACGCTGCTCTTGCACCACATCGGCCAGTCCACCGCGCCGGCGCTGTACCGAAAGTTGAGCTACGACGCCATCAACAGCTTCGAGCCCATCGGCCTGATCACCGACGTTCCGATGACCCTGGTGGCCCGCGAAGACTTTCCGGCCAAGGACATGAAGGAGTTGCTGGCCTATGTGAAGGCCAACAAGGACAAGGTCACCTATGCCAACGCCGGCCTGGGATCTGCGTCGCACCTGTGCGGCATGCTATTCATGTCGGCCATCGAAACCGACCTGACCACCGTGCCCTACAAGGGCACCGGCCCGGCCATGAACGATCTGCTGGGCAAGCAAGTGGATCTGATGTGCGACCAAACCACCAACACCACCAGCCAGATCAAGGGCGGCAAGATCAAGGCCTACGCCGTCACCACCAAGACCCGGCTGAGCTCGATGCCCACCATTCCCACGATGAATGAAGCCGGACTGCCCGGTTTCGAAGTGGTGGTGTGGCACGGGCTGTATGCCCCGAAAGGCACGCCCAAGGCCGTGATCGACACGCTGGACAAGGCGCTGAAGATGGCCCTGAAGGATCCGACTGTCAAAGAGCGCTTTGAAGCCTTGGGCACAGAGCCCGTTGCTGAAAGCCGCGCAACGCCTGAAGCGCTGGCGGCCCACCTGAAGGCCGAAATCGACAAGTGGGGCCCGATCATCAAGAAGGCCGGCGTTTACGCCGACTGATGGACGCACGCGAAGCGAATCCTTTGCTGCCAAAGGCAAAGGTCAGCCCATGTCGAACGTGATCAAGCATCCCAAGGATTTCTGGACCGGCGTGATGTTTCTGGCCGTGGGCCTGTCGGCGGTCTTCATCGGCCGCGACTACGCGATGGGCACCGCCGGGAAGATGGGGCCGGCCTACTTTCCAACGGTGTTGGGTGGCCTGTTGAGCGTCATCGGAGGCGTCTCGGCCTTTCGATCTTTCAAGCGCGTGGGTGACCCGATCGAGAAGTTCCACCTCAAGCCACTGTTCATGGTTCTCGCTGCCGTCGTGCTGTTCGGTGTGCTCATGCGCGGCGCCGGCCTGGCGCCCGCCGCCGTGGTCTTGATCATGGTCAGTGCCTACGCCAGCCCGCAGTTCAAGTGGCACGAGGCGCTGCTGCTGGCCTTGGGCATGGCGGGCTTTGCGGTGCTGGTGTTTGTCAAGTTGCTCGGACTGCCTTTGGCGGTCTTCGGGCCTTGGCTTCAGTTCTGAGCAGGGACCTGCCTTGGAACTTCTCAGCAACCTGGGACTGGGCTTTGAAACCGCCTTCACGCTGACCAACCTGGCGTATTGCCTGCTCGGTGTGTTCGTGGGGACTGCGGTGGGGGTGCTGCCGGGCCTGGGGCCGGTCGCCACCATCGCCATGCTGCTGCCGGTGACTTTCGGCTTGCCGCCGATCTCGTCTTTGATCATGTTGTCGGGCATTTACTACGGCGCGCAGTACGGCGGCTCGACCACGGCGATTTTGATCAATCTGCCCGGGGAATCGTCCTCGGTGGTGACCGCGATTGACGGCTACCAGATGGCCCGAAACGGACAGGCCGGCAAGGCGCTTGCCACGGCGGCCCTGGGCTCGTTCTTTGCGGGCACGGTGGCAACGGTCTTGCTGGCGCTGTTTGCGCCACCGCTGGCTGATCTGGCCTTGAAGTTCGGGGCTGCCGAGTACTTCTCTTTGATGGTGCTAGGCCTCGTGGCATCGGTGGTGCTGGCCAGCGGCTCGCTGCTGCACGCGATCGGCATGGTGCTTGTGGGCCTGTTGCTCGGTCTGGCGGGCACGGACGTCAACTCGGGCGTGGCGCGCTACACCTTCGACAAGCCTGAGTTGGCCGAGGGCATCAACTTCGTCATCGTGGCGATGGGCATGTTCGGCATCGGCGAGATCGTGCGAAATCTCGAGCACGACCAGACCCGCGATCTGGTGATGAAAAAGGTCTGCGGTCTGATGCTTGGCAAAGACGACTTCAAGCGCATCGCGGCACCGGTTTTGCGCGGAACTTTTCTGGGTTCGGCGTTGGGCATATTGCCCGGCGGCGGCGCCATGCTGGCCTCGTTTGCGGCCTACTCGATCGAAAAAAAGGTCTCCAAGAATTCGGCCCAGTTCGGCCAGGGTGCGATCGAGGGTGTGGCGGCACCTGAAGCGGCCAACAACGCCGGCGCGCAGACCTCGTTCATTCCGATGTTGACGCTGGGCATTCCGTCGAACCCGGTGATGGCCTTGATGATCGGCGCGATGATCATCCAGGGCATCCAGCCCGGCCCGGCCGTGATGACCGAGCAGCCGGCGCTGTTTTGGGGGCTGATCACCTCGATGTGGATCGGCAACTTCTTTCTGGTGGTGCTCAACTTGCCGTTGATCGGCCTGTGGGTGAAGATGATCACGGCGCCCTACCACCGGCTCTTCCCGGCCATCTTGATGTTCTGCGCGATTGGCGTGTTCAGCCTGAACAGCAGCCATTTCGACGTCTACCTCATGGCGCTGTTCGGCCTGTTTGGCTACATCTGCGCCAAGCTGAACTGCGAAGCAGCGCCCATGCTGCTCGGCTTCATCATCGGTCCCATGATGGAGGAGTACCTGCGCAGGGCGTTGATCCTGTCCAAGAGCGACCCGATGGTGTTTGTGCAGCGCCCGATCAGTGCCGTCATGCTCGCCTTGGCCGTCTTGGCCTTGGTTGTGGTGTTGAGCCCGACCTTGCGCAAGAAGCGCGAAGAGGCGTTTCACGAGGACTGACGCGCAAGGGAGATTGAGCGCCCTGCCCCCAGCGACCAGATCAGCTGGCCAGTTGCTCCACCACCGCGGCGAAGTCCAGGGTGCCCAGATGGCGCCCATCGGCCGCCTGCACATTGGCCTGACGGCTGCCGGCCGCCAGCATGGCGCGCGCAGCCTCGGCCAGCGTGGCGCTGGCCACCAACACCGGGCCAACCACGGGCTCACCCGGCTGCACCAGCGCCGCGCAGCGCAGCAGCCGGCCGCGGTTCAGGCCGCGCACGAAATCGACGACTTCGGCGTCGGCCGGCTGCAGCACGGTGGCGGCCGGGTCGCCTTGCTGCACCACGCGGCCGTCGCGCAGCAGGACCAGGTGGTCGGCCAGGCGCAGGGCCTCGTCCAGGTCGTGAGTGATGAACACCACTGTTTTGCGCAGCTGCTGCTGCAGGCCCAGCAGCAGATCTTGCATGTCGCGGCGGTACAGCGGGTCGAGCGCGGCGAAGGGCTCGTCCATCAGCAGCACCGGCGCATCGGCCGCCAGGGCGCGGGCCAGGCCCACACGCTGCTGCATGCCGCCTGACAACACGGCCGGCCAGGCCGCCTCCACCCCGGCCAGCCCCACCCGCTGCAGCCACTGGCGTGCCAAGGCGGCGGCATCGGCCGCCGCCACGCCGCGCAGCGCCAACGGGTAGGCCACGTTTTGCAGCACGGTGAGGTGGGGCAGCAAGGCATAGCGCTGGAACACCATGGCCGTGGTGTGCTGACGCCAGTGGCGCAGGGCCTCGCTGGCCAAGGCCGTCACGTCCACCGCGCCGCACAGCACCCGGCCGGCGCTGGGCTCGACCAGCCGGTTGATCAGCCGCAGCAGCGTGCTCTTGCCCGAGCCCGACGGCCCCATCACCACCGAGATGGCGCCGCCGGGCAGTTGCAGATCCACCCCCTGCAGCGCCGGCTGTGCCGCGCCCGGGTAGTGCTTGGCCAGGCCCTGCAGTTGCAGCGCGGGAGCGGTTGCCAGCGCGGCTGCGCCTGCCGTATCAGCCATGGCCAGGGCCATGCCCATTCCCATTCGGCACAGCGGGCTGCCGGTGCTGCTGCACCCGCCAGCCCCAGGCCTGGGCCATGCGGTCGAAGACGATGGCGATCGCCACGATGGCCAGCCCGTTGAACAGCCCGAGTGCGAAGTACTGGTTGTTGATGGCCTTGAGCACCGGCTGGCCCAGGCCCTGCACGCCGATCATCGCGGCCACCACCACCATGGCCAGCGCCATCATGATGGTCTGGTTCACGCCAGCCATCAGCGTGGGCAGCGCCAGCGGCAGCTGCACGCCCCACAGCTTTTGCCAAGGCGTGGCGCCGTAAGCGTCGGCGGCCTCCAGCACATCGCGGTCGACCTCGCGCAGGCCCAAGCTGGTCAGGCGCACCATGGGCGGCAGGGCATACACCACCACCGCCAGCAGCCCCGGCACCCGGCCGATGCCCAGCAGCATCACCGCCGGGATCAGGTAGACGAAGCTGGGCAGGGTCTGCATCAGGTCGAGCAGCGGGGTCAGCAGCCGCTGCAGCCAGCGCCAGCGCGCCATCGCCACGCCCAGCGGCGCGCCAATGGCCACTGCCAGCGCGGTGGCCACCAGCACCATGGCCAGGGTCTTCAACGTGTCGTCCCACAGGCCGAACAGGCCCAGCACCGCCAGCGTGGCGGCACTGCCCAGCGCGAGGGGCCAGCGGCGGGATGCGCCCCAGGCCAGCGCCGCCAGCGCGGCCAGCAGCAGCGGCCATGGCGTGGCCAGCAAGGCCTGCTCGGCACCGATCAGCAGGTCCTGCAGCGGCGCGAAGGCCGCTTCAATGGCCGCACCGTGGCGCTGGCTGAAGGCCAGGAAGCTCTGGTCGATGGATTGCTTGAGCGCAGTGAGGGTGTCGGCGTCCAGCGCCGGAAAACCTGTGGTCACGGCAGACGCGTCACGGCCATGACCTCACAGCGCCGAGCGCACCCGTGCGGCCACCGCCGGGTCCACCCAGGCCTGCCAGACCTCGGGCCGGGTCTTCAGGAATTGGCGTGCACCCTGCTCGCCGGTGGCCTGCTGCGCCGCCATCCAGGCCAGCATGGCGTTGACAGTGGCGCTGTCCCAGCTGCGGCGGGCCAGGTAGGCATAGGCCGGGCCGCCGGCCTGGCGAAAGCGGTCGGTCACCACGGTGTGCACCGCGGCCACCGGCCAGGCATTGGGCTGGGGCGCGGCGCAATCGGCCACGCTGGTGCAGCGCAGCCATTCCACCGGGTCGTGCGGCACGCCTTCGGTCAGCTTGACCATGGCGTACTGGCCCAGCAACGCGTTGGGCGACCAGTAGTAGCCCAGCCAGCCCTGCTTGCGCTGCTGGGCGCGGACGATGCTGCCGTCCAGCGCGGCGGCGGTGCCGGGGTCGACCAGTACGAAGCCCTTGTCCGCAGCACCCTGGGCCTTGAACAGGTTGGCCATCACGATCTGGCATTGCCAACCCGACGGGCAGCTGTGCACCGCGCCTTGCTGCCGGTTTTCTGGCGCAGGAAAAAGGTCGGGCCGCTTGAGTGCGTCGGCGATGGTGCGGATTTCGGGGTGGGCGTCGGCGACGAACTTCGGGATCCACCAGCCTTCGATGCCGCCATCTCTCAATGCGGTGCCCGCCAGGTGCAACCGGCCCGCCGCCACCGCCTTAAGCAGCGGCTCGCGCACACCGTTGACCCAGGCCTCGGGCGCCACGTCGGGCTGGCCCCTGGCGATCATGCTGGTGAGCGTGGGCACGGTGTCGCCGGCCACCAGCTCGACCTGGCAGCCGTAGCCCGTCTGCAGAATCAAGCGGTCGACCTGAGCCAGCAATTCGGCCGACTGCCAGTTCATGTTTGCCAGGGTGAGCCGGCCGCAGGCCTGGGCAGCACCGCTGGCGGCCAGGCCCAGCAGCACCAAAGCGGTCAGCAAAACGGCCTTCAGGCACGGGCGCAAGCGGGGGTGAAGTGACGTCATGGGCTGCAGCTTAACGGCCGCTGCGGGCACATCGATGCTCGGAGAAGTCCCCTTCGATGATGTCGTTCGAAAGGCCAACGATCGGTCAGTTGCTCAGCGCACCACCAGGCGCGGTGTGGCGTCGGTCGCGGCGATGGCGCCGACCACGCTGGCCTGCCCAAAGCCGTGGCGATGGAAGATGGCCAGCACCTCGTTCAGCGCCGACGGTGCACACGACACGAGCAGCCCGCCGCTGGTCTGCGGATCGCTCAGCAAGGCCTGGTCTTCGGCCGCGAACGATGCGGGCAGGACCACGTCCTTGCCGTAGCCGGCCCAGTTGCGAGCCGACGCACCGGTGACGAATCCTTGCTCGGCCAAGGCGCGCACACCGGCGAGCAAAGGCACAGCCGCCCAGTCGAGCTGCACATCGCAGCGCGCACCGCGCGCCATCTCCAGCACGTGGCCGGCCAAGCCGAAGCCGGTGACATCAGTCAGCGCATGCACGCCCGCCAGTGCGGCCAGCTCAGGGCCGGGCGTGTTGAGCTGGGTGGTGGTGGCGATCATCTGCGCATAGCCGGCGTCGCCGAGCTCGCCCTTCTTCAGTGCCGCAGACATCACGCCCACACCCAGTGGCTTGCCCAGCACCAGCACGTCGCCTGGCTGCGCGTCGGCGTTGCGCTTGACGTGCTTGGGATGCACCAGCCCCAGCGCCACCAGGCCGTAGATGGCTTCGACCGAATCGATGGTGTGGCCACCGGCAATCGGGATACCGGCCGCGCGGCATACCGACGCGCCGCCTTCGAGGATGCGCCCGATGGTCTGCGTCGACAGCACGTTGATCGGCATGCCAACCAGCGCCAGCGCAAAGATCGGTCGGCCGCCCATCGCATACACATCGCTGATCGCGTTGGTCGCGGCGATGCGGCCGAAGTCGTGCGGGTCGTCGACGATGGGCATGAAAAAGTCGGTGGTCGCAATCAGCGCCTGCTCGTCGTTGAGCTGGTAGACCGCGGCATCGTCGGCAGTCTCGATGCCCACCAGCAGCTCCTTGGGAATTGGCATGGCCGCCATTCCCTTGAGGATTTCCGACAGCAGGCCCGGTGCGATCTTGCAACCGCAGCCTCCGCCATGGGACAGCGAGGTCAGGCTGGGTTCGGTGGGCTTGTCAGGTGCGTTCATGGGGATCCATCGATGGTGGTGATGTCAGCAGCCCGGCGCTCAGATCGAGCAGGGACTTGCGTTCGCGCGCCGGATCGAACAACGCGGCGCGGGCATCGCACTGCTGACGCAGCCGTGCAAGCATAGCCGGGTCGTCGCGCAAACGCTGCAAAAGGGTGGCCAGCGCGCCGTCATCGTCCAAGGGGAAATAGCCTTCGTAGAACTCGCCAAGCAGGCCCACGTTGCCATCGATGCGGGAAGCGAGCACCGGCGTGCCGCTGCGCACCGCCTCGATGATCACGTGCGCCCCACCTTCCATCCGGCTGGGATGCACCACGACGTGCGCAGCCTGGATGCGTCGGCGTGCGCTCTCGTGGGGCAAGGGCCCGAGCCATCGGTAGTGCGGGCAAGCGCTCATCAGCGAGCTGGCTTGGACACCCAGCTCGGGTTCGAGAGCCGCCCCGACATGGTCAAACAAGATATCGCTGCGGTGTGCCAGTCGCCTGACCGCATCGAAGTAGGTCTGCGGCGATTTCTCGGCGCGTAAATGCCCCACCATCAACGCACGCAGGTGCCGCTTCGTCTTCGACTGCGTCTGTCGGGCCGCGCATGACTGCAAGATGACCTGAACCTTCGGTCGCAGGCCGGCGGGCACGGATCGGCCACCGAGTTCGTTCAGAACCACGAGACGGTCCGCGCTGCGCAGTGAAGCCTGGGCGTTGGCGTCGTGCACGATGTCGCGGTACAGATCGGTGCCGGTGAGCACCACCACCAGCGCAGCGCGGGGTCGCAGCGCACGCCACTGCGTCACCGACGCCGCCGAGCGACGTGCGTGCAGCGCGATCATCAGCACCTCGTCACCACCATCCCAGCCGGCGGCGAGCCGCACGCGGTAAGCTCGTGAAAGCATGTCCGCCCAACGGCGGGCCGTCTGCCAATTGCCGTTGTTGGCATCGGCCAGCGCCGGGGTCACGATGACGATGTCGGAGCGTCTCATCGCCATAGGTTACCGCCAATGATTTCACCGCATGACCCGGCGCAATCCGTGCGCCACGCCGGCTTGGCCGAGCTGGACGTCGCGCTGCGGTCGAGCCGACAAGACACCCTGGCCACCTTTGCCGACTTTGAGCGAGGGCTGCACAAACTCGCCGTGCCGCATGGCGAGACGATGAATCCGCCGCTGTGGGAACTCGGTCACGTTGGCTGGTTCCAGGAGTTCTGGATCGCTCGCAACCCGCAGCGCAACGCCGGCGTGAACGCCGATCCCGAGGTGTTGCGTGCGAGTGGTGTGCGGCCGCAAGCCGACGCGCTGTACCACTCGAGCGAAGTGGCCCATGCCACGCGCTGGGCCTTGCCACTGCCCAGTGCCGACGCCACGCGCGCCGATCTCGCGGCGCAGCTCGCGCGCACGCTCGAACTGCTGCGCCAAGCGGACGGCGACGATGCGGCCCTGTATTTCTTCCGGCTGGCCCTGCTGCACGAAGACATGCACCATGAGGCTGCGCTTGGCATGGCGCAAAGCCTGGGATTGCCGATTGCCGATGTGCGTTGGCATCCCGCGCCTTTGGGTGAGCGCCGAGCCGAGCTGGCGTTCGCGGCCGGCCCCTGGACGGTGGGTCGCAGCGGCCGAGGTTTCGCCTTCGACAATGAATTGCAGGCTCACGTCCAGCAGCTACCCGAAAGCCACATCGACAGCGGTGTGCTGCGCTGGGCGGACTACCTGCCCTTCGTCGAAGCCGACGGCTACACCGAGCCACGCTGGTGGAGCGATGCAGGCCGCACCTGGCTAGCTGCCGAGCGACCCGTCGCGCCGCGCTACACCCGCCGCAAAGGCTCCTGGCAGCAATGGCGCCAAGGCCAGTGGTGCGAACTCGACCCCAC
The DNA here is from genome assembly GCA_040400875.1 of Burkholderiaceae bacterium. Classification (GTDB taxonomy): domain Bacteria; phylum Pseudomonadota; class Gammaproteobacteria; order Burkholderiales; family Burkholderiaceae_C; genus PBB1. The sequence goes on along the minus strand of JBBAPK010000008.1, from coordinate 22,062 downwards.
TTGGCCCGCCTGCCATCTGACGGCCTTCGAGGCCGAAGCCTGGTGCCGCTGGGCCGGGCGCAGGCTGCCCACCGAAGCCGAGTGGGAACGCGCCGCCGTCGATCAGGCAGATGCTTTCGAATGGGGTCAGGTCTGGGAATGGACTGCCAGCCCGTTCGAGCCCTACACCGGCTTCCAGGCGCATCCTTACCGCGACTACTCAGCCCCCTGGTTCGGCAGCCGTCGTGTGCTGCGCGGCGCCTCGTTCATGACCCAGCCGCGCATGCGCGATCCGCGATACCGCAACTTCTACGCGCCCCATCGCAACGACGTGCCCACCGGATTGCGAAGCTGCCGGCTGTAGGCGGGGGCAAGCTAGTGCTTGCAGGCAAGTCATTCTTCCCTTTGGCACGCGGCTGCTAAGCTCGTTGAACAGTATTGAAGACACGGCACCCCAAGAGCATGCACAACGCTAAAGAGGACGCAGCGTCCGACGAGGCGGTCCGGGCGCAATCGCTGGTCAAGTACAGCACGCGTGCGGCAGCCTACGACCAAACCTGCGGCCCGACCTGGCCGATCCGTGAGCGCGCTGTGGCCGGGCTGCACCTGCGCAGCGGCCAAAGCGTTCTCGATGTGGGCTGCGGCACGGGTTTGAGCCTGGAGTTGCTGCGCAACCAGGTCGGTGACACCGGCAAGGTGTTCGGCTTCGACCAAAGTCCGCAGATGCTGGCCCTGGCGCACCAACGTGTGGCAGCAGCCGGTTGGCGCAATGTGCATTTGCTGGACGCGCCGGCGCAGTCCTTGTGCCTGCCGCAGCCCGTGGATGCGCTGCTCTTTCACTACACCCACGACATCTTGCGTTCGCCAGCGGCGATCGAGCGCCTGCTCGGCGCCGCCTTGCCCGGTGCGACGGTGGCGATCGCCGGCATCAAGTACTTTCCGCGCTGGTTGGCGCCGCTGAACCTGTGGGTCTATTTGAAGAACCGCGGCTATAACGGCGCACCCGGACAACTCGAATCGCCATGGGACCGCATCGCGCCACGGCTGACACAGTGGCAGTGGTCGAGCACTCAGTTCGGCATGGGCTACCTGGCCTTTGGTCGCTTGGGAAATCCCCTGCACAAAACCGTGAGCGCATCAGACGTGGCGGCGGCTGCCGGCACCGCGTCCACGCAGGTGCTGGTGGGCGGCGCTGCCGATGCCCGCTGACCGCGTCATGAGCCCGGGCTCCGGTTTCGCGACTGCGAGCGCGTCGCCGTCTGGCTGGCGCCGCGGCGCAGCCGTCTTGTTGGCCCTGCTGTTCCTGAACGGCATGCTCAGCTTCAGTACCTGGTGGCCCACGCCGGGCATCGTTCCCGAGGCGCGCCTGGCTCCCGAATTCGTCTGGCTGTGGCTGGCCTTGCTTGCCGCCGTGGCCTGGGCCGGACGGCTGTCTCGGCCGCTGCTGGCGCTGTTCACCGTGGCCTATTTGCTGCTGGTGCTGGGGCGCTATTTGGACGTCACGGTGCCCAGCCTGTTCGGCCGCGAAATCAACCTGTACTGGGACGGCGCACAGATTCCACGCTTTCTGTGGGTGTCTGCTCAGGACCTGCCGTGGTGGCAAAGCGGTGCGGTGATGGCGGCCGTCGCGCTGTTTTTTGGGCTGGTGTACCGGCTGCTGCGTCTCGCGATTCGGGTGGCTGCCAGCGACGCAGTTCCGTTCGCGCTGCGCTCGCCTTGGGCTTGGGCTGCCACGGCCGCTGCCACGGCGCTGGCCGTGGCCAATCTGGCCGGTGTGCGCGCCACCTGGCCTGTGGTGTCCAAACCGGTGATCCCGACCTATTGGCGTCAGGCCACCCTGCTGGCCACGGCGCTGTCGCCTTCGCGGCTGGCCGTGGTGCTGCCGGCGTCGAGCGCCGTGGATGAGGCGCTGGCTGCACCGGCAGGCACTGTCTTGGCGGGGCTGCGCGGCGCCGACGTGTACCTGTTCATGCTGGAGTCCTACGGCGCCGTGGTCTTCGACAACCCGCGCGCCTTCAGTGCGCTGAGCCCCTCGCGCGAGCAGTTTGCAAAAGCGATCGCGAGCAGCGGGCGCCAAGTGGTCTCGGCCTTCGTGCGCGCGCCCACCTTCGGCGGCGCGTCTGACCTGTCGCACCTGGGGCTGCTCTCGGGCATCGACCTGAGCGACCCGAACCGCCACGACCTGCTGCTGACCACCAAGCGCCCGACGCTGATCTCGCTGTTTCGCAAACAGGGCTACCAGACTTTCGGGCTGTACCCGGCGGTGCGATGGGAGTGGCCCGAGCGCGCGTTCTACGGTTTCGACCACTATCTGGAAAGCCGCGACCTGGGCTATCGCGGTCCGCCGCTGGGCTACTGGTCGATGCCCGACCAGTTTTCAATCGCTCGCTTCGAGGAGCTGTTCCCGCGCTCGTCCGGCTCGCCGAGGCGCTTTTTGTTCTTTCCGACCATCACCACGCATTTGCCGTTCAGCCCGGTGCCGCCTTACCAAAGCGACTGGTCGCGCATCACCAGCGCACAGCCCTTCGGTGCCGCTGAAACCGCCAGCGCTCTGGCACAAACCGTCAACTGGCTCGACATGTTTGGCGACTACGTGAACATGATTGACTACAACTATCGCTGGCTTGCCGGCCTGATGCAGCAGCCCGAGGCCCGCTCCACGGTGTTCGTGATGATTGGCGACCACCAGCCAGCGGCCAACGTCACCGGCGAGGGAGCGTCCTGGGACGTGCCGGTTCACATCATCTCGCGCGATCCCCAACTGCTCGCTCGCTTTGTGGAGCTGGGCTTCAGTGCTGGCTTGCAAGCGCCACGCGCGAGCATCGGTTCGACGCACGAGCTGACAGGTCTGATGCTGCGCGCCTTCGCTGGCGCCAACGGCCGCGTGGCCGATGGCCACATGCCGCTTGCGCACGCGGCCGTGACCACGCCTGAGCGATGAAGCCGGCCGCACCCGCAACCGAGCCGGCGGCTGGCGGCTGGCGCGCCGCGGTGGCGCCGTCGGCCCTGCTCGTGCTGGCCTTGGGCCTGGGCTTGGGTCTGGGTATGGGGGCGCGCTACGGATTGGTGGAGCCCGCGAGCCTCACGCACACCTGTGATGCCGCGCCTTGGCGAGACCTGACCTGCACGCTGCGCACGCTGACCGTGAGAGCCTTCGTGGACCAGCGCCTGGCGCTGCTTGCGCTTGGCTTGGCGGTGCTGGCCGTCAGCAGCCGCTGGCGATGGGCCACTGGGTCGGCCATGGCCACGGGCAGCGCGGCCTTGGTGCTCTATTCGGCCGACATCGCTGCGCCCGCCGTGCTGCTGGCCGCGCTGGCGTGCGTGCGGTCCGCAACCGCGGGCGGGCCCCTTCGATGAGGCCACCAGGTTGCCCACGCCAAAGCCAACCAGAGACCTCCCAGAGCGAGAGCCTCGGTGTTTTGCAGGCCCTCGTGCAGCAGCAGCCAGGGCGCGGCGGCACCACAGACTGCGGCGAGCAGCCGTTCCTCGCAGGCGCTGCGATCAAAGCGCAAGCCCAGCAGCGCCAGGGCCAGCCACAGCCCCGCTGCGGCGGCGAGCAGCGGCCAGAGCAAGGGCCGGTAGCGGCCGTCGAACACCAACGCCAGCGCGGCCCATGCCACGGCGAACAGCAGCCCCAACTGCAGCCAGGCCAGCACGTGTGCGCCGCGCCCGGCTGCGCCTTGCCGAATGGCGGCCAGCGACGGGCGCACAGGGGCTGGCGTGTGAAAGGGTTGCCCGAGGCGGACACTGAGTTGCGCAGCGGCCGCCACCGCACCGGCCAGTGCCAGCGTGGCCATGCTGCCGTTGCGGGCCCACTCCAGCGGGACGCGGCTCCACAGCTCCAACTCCCGCCATTGCCACACGGCCAGCGCGCCGATTCCCGCACCCGCCAGCGCCGCTGCCAGCGCCGAGAGCCACAGCCGCAGCCGCAGCTGCGATGCTTGCGCCGCAGCATCGCGGCTTTGCCGGCGCCGCGCCGCGACCCAGGCCAAAAGCGCCACCGCGGTTCCCGCGCCAGCAGCCCACAGGCGCTGGTGCGCTTGCGGGTCGGGCTCGACCGGGCCCCTCAGCGGCACGCGCTGCACGCCTTGGGCATCGAACAAGCCCCAGTGGCCGCCCATCGCGCCTTCAAGCGAGCGCTTCCAGGGTTGGTCGAAACCTTCGATCAGGTTGAAAGCGGGCAGTCCGCCGGCCGCGGGCTGCGTTTCGAGCGCCAGCATGTCGCGCACGAAGCGCGTTTGTTCCAGCCGGCCGGGAACCGCTGCACCGCGCTGCCGGCCCTGAGACGGCCAGCCAGCCTCGGCCAAAAACACCGGCTGTGCTTGAAAGGCTTTGCGCACCAGTGCCAAGATGGCCTGCACATGCGCCACGGCATGGTCAATGGCCACCGGCTCGTCTTCCCAATAGGGCAGCACGTGCACGGACACCACATCGACGTGGTCGCGCAACGCAGCGCCGTGACGCAGCCAGAATTCCCACACATCGGCGTAGCTGATCGGCACGCTGGATCGCCGCTTCGCATCGGCCAGCAAAACTCCAAGGGCCTGGGCAGACAGCTCTCGCCGCAGGAGCACTTCGTTGCCGACCATCAGCAGGTCGATCACGTCGGCATGCTCACGAGCCAGCTCCAGGGCGCGGTCGAGCTGCGCTGCATTTGCCGCGGCGTCACGGCCGATCCAGGCGCCGAGCACCACGCGCAGACCCAGCCGCCGCGCAATCGCCGGCACTTGATCGAGCCCGTGGTCGATACCGTAGGTGCGCACACAGCCGGTGAGCTCGCGCAGCAGTCGCAGATCGGCCTCGATCTGAGCCGGGCTGACGATCAGTGCGGCGTTGAAAGGCGTGTGCCCCTCGCGGCGAAACGGGGCGTAAGACACGCAGGGCAGCTTGGACTCGCCCAGCCCGCCCACAGCGACAGGTTGCGCTCGCGCCGCAGCCCAGTCCAACAAGGCCAGCACGGCCAATGCCAGCAGCAGCACGACCAGCACCCGGCGGGCGACTTCAGCGGCGCAGGAACGTATCAAGGCAAGGCGCAAGTGCGGGGCGGGGCAAGGGTCGGGAGCTGATGATGCACTGTCGCCCCGAAGACGCCCCGCCGCACCGGAGCACCGTGCGCCGCAGTGGGGTGCGTTGGGCCGTGGCCTTCGCGATTGCCGTTTCGGTGGCGGCCTTGAACCTGTTGGTTTGGCGCGCACTGAACCCGCCGTTGCCTGTGCCCGATGCGCCAGCACGCGTGGGCGGGCTGGCCTACAACACCTTCCAGCGTTGGGACAGCCCGCTGAGCAAGGTCTACCCGAACACCACCGAGATCGAAGCCGACATGCGGCTGCTGGCCGGCACCACGCAACGGCTGCGCACCTACAGCGCCAGCGAGTTCCCGGCGCTGCCGGCGCTGGCGCAACAGCACGGACTCAAGCTGGCGCTGGGCGTCTGGCTGGACACGGGGGCCGACTCGAACGAGCGCGAAATTCGCGCTGCCATTGACACCGCGCGCCGCCACGGGAACGTCGAGCGCGTGATCGCAGGCAACGAAACACAGTTGCACCGCAAGCTGAGCCCGACTCAGCTGTACGCGACGCTCGATCGCCTGCGCGCCGCCGTGACAGTGCCGGTGTCCACCGCCGAGCCCTGGCACATCTGGGTCTATCAGCCCGAACTGGCGCGGCATGTCGACTTCATCACCGTGCACTTGCTGCCGTACTGGGAAGGCGTGTCGGTCAAAGACGCGGTCGAAGACTCGCTGCAGCGCTACCGCATGGTGCGCGAGCGGCACCCGGACAAGCTCGTCGTCATCGGCGAGATCGGCTGGCCAAGCGGCGGCGACACCGTGCGCTCGGCCGAAGCCACGCCCGCCAACCAGGCGGCTTTCGTGCGCGAGTTCGTCGCGCGCGCGACGGCTTTGAAGCTTGACTACTACCTGATGGAAGCGGTGGACCAGCCCTGGAAACGTGCCACCGAAGGCCGGGTGGGTGCTTTCTGGGGCCTGCGCGACGCATGGCGCGAGCCCAAGTTCGAGTTCAGCGGGCCCGTCTATGCCGACCCCTATTGGTTGGGCAAGGCCGCGCTTTCGTCGATCATCGCGCTGGCGGCGCTGCTGCCCTTCTTGCTGCGCTTCGCCGCGCTGCGGCTGCCCGGGCGCATCACCTTCGCGCTGGCCTTGCAGGCCGTGGCTTCGTTCGTGGTCCTGCTGGCCGCGCTGCCGCTGGACCAGTACCTGCGGACATGGGATGTCGTGCTGCTGATGTGGCTGGTGCCTGCGCTGGCGCTGATGGGCGCGATTTTGCTGGCCCAGGTGTTCGAGTTTGCGGAGCTGTTCTGGGACGGCAGCCTCAGCGAGCGGGCCGCGCCGCAGCCCTTGCCGTCCCACGAGCCAGCGCCCTTCGTCAGCATCCATCTGGCCTGCTGCAACGAGCCGCCCGAGATGGTCATCGAGACCATCAATGGCCTGCTCGAGCTGGACTGGCCGGTGTTCGAGGTGCTGGTGGTCGACAACAACACCAGCGACGCGTCGCGCTGGCAGCCGGTTCGCGATCATGTCGAGGCCATACAGGCCCGGTCGCGCCGTGATGCACAGGCCGCCCCGCAGGTGCGTTTCTTCCACCTGCCGAGTTGGCCCGGCTACAAGGCCGGCGCATTGAATTTCGCCCTCGAGCACACGCACGCGAGCGCAGCGTGGGTTGCCGTGGTCGATGCCGACTACCTGGTGGCGAAGAACTGGTTGCGCGATCTGGGCGGCTGGCTGCACGACGGCCGGGTCGGCGCCGTGCAGTCCCCGCAGGCCCACCGAGATTGGGGTGCGCGCAGGCTGCACCGCATGATGAATTGGGAATACGACGGCTTCTTTCGCATTGGGATGCATCATCGCCACGAGCGTGGCGCCGTCGTGCAGCACGGCACGATGACCTTGGTTCGGGCTTCAGCGTTGCGCGCGCTGCAGGGCTGGGCTGCGCAGTGCATCTGCGAGGACACCGAACTCGGCCTGCGGCTGTTGCAGCAGCGCTACCGCGTGGTCTACGTCGATCGAGTGCTGGGCACCGGGCTGCTGCCCAGCGACTTCGGCGCTTATCAGCGGCAGCGCCGCCGCTGGGCGCAGGGCGGGATGCAGATCCTGCGGCGCCACGTGCGCGGGCTGATCGGGTTGGAACGTGCGGGCGCGGTGCCGGCAGGGGCTGTGGACGGCTCGCGGCCTGGCCTGACGGCGGGTCAGCGCTACCACTTCCTGGCGGGCTGGCTGCCGTGGATTGGCGACGGGCTGCACCTGCTGTTCAGCGGGGCCGCGATGTGGTGGACGCTGGGCGTGCTGGTAGCCCCCCAACTGTTCGGGCTGCCGATCGGATTGTTCGTGGTGCCGTTGGCGGTGTTTTTCTTCACGCGCTTGCTGCTGGTGCCACTGATGTACGCGCGCCGCGTTCCCTGCCCGAAGGCCGACATCATCGGCGCGGCCTGGGCTGGCATGGCGCTGTCGCACAGCATCGCGCGCGGCGTGCTCGCTGGGCTCGGCCGGCGGGGTGCGGTCTTCGAGGTCACGCGCAAGGGCCCGGCGGCCGCACGGCCTGCTCGCGCCGGCGTCGCAGGGTCCATGCTGCGCGAGGAAGCCGCCCTGCTGCTGGGCCTGGGGGTGTGCATCGTCGCGCTGCTGCTGCAGCCAGGCCAGAGCGACCCCGCGCTGCCCGGCTGGCTGTTGGTACTGGTGCTGCAGGCCATCCCCTATGCCGCCGCCTTGGGTTGCGCGCTGCTGGACCGCGCGGGCAGCGGGTTGGACCGTCAGCGGCGCGCGGCGCCTGAACGGCGTGCGCTGGGTGCCGCTACAGCGGCCGCGGACGTGCGCTGCAAGAAACCACTGAGTTGGCACGGCAAAGTGCGTGCGCCGTTTGCCAACGACCGCTTCAGCGCCGACACTCATCCAACCCAAACTTCAACCCGCCAGGAAACGCAATGACCCGCTGGATTCGCCCCTTGATTGCCACGTCGCTGCTCGCTGTCGTCACCTTGGCGCAGGCCCTGACGATAGCCCCGTACACACCGCAGGCACTGGCCATGGCCCAAAAGGCCGGACACCCGGTGGCGGTGCACTTCCATGCCGAGTGGTGCCCCACCTGCAAGCTGCAGGAGAAGGCCTTGAACCAGATGGTGACCGAGCCGGGACTCGACATCACCGTGTTGGTGGCCGACTACGACAAGGAAAAGGACCTGCGCAAGTCGATGAATGTGCGCACCCAGTCGACCCTGGTGGTCTTCAAGGGCACCGAGGAGAAGGCCAGGCTGGCCGGCGAGACTGCGCCCGACAAGATCCGCAGCGCATTGAAGTCCGCGCTCTGACCCGCATGCGCCCACTCGCTCATGGGGACGACCGCCCGTGTCGGTAACGCTTGCACAACTCGGCCTGAGCATGGCCGCCGGCAGCCTGACCACGCTGAGTCCCTGCGTGTTTCCGCTGCTGCCGCTGGTGCTGGGCGGCGCGCTGCAGGCCAACCGGCTGGCGCCGGTGGCGTTGGGCATCGGCATGGCCGCATCGTTCGCCGCGATTGGCATGGTTGTCGGTGCCGCCGGCCCGGCGCTGGGCCTGGACAGCGACCATGTGCGTATTGCCGGCGCGGTGTTGCTGGTGGCCTTCGCAGCGGTGATGCTGGTGCCGGCCTGGAGCGAGCGCTTCACCCAGTGGATGACGCCACTCGCAAGCGGAGCCAACGCCGCATCGTCGCGGCTGTCGGGCGGCTCGCTGGGCAGCGCGCTGATGCTCGGCGCGGTGCTGGGCCTGGTCTGGAGCCCTTGTTCGGGGCCGCTGCTGGCCTCGGCGCTGACGCTGGTCGCCAGTGAAGGCGGTGTGGCGCGCGGCGGCCTGATTCTGGGCGTGTTCGGAGTGGGCGCGGCCATTCCGCTGGTCGTGGTGGCCTATGTCTCGCGCGCCGGCTTCACCCGCGCCCGCGGCTGGGTGCTGGGCCACATCAACCGCATCAAGACGGTGTTCGCTGTGCTGCTGGGCGGCATGGGCCTGCTGATTCTGACCGGCGCAGACAAGTGGCTGGAGGCGCGGGTCAACCACTGGCTGCCTGACAGCTGGCTGAATCTGACAGTGCTTTTCTGACGCCCATGCTGCACCGTGGGCTTGGCCAGGTCGACGCCGATCAGCCACTTCCTGCAGGCGATATGCACCTAGCGCTGTTCAGGGTAACGCCAGACCCAAATACCTTCTCAGCGCCCTGCGGCTAGAGTCTCCCCGGACGTTGCTCCGACCGGCGCGCGCCACCCTCCCCCCGATCCCGTCCCCCAGCCCCCAAAGGTCTTTCCATGCCCAGCCTGTCCCCCTCCCGCAGCCTCAAGGCGCTGCTCACCTGCGCCGTGCTCACATTCGCCAGCTTGAGCCATGCGCAGCAAGTGCTGCGAGTCACCTCCATCCCTGAGGAAGCGGCCACCGAACAGGTGCGCAAGTTCACCCCGTTGGCCGCCTATTTGGAGAAAAAGCTGGGCATGAAGGTTGAGTTCACGCCGGTCAGCGACTACCCAGCCGCAGTCGAGGCGCTGGTCAACAAGAAAGTCGACCTGGCCTGGCTCGGCGGCTTCACCTATGTGCAGGCGCACTTGCGCTCGGGCGGCAAGGTCATCCCCATCGCGCAGCGCGAGGAAGACACCAAGTTTCAGTCGGTTTTCATCGCCAAGACCGATTCGGGCATCAAGACGCTGGCCGACATGAAGGGCAAGCAGGTCAGCTTCGGCTCGCAAAGCAGCACGTCGGGCCACCTGATGCCGCGCAGCAACCTGCTGAACGCTGGCATCGACCCGGAGAAGGATTTCAAGCGCATCGCCTACAGCGGCGCGCACGATGCGACCATCGCCTCGGTGGTCAGCGGCAAGGTCGACGCGGCAGCGCTGGACATCACGGTGTGGCGCAAGTTTGTGGCTGAAAACAAGGTCAACACCGCAGAGGTCGACGTGTTCTTCACCACGCCGCCTTACTACAACTACAACTGGTCGGTCCACGCCGACATGCCGGCCGAGTTGCGCAACAAGGTGCAAAAAGCGCTGCTGGACCTGGACCCGTCCACGCCCGAGGGCAAGGAAATCCTCCAGCTGAACCGCGCCACACGCTACATCCCGACCTCGCCCGACAACTACAAAGCCATCGAAGCCGCGGGCCGCAGCTCAGGGCTGATCTGAGCCGCGCCGCTTGAAGCTCGAGCTTCGCGGGCTGGCCGTTTGCCACCCTGCCGCACGGGCGGGTGGGCTCGCGCTGCAGCCGCTGAACCTGCAGATCGCCGCCGGCGAACAGCTGGCGGTGATCGGCCCATCGGGCGCTGGCAAGACCACGCTGCTGCAGGCCATGGCCTGTGCGCTACCGCCGCGCTCGGGCATGTTGCGGCTGGACGGGCAGGATCCGTGGGCGTTGCCGCGGCGCGATCTGCAGCGACTGCGCGGGGGGCTGTTTCTGGCGCCGCAGGTGCCGCCGCTGCCGCCGCGCCAGCGCGTGGTCACCTCGGTGCTGGCCGGCCGGCTGCCGGCGATGGGCCTGCTCGCCAGCCTGCGCTCGCTGTTTTATCCGCACGACATTCCGGCGGCGTACGACGCGCTGCAGCGCTTCGACCTGGACGACAAGCTGTTCGAGCGCGTCGACCGACTGTCCGGCGGCGAACGCCAGCGCGTCGGCCTGGCGCGTGCGCTGCTGGCCCCTGCGAGCCTGTGGCTGGTCGACGAGCCGCTGTCGGCGCTGGATCCGACTCGCGCGCAGCAAGCACTGGCCACGCTGCTGCAACAAGCGCGCGAACGCGGCGTCACGCTGGTGGCCACGCTGCACCAGGTGGATGCGGCGTTGGCGCACTTTCCGCGCATCGTCGGCCTGCGCGAAGGCGTGCTGGTCTTTGACCTGCCCGCCGCCGAAGTCGACCGCGACCGGCTGGCCCGGCTGTATGGCCAGCACGAGCTTGAGCTGCAGGCCGACGCCACCGCGCTGACCGAAGAGCAGCCACCGCAGCCGACCGCGCCGGTGGTGATGCATTGCCGATGAGCGCCACGTGAGCAGCGCCGGTGCCGCCACCCTCCGCCTGCGCGAAGTGCCGACGCGCGACCCGGCTTGGCTCGGCCGCGTGTTCTGGATCGGCGCCGGCCTGGTGCTGTTGTGGCCGATGCTCGTGGCCACCGAGTTCCGCCCCTGGATCCTGTTCGAAGCCTCAAACCTGAAGGTCACCGGGCAGTTCCTCGCCAGCTTCTTGCCGCCGGCGCACTCGGCCGAGTTCCTTGCCATGGTGGCGCGCGAAACCTGGCGCACGGTGGCCATCGCGACCGCCGGGTTGACGCTGGCGCTGCTGCTGGCGCTGCCGCTGGCGCTGCTGTCGACGCGCGTGCTGTCGATCTCGGCCTTGTCCGGGCGCATGGCACGCGGCCCGTTCTGGCTGCGCTTGATGCTGCGCTGGTTGCTGATCGTGCTGCGCAGCGTGCCCGAGCTGGTGTGGGCGCTGGTGTTCGTGCGCGTGGTCGGCCTCGGGCCCACTGCCGGCGTGCTGGCCATCGCGCTGACCTACGGCGGCATGCTTGGCAAGGTGTACGGCGAAATCCTCGAGAGCGGCGAGACGCATGCCACCGAGACGCTGCTGCGCAACGGCAGCTCGCGTGTTCAGGCCTTCTTCTATGGCCTGCTGCCGCAAAACGCCGGTGAGCTGACCAGCTACACCGTTTACCGCTGGGAATGCGCCATCCGCAGCTCGGTGGTGCTGGGCTTCGTGGGTGCCGGCGGGCTGGGCCAGCAGATGGACAACTCGATGAAGATGTTCAATGGCGGCGAGGTGCTGACCATGCTGGCCGTGTTCGTGATGCTGGTCGCGCTGGCCGACCATGTCAGCGCCGTTTTGCGCAGGGCATTGGCATGACCTTCGCACGGCAACGCACGCCCGCGGCCAACGCGCCTTACCGGCTGCCACCGCCGCTGTTCAACGCGCGCTGCCAGGCATGCTGGTTCGTGGCGGCGGTGCTGCTGCTGGTGCTGGCCAGCTTCTGGACACTGCAGCTGAAGTGGAGCGAGTTCCTGTCACTCGACGCGCTTCGCAGCATGGGGCGCTTCCCGGCCGAATTCTTCCCGCCCGACACCTCGCCGGCCTTTGTGCGCAAGGTGCTGCTGGGCGCTTGGGAGACGCTGGCCATGTCGGCGCTGGGCACAGCGCTGGCCGCCGCCGCAGGCCTGTTGCTGGCGTTGCCGGCCAGCCGCCTCCACGAAACCGATGCGGCCTGGGCACGAGCGCCGACGCGGCTGCTTCTGAACGCGCTGCGCGCCATTCCCGAACTGGTCTGGGCCGCGCTGCTGCTCATCTCCGCCGGACTTGGCCCCTTTGCCGGCACGCTGGCGCTGGCTGCGCACACCACCGGCGTGCTCGGACGGCTGTTCGCCGAGAGCCTGGAGAACGCGCCACCCGGGCCGGCCGCGGCCCTGCGCGCGCAGGGCGTGGGTCACGGCCAACTGTTCCTGTACGCAACACTGCCGCAGGTGCTGCCTCAGCTGATGAGCTACACGCTGTACCGCTGGGAGAACAACATCCGTGCCGCCGCGGTGCTGGGTGTCGTCGGCGCGGGTGGGCTGGGCCAGTTGCTGGCGTTTCACATGGGCTTGTTCCACATGGGCAAGACGGCCACCATCCTCGGCGCGATGCTGCTGATGGTGGCGCTGGTGGATGCGCTGAGCTATGGCGCGCGCCGAGGACTGACGCGATGAACGACCGTCCCGAACTCAGCTGGCGCGTGCTGTGACAGCGCCGATGTCCTCGACCCCACGCGCCGGCTGGCTGTTCGCCTACGACTGGGACCGGCAGGCGTTCGACCGCCTGGCCCAGGCCGGCGCCGCGCGCTTCGACCACGCCGGTTTCGACCTGTTCGGCTTTCCGAGCAACGCCGCGCTGATCGGCTTCGACCTCGAACGCTTTGCCGACCGGCAGGCGGCACGCGGCCGCCGGCTGGGTTGGCGTGCCGTGCTGTCGCACCACGAGCAGTTCGGCGCGCTGGCCGCCGCGCTGGTGGCCGAGCGGCTGGGCCTGCCCGGCGCCACGCCGGAGAGCATCCTGGCGGCGCAGCACAAGCTGCACGCCCGCCGCGTGCTGCAGCAAGTAGCGCCCGAGGCCAACCTGGGCTGCGCCGAGCTGCCGGTGGCTTATGGACAGGCGATCCCCGATGGCGTGGCCTACCCCCGCTTCGCCAAGCCGGTGAAGGCGGCGTTCTCGGTGCTGGCGCGCCGCGTCGACAGCCACGCCGAGCTGCATGCCCACACCCGCTTCGGCCACCGCGAGCGGTGGGTCATTCGCCGCTTGGTCGAGCCCTTCGATCGGGTCTGCCGTGCCCGCCTGCCGCAGGCCGGCAGCGCACACCGGCTGTTGCTCGAAGAGCCGGTGGCGCCGCAGGTGGCGCAGTACAACCTCGACGGCTGGGTGCAGGACGGCGCGGTGCATGCGCTCAGCGTGGTCGACGCGATCATGGTGCCGGGCACCCAGGCCTTCATGCGCTGGGACGTTCCAAGTCGCCTGGCGCCGCAAGTGCAACAGCGCGCGCTCGACGTGGCACGCCGCTTCCTGGGGGCCATCGGCTACCGGCACGGGTTTTTCAATCTCGAGTTCTTCCACGACCCGGCGAGCGACCGGCTGAGCGTGATCGAGTGCAACCCGCGGCTGGCCTCGCAGTTCGCTGATCTGTACCAACGCGTGCTGGGTGTCGACGCCCACGCGATGGCCTTGGCACTGGCGCTCGGCGACGACCCACTGGCAGTGCCGCGCAGCGTGCCAACAGCCGGCGCTGCGGCGAGCCTGGTCTACCGCAGCTTCGACCCGTCGGTCGTGCCGGTGATGCCCAGCGTGGCCGCCTGCCAGGCCTTGTCCTTGCAGTTCCCCGACAGTCTGCTGTTTTGTTTCCCCAAGCAGGGCCATGGCCTGGCGCGCGACTTCAAATGGACCGGCAGCCACCGCTACGGCATCGTCCACTTGGGCGGCCGTGACCGCGCCGACCTGCGTGAGCGGGCCGGCCGCGCCAGCGCGCTGCTGGGCTGGCCATCGCCGTGGCTGGACGAACCTGCCTTGACCAATGCCTCACGCCCGGCTGTGCCGCCACCTGCTGGCCCCCAAGCGACAGCGCCAGCCGGCTGGCCCCCGACCTTCACCTCACCGTTCGGATCTGCCCGGCAGTGACCACGACTCTCTCGCTTTCGTCAACCCTTTGGCAGTAGCCGTGCTGCGACAGCCAAGCGTCCAAGCGAAGCTCGGGGCCCATCGAAAGCCGCCGAAGGGCATGCACCGCGCCGCGCACGAACGGCTGCTGTCGATCGGTTGAAGTTTTCTGCGCCGCTTCAAATTTTCAAATGCGCCAAGAAGATGGAAAACAAGGTCATGAAGCCAAACACGGCGCTGAAAACGATGATTCCGATGGCGTAGATCTTGGCAAGTTTGTTTTTGGTTTTGTGGGCCAGGTTTTCGGACATCGGTACTGCTCTGTGAAAAAAATTCCATCCAGTCAACAGGACTGGATGGCGGCCTTCGAGAACGCTCGCCCTCTTGGCGAGGGGATTCTCATCGCCGCACAAAGTCAGCCCGCTTTAGGGGCTTAGACGCACCGAATTTCAGGGCGACACTGACGGCCGAGGCGGGCCGCTGTAGAGCCAATGGTTGGCCAACAGTCGCTCGCCGAGCAGCGTCATGGCCACATTGCGGCCCCAGCGCAGCGGACCGCGAGCGTGGTACGCGCGGCCGTTGTTCAGTGAGCTGCGCTGCACGCGTGCGTTACGGGCCCAGCGGTGTGCTGCATACCGTGCAAACAGCGCCGTCCAATCTGTATTCGCCTGGTCACGCTCGGCCAATAGACCGAGGGTCCACGCGTCCTCCAGCGCCATGCCAGCGCCTTGCGAGAGATAAGGGCGCATGGGGTGTGCCGCGTCGCCAAGCAACGCCACCGGCCCACGCGCCATTTCGCACGGGCCTCGCAGCTCGGGGCGGTCGTGCAAGGCCCACAGCGTCCACCCGGGACACGCGTCGATGAGGGCATGCAGGTCCCTCGCGAGCGGACCGCTGGCGGCGAGCAGGTCATCTACACGAGCGTCCTGTGACCAGCGCTGCGGGTCGTCACCGCCGTGACCTTGACCCAGACGGCCATGAACCACGGCAACCACGTTGATCGACTCGCCGCTGCGCACGGGGTAGCTCACGACGTGCATGCGCTCGCCGAGCCAGACCTGCACCGAGTTGCTGCGCAACCCGTGCGCAAGCCGCTCGGCTGGGATGAGCCCACGGTAGGCGAGGTGGCCGCTGGGCCGCGCCGGGGTGGCATCGAGCAGCCGCTCTCGCACCCGGCTCCAAAGTCCATCGCAGCCGATCAACGCCGCGCCGGACAGCGAGCGGCCTTCGTCGAGCGCCACCCGAACGACATCCGCCTGCACATCGAAAGCCTCCAGGCGGGCCCGCAGGCGAAGCGTTGCGGGCGTTTGCAACTGCACGGCCTCGAGCAGCAGCCGATGCAAGTCGGCGCGGTGAATGCAGGCGTGGGGGTGCCCGTAACGCGCCAGCACCGCCCGGCCCAGGCGAAGGTGGCCGAGTTCGCGGCCGTCATGGGCGTCGCGCACGCGCAGTTCATCGGGACAGGTGGCCACAGCCTTCACGGCCCGGTCGCAGCCCCAGTCGGCCAGGACACGCATGGCGTTCGGCCCCAGCTGGATTCCGGCCCCGACCTCGGTGAAGTCGCTGGCTTGCTCGAGCACTGTCACCGCACGCCCGGAACGACTCATGGCCAAGGCACAAGCCAAGCCGCCGATGCCACCGCCGGCAATCAACAAACTGTCATTCATGGGAAGGGGTTGACCTCTGGTCGGCAGGGCCCGGCGCACCGCTGCTGGCGCCTTTCCTCACAAGGCTGCCGCGCCGGCAAGTGCTGCGGCGTTGCGCATGTGTCGGGCGATGTTCATCCTGGAAAAGGCGTGCTGCCGGTTCAGCGTTGTGGCGTGCGGTGACGCGCTTGGTGCCGGTGGTCGCTTTGCAAGGAGACAGTCTGCGTGGCCGCGTGCTTCGTCTTGCGGCCTTGCACGCGGTCACGCCACAGCCGAAATGATCCCGGCTTCAGTTGCTGGCGCATCAGCGCAATGACCGCAGCTTCGTCCAGCGCAAACTGGGTCTTGATGGCTTCAAAGGGCGTACGGTCCTCCCAAGCCATCTCGATAACCCGGGACATGTCGGCAGCATCGAGAGTGTGGGTGGGCTTTGCCATGCAAGATGATAAGGACGTGGCCCGGCAGCGACACGAGCAGCGCTTCAGACCGAACGTTCGGACACCTAGCGCCGCCCCTTGCGCACCCGCGTGCTCTTGCTCGTAGGAACAAAGAATTCGGCTGGCTTGGTTTTCACCCAAGCCACGAAGGCCTGGAGCTCACTGTGTCCGAGCAAAGCCTCGACGGTCGCATACTGCCGCGCCAACTCGGTTTCGGTGAGCAGCGCATGCACTTGGCGGTGGCACACGCGATGCAAGAACTTGGTTTGCCGCCCGCCCTTGCTCTTGGGAACGAGGTGGTGCGCGTCGCGTTGTGCCGGTGGAATCACGCGGTCGCACAACGGACAAATCACGACATCGCCAAGCCGCGCATTCACGGTGTTTCTCCCAGCAGCTCAGGCGCAGCTGATTCAGACAATTTGTCGGTGTCGGCGCCGGTGTCGGCTTCGTCGGCGTGAGGGCCCGTCATCAGCGGTTGGTGCGCCAAGGTATTGCGGATGAACTGATTTTCGTAATGGCGGTTGCGGCGGTTCTTCTTTGCCGCAGCGCGCTGGCCCCGGCGCTTGTCGATGACGATTTCGCCCAGACGGCTCAGATCGTTGAGGTCCTGGATGTCATTCGGTGAATTACGGCGGGCCATGGAACGGGGCGTCGTGCGGGTCTGTAAAGCTCACTATTGAATCAGGGCTGAACCCAGTGCGCCGCGGGCTCGCCGAACACCGCGCGACGGTGTCCGTCGCGGTGCAGTTCGAGCCAGTCGATGCGCTCAATGCGCGCCGTCACTGCGGCAAACGATTCGCGCTGAGCTGGCCCGGCAGAGGTCGTTTCGAGTGGGCTGCCGGGAGCCAGTGCCGACAGGTAATCCTTTGCCGACGCCGACTGGCGAATGCGTTGCCAGCGTGAAGACACTGCGGGGCCGTCGGTCTCGATGAGGCAGCCTGCCCGGCACCGCACCTGCCAGCCCAGGCGCGTGGACCAGAACACCAACACGGCCGCCGGGTGGCGCGACAACTGCTGCGCCTTGGCGGTGCGCGAGTCGCTGTAGATCACCAGTTCTTTCGCGTTGATGTCGACTTCACGCAGCACCACCGTGCGTGCATCGGGCCACACACCAGCGGCATCGCTGCCATCGACAGTGGCCAAAACCGGCGTACGCCATTCATGATGCTTGTCATGCGACGCACGGCGAAGCTCAAGCCAAACGGATTCCTCAATCTCTTCAAGTGTGGCCAGCCGATTCAGCATGTCACTTGAGCTCACTTCACCAAAGGCCGCACGGCAGTGAAGTCGCCGTCCACCGCAATCGCCTGGCCAATCAGGCGGGTTGCGCCCTTGCCCACATGGCCGAGCAGCCAGGCCATGCCCAACGCTGCCGCGAGCCCCACCAGACCCCAGCCAGCCCGAGTCTGGCTTTCGATTGAATAGGCATTGCACAACCGCAAGTTGGTGCTGGCCAGGTACAAACCCAGCCAAGCCATCATCGGCAGCCCGTAGCCGATGAAAAACAACTGCACGAGCGGCGGCGCTTGCCCATAACCCAGGCGCAGCGCCAAGCCTGCCAGCCACAGCGTGACCAGCTTGGCAGCATCGGCCGAGGGCAGCACCACGGCACGGTCCACTAGGGCCGGGATCATCCAGTAAGCGGCGATGCACTGCGCCAGCATGAAACCGCTCAGGCCATAGCGGTTCCAGCGCAGGCCGCGCACCGGCGCCCAGGCGGCAGCCGCGCACCAGCCGGCCAGCACCAGCAAGGGCATTTGCACCAGCATGTGCCAAACCATGCTTTGTTCAATCAGTACACGCAGCGGCGGCAGCGACAAGCCCATGCCTGCCAGCGTCGTCAGTACCGCGGCCACCGAGATCGCGACTGCAGCCAGCCGGGCCGAGCTTTCGGTGGCACTCACTGTGCGCCCGAGTGCTGCGGCGCTGCGGCCAGCGAGCGCGCCAGTTCCAGCGACACATCACCATCACCCGGGCCCAGGATGCGAACCAGCTGGCCCTGCGGACTGACGATGTGCAACGCTGCGTTGTGTTCAAACTCGCCCAGGGGCGCGGGAACGACCATGATGCCGAAGCTGTCGAGCAGCTGGCGGCGGTCGGCATCGCTGCGCAGGCTGACCAACTGCCACAGGGCAGGCTGCATGCGCATGCGTTCGGCGTAGGCGGCCAGGGCTGGCGGCTGGTCTTGCAGCGGATCGAAACTGATCGACAGCAAACCGACCCGCTCCTGCAGGCCCTGCTCGACGATCTGTGCCTGCAGCTGCTGGAACACCGTGCCCATCGCCAAGCACAGCGTGGTGCAACGGGTGTAGACGAAGTCGACGATCACCACGCGGGCGCCCTTTCCCAGCAGGCTGCGCAGGCCGTGGGACTGGCCCTGCGCATCGACCACGGGGTAGTCAGGCACCGCCACCGGCGCCTGCGCCACGGCCGTTCGGCGCAGGGTTTCGGTGGTGAAGGCGGTGCCACCTGCGGTGGCCTGGAAGATGGCGCCGAGGCCAACGGCAAGCACGCCCAGGCACACAGCGAAAGTGCCCGCCAGACCGTGCAGCGGGTCGCGCGCCTCGGTGTTCATGTCATGGCGCCAGGGCCTTCAGCGCAGCACCGCCCGCGTAGGCAGCTGTCTGGTCCTTGGTCGCCTCACGCTGGGTGGCCACGGCGGCGGCGGCGATGGGCGGGGCTTGGTTGCCCCAGTCGCTGCGGATGTAGCTGAGCACGCCCGCGATCTCCGCGTCCGCCAGGGTACCGAAGGGCGGCATCGCGCCTTTGTACTTGGCGCCCTTGACCTCGATCTCGCCTTGAATGCCGTGCAGCAGGATGCTGATGAGCACCTTTTCTGCGCCCTGCACCCATTCGGCCCCGGCCAGGGGCGGGAACACGCCCGCCACGCCCAGCCCGCTGGCTTGGTGGCAGGCGGCGCACTTGGCGCCGAAGAGCTGTTTGCCGTCGACCGCAGGCGCCGCACCGGCAGCGGCCACTGGCGGGCGCAACAGCGCCACGGTGCGCTGGTCGCCGTAGGCCGAGGCCTCGCCCGACGGCGTGGTGACGATGTAGAACGCGCCCCACATACCGATGGCGCCAAGAAACATGGTGAAGAACCAGTGCAGCGGGCGAATCCGCTCAGCAGGGTCGCTGTGCTCGCGGCGCATCGCCGCGAATTCACTGGTGCCGCTGCGCGTGTCAGGTCCTTCCACAGGGGGCTTGTCGTTCACCGCGCACCCCCGGCTGCAGGCACCGGCAGCGGCTTCAAGGCCGGGTAGGTACGGTCCAGCGAAATCAAGTACTCGACGAGTGCAATGGCCTCAGGCTTGGCGACCACGACTTCACCCGGCCGGGCCCACTTGGGCGGCAGATTCACCACCACGTCGCCAGGCTGGACGGCGCCTTTGCGCACGTCGAACAGATACGGAAAAGCCGGCATGATGGACCCGGGCGTGTAGGACCGCGGTGCATACAGGTGGCCCAGATGCCAGTCGCGGCTGGGCTGGCGGGCACCGATGTTCAGCAGGTCAGGTCCCGTGCGCATCGTGCCCAGCAGGTGGGGGGTGTCGTAGGCGTAGTCGCCGGCCACCGAGGCGCGGCCCCAGCCCCGTGTTGCGTCTGGTGCTTGGGCAATGTCACGCGGCTGCTGCGAATGGCAATACACGCAACCGTTGGCGATGTAGACCTGCCGGCCCTCCAGTTGGACGTTGGTGTAGGGCTTCAAGCCCGCAGGCGGCGGCACGTTCTTCAGCAGCATGTACGGCATCACCACCAGCAAGGCCGTGGCCAGTGACAAGATCACCATGGCCCCGACCACCAGCCGAAGCTCGTCCATTTCCCACCGACCAAGGCGGGCGCTCATTGCACACTCGCTGAAGTGGTGGCGATTCGCGCTGGCGCCGGCGATGCCTTGTCAGCGGGGGCGTCCGGCGACAGGAAGGGCGGCGCCAGCAAGGACGCGCCCAGCCGCCTGGGCCCGAACTTCCAGCCCATCATGAAAAAGTGCACCGCGAACACCAGGTGCCCCAGGGTCATCAAGGCGCCGCCCACCGAACGGGCTTGCAGGTAGGGGATGGTGAGCGTGACGCTGTCCATGAACGGCAGGTCCTTGTTCAGCATCGCCAGTCCCTGGTACCAGCCGCCGAAGGACAGGCTGATGAAGTAGATGCCGAAGCCGCCCAGCACCAGCCAGAAGTGGGCCGAGATCATCCAGGGGTACGGCCATTCCCACTTCATGACGCGCGGCATGATGAAGTAGATCGAACCGAACATCACCATCGAGAAGAAACCGTACAGCCCCAGGTGCGCATGCGCCACCGTGTAGTGCGTGAAGTGGGTGACGGTGTTGACCGAGCGCAGCGCCTCCAACGAGCCCTGCACCGACGCCGCCGTGTAGAACATCGCCCCCAGCACGATGAAGCGCAGCGTGGGCGAGTACAGCAGTGCGCGGAAGTTGCCGACCACGGTGAGGTGCTGGTTGATGGCCACGGCGAACACCGGCACCACCATCATCATGCTTTGCACGATGCTGATGGTGACGAGCCAAGAAGGCACCGGCCCGCCGATGAGGTGGTGCCCGCCGACCTGGCTGTAGAAAAACGCCAGCGACCAAAAGCCCAGCAGCGACAGGTTGTACGAATAGATCGGCTTGCCCAGCACCTTGGGAATGAAGTAATACGACGCCGCCAGCGCCAGCGGCGTGAACCAAAGGCCCAGCGCGTTGTGGCCGTACCACCAGTTCATGGTGGCCTGCTGGACGCCGAAGTGCAGCCCCGGCCAGTTGGCCACCAGAAACAGTATTGGGAACCACAGCAGCCCGGCGGCGATGTACCAGACCGACACATACAGGTGCGCCACGCGCCGGCGCAGCAGCGTGAGCCACATCGGGAAACCCACCAAGGCGCCGCCCACCACGAGCAGGATGTCGATCTGCCACGGGTACTCCAGCCATTCCAGCCCGTCGGAGTAGCCCATGGCCAGCGCCACCGTGCCCGCCGCCACGCCCACAGCCCACAACGCTCCGCCCAGCAAGGCGTAGCGCACGCCCACCAGCTCGGTCTTCAGCAGGCGCGGAATCAACCACAGCGACACGCCAATGCCCGCCATCGAACACCAGCCGTAGCCCACCAGGTTCAAGTGGATAGGCCGGATGCGGCCAAAGGTGATCCACGCCTGATCGACCCACCAATCGGGCGCGTGCAGCTTGATCGACGAGATCAGCCCCGCCACGGAGGCCAGCACCAGCCACACCACGGCCATGGTCAGGCACACGCCCACCACCAACGAACTGCTCTGATCGGCGCGCAGCCGGGCCGCCACCTCCGCGGCGTTGGGCTGGGTCAGGGCAGCCGACGAGTCCATCGCCTGCTGCAGGCTGCCGCGCTGGACCTGGGTGGCGGCGGGGTCTTCGACCTTGCCGATCTCAGCGTCATCGAAGATCTGCACCGCCGCCGCGCCACCGCTGCCGAACAGGCCCTTGGCCATCGAAGCGATGAAGACGAACAGGGCCAGCACCGACAAGATGAAGGTGGACAGCAAGACGCCAACAGTCAGATCCATCTTTGAGGTGCTTTCATTGTGCGGAACAAGCTCTGAAGATTAAAGATGCTGTCACCAAAAGCCCACCAGCGTTTGCCAAGGGACAAGATGCAGGTGCCGCTACCGCAGCAGCGCGGGTCTTCGCTCATGCTGAACTCCTGGCTTTCAATGCGCGCCATCTCACTGTCACCTAACGAGCGGCCGCACGGTGGTGAAACCGCCATCCACGGCAATCACCTGCCTCGGCAAGAACAAGGGCAAACGAAAATTGCGATGGTGGCCCCCATGAAGAAAGATGCGGTGCCGGGCGGAATGCGGGTGAATCATGGGTCATAACCAAATGTGCTTGGC
>JBBAPK010000007.1:27377-91088 GCA_040400875.1 Burkholderiaceae bacterium | reverse complement strand
CTCAGGGAGAGGGAACTTGAATGACGCCCTCTCCCTCAGGGAGAGGGAACTTGAACAGCCACCTCCCGCGACGCGGGCGATGGTGTCTTGGCTCCCTCTCCCGCCAGCGGGAGAGGAGGCCATGCATTAACTCCCTCTCCCGCCCAGCGGGGGGGGGTTGGGGTGAGGGTGTGGCAGCCGCTCAGGGATGCTCAGCTGGATCACCGCGCACAGCGTGCCCGCGGTCCGGCCCGAAGCGCCGGGCGGGCTTCAAAAAGGCGCGTCGTCGGAGCTGGGCGGATCGGCCTTGCGAATGCGCACGGCCTTTTTCTTTTCCGGTGCGGCTTCAACCGCGGCAGCCTCAGGGGCGACAGCCGCGTCGTCAGCGCCCACCGACAGCGCCAGCGCGGCTTCGGGGCTGAGTGGGACGGCGGCATCGGCGTGCGGCGCCGCCGCCTCGCCGTGGCTGATTTGCGTGTAGGGCGCCAACGTGTGCACCAGCTGGCCGTAGATCTTGGGGTTGCCGGCGACGACTTCGCGCTGGTAGAGAAAGTCGGCGTCGCCCGTGAAGTTGCCGATCAGACCGCCGGCCTCGGTGATCATCAGCGAACCGGCGGCGATGTCCCAGGGGTGCAGACCGGTCTCGAAGAAGCCGTCGTAATAGCCCGCCGCCACGTAGCACAGGTCGAGCGCGGCAGCCCCCGGGCGCCGCAGGCCAGCGCAGTTTTGCATCACCGCTTCAAACATCTTCACGTAGCGCTTGAAGTTGTCGCCCTTGCGAAACGGAAAGCCGGTGCCGATCAACGCCTCGTTCATGCGGATGCGCTTGGACACGCGAAGCCGCTTGTCGTTGAGAAAGGCACCGCGCCCCTTTGAGGCAAAGAACAGGTCGTTGCGCGACGGGTCGTACACCACGGCTTGCTGCACTTGGCCCTTGAAGGCCAGCGCGATCGACACCGCATAGACCGG
Source organism: Burkholderiaceae bacterium (assembly GCA_040400875.1). Lineage (GTDB taxonomy): Bacteria > Pseudomonadota > Gammaproteobacteria > Burkholderiales > Burkholderiaceae_C > PBB1. The sequence goes on along the minus strand of JBBAPK010000007.1, from coordinate 90,140 downwards.
AAAGCCGTGGATGAAGTTGGTGGTGCCGTCCAGCGGATCGATGATCCAGACGTAGTCGCTGTCTCTCGCGCCGCGCTCCCTGCCCGACTCCTCGGCGAGGATGCCGTGGCCGGGATAGGCCTGCAGCAGCACGTCGATGATCGCGTTCTCGGCCGCCTTGTCGACCTCGGTCACGAAGTCGTTGGGCGCCTTGCTGCTGATGGTGAGCAAGTCGAGGTCGAGCGAAGCCCGGTTGATGATGCTTCCTGCCGCGCGAGCCGCCTTGATGGCGATGTTGAGCATGGGATGGAGCGCTTGCGACATGGGGCAACCTTGGGTGGGTGAAGGGGCTGGCAGGAATTAAGAGCGGCCCCCGAGAGGACGTGAAACGCGCCGGCGTCAACGGCGTTCCGATAATCAAGAGTTTAGAGGGCCCCATGCCATCCCCACTCGAAAACCCTGATCTGCCGCCCGACACGACCCGCTTCGTGCTGCTGGGCACCAGCCACCCCGGCAATGTGGGTGCGACTGCCAGGGCGATGAAGGTGATGGGCTTTGGCGATCTGGTGCTGGTGGCCCCGCGCTACCCCAACGTCAAGAACAAGGCCGAGGCGATTTCGCTGGCCAGCGGCGCGCTCGATGTGCTGGGCGGTGCGCGGGTGGTTGAAACACTGGCCGAAGCGCTCGATGGCATCACCTACGCCTGCGCCACCGCGATGACGCCGCGCGACTTTGGCCCGCCCACCCACGCGCCGCGCGAGCTGTTTGCCACCCTGGCACCCAGCGCTCACCGCGTGGCCTTCGTGTTCGGCTGCGAGCGCTACGGCATGAGCAACGACGATGTCTACAAGTGCCATGCGTGTCTGAGCATCCCGACCGCGCCGGGATACGGATCGCTCAACCTGGCGCAGGCGGTGCAGTTGATCGCCTACGACTGGCGACAGGCGCTGGGCGGCTTCGGCGTGGTGCCGCGCACCACCGACGTCCATCTGGCCGATGCGGTGGCGGTGCAAGGCGCGCTGGATCACTGGCAGCAGGTGCTCGTGGAGATCGGCTTCATGAACCCGCAGCAACCGCAAAAGCTGCTGCCGCGGCTGCACCAGGCGCTCAATCGGCTGCAGTTGAGCGAAGAAGAAATCCACCTGCTGCGCGGCATCGCCAAGGCCGTTCAAAAACGAGGCTGAGGCGCACCGCACCGCGTGCACGTCAGCGGCTAGACTGCCCAACGACTCACCCACCACCGATCCATGTTCAAGCGCCTACGCGAAGACATCGCCTGCATCCTCGAGCGCGACCCCGCTGCGCGCAGCGGATTCGAGGTGCTTACCTGCTATCCCGGGCTGCACGCGCTGATGTTCCATCGGCTGGCGCACGGTTGCTGGGTGAGCGACCTGCATTGGCTGGGGCGCTTTGTCTCGCATCTGGGTCGGTTTTTCTCGGGCATCGAGATCCACCCCGGCGCGAAGATCGGCCGGCGCGTGTTCATCGACCACGGCATGGGCGTGGTGATCGGCGAGACCGCCGAGGTCGGCGACGACTGCACCATTTACCAAGGCGTCACCCTGGGCGGCACCTCGTTGTGGAAAGGCGCCAAGCGCCACCCGACGCTGGGCAACGGAGTCATCGTGGGCGCCAATTCGCAGGTGCTCGGCGGCTTCACGGTGGGCGACAACGCGCGCATCGGCTCCAACGCGGTGGTGCTCAAGGCGGTGCCTGACGGTGCCACGGCGGTGGGCAACCCGGCGCGGGTGATCGACGCGCAGGTGGACGCGCAGCGCGAGGAGACCGCGGCCAAGCTGGGTTTTTCGGCCTACGGCATCACCCAGGGCGACGACCCGGTGGCCCAGGCGATGAAGTCGCTGATCGACCATGCCGCCGCGCAGGAGCACCAGATCACGATGCTGTGGCAGGCGATCGAGACGCTGTCTGGATCGCCGCGCAGCGACGCGGCATCGACTGCGTGCGTGCCGGCCGATGCGCAAACCACCGAGCAGTTCGACGCAGCGGGCTTGACCCGGCTGGTCAAGTGAGCGCGCTGGCCAGCTGAATCAACCCCGCTGGGGTCGCTGAGCCGACTTCGGCCGAAACGCCACGCACAGCGCGGGATCGGTCTCGATCCACGGCCCGCCGATCAGGTCCACGCAATACGGCACCGCCGCAAAGATACCGGGCACCGCGGGTGTGGCAGCGGGCAGGCCCTGCAGGGTCTCGGCGATCGATTTGGGCTGACCGGGCAGGTTGATGATCAAGGCCGCGCCGCGCACCACCGCCACCTGCCGCGACAGGATCGCGGTGGGCACGAAGTTCAGACTGATGCTGCGCATTTGCTCGCCAAAGCCCGGCAACACCTTGTGCGCCACCGCCAGCGTGGCCTCGGGTGTCACATCGCGCGGGGTAGGGCCGGTGCCGCCGGTGGTCAGCACCAAGTTGCAGCCGGCGGTGTCGATCAGTTCGCACAGCGCAGCACTGATGCCGGCTTGGTCGTCGGGGATCAGCCGGGTTTCCCAGATCACCGGATTGCGCAGCGCGCGGGCCAGCCAGTCTTGCAACGCCGGCACGCCCTTGTCCTCGTAGACGCCGGCCGAGGCACGGTCGCTGATTGAGACGATGCCGATGCGCACCGCATCGAGCGGGGCGCCTGCGGCATCGCTCATGCGTCTTGCTCGTCGTCGTTGTTGTCGTCGTTGGCGTCAGGGTCTGTTCCCGCAGCCGAGGCGCTGGGGTTCTGACGAAGAAACCTGAACAGCTCGCGAAACGCCTTGCCGCTGCGCTGCTCGGGGGCCACTGACGCGTCCTTGCGCGCGGCACGGATGAGGCTGCGCAACTGCTGCACGTCGGCCTGCGGGTGTTCGACCAGCCAGGTGTCGAGGGCGCTGTCGCTGGCGATCAGTTCGTTGCGCCAGCGTTCGGCATCGTGCAGCGCCAGCGCGTCCTTGGCCTGACCGAGCTGCATCGCGGCCACCGCTTCGCGCAGCGGCTCGGGGTCGTTGCGGCGCATGAGCTTGCCGATGTACTGCATCTGGCGACGGCGTCCCTCGTGGGTGCGGGTGACGCGGTACTGGCGTATCGCGTCGAGCAGGCTCTCGTCCATCGGCAGGTCGACGAGCCTGCCATCGGGCATGGCCACCAGCGCTTCGCCCAGGTCTTGCAGGTCGTGCGAATCCTTCTTGCGGCGGGTTTTGCTGGGCCGGGTGAGCCACAGGGGAATGGTGCTCGCGTCGGACGGATCTTCGGAATCAATCGGTGGCATCGGGGGTGGGGCCTCAGGCGGGGGCCGCGCGCGCGGCGAACAAGGCGGTCGGTATCATAGCCACGAGGTTTCGAGCCGAGCGCTTGACCTCCCGCGGGCCCACACGGCCCCCCTTCATTGGCGGCCCCGGCCGCAACTCAACTCCACACCACCACCCATGTCCAGCCAGACCTTGCCGTCGTCATCCACCGGGTTTGCCTATTCGCGCGCCGACTTCCAGCAACTCGTCGAAGACGCGCTGCGCGTGGCCCAGAAGATCGGCGCCAGCGAAGCCAGCGCCGAGGTGTCCGAGGGCGTCGGGCTGTCGGTGTCGGTGCGCAAGGGCGATCTCGAGAACGTCGAGCGCAACCGCGACAAGTCGATCAGCGTGTCGGTGTTTGCGGGGCAGCGACGCGGTCACGCCAGCACGTCCGACTTCTCGCCCGCGGCCCTTGAGCAAACGGTGCGTGCCGCGCACGACATCGCCCGCTTCACCGCCAAGGACCCTGAGGCTGGCCTGCCCGCCAAGCGTGACCTCGTCACCGCCAAGGCGGCGCTGAAGGATCTGGATTTGTTTCATCCCTGGGCCATCGATGCCAAGGGCGCGGCCGAGATGGCGATGCGCTGCGAGCAGGCGGCATTGACGGTCGATGCGCGCATCACCAACTCCGAAGGCGCGGGCGTGTCGGCGCAGCAGTCACACTTCTTCGCGGGCAACAGCCGCGGATTTCGTGGCGGCTATGCCAGCTCGCGGCACTCGATGTCGGTGGCGCCGATCGCCTCGCTGCCGGGCCGCGGTGGCGACGACATGCAGCGCGACGCCTGGTACTGCTCGATGCGCTCGGCCGATGACCTGGCCGCGCCGGAGGCGGTGGGACGCTATGCCGCCGAGCGCGCCTTGTCGCGACTGAAGGCCCGCAAGATCAAGACCCGCGTAGCACCGGTGCTGTTCGAGTCGACGCTGGCCGCCGGCCTGCTCGGCGCCTATGTGCAGGCGGTCAGCGGCGGGGCGCTGTACCGCAAGTCGAGCTTTCTGCTGGATTGCCTCGGTCAGACGGTGATGGCGCCGCACATCGACATCGACGAGGACCCGCACCTGCGTCGCGGCAAGTCCAGCGCGCCGTTCGACGACGAAGGCGTGGCGACACGCTCGCGTCGCGTGGTCGATGCCGGCGTGGCTCAGGGTTACTTTCTTTCGAGCTACTCGGCGCGCAAGTTGGGCATGCGCACCACGGGCAACGCCGGCGGCTCGCACAACCTGTCGCTCACCAGCCGCCTGACGCGCCCCGAGGATGACCTCGACGCCATGCTGCGCAAGCTGGACCGTGGCTTGTTCGTGACCGAGCTGATGGGGCAGGGCGTGAACCATGTGACCGGCGACTATTCGCGCGGCGCAGCGGGTTTTTGGGTCGAGCGCGGGCGCATCGCCTACCCGGTGCACGAGATCACCATCGCCGGCAACGTGAAGGACATGCTGCGCGGCATCGCGGCGGTGGGCGCCGACGCCTACACCATGGGTGGAAAAACCATGGGCTCGGTGCTGGTCGAGTCCATGAAAATCGCGGGCAGCTGATCCCGGCTCGGGTCGCCAACACACTGGAGTTTTCTTGATGCAACGACGTCGATTCATCCACCACAGCGGCCTGGCCGGTGTGCTGGCCGCAGGCATGGCCCCTGCGGTGGTGCACGCACAAACCACCTTGCGCTGGCGCATGGCCTCGAGCTTTCCGAAGTCGCTGGACACCATCTTTGGCGGCGCCGAGGTGTTTGCCAAGAAGGTCAGCGACATGACGGGCGGGCGCTTCCAGATCAGCGTGCACGCGGCCGGTGAACTGATGCCGGCGTTTGGCGTGGTCGACGGAGTGCAGTCGGCCACGGTCGAGATGGCGCACACGGCGCCGTATTACTTCTTCGGCAAGGACGAAACCTTCGCCATCGGTGCGGCCATCCCGTTCGGCATGAATTCGCGCCAACTCACGGCGTGGATGTACCGCGGCAACGGCATGAAGCTGATGCGCGAGTTCTATGCCAAGTACAACATCATCAGTTTTCCGGGGGGCAACACCGGAGCCCAGATGGGCGGCTGGTACCGCAAGGAGATCAAGACCCTGGCCGACATGAAGGGCCTGAAGATCCGCATCGGCGGCTTCGCCGGCCGGGTGATCGAGCGCATGGGCGGTGTGGCTCAGAACATCGCCGGCGGCGAGGTCTACCAGTCGCTCGAGAAGGGCACCATCGACGCGGCCGAGTGGATCGGGCCGTACGACGACCAGAAGCTTGGCCTTTACAAGGTGGCTCCGTTTTATTACTACCCCGGCTGGTGGGAAGGCAGCGCCGAACTCGATTTCTACGTCAACACGCAGGCCTATGCGGCGCTGACGCCTGAGTACAAGGCCATCGTGGAGATGGCCGCGTCATTCGTGCACGTTGACATGCAGGCGAACTACGACGCCAAGAACCCAGCCGCGTTGAAGGCGCTGATCAGCAACGGCGTGAAGGTGCTGCCCTTCCCCAAGCCCGTGCTCGACGAGGCCTACAAGCAATCGATGGCGCTGTACGCCGAACTGAACGAGAAAAACCAGAACTGGCGCAAGGTCTACGAGGACTATGCGGCGTTCCAGCGCGAGCAAAGCCTGTGGTCACGTTTTGCCGAAGCCAGCTTCGATCGCTACATGCAGGGCGTGAAGATCTGACGGATCAGCGGCCCCGGGTCATTCCGGGGCTTTCTGACGATCGGCTTCGATCGACTGCTGCATCGCTTTCATCGGGTCATCGATCTCGGTGGCGGGCTCTGTGGCGGCAGCGGCGGCGTCGGAGCCGGACTGCATCTGCCTCAGCGCAGCATCTGCGTCGATGCTGGCAGCCCTGTCGCCGCCTCGCGAGACAACGCCTGGAAAGCTGATGATCATCGTGACCATCACCAACTGGATCAGCACGAACGGGATGGCGCCACGGTAGATCTGGCCGATGGTGACCGGGGCGATCTTCTTGCCCGTCACGCTGTCTTCGTATTCGATTTCAGGCGCCACGCTGCGCAGGTAGAACAGCGCAAAGCCGAACGGCGGATGCATGAACGAGGTCTGCATGTTCACCGCCAGCAGCACGCCAAACCACACCAGATCGATGCCCAGCGCGACGGCCACGGGTGCCAGCAGCGGCACCACGATGAAGGCCAGCTCGAAGAAGTCGAGAAAGAAGGCCAGCAAGAAGATCATCAGGTTGACCACGATCAGGAAGCCCAGCACACCACCGGGCAGCGACGTGAGCAGGTGCTCGACCCATTTGGGGCCGTCCACCGATTGGAACGCCAGGCTGAACACGGTCGAGCCGATCAGGATGAACATCACGAAGCACGACAGCCGCGCGGTGCTTTCCATGGCCTGACGCAGCAGATCCAGGCTGAAGCGTCGATTGATCACGGCGATGACCAGCGCCCCGACCGCACCCATGGCGCCGCCTTCGGTGGGCGTGGCGATGCCGAGAAAGATCGTGCCCAGCACCAGAAAGATCAGCACCAGTGGCGGCAGCATCACCCGGGCCACACGCCACACCACAGCGATGCCCGGGCCCCGTCCCGATGGGCTGCCAGCGCTCGCGGGCGATCTGCCAAAAGTGCGTGCCTCGGGTGGCAGCGCTGGCACCCATTGCGGTCGAACGACGCTGACGACTGCGACGTAGATGACGTACAGACCTGTGAGCAGCAGCGACGGAACCAGCGCGCCCTGATAAAGATCGCCCACCGATTGGCCGAGTTGATCGGCCAGCACGATCAGCACCAGCGACGGCGGGATGATCTGCGCCAACGTGCCGGACGCGGCAATGACGCCGGCGGCCAGGCGGCGGTCGTAGCCGTAGCGCAGCATGATGGGCAGCGAGATCAGGCCCATCGAGATGACCGATGCGGCCACCACGCCGGTGGTTGCCGCGAGCATCGCGCCCACGAAGATCACCGCATAAGCCAGGCCGCCACGCACCGGCCCGAACAGCTGGCCGATGGTGTCGAGCAGTTCTTCGGCCATGCCCGAGCGCTCGAGGACGAGGCCCATGAAGGTGAAAAACGGGATCGCCAGCAGCGTGTCGTTTTGCATGATGCCGAAGATGCGCAAGGGCAGCGCTTGCACCAGCGAAGCCGGCAACAGGCCGATCTCGATGCCCACCAGCGAGAAGAACAACCCGCACGCACCCAGCGAAAACGCCACCGGAAAGCCCACCAGCAAAAACACCACCAGCGAGGCGAACATCAGCGGCGCCATGTTGGCGCTCAGCAGTTCCGTCATGGCTTGACCTTCGCAGCGCTGCTGCCCTGGCCGCGGATGCCCGAAGGCTCAGGCAGCACACCGCGCAGATAGCCCACGCACTTGATCAGTTCGGACAGGCCTTGCAAGCCCAGCAAGCCGAAGCCCAGCGGCAGCAGGACCATCACCGGCCAGCGAACCAGCCCGCCGGCGTTGCTCGAGACCTCGCCGCTGACAAAAGCGCCCACCACGAGAGGCCACGACAGCGTGACCACCACGGCCACCAGCGGCAACAAGAAGAAGAGCAGGCCGAAGATCTCGATCCAGACCTGGGTGCGCTTTGAAAAGCGCGATGACAGCACGTCGATGCGCACATGGTCTTGGGTGAGCAGGGTGCGCCCGGAAGCCAGCAGGAACACCGCGGCGAACAGGTACCACTGGGCTTCGAGCAGGGCGTTGGAGCTGTTGTCAGAGACCTTGCGCACCACCGCATTGCCTGCGCTGATCAACACCGACGCGAGCACCAGCCACGACACCCAGCGACCAATCGCCGCACTCAGCCCATCGATGAGACGCGACAACCCGATCATGGGCGGCGCAGCCTCAGGAGGTCTGGGCGGCTGCGAACAACTTGCCGCAGCGCGTTCCGGTGCGGCAGAACGCGAGGATGGGCTTGGGCAGCGCGCTCAGCAGTTCGCGGAACTGCGCGACTTCCTGCGGGCTTTGCACCGCCGGGTTGACGGGCAGATGAACGTAGGTCAGCCCAGCGGCCCTGGCGGCAGTCTCGATCGCAGCACTTGGCGGCTGATCGGGGCCGCCTTCGAAGTCTGGGCGGTTGTTGATCACGCTCTTGAAGCCTGCAGCCGCCAGCGCTGCCATGGCCGCCGCATCGAGTTGTGGCGCCACGCTCAGATCGGGGCTCAGGGGTCGCAGATCAGGAAGGCTCATGGGTTGGCTTTCGGTTCGGTGGGTTCAACCTGCGAGGGCCTGCTTGACCGCGGCAGACACCAGACCCATGTCGGCCTTGCCCGCCAGCCGGGTCTTGACCGCGCCCATGACCTTGCCCATGTCGCCGGGCCCGGCAGCGCCCAGTTCGGTGACGATGGCGCGCACTTCGGCGGCGATCTCGTCGGCGCTCATGCGTTGCGGGATATAGCCCTCGAGCACATGCAGCTCGGCGGTTTCCTTGTCGACGAGGTCGGTGCGACCGGCTGATGCGAATTGCGAGATCGAGTCCTTGCGCTGCTTGATCAGCTTGTCGACGATGGCGATCACCGCCGCGTCATCGAGCACCACGCGCTCGTCCACCTCACGCTGCTTGCAGGCAGCCAGCAGACCGCGGATGGTCAACAGCCGCGGCGCATCCTTGGCGCGCATGGCGGTCTTCATGTCCTCGGTGATTTGGTCTTTCAGCGTCATGGTCTGCGGACTCGATCAAGGGGAATAAAGAAAAAGCCCGCGATGAGCGGGCCCTTCGGGACTGTCAGAAGACTGGTCAGAACAGCTTCTTTGGCAGTTGCATGCTGCGAACGCGCTTGTAATGACGCTTGACGGCAGCTGCTTTCTTACGCTTGCGCTCGGCCGTTGGCTTTTCGTAGAACTCACGGGCCCGCAGGTCAGTCAGCAAGCCGAGTTTCTCGATGGTGCGCTTGAAGCGGCGCAGTGCCACGTCGAACGGCTCGTTTTCTTTCACGCGAATCGTAGTCATGTATTGAAAAAGTCCAGATTGAAAGCGCCACCTGCGCGAAGCCAGAGATTCTAACCAGCGTCTACAGGCTTGGCAACGCTTTTGGCGCAAGCCGCTGCGCTGGCCCAGGCCCACTGAAAGTTGTAGCCACCCAGCCAGCCCGTCACGTCGACCACCTCACCGATGAAATGCAGGCCCGCGACGCGCTTGCTTTCGAGCGTGGTCGAGCTGATGTCGCGGGTGTCCACGCCGCCCGCCGTGACCTCAGCCTTGCGGTAGCCCTCGGTGCCGCTGGGCACCAGCGACCAGCGTTTGAGACTGTTCGCGAGCGCAGTCAGGTCGCGGTCGCGGCACTGCGGCAGCGGTTGATCGAGCACCTCGGGCTGCGTGGCCAGCCAGGCCTCGGCCAAGCGGCGCGGCAGCAGATCAGCGAGTTCGTTGGACAGCTTGCGCTTGGAGGCGTGCTTGGCAGCGCTCAGGGCGGCTTGCAGGTCGTGCTCGGGCGCCAGATCGACTTCAACCGGCGTGCCCGGGCGCCAGTAGCTCGAAATCTGCAGCACGGCCGGACCGCTCAAGCCCCGGTGCGTGAACAGCAGGTCCTCGGCAAACTCGCCTCGCGTCTTGCCGCTGCCGGTTCGCACCGTCGATTGCAATGACAGGCCCGCCAGCTCGACGAAGGGCTGCCACGACTGCGCCTCGAAGGTCAGCGGCACGAGAGCCGGTCGGGTCTCGATGATCTTGTGCCCAAACTGGCGGGCCAGCCGGTAGCCGAAATCGGTGGCGCCGATCTTGGGAATCGACAACCCGCCGGTGGCCACCACCAGCCGCGCTGCCCGCACCACGCCGCGATCGGTGCCGATGTCGAAGCCGCCGGCGCCGTGCGTCACTTCGCCCACCGCGCAGGGCTGCCAACGCGTGACGCCACCCGATTCGCATTCGCGCAGCAGCATGCGGATGATGTCTTCGCTGGAGTCGTCGCAAAACAGCTGGCCCTTGTGCTTTTCGTGGAAGGCGATGCGGTGCCGCTGCAGCAGGTTGATGAAATCCTGCGGCGTGTGGCGCGCCAGCGCCGATCGGCAAAAGTCAGGATTGGCCGAGATGAACTGCGCCGGCGTGGTGTCGCGGTTGGTGAAGTTGCAGCGCCCGCCGCCTGAAATGCGGATTTTTTCGGCCACCCGCTCGCTGTGGTCGATGAGCAGCACGCGTGCGCCCATCTGACCGGCCATGGCCGCGCAGTACAGCCCGGCGGCGCCCGCGCCGATGATGACCACCTCGAAATGCTGCATGGATATCGATCCCGCGTCGCTGGCGCGCAGATCAGTACATCAGCCGGTCGGGTCGGATGTCGCTGAGGATGGTGGTGGCGATCTCTTCGATCGACTTGTGGGTCGACGACAGCCAGGCGATGCCTTCACGGCGCATCATGGTTTCGGCTTCGCGCACCTCGTAGCGGCAGTTCTCGATCGATGCGTATTTGCTGTCGGGACGGCGTTCGGTGCGGATCTGGTTGAGGCGCACCGGATCGATCGTCAGCCCGAAGCACTTGGCCTTGTGCGGCGCCAGGCACGGCGGGATGTGGCCGCGCTCGAAGTCTTCGGGGATCAGCGGGTAGTTGGCCGCCTTGATGCCGTGCTGCATGGCGAGGTACAGCGAGGTGGGTGTCTTGCCACTGCGGCTGACGCCCACCAGGATCACATCGGCCACATCCAGGTTCTTCGACGACTGCCCGTCATCGTGGGCCAGCGAGAAGTTGATGGCTTCGATGCGGTTGGTGTACTGCTGGCTCTTCGCCACATCGTTGAAGCGGCCCACGCGGTGGTTGGAGGTCATGCCGAATTCAGCTTCCAGCGGCTCGATGAAGGTGTTGAACAAATCGAGCACCAGGCCTTTGCAATTCGCCTTGACGATGGACTGAACCTCGGCGTCGATCAGGGTGACGAAGACCACGGCGCGGCGGCCCTCGATGTCGCACGCGTGGTTGATCTCGCGCACCACCTGATGGGCCTTGTCGGCGGTGTCGATGAAGGGCCGACGCACGTGGTGCGGGCGGATCGAAAACTGGTTGAGGATCGAGTTGCCGAAGGTTTCGGCGGTGATGCCCGTGCCGTCGGAGACGAAGAAGACTGTGCGGTTGGACATGTTGCTTGGGCTTGGGCAATGAGTCCGGTCGATGATAGGGAGTTCGCCCGTAAACTCGATTTCCTCATCACGGAGCGCTGACATGTCCACCCATTCAATGGCCACCGCCTTGGTCGTGCCCTTCGAGACATTGAGGATGAGCGATGTCGAGTCGGTTGGCGGCAAGAACGCCTCACTCGGCGAAATGATCAGCCAGCTTGCCGCCACCGGCGTGCGGGTCCCCGGGGGGTTTGCCACCACCGCTCATGCCTTTCGCCAATTTCTGGCGCACGACGGATTGGCCGCTCGCATCGAGCAGCGTCTTTCCACGCTCAACACCGAAGACGTGCGCGCCCTGGCCGAAGCCGGAGCGCAGATTCGCCGCTGGATCGAGGACACGCCATTTTCGGCCGACCTCGACAGCGCCATACGCAGCCAGTTTGCGTTGCTGAGCGCGGGCAATCCGGGTGCTTCCTTCGCGGTGCGCTCGTCGGCCACGGCCGAAGACCTGCCTGACGCCAGCTTTGCCGGCCAGCAAGAAACCTTTTTGAACGTGGTGGGCATCGACGAGGTGCTGCACAAGATGAAAGAGGTGTTCGCCAGCCTCTACAACGACCGCGCGATCAGCTACCGCGTGCACAAGGGCTTCGCGCACGCCGACGTGGCACTGTCGGCCGGGGTGCAGCGCATGGTGCGCTCTGACCTGGGTGCGGCCGGCGTGATGTTCACCATCGACACCGAAAGCGGCTTCAAGGACGTGGTGTTCATCACCTCAAGCTACGGCTTGGGCGAGACCGTGGTGCAAGGCGCCGTCAACCCTGACGAGTTCTACGTGCACAAGCCCTCGCTGCGCGCCGGCCGTCAGGCCGTCATCCGGCGCAATCTGGGCTCCAAGCTGATCAAGATGGAATTCGCCAGCGCGGCCGATCGGGCTGCCAGCGGCAAGCTCGTGACCACCGTGGACACCGCGCCCGAGCAGCGCAACCGTTACTCGCTGAGCGACGCCGAGGTGAGCGAACTGGCGCATTACGCGCTGATCATCGAGCAGCACTATGGCCGTCCGATGGACATCGAATGGGGCAAGGACGGCGGCGACGGCAAGCTCTACATCCTGCAAGCCCGCCCCGAGACCGTGAAGAGCCAGTCCGAGGGCAAGGCCGAGCAGCGCTACCAGCTCAAGGGCACCGGCACCGTGCTGGCCGAAGGTCGCGCCATCGGTCAGCGCATTGGCACCGGCCCGGTGCGCATCGTGCACAGCCTGGCCGACATGGACACCGTGCAGCCCGGCGACATTTTGGTGACCGACATGACCGACCCCAACTGGGAGCCGGTGATGAAGCGCGCCAGCGCCATCGTCACCAATCGTGGCGGGCGCACCTGCCACGCGGCCATCATCGCGCGTGAACTTGGCGTGCCGGCAGTGGTGGGATGCGGTGACGCCACCGAAGTGCTCAAGGACGGCGCGCTGGTCACCGTGGCGTGCTCCGAAGGTGACACCGGCTACATCTACGACGGACTGCTCGAGACCGAAATCAGCGACGTGGTGCGCGGCGAGCTGCCGAACTGCCCGATCAAAATCATGATGAACGTGGGCAACCCGCAGCTCGCCTTCGACTTCGCTCAGATGCCCAACAGCGGCGTCGGTCTGGCGCGGCTTGAGTTCATCATCAACAACAACATCGGCGTTCACCCGAAGGCGATCCTCGACTATCCGAACATCGACCTTGACCTGAAAAAGGCGGTCGAATCGGTGGCGCGCGGTCATGCCTCGCCACGTGCGTTCTACGTCGACAAGCTCGTCGAGGGCATTGCCACCATCGCTGCCGCCTTCTGGCCCAAGCCGGTGATCGTTCGACTGAGCGACTTCAAGAGCAACGAATACCGCAAGCTGATCGGTGGCTCACGCTACGAGCCCGAGGAAGAAAACCCGATGCTGGGCTTTCGCGGAGCCTCGCGTTACATCAGTGAAGCGTTCGGCGAGGCCTTTGCGATGGAGTGCGAGGCGCTCAAGCGCGTGCGCGGCGACATGGGCCTGAGCAACGTTGAAATCATGATTCCGTTCGTGCGCACGCTGGGTCAGGCCGAGCGGGTCACGCAAATGCTGGCCGAGCGCGGGCTCAAGCGCGCTGCCAAGGGCGGCACCGATGGGCTGCGCCTGATCATGATGTGCGAGGTGCCCAGCAACGCCATCCTGGCCGAGCAGTTCCTTGAGTTCTTCGACGGCATGTCGATCGGCTCGAACGACCTGACGCAGCTCACGCTAGGCCTGGACCGCGACTCCGGCCTCGAGTTGCTGGCGCGTGACTTTGACGAGCGCGACCCGGCCGTCAAGGCGCTGATCTCGAAGGCCATCGCGGCGTGCCGTGCCGCAGACAAGTACATCGGCATTTGCGGCCAGGGCCCAAGCGATCACCCCGACTTTGCCGACTGGCTGGCCGATGAAGGCATCCTGTCGATCTCGCTCAACCCGGACACGGTGGTCGACACCTGGCAGCGGCTGGCACGGCGCTGAGGCGCTGGTCGGTCTGACCTTTGGACCCAAAGGACGCCTCTCAGCCGCCGATGTAGTGCATCTCGATGCGCCGCTCGCCCGTGTCCGGGCTCGCTGCTTTGCTGCCGCGCAGCTCGGAGTAGCGGTCGTCGCGTGCGGCCCAGATCTGGGCGATGGTGGCGGCGATGTGCTCGTCGTCGCAGCCGCCGCGCAGCAGCGCGCGCAGATCGTGGCCGCGGTGCGCGAACAGGCACAGATACACCTGGCCTTCGGTCGACAGCCGCAAGCGGTTGCAGTCGCGGCAAAACGCTTGCGTCACGCTGCTGATCACGCCGATCTCGCCGGCGCCGTCGCGGTAGCGCCAGCGCTGCGCGGTTTCGCCGATCTGCGTGGGTTGCAAGGCTTGCAACGGGTGGCGCGCATGGATGAGCGCGATGAGCTCGGCCGAGGGCAGCACCTCGTCCATGCGCCAGCCGTTGGTGGTGCCCACATCCATGAACTCGATGAAGCGCACGATGGCGCCTGAGCCACGAAAGTGCTCGGCCATGGGCAGGATCTGGCTGTCGTTGGTGCCGCGCCTGACCACCATGTTGATCTTGATCGGCGCGAAGCCCGCACGCTGCGCCGCGTGGATGCCATCGAGCACATCGGCCACCGGAAAATCGACGTCGTTCATGCGCCGAAAGATTGCGTCGTCGATCGCATCGAGGCTCACCGCGAGGCGGCTCAGTCCGGCGTCACGCAGGGCCTGTGCCTTTTTGGCCAGCAACGAGCCGTTGGTGGTGAGCGTGAGGTCGACCGCTTGGCCTTCGGGTGTGCGCAAGCGGCTGAGCATCTCGACCAGACGCTCAAGGTCTTTTCGCAGCAGCGGCTCACCCCCCGTCAGACGGATCTTGTGCACGCCCTGAGCCACGAACACGCGCGCGAGTCGCGTGATTTCCTCAAAGCTCAGCAGTTCCTTGTGGGCCAAGAAGGCATGGCTGCCACCAAACACCTCCTTGGGCATGCAGTAGCTGCAGCGGAAATTGCAGCGGTCGGTGACCGAGATGCGCAGATCGCGCAAGGGTCGACCCAGGCCGTCGGTCAGTGGTCGGTGAGCGGCGCCTTCAAGCATCAGACCATTGTGTGGTCTGGCACCCGCCAACGTGGCGCGAGGCGGCTCTCAGCGGCCGGTAGCGGGGTCGGCGGCAGCCGGGGGCACGCTGGGCGGTTCAGCGCGGCGCGCTCCGGTGTAGCGCTGGTTCCAGAAGGCAAAGCGCATGTCATCGACACGCACCGTGGCGCCGCTGCTCGGCGAGTGGATGAACTTGCCGTCACCGATGTAGATGCCCACGTGCGAAAACGTGCGCGCCAGGGTGTTGAAAAACACCAGGTCGCCAGGCCGCAGTTCATCTCGCTGGACCTCGATCAAACCGGCCGCGCTGGCCTGATCGTCAACCCGCCGCGGCAGCACCAGACCCAGACTCATCTCGAAGATGTGGCGCGTGAAGCCACTGCAATCGAAACCGCCGGTATCGCTTGAGCCACCCATTCGGTACGGCACGTCGAGAAAGTTCATGGCGGTGATGACCATGTCGGACGCGCCATCGCGAAACTTCTGCGCCAGGCTCGCTGAGGCGGGCTGTTTCGCTGATTCGGCGGGGATCAGGCCACGCTCCAGCAGCAACTGCGACACCGCATCGAGACGCTCATCGGGGGCGGCCATCGCCAGTGCCGGGCACATCACGGCCACCACGAGCCAGCACTGGGCGCAGCGCACGAGCCTCGCACCGAGACCCTGTGTACAAGGGCGAGGCTGACGTCGACTGAACATGCGGTTCAGGATAGGCGAGTGTTCACACGGCAGTCAACCGGCGTGGCCGTCAGGTTGCCGAAATGAGGTGATGCGAACATCAAAGATCCATAAAAGGAGATTCCATGTTCAAGGCGCTTTTGCTCGAGAAGACCGATTCGGGCGTGTTGGCGTCGGTGCAGCGCATCGACGAGGCCAGGCTGCCCGAGGGCGATGTGCTCGCCAGCGTGGCCCACTCCACACTCAACTACAAAGACGCGCTGGCCATCACCGGACGCGGCCCCGTGGTGCGCAGCTGGCCCATGGTGGCGGGCATTGATGGCGCGGGCACGGTGCTTGAAAGCCGTCATCCCGACTGGCAGGCTGGCGACAGCTTCATTCACAACGGCTGGGGCTTGGGTGAAACGCGCTGGGGTTGTCTGGCCGAGCGTGCCATCCTGCAAGGCGACTGGCTGGTCAAGTTGCCGCGCACGCTGACCACCCGTCAGGCGATGGCGCTGGGCACGGCCGGCTACACCGCGATGCTCGCCGTGATGAGGCTCGAGCGTCTGGGCGTGTTGTCCGACGATGGCGAGGTGCTGGTCACTGGCGCCACCGGCGGCGTCGGTAGCGTGGCCACGATGTTGTTGTCGGGGCTGGGCCACCGCGTGGTGGCAGCCACCGGCAAGATGGATCAGGCCGACTACCTCAGGCGCATGGGCGCGGCTGAAGTCATCGACCGCGCTGAGTTGTCGCAGCCCGGCAAGCCGTTCCAGAAAGAGCGTTGGACGGCGGTGGTCGATTCGGTCGGCAGCCACACGCTGGCCAATGCGCTGGCCCAGACCCGGCGCGGCGGTACCGTCATCGCCTGCGGTCTGGCGCAGGGCCCGGATCTGCCCACCACCGTGATGCCTTTCATCCTGCGCGGCGTGACGCTGGCCGGCGTGGACAGCGTGATGGCGCCGCTGTCGCTCAGGCGCCAGGCCTGGGATCGGCTCGCGCAGGAGGTCGACCGCAACCTGCTCGAAGACATGGTCGAAGACATCGCGCTCGATGAGTGCGTTGAACGCGCACGTGACCTGATGGACGGTCGGGTGCGCGGCCGTCTGGTGGTGAAACTCTGAATCGCGCGAGCGCTCAGCCGTGATAAACCCAAAGTCGGCGGGTTATCTGCCGGCGCAGGAGTCTGCTTTGATCGACCACTCGAGTTTTTACCAACGCTCGCTTGCCGAGCCTGATGCGTTCTGGGCCGAGCAGGCGGGCTTGATTGATTGGCACCGGCCCTTCGATCAGGTCTGCGACTACAGCAAGCCGCCGTTTGCAAGATGGTTCGTGGGCGGCCAGACCAACCTGTGCCACAACGCGGTCGATCGGCATCTGGCCGCACGCGCCGACCAGAGCGCGCTGATTTGGGCTTCATCCGAGACCGATCAGGAGTTGATCTACAGCTATGGCGAACTGCATGCCGAGGTCCAGCGCATGGCCGCGGTGCTGCAGTCATTGGGCGTGCAGCATGGCGATCGGGTGCTGATCTATCTGCCGATGGTGCCGCAGGCGGTGTTTGCGATGCTGGCTTGCGCGCGCATCGGCGCCGTCCATTGCGTGGTGTTTGGCGGCTTTGCCAGCGCCAGCCTGGCCAGTCGCATCGACGATGCGCAGCCGGTGGTGATCATCAGCGCCGATGCGGGCAGCCGCTCGGGCAAGGTGATTGCCTACAAGCCGCTGCTCGACGAGGCCATGCGCCTGGCGGCGCACCCTCCGGCCAAGGTTCTGCTGGTCGATCGCGGTCTGTGCCCGATGGATCTGGTGCCGGGCCGCGACGAGGACTACGCCGCGCTGCGCGAGGCACACCTTGATGCGGTGGTGCCTTGCGTGTGGGTCGACGCCACGCACCCGAGTTACACCCTGTACACCAGCGGCACCACCGGCAAGCCCAAGGGCGTGCAGCGTGATACCGGCGGCTACGCCGTGGCGCTGGCCGCGAGCATGCAGCACATCTTCGACGGCCGCCCCGGCGAGACGTTTTTCAGCGGCAGCGACATCGGCTGGGTGCTCGGGCACAGCTACATCGTCTATGGCCCGTTGATCGCCGGCATGGCCACCATCCTCTACGAGGGGCTGCCCACCCGGCCCGATGCCGGCGTGTGGTGGAGTCTGGTCGAGCGGCACCGGGTCTCGGTCATGTTCACCTCGCCGACGGCGATCAGGGTGCTCAAGAAGTCGGATCCGAAGTACCTCACCCAATACGAGTTGAGCTCGCTGCGCCGTCTTTTTCTGGCTGGCGAGCCGGTCGACGTGCCCACGTCGAGCTGGATTTCGCAGTCTCTGGGCAAGCCCGTTGTCGACAACTACTGGCAAACCGAAACCGGCTGGCCCATCCTCGCGCTCAGCCAGGGTCTCGGGCAGGCGAGCGCCAAGCCGGGCAGCCCGGGCTTTGCCGTGTATGGCTACCGAGTGCGCATCCTTGACGAGGCCAGCGGCGAAGAACTCGCCGCACCGAACTGCAAGGGTGTGCTGACCATCGACGGTCCGCTGCCCCCGGGCTGCATGCAGACCGTGTGGCGCGACGACGAGCGCTTCGTCAAGACCTACTGGACCCAGCAATCGGACCGATGGGTCTACAACACCTTCGACTGGGGGCTGCGCGATGAGGACGGCTATCACTTCATCCTCGGGCGCACCGACGACGTGATCAACGTGGCCAGCCACCGGCTCGGCACCCGCGAGATCGAAGAGGTGGTCGCCAGCCACCCTGCCGTGGCCGAGGTGGCCGTGGTCGGCGTGGCCGATGCGGTGAAGGGCCAAGTGCCGATGGCGTTCGCGGTGCTCAAGGACGCCTCCGCGGCCGGCACCGGGCCGGCAGTCCGACGCATCGAAGACGAAATCATGAAACTGGTCGATGCCCGGATCGGTGCGGTTGCGCGACCGTCACGCGTGCTGTTTGTCGGCCTCTTGCCCAAGACACGCTCAGGCAAACTGTTGCGCCGCACCATACAGGCGCTGTGCGAACAGCGTGATCCCGGTGACCTGACGACCTTGGACGACGCCGACGCGCTGCGACAGATCAGGGCGGCATTGGTGGGCTGAGCACGCTCCACACCCCCCAAGGGACGACCCCTTCAGGGGGATGTTTCAAGTCCAGTGGCTTGAACACACTGGCAGCTCCTCAACGATGTGGAGTGCTGCCATGACTGACTTCCAAAACCTTGTCACTCGCCGCCGTGCGCTGGTGGCGGTTGCCGGCCTGTGGCCAGTGGCGCCATGGGCTGCTGCGCGAACCCCCGCCGCAGATGCCGGCGCGCCGGCTATCGAGCTGCTGTCGCCGGCGTCGGCCGACATGGATCCCACCGGCTATCTGGTGAGCGAAAAGTTCGATGGCGTGCGCGCCATCTGGGACGGGCGCGGCCTGCGGTTTCGCAGTGGCCGGGCGATTGCCGCACCACCCTGGTTCACCGAGGGCTGGCCCGACACCGCACTGGACGGTGAGTTGTGGGGCGGGCGAGGGCGCTTTGATGTGACGTCGGCCAGCGCACGACGATTGGTGCCCGATGACGCCCAGTGGCGCGCTTTGCGGCTGATGGTGTTCGACTTGCCGGGTGCGGCGGGCGGCTTTGCGCAACGCGCGGCTCGCATCGAGACGCTGGTGCGCGCATCGGCATCGAGCGCGCTGGTGACTGTGGATCAACAGGTGATGGCCGACCGCGCGGCGTTGCAGCAGAGGCTCGATTCGGTGGTGCGTGGCGGTGGGGAAGGGCTGGTGCTGCACCGCGCCGACGCGGCGTGGGTGGCCGGGCGCAGCACGGCGGTGCTCAAGCTCAAGCCGCTGCATGATGCCGAAGCGCAGGTGCTCGACATCGAACCTGGACGTGGCCGGCTGGCCGGGCTGATGGGTGCGCTGCGCTTGCGCAACGCGGCGGGCATCGAATTCCGCATCGGCACCGGATTCACCGACGAGCAGCGTCGAAATCCGCCCGCCGTGGGCAGCTGGATCGCATACACCCACCGCGGTCACACCCCATCGGGCGTGCCGCGCTTTGCGAGCTACTGGCGAGCGGCCGAGGTCGACCTCTGAGGGGCTGCGTGCCTCAAAGCACTTCGCTGGCGAAGTCGGCCAGCCGCGAACGTTCGCCACGGGCGAGCGTCACGTGACCGCTGTGCGGCCAGCCCTTGAAGCGGTCGACCGCATAGGTCAGGCCCGAGCTGCCTTCGGTCAGGTAGGGCGTGTCGATCTGCGCCAGGTTGCCCAGACAGACGATCTTGGTGCCCGGGCCGGCGCGGGTGATCAGCGTCTTCATCTGCTTGGGCGTCAGGTTTTGCGCCTCGTCGATCAGCACGAACTTGTTGAGGAAGGTGCGCCCGCGCATGAAGTTCAAGCTTTTGATCTTGATCTTGCTGCGCACCAGATCGTTGGTGGCAGCGCGCCCCCATTCGCCGGCGCCGCCGTCGGTCTTGGAGAGCACCTCGAGGTTGTCATCGAGCGCGCCCATCCACGGGCCCATCTTTTCTTCCTCGGTGCCGGGCAGAAAGCCGATGTCTTCGCCCACCGGCACGGTCACGCGGGTGACGATGATCTCGGTGTAGCGGCGATCGTCCATCACTTGGCTCAAGCCTGCGGCCAGCGTCATCAGCGTCTTGCCAGTGCCTGCCGTGCCGGTCAGCGTGATGAAGTCGCACTCCGGATCCATCAGCAAGTTGAGCGCGAAGTTCTGCTCGCGGTTGCGTGCCGTCACGCCCCACACCGCGTTCTTGGCGTGGGTGTATTCGCGCAGCGTGCGCAGCACCGCGGTCTTGCCGGTGATCTCGGTGACCTTGGCGTGCAGCGGTGCGGCGCCGGGTGCTTCGAGGTAAACGAACTGGTTGATCAGCAGCGCCGGCACCATGGGTCCGCTGATGCGGTAGTAGGTGAAGCCGCCCTGGTTCCAGCTTTCCATGGTCTTGCCATGGCTGTCCCAGAAGTCGCTGGGCAACTGCAGAACGCCGGTGTAGAGCAAGTCGCCGTCTTCGAGTGTCTTGTCGTTGAAGTAGTCCTCGGCCGGCAGGCCCAGGGCACGCGCCTTGATGCGCATGTTGATGTCTTTCGACACCAGCACCACCGTGCGGCCGGGTTGCTGCTCGCGCAGTGCCTGCACCACGCCCAGGATCTGGTTGTCGGCCTTGCCCTGCGGCAAGCCCGCCGGCAAGGTCACGTTCACCAGGTTGGTCTGGAAAAACAACTTGCCAGCGGCTTCACGGTGGCCGGTGCGCGCCAGCGCCAGCCCTTCGCTCATGCCGTTGATGTCGCGCGACGTCATGTGCGCGGCCAAGGCGTCGAGGTCGCGGCTGACCTGGCGCGCATTGCGCGCCACCTCGGTCATGCCCTTTTTGTGGCCGTCGAGTTCCTCGAGCGTGATCATGGGCAAATAGATGTCGTGCTCGTCGAACCTGAACAAGCTCATCGGGTCGTGCATCAGCACGTTGGTGTCGAGCACGAACAGCTTGGCCGGGCCTGTGCCGCGAGGCTTGGACGCGCGAACTTTCGCCTCCGGGCGTTGCACGGACGCCGGCTTCACTGGCGCTTGCACTGCGGCCGAACGCTGTGTCACGGGGGCATCTGCAGGCCGCAGTTCGGCAACCGATACCAGTTCAACAGGCTTGTGGGTTGGCAGCGATCGCTTGTTCGGTTTAGGTGCGACTTGGGTCTCAAAGTCGACCACGGACAACTGGGCGGCACGTTTTGCAGGCGGCTTGGGAAGTGGCATGAGATGGTGCAACCTTGGAGAAGCTGAAAAATAAAAAAGCCGCACGGAACCGAGTGCGGCTTGGGATGTTTTCGTGCGGGCTTTGGCTACCAGGCATGGAACATTATGCACACGCCATCGAGACATATGGCCCGCGCTGACCGACCCTGCACACGCTGCGACCGGGTACAAAAAAGCCGGCGGTGCAGCCGGCTTTTTTTGGGGTTTGCGGCACGGCCCGCGCGGATCAAGCCTCTTTGGTGAGCGCCTGCGCGGCCTCGAGCACTTCTTCGACATGGCCTGCGACCTTGAGGCCGCGCCACTCGCCACGAAGTACACCCGATCCGTCGATCAGGAAGGTGCTGCGCTCGATGCCCTTGACCTTCTTGCCGTACATGATCTTGTTCTTGACCACGCCAAACATGTGGCACAGCTTTTCTTCGGTGTCGGCGATCAGTTCGAAGGGCAGTTCAAGGTTTTGCTTGAACTTGTCATGCGACGTCATGTTGTCGCGGGACACACCGAACACCACCGCACCGGCTTTCAGGAATTGCTTGTGGTGATCGCGGAACTGCATCGCCTCGGTCGTGCAGCCTGGGGTGTTGTCCTTCGGGTAGAAGTAAAGGACCACCGTCTTGTTCGCATACGCCTGAGGTGTGAATTTCACCCCTCCGGTGGCGAAAGCTTCAAATTCTGGGAGGGGCTTGTTCAGTGCTGGCGTCATGGATTCTCAAGGGGGATCGCCAGCGCGGGCGGAAGCAGAAATTATACGGGCTGCGCGGGCCGCTCAGATGTTGAAATTTGAACGGTGTCAACCCTCGAAAAGCAAGGCGGCCAGCACGGCACGGCCTTCGCCAAGCAGCACGTTGTAGGTGCGGCAGGCCGCCGCCGTGTCCATGGTTTCGATGCCGATGCGCTTGTCGATCAGCGGCCGCAGGCAAGCTGCGGGCGGAAAGCGAAAACGCGAGCCGCTGCCAAAGATGATCAGCTCGGGCTCGTGGGCCGCCAGCTCGGCGAAGTGCTCGGCGCTCAGTAGCTCAAAGCCTTGGGCCGACCACGGCGACACCAAACCCCTCCAGGGGACCACGACATTCGAGGTGTGTGTGACGCCATTGACCACCACGCCGGCCGCGCCGTGGCGGGCGATGGCGTTGGTGCCTTCGATGCGTTCTGCGTGCAGTTTCAAGCTCATCGACTCCAGAGGCGTGCGGCGTAAAATTGTAGGCTTCGCGTCGCGATGGCGCGGTGTGTGGAGATCCCTTTGAAAGACGTCAGCAAGTCGAGCAAGCTCGCCAACGTGTGCTACGACATCCGCGGTCCGGTGCTGGACAAGGCCAGGCAGATGGAAGAAGAGGGGCAAAAGGTCATCAAGCTCAACATCGGCAATCTGGCGGTGTTCGGCCTGGAACCACCCGAAGAGATCGTGCAGGACATGATCCGCAACCTGCCGCACAGCGCCGGCTACACCGACAGCAAGGGCCTGTTCGCGCCGCGCAAGGCGGTGGTGCACTACATGCAGGAAAAGCTCGTTCGCGGCGTCACTGTCGATGACGTGTTTCTGGGCAATGGCGCCTCCGAACTCATCACCATGAGCATGAACGGCTTGCTCAACGACGGCGACGAGGTGCTGGTGCCGGCACCCGACTATCCGCTGTGGACGGCGTCGGTGGTGCTGTCGGGCGGCCGGGCCGTTCACTATCTGTGCGACGAGCCATCTGGCTGGTACCCCGACATGGCCGACATCCGCAGCAAGATCACGCCGCGCACACGGGCCATCGTGATCATCAATCCGAACAACCCGACGGGAGCGCTGTATCCCGACAGCGTGCTGCTCGAGATCGTCGCGGTCGCGCGCGAGCACCAGCTCATCGTGTTCGCCGACGAGATCTACGACAAAACGCTGTTCGACGGCGCGACCCACACCAGCATCGCCTCGCTGGCTGACGATGTGTTCTTTGTCACCTTCAACGGCCTGAGCAAGAACTACCGCTCATGCGGCTATCGCGCCGGCTGGATGGTGGTGTCGGGTGCCAAGGCCAGCGCCACCGATTACATCGAAGGCCTGAGCATGCTCGCGTCAATGCGGCTGTGTTCCAACACGCCCGGGCAACTGGCGATCCAGACGGCGCTGGGGGGTTACCAAAGCATTCACGATCTGGTGGCGCCGGCTGGCCGCTTGTGCCGCCAGCGCGATCTGGCCTACGAGCTGCTGAGCCAGATTCCGGGGGTCAGTGTGGTCAAGCCCAAGGCGGCGCTCTACATGTTTCCAAGGCTTGATCCGCAGATGTACCCGATCGCCGATGACCAGCATTTTGCGTATGAATTGCTGGCCGCCGAGAAGGTGCTGATCGTGCAGGGCAGTGGCTTCAACTGGCCGCATCCGGATCACTTCCGGCTGGTGTTCTTGCCGAATTCAGATGATCTTGCCGAGGCGATCGGTCGCATCGCGCATTTCCTCGAGCAGTACCGCAAGCGCCACGCCAAGTGAGCTTTTCACGGCGGGCGCTTCAGGCAGCCGGCTTCTCATTCACCCGAACCGCAACGGCCTTGTGCCCATACCTTTCATGAATCCGATTCGAGTTGGCCTTTTGGGCGCAGGCACCGTGGGCAGTGGCACCTTCAACGTGCTGCGCCGCAACCAGGAAGAAATCCAGCGTCGCGCCGGACGCGGCATCGAAATCACCATGGTGGCCGATATCGACACCGCGCGCGCCCGTGCGGTGGTGGGCGGCGGCGTCAAGGTGGTGGCCGATGCGCGCGAGATCGTCGCTCACCCCGACATCGACATCGTGGTCGAGTTGATCGGCGGCTACGGCATCGCGCGCACTCTGGTGCTCGAAGCCATTGCCGCCGGCAAGCACGTGGTCACCGCCAACAAGGCTCTACTGGCCGTGCACGGCACCGAGATCTTTGCGGCCGCCCGTGAAAAAGGCGTGGTCGTGGCCTTCGAGGCCGCGGTGGCCGGTGGCATTCCCATCATCAAGGCGCTGCGCGAAGGCCTCACGGCCAACCGCATCGAGTGGATCGCCGGGATCATCAACGGAACCACCAATTTCATCCTGTCTGAGATGCGCGCCAAGGGCCTCGATTTCGGCGTGGTGCTCAAAGATGCGCAGGCGCTCGGTTACGCCGAAGCCGACCCTACCTTTGATATTGAAGGCGTCGACGCGGCGCACAAGCTCACGCTGATGAGCGCCATCGCGTTCGGCGTGCCGGTGCAGTTCGACCGCGCGCACGTCGAAGGCATCACCGCGCTGCAGGCGGCCGACATCGGCTATGCCGAGCACCTGGGCTACCGCATCAAGTTGCTGGGCATCACCAAGCGGCGCGATGACGCTGGCGGCATCGAGCTGCGCGTGCATCCGACGCTGGTGCCATCGAAGCGGCTGATCGCCAACGTCGAAGGCGCCATGAACGCGGTGATGGTGCAAGGCGATGCGGTGGGCAGCACGCTGTACTACGGCAAGGGCGCAGGCTCCGAGCCGACCGCCTCGGCGGTGATCGCCGACCTGGTCGACATCACCCGGCTGCACACCGCCGACCCGCATCACCGCGTGCCGCATCTGGCGTTCCAGCATGACGCGCTGGCCGCCACGCCGGTGCTGCCGATGGAGCAAACGGTCACCGCGTTCTACCTGCGGCTGCAGGTGAGCGACGAGGCCGGCGTGATGGCACGCATTGCCGGCATCCTGGCCGAGCACGCGATCTCGATCGACGCACTGCTGCAGCGGCCCAACGAGGCGCAGCCCGGCGCGGTGTCGTCGCACACCGATGTGATCATCCTCACGCACGACATCATGGAATCCGAGATGAACCGCGCCATCGCCGAGATGCAGGCCTTGCCCACAGTGCTCGCACCCATCGTGCGCATCCGCAAGGAAGAACTCAGTTGAACCGCGCACACCCTCCAGGAGCGATCGCTTGAAGTACCAAAGCACCCGCGGTCACCCCGAGCTGCGCAGTTTTTGCGAGATCCTGCTTGAGGGCCTGGCGCCCGATGGCGGGCTGTACCTGCCCACGCATTACCCGCGCATCGACGCGGCCACGCTGGCGCGCTGGCGTGGTCTGGCCTATCACGAGCTGGCATTCGAGATCTTGTCGCTGTACATCGACGACATCCCGGCCGACGACCTGCGCGATCTCACCGCGCGCACCTACACGCCCAAGGTGTTTGGCAGCCCCGAGATCACGCCGCTCAAGCCGCTCGACCGCGCGTCGAACACGCCTGAAGGCGTGGACATGTACCTGCAGGCGCTGTCCAACGGGCCGACGCTGGCCTTCAAGGACATGGCCATGCAGCTGCTGGGGCAGTTGTTCGAGTACGAGCTCGCACGCCGCGGCGAAACGCTCAACATTCTGGGCGCCACCTCGGGCGACACCGGCGGCGCAGCCGAATACGCCATGCGCGGCAAGAAGAACGTGCGCGTGTTCATGCTCAGCCCCAAGGACCGCATGAGCCCGTTTCAGCAGGCGCAGATGTTCAGCTTGCAAGACCCCAACATCCACAACCTGGTCATCGAGGGCGTGTTCGACGACTGCCAGGACATCGTCAAGGCGGTTTCCAACGACCTCGAGTTCAAGCGCGGCCACCGCATCGGCACCGTCAACTCGATCAACTGGGCGCGGCTGCTGGCTCAGGTGGTGTACTACTTCGCCGGCTACTTTCAGGCCACGCGTTACGACGATGAATCGGTCAACTTCGCGGTGCCTTCGGGCAATTTCGGCAACATCTGCGCCGGCCATGTGGCGCGCATGATGGGCTTGCCGATTCGCCACCTGGTGCTCGCCACCAATGAGAACAACGTGCTCGACGAGTTCTTTCGCACCGGCACCTACCGCGTGCGCGGCAGCGCCGAGACGCACGAGACCTCCAGCCCGTCGATGGACATCTCCAAGGCGTCGAACTTCGAGCGCTTCGTGTTCGACCTGCTCGGGCGCGATGGCGCGCGCACGAAGCAACTGTTCAAGACCGATGTCGAGCAGCACGGCTCGTTCACCGTCAGTGACGAAGAGTTCTCGCGCACCGCGAGCTTTGGCTTTGTCTCGGGCACCAGCACCCACGCCGACCGGCTGGCCACCATCCGCGACACCCACCGCCGCTTTGGCGTGGTGATCGACACGCACACCGCCGACGGGCTGAAGGTCGGTCGTGAGCACCTTGACTGGGGTGTGCCAATGATCGTGCTCGAGACGGCGTTGCCGGCCAAATTCGCCGAGACCATCGTCGAGGCGATCGGCGTGCATCCCGAACGCCCGGCCTCGATGATCGGCATCGAAGACCTGCCCAAGCGCTTCACCGAGATGCCGGCTGACGTGCAGCAAGTCAAGGCCTATCTCGTCGATCACGTGTGACGAAGCCGGTTGCGACCGTGACGCGCCCGCCCTTGATGAAGCTCGACGAGGCGCTAGAGCGCGTGCTGCAGGCGGTGGTGCCGTTGCCGATCGACGCGGCTGAGCGCGTGTCGACCTTCGAGGCCCGCGGGCGCATCCTGGCGGCCGACTTGCGTTCGCTGATCGATGTGCCGCCCGCCGACAACACCGCGATGGACGGTTACGCGCTGCGTGCGGCCGATGTGAGCGAGTCCGGGATCACGTTGCCGCTCAGCCAGCGCATTGCGGCCGGCGCGATCGCGGCACCCTTGCTCGCAGGCACGGCGGCGCGCATCTTCACCGGGGGCCAGTTGCCCGCAGGCGCTGACGCGGTGGTGATGCAGGAACAGTGCACCGCTGTCGATGGCGAGCGCGTTCGCATCGACGCCGTGCCGCCCATCGGTCAGTGGATACGCCGCCGTGGCGAAGACGTGAGCTCGGGTGCGGTGGTGCTGCGGCGCGGTGCGCGTTTGACGCCGCAGGCGCTGGGTCTGGCGGCTTCGGTAGGTGCGGCCACGCTCGAGGTGACGCCGCGTGTTCGTGTGGCGCTGCTGTCCACCGGCGATGAACTGGTGATGCCGGGCGAGCCCTTGAAGCCCGGGGCGATCTACAACTCCAACCGCTACACCCTCAAGGCGCTGATCGAGTCGCTGGGATGCCATTGCACTGATCTGGGCATCGTGCCCGATCAGCTCGATGCGACCCGCGCCGCGCTGCGCGCGGCCGTACGCGATCACGACCTCATCCTCACCAGCGGCGGCGTGTCGGTCGGCGATGAAGACCACATCCGTCCCGCCGTGGCGGCCGAGGGGCACATCGACCTGTGGCAGATGGCCATCAAGCCGGGCAAGCCGCTGGCCTTCGGGCAGGTGCGCCGCGACTTGCCACAGGCTGCGCCTTCCCACGCTTGGTTCGTCGGGCTGCCGGGCAACCCGGTGTCGAGCTTTGTGACCTTCTTGCTGGTGGTCAGGCCGCTGCTGCTGCGCTT
The DNA here is from genome assembly GCA_040400875.1 of Burkholderiaceae bacterium. GTDB lineage: Bacteria > Pseudomonadota > Gammaproteobacteria > Burkholderiales > Burkholderiaceae_C > PBB1. The sequence continues at coordinate 62,555 of JBBAPK010000007.1, read as the reverse complement.
GCAAGGTGCCGCCGATGTGTTGCCGCACAGCCTGCCGATGCGGGCAGACTTCGACTGGCCGCGCCCCGATCGGCGGCGTGAATTTCTGCGCGTGCGGCGTAACCCCGGCGGCGGCCTCGACCTGTTTGCGAACCAGGGCTCGGGCGTGCTCACCTCAGCCGTGTGGGCTGACGGCCTGGTTGACAACCCCGAGGGCGGTGTCATCCGTGCCGGCGACGCGGTGCGCTTCCTCGACTTTGCGCAGCTGCTGTCATGAAGGTCAACCTGCGTTATTTCGCGGCCATCCGCGAGGTGCTCGGCGAGCACGAGGTGATCGATGTGCCAGTCGGTATCACCGTGGGCGAGTTGCGTGACCGGCTGATGGGCGACAGCGCCGACCATGCACGCGCTCTCGTGCGCGGTCAGGGGCGGCGTTGCGCCTTGAACCACGTGATCTGCGAAGAGTCCGCCGTGGTCACCGAAGGCGCCGAAGTGGCGTTCTTCCCGCCGCTGACCGGCGGCTGAAGCCAGCAGCAGGGCACGCCGTGAGCATCCGCATCCAGACCGAGGACTTCGATCTCGGCGTCGAGGTTGCAGCGCTGCGCGCAGGCGATTCCGCAGTGGGTGCGGTGGTGGCTTTTGTGGGCTGCGTGCGCGACCGCAACGACGGCAGCGAGGTCAGTGCGATGGAACTCGAGCACTGCCCCGGCATGACCGAAGCGGCCATCAGTGCCAGCGTGGATGAGGCCCGCGCGCGCTTCGACATTCGCGGCGTGCGCATCATTCACCGCGTGGGCTTGCTGCAGCCGCAAGATCAGATCGTGCTGGTGGCGGTCGGCTCAGCTCACCGAGGCTCGGCGTTTGCCGCCTGCGAGTTCCTGATGGATCACCTGAAGACGCAAGCACCCTTTTGGAAGAAGGAAACCACGCCGCAGGGCACGCGCTGGGTCGACGCACGAGTGAGCGACGAAGCAGCGCTGGCGCGCTGGAACCCGACCGATCCTGTCAACCCTGAGGCCACTCGATGATGCAGACCGTGCCCTGGATCCAGATTTTCGCCGTCGCCGTGGGGTCGGCGGTCGGTGGCGTGTCGCGCTGGCGAGTGCAGCTGTGGCTCAACGAAAGCTGGGAAGGCCTTCCGCTGGGCACGCTGGTGGTCAACTGCGTGGGCGGCTTGCTGATCGGCATGGCGCTGGCGTGGTTTGCCCGCTGGCCCAACGAGACGCTGCGGCTGCTGCTCATGACCGGATTCCTGGGTGGCCTGACCACTTTTTCGTCGTTTTCCGGCGAGTCGCTCAGCTTTTTGCATCGTGGCGACTTCGGCTGGGCGGCTGCGCACGCGCTGGCCCATTTGCTCGGCGCGCTGCTGTTTTGTGCAGTGGGCTTCCGGCTGATCGAATCGCTGCCTTATGGCCGTTGAGCCCGCGCGCATGAGCCGCGCGGTCATCCCGCTGGCCATCACCTTCGTGATCCTGGGTCAGGTGGGTGCTGATTTGTACCTGCCTTCATTCAGCGCCATGTCGAACGAACTGGGCGTGGCATCCAAGTACATCGAGCTGTCACTGAGCCTGTTTTTGCTGAGCATGGCGGTGTCGCAGCTGTTCTACGGCGCGCTGTCGGACGCGTTGGGACGCCGCAGGGTCATTCTTCCGGCCCTGTTGCTCTATGCGCTGGGATCGGCGGTGTGCTTCTTTGCGTCGGGGATCGCCCAACTGCTCGTCGGGCGGCTGCTTCAGGGTTTTGCGGCTGGCGCTTGTCTGGTCATTCCGAGGGCGGTGGCACGCGACACCTGCGAGGGCAAGCGGCTGGCGCAGGTGTCGGTGTGGCTGTCGATCGCCTGGGCACTGGTTCCCATGATCGCCCCGGTGGCCGGCGGCTATGTGCAGACCTACCTGAACTGGCAATCCAACTTCCTGATCATCTTGGTGTTCACGCTGGCTTGCTTTGGGCTGGCATTCGCTTTTCTTCCCGAAACGCGAAAAGGCTCGGCCATCCAATTCAGCTGGGCCGAGATGTTTGCTTCCATGGGCGTGCTGCTGCGAAACCGGTGGTATGTCGGCTACGTGATCGTGCCGGCGATGTTCTTCAGCCATTCGGCGGCCTACATGACGGCCTCACCCATCCTGTACGTCAGGGAGTTGGGGCTGAGTCCGCAGCGGTATGGCCTGGTCATCATGTTCACCGCGGTGTTCTATCTGGCGGGAAATCTGCTGAACATCTTGTTGCTGAAGAAGCACGATGAAGAAGATCTCGTCAAGGCGGGCTTGTGGCTGTCGCTGTTCGGCGCCTTGCTCATGCTGGTGCTGTCGTTGGTGGGCCCGATCACGCTGTGGGCCGTGGCTGTGCCGTTTTGCATCACTTACCTTGCGGCGGGCGTCGTGTTCGCCAACTGTGTGACCTTGGCCCTGAGGCCATTTCGCGACCATGCCGGTGCAGCCAGTGCCTTGTTGGGTTGTCTGCAAATCCTCATGGGCTGCCTGAGCAGCGCCTTGATGGCCTGGTTTTCAAATGGCACGCCCATGCCCTTGGCGATCTATCTGGCGTTTTGCATGACGGTGGCGTTCGTGGCCGTGCGCTGGGTGGTCGCAGGCTCGACGGCTGATACCGCCGCTGCGCACTGATTGAAACCATGAACCCGACGCTGTGTCTGAATCACGCCGTGCCATCGCTGTGCAGCAACTGTGGTGGATCGAGCCTGAGGTTCCTTGGCGAGAAGGACTTCGGCATATCGGGCGGTGACTTTTTCGCCGGGCGGCGCCTGTACCAGGACCATGGGCAGGCCATTGCTTACCACCTGTGCGAGGCCTGCGGCTTCGTGTTCAGCGCGGCCTTTGACGGCTGGGGCCCGGAAGATTTCATCCGGCACGTTTACAACGACGACTACGTCATCGGTGATCCGCCATTCTTGGAAGAACGCCCCCAACGAAATGCAGCGATGGTCGCAGCACTTTTCTGGCGTGAAAAAGACAGCCTCAAGGTGCTTGATTTCGGGGGCGGTCGCGGCCTCTTTGCTGCGGAATTGACCGGATTCGGGTTTCGCGCCGACAGTCTCGATGCTTACCATGAGCCCGGCGCCCAAACCGACACTGACTACGACCTGATCACCTCATTCGAGGTCATCGAGCATGTGCCGCACAGCGATCAATATGCGTGGCTTGTTCAGCTCAAGGGTCACTTGAAGGCATCACCTGAGTCGACAGTTCTCATCGGCACCGAGTTGATGGACGGCCATGATTTTTCCTGGTGGTACGTATCGCCACGCAACGGGCACATCAGCATTCACTCTCGACGCAGTTTGTCCACCCTTTGCGAGCGCGCTGGGTTGACTTTGCAGTCCATCAGTCAGAGCGTTCATGTGCTCAGGATTTCCTGAGTGAGCCAAAGCCGCGTCAAAGAGCGGCCTGGCCTTTGATCAGCACCGACAAGGTGGCACGCGTGACAGGCATCGCACGACGCCGACGTACCGCCGGGTGGCGAAGCTGAATGGATCCACCTCAGTCGCTGCCTCGCGCCATGCCTTGAAATGCGGCCTTGGCCCCCTACCTGAGACCCAACCGGAGGAAATCCACGATGCGTCTCGATAAATTCACCACCACCTTCCAGTCGGCGTTGTCCGACGCGCAGAGCATGGCCAACGGCCGCGACAACCCCTACGTCGAGCCGGTGCACCTGTTGCTGGCCATGCTGATGCAAGCCGACGGCCCCAAGGCACTGCTGTCGCGCGCCGGTGTCAACGCGGCCAAGTTGCAAGGCGCGCTGGAGGCCGAACTGCAAAAGCTGCCTCAGGTGCAAGGTGGCGAGCAGGTGCAAACCAGTCGCGATCTGGGCGCCTTGCTGACGGCCTGCGAGAAAGAATCGCTCAAGCGCGGCGACCAGTTCATCGCCAGCGAGATGTTCCTGCTGGCGGCATGCGACAGCAAGTCGCCGATCGGCCCGCTGGTCAAGGAACACGGCCTCACGCGCAAGTCGCTCGAGACCGCCATCGATGCGGTGCGTGGCGGCCAGAAGATGGACAGCGCTGAGGGCGAAGGCCAGCGCGAGGCCCTCAAGAAGTACACGCTCGATCTGACCGAGCGCGCGCGCCAAGGCAAGCTCGATCCGGTGATCGGCCGCGACGACGAGATCCGCCGCGCCATCCAGGTGCTGCAGCGTCGCACCAAGAACAACCCGGTGCTCATCGGCGAGCCCGGCGTGGGCAAGACGGCCATCGTCGAAGGCCTCGCGCAGCGCATCGTCGCTGGCGAAGTGCCCGATTCGCTCAAGAACAAGCGCGTGCTGGTGCTCGACATGGCGCTGCTTTTGGCCGGTGCCAAGTTTCGCGGCGAGTTCGAGGAACGACTCAAGTCGGTGCTGAAAGAAGTGGCGCAAGACGAAGGCCAGACCATCGTCTTCATCGACGAGATCCACACCATGGTGGGGGCGGGCAAGGCCGAAGGCGCGATCGATGCGGGCAACATGCTCAAGCCGGCGCTCGCGCGCGGCGAGCTGCACTGCATCGGCGCGACCACGCTCAACGAGTACCGCAAGTACGTCGAAAAAGACGCCGCGCTCGAGCGGCGTTTCCAGAAGATCCTGGTGGGCGAGCCCACGGTCGAAGCCACCATCGCCATCTTGCGCGGGCTGCAGGAAAAGTACGAGGTTCACCACGGCGTGGAGATTACCGACCCGGCCATCGTGGCTGCAGCCGAGCTCAGCCACCGCTACATCACCGACCGCTTTTTGCCCGACAAGGCGATTGATCTGATCGACGAGGCGGCGGCCAAGGTCAAGATCGAGATCGACTCCAAGCCCGAGGCCATGGACAAGCTCGACCGCAGGCTGATCCAGCTGCAAATCGAGCGCGAAGCCGTGCGCCGCGAAAAAGACGAGGCTTCGCAAAAGCGCTTCGACCTGATCGAAGAAGAAATAGTCAAACTGCAGCGCGAGGCGGCTGACCTCGACGAGATCTGGAAGTCCGAGAAGGCCGCTGCGCAAGGTTCGGCGCATGTGAAAGAAGAGATCGACCGCATCCGCTTCCAGATCGAGGATCTCAAGCGCAAGGGCGACTTCAACAAGGTCGCCGAGCTGCAGTACGGCCGGCTGCCCGAGCTCGAGAAAAAGCTCGCCGAGGCGCAGTCGACCGAACAAGGCAAGGCCAAGGCTGGCAAGGCCAGCGGCAAGCCGCAGCTGCTGCGCACCATGGTGGGCGTGGAAGAAATCGCCGAGGTGGTGGCGCGCACCACCGGCATCCCGGTGTCCAAGCTGATGCAAGGCGAGCGCGAAAAGCTGCTGCAAATGGAAGGCCGGCTGCACGAGCGAGTGATCGGCCAGCACGAAGCCATCACCGCGGTGGCCAACTCGATCCGCCGCGCCCGCTCGGGCCTGAGCGATCCGAACCGCCCGACTGGCTCGTTCCTGTTTCTCGGCCCCACCGGCGTGGGCAAGACCGAGCTGTGCAAGGCGCTCGCCGGCTTCTTGTTCGACAGCGAGGATCACCTGATCCGCATCGACATGAGCGAATACATGGAAAAGCATTCGGTCAGCCGCCTGATCGGCGCGCCGCCAGGCTATGTGGGCTATGACGAGGGCGGCTACCTGACCGAAGCCGTGCGCCGCAAGCCCTACAGCGTGCTGCTGCTCGACGAGGTCGAAAAGGCCCACCCCGATGTGTTCAACGTGCTGTTGCAAGTGCTCGACGATGGTCGCCTGACCGATGGTCAGGGGCGCACCGTTGACTTCAAGAACACCGTCATCGTGATGACCAGCAACCTCGGCTCGCACCAGATCATGCAGATGGCCGGACAGGACAGCGAGCTGATTCGCGAGGCGGTGTGGGTCGATGTAAAGCAGCATTTCCGCCCCGAATTCCTCAACCGCATTGACGAGGTGGTGGTGTTTCACGCACTCGACCATCGCCACATCGAATCCATCGCCAGGATCCAGCTCAAGGTGCTTGAAGCCAGGCTCGAGAAGATGGAGATGAAGCTCGAGGTGTCCGACGTGGCGCTGGCTGAGCTGGCCAAGGCCGGCTTCGATCCGGTGTTCGGTGCGCGTCCGCTCAAGCGCGCCATCCAGCAGCGCATCGAAAACCCGGCGGCCAAGCTCATCCTCGAGGGCAAGTTCGGGCCCAAGGACGTGATCCCGGTCGATATCCGCGACGGCGAGTTCGTGTTCGATCGCGTTGTCCACTGAGCTCATGGGGCGGGGGGTGGTCGATAGAATCGGTCGATGAAAAATGACCCCCTAGCCAACGCCCAGCGCGTTGTCGCTGTGCGCCATGACTGCGTCTGAGAAGACTTTGGCGGCGGCCCCCGTGGTCATCATCGGTGCGGGGCTGGCCGGCCTGACCGTGGCCCTCAATCTGGCCGACGACCACCGCGTGGTGGTGCTGGCCAAACGTGCGCTCGGCGAGGCCGCCACCGCTTGGGCGCAAGGAGGCATCGTGGGCGTGCTGGGCAGTGACGACAGCGTCGATCTGCACGTCAATGACACCCAAGACGCCGGCGCGGGTCTGGTCGACGAGCACACCGCGCGCTTCATCGCCGAGCAAAGTGCCCAGGCGGTGGGCTGGCTGGTCGACCATGGCGTGCCCTTCTCGTCCGACCCCGACGGCCCGCTCGGCCTGCACCTCACCCGCGAAGGCGGCCATGCGGTGCGCCGCATCGCGCACGCTGCCGACGCCACCGGCAAGGCCATTCACGACGCGCTGCTCGACGAGGTCAAGCGCCACCCCAACATCGAGGTGCGCGAGCGCTGGATGGCGGTCGATGTGATCACCTCGCGCCACCTGGGCCGCGACGAGCCCAACCGCTGTTACGGCGTGTATGCGCTCGACATCGACAGCCAGCGTGTGGAGACGCTGGCATCTCGCGCGGTGGTGCTGGCCACGGGCGGTGTGGGCAAGGTGTATCGCTACACCAGCAACCCCGACACCGCCACCGGCGACGGCATCGCGATGGCGTGGCGTGCGGGTTGCCGCATTGCCAACATGGAATTCATCCAGTTCCACCCGACTTGCCTGTATCACCCGCAAGAGCGCAGCTTTCTGATCACCGAGGCGCTGCGTGGCGAGGGCGCGCACCTGAAACTGCCTGGCATCGGCGCTGGCTTTGGCGATCGCTTCATGGCCGCACACGACGCGCGGCTTGAGCTTGCGCCGCGCGACATCGTGGCGCGCGCCATCGACTTCGAGATGAAAAAGCACGGCCTCGACCATGTGTGGCTCGATGCCACTCACCTGGGCGAAGACTTCCTCAAGGAACACTTTCCGACCATCCACGCGCGCTGCCTGGCGCTGGGCATCGACATCGCACGCCAGCCCATTCCGGTGGTGCCTGCGGCGCACTACACCTGTGGCGGTGTGGTTACCGACCTGCAGGGGCGCTGCGATGTACCGGGCCTGTATGCGGTGGGTGAAACCAGCTACACGGGATTGCACGGCGCCAACCGGCTGGCCAGCAACTCGCTGCTCGAGTGCGTGGTGCTCGGGCGCACCTGCGCCCAGCACATCCGCACCCTGGAGCCAGACATCCAGTCCAAGCCGCCGGCGTGGGACGAGAGCCAGGTTGAAAACGCCGACGAGCAGGTGGTGATCGCCCACAACTGGGACGAGTTGCGCTTGCTGATGTGGAACTACGTGGGCATCGTGCGCACGACCAAGCGGCTTGAGCGCGCGCTGCACCGCATCAAGCTGCTGCGCAGCGAGATCGATGACTACTACGCCAACTTCCGCGTCAACCGCGACCTGCTTGAGTTGCGCAATCTGGTCGACTGCGCCGAGCTCATCGTGCGCTCAGCGTCGATGCGGCATGAGAGCCGTGGCCTGCATTACAGCCGCGACTACCCATTCACGCTGCCTGTGAGTTTTCCGACGGTGCTCATGCGCACGCTGCGCAGCGGCAAGAAGCCCAAGACCAACGGCTTGAGCGCCTGAAGCTGCGGCGCGCGGGCGCTGCCGTCAGCGACGCGCGCGCATGGCCACCTTGGCTTGCACGAATTCGAACGCGAAGGCCACCGCCTCGTTGATCGCGGTTTCGTTCTGGGCGCGCTCGCGTTCGGTCAGATAAAACGAGTAATCCACCTCGTGGCGGATGTAGCGCGGTGGCAGCCGATTGAGTGCCACACAGGCCACATCGGCCAGTGTTTGTGGGTTGTTCAGGTGCTCGAAGCCGCTCGCGGCCGCGAGCACCGCATCGAGCACCGTGCGTTCGTGGTGGTTGTGGATGGTTTCGAACATGCGGGCCTCGGTGGGTTGCGCTGTGGGTCACGGCTGGTACTGCAGTGTGGACCCGCCGTGCGAGGTTTCAGACCCCGAACAGCACCCGAAGTCCGGCCCAGACGAGCGCCAGACTGAGCGCAGCAGCCGACTCAGAACGCCGACAGCACCCGCATCGAGTAGTCGGTGGCGCGCACGTCCTTGGTCAGCCGGCCTATCGAGATGCGGTCAACGCCGGTGGCGGCAATGTCACGCACCTGGTCCAGCGCCACGCCGCCCGAGACCTCAAGCAAGGCACGCTGCGCCGTGAGCGCCACCGCCTCGCGCATGCGCGGCAAATCGAAGTTGTCGAGCAGCACGCTGGTGGCACCCGCGCCGAGCGCCTCGGTCAGTTGGCCGAGCGACTCGACCTCGATCTGGATGTCCACGCCCGATTGCAGTGCTTGCGCGTTGCGCAGCGCGGCGGCCACGCCACCGGCGGCGGCGATGTGGTTTTCCTTGATCAGGATGCCGTGCCACAGGGCGAGGCGCTGATTGCTGCCGCCGCCAGTGCGCACCGCGTACTTTTGCGCCTGACGCAAACCCGGCAATGTCTTGCGGGTGTCGAGGATCACGCAGCCGCGCGGGTTGGGGCTGGCACCGGCAATCGCATCGACGTGGCGGCGTGTGAGCGTGGCGGTGCCCGACAGCAACTGCAAAAAGTTGAGGGCAGGGCGCTCGGCCGACAGCAGCGCGCGCGCATCGGCCTCGATGTGGCACACCAGCGTGTCGGGGGCCATCCATGCGCCCTCAATGACGTGCCAGTCGATGCGCGCGGTGGCGTCGAGCGCGGCAATGCAGGCGTCGAACCAGTCGCGCCCGCACAGCACGGCGTCTTCGCGCACCAGCACGCGGGCGTTCACGCGCCGGCCTGCGCTCACCAGCTGCGCGGTCCAGTCGCACACACCGATGTCTTCCATCAGCGCGTCGCGCACATTGCGCTCGAGCGCGGCCTCAAGGCTCTCGTTGGTCGGGAACATCGGTGGGTGAGCGGGTCAGGCCGCGCCGATGTGGGGCACCAAAGCAGGCTGACGCACGGCCGCCGGGTGCGCCGCCACGAAGTCCAGCATGCGCTCGATGCAGCCCTGGGCGCGAGCGCGCACCGCTTCATCGAGCTCGACGGCGCCGGTGCCTTTTTCGAGGCAGTCGATCACGCCTTGCAGCGCGTTCATGGCCATCCAGGGGCAGTGCGCGCAGCTCTTGCAGGTGGCGCTGTCGCCCGCGGTGGGTGCTTCAAGCAGCGTCTTGGTGGGCGCAAGCTGGCGCATGCGGTGCATCAGCGCGTTGTCGGTGGCCACGATGAAGGTCTGCGCGTCCATCGAGGTCACCGCGTTGAGCAGTTGCGTGGTCGATCCCACCACGTCGGCGAGCTTGACCACCGCCTCGGGCGACTCGGGGTGCACGAGCACCACGGCGTCGGGGTGCTGCGCCTTGAGCAGCTCGAGCTCGACGCCCTTGAACTCGTCGTGCACGATGCACTCGCCGTTCCACAGCAGCATGTCGGCGCCGGTCTGGTCCTGGATGTAGCGACCCAGATGGCGGTCGGGCGCCCAAAGGATCTTCTTTCCCTGATCTTTCAGGTGCCGCACGATGGCCAGCGCGCACGAGCTGGTCACCATCCAGTCGGCGCGCGCCTTCACCGCCGCGCTGGTGTTGGCGTAGACCACCACCGTGCGGTCGGGATGCGCATCGCAGAACTGGGCAAACGCATCGGCCGGGCAGCCCAGATCGAGCGAGCAGGTGGCGTCCAGATCGGGCATCAGCACGCGTTTTTCGTGGCTCAGGATCTTGGCGCTCTCGCCCATGAATCGCACGCCGGCCACCACGAGCGTGTGCGCAGCGTGATCGCGGCCGAAGCGCGCCATCTCGAGCGAATCCGACACGCAGCCGCCAGTCTCCAGCGCCAGATCCTGCAAGTCGCCGTCAACGTAGTAGTGCGCTACCAGCACCGCGTTGTGCTGCTTGAGCAGCTCAGCGGCGCGAGCCTTGAGGGCTGTGCGCTCGGGCGGGGTGAGGGCGGCCGGCACCTTGGCCCAGGCCTGTTCGGTGCTGCACGCGCCCTTGGCGTCTTGCCGCGTGAAGTCGAACAGCGTGCTTTCCATGCGGTGCAGCTCGCGTGCGAATTCAGCCGGGCTGCTTCTGGCCCTTGCGACCGGCCAGCGCATGCGCCAGGGCGGCCGGGTCGCGCTCGTCGGTCGGCAAGAAGTCGACGCCGTCGGCGACTTGAATCGACTTGAGGTAGTTCAGCCGCGTGAGCACAGGCTCCTTGGGCCAGTCGCCCTCGTCGACGTTAATCTCCATAAAGTGAATGGCGCCGCCAATGATGTACAGCAGGGTCGAGACCGGCGCCGTGACCCCTTCGACTTCGACGTTCACGTCGCCAAAGGCCATCTCGAGCGGCGTGACGCGAGGCACAGTGGCGGGCAGTTGGAAGTCGACGAAGCAGCCGATGCCGGTGTGGGTGCGGTTGCGCACCTGCAGCTTGGCGATCTGCTTGCGCAGCACGGCCAGTTCAGGCTGATTGCCCTTCATGAAGGCTTCGAGGATTTGTTGTTCAAAAGGGTTGAGCGGGTTCATGGGATTCCTTGTAAGACTGGATCTGGCGACTTTGGCGCGCCGATGATTATCTGCGCTGGGTGTTCGACAATCGACCCCCTGATGAACACACCGGCTGCCACTGACGCCAACGAAGCTTCCCTGCGGGAAGACGTTCGCACGATTTCGCTGGTCGGTCTGGTGCACGGTACCTCGCACTTCTTTCACCTGTTGCTGCCCCCACTGTTTCCGCTGCTGGTTCACGACTTCGGCTTCAGCTACGCCGAACTCGGCTTGCTGGTGACCACGCTGTTTGTGGTGTCGGGCAGCGGACAGGCCGCTGCCGGCTTCGTGGTCGACCGCATCGGCGCGCGCCCGGTGCTGTTCGCCGCGATGGTGTGCTTTGCGCTGTCGGGCCTGGCGCTGTCGATGGCCACGGGCTATGCCGGGCTGATGCTGGCCGCAGCGCTGGCGGGTCTGGGCAACGCGCCTTTCCATCCAGCCGACTTCACCATCTTGAACCGCCGCGTGTCGTTCAAGCGCCTGGGTCACGCCTTCAGTGTTCACAGCCTCACCGGCAACCTCGGCTGGGCCTTGGCGCCGGTGTTCCTGACCGGGTTGGCTACCGCATTCGAGTCTTGGCGCGTGGCCGCTGTGGGTGCGTCTGTCCTGGCGCTGACGGTGCTCGCGGTGATGTGGTGGCAGCGAGATGCCCTCGACGACAGCCGGGGTCACGCGGTGCACGTTCCTTTGTCTGCGGCGCGTGGAGTTCCGGCCGCCGTGGCCGAGCACCCGATGGCGTTCTTGCGCATGCCCACGTTGTGGCTGTGTTTCTCGTTTTTCCTTTGGTCGAGTTTTGCGCTCAGCGCCATCCAGAGTTTTGGCAGCCCAGCACTGCAGATCATCGCCGGGCTGCCTTTGTCGACCACCTCGCTGGTGGTCACCGGCTTCATGCTGTTTGGCGCGGTGGGCATCGTGATCGGCGGCTTTTTGGTGACTCGCAGCGAGCGGCTCGAGCGCATCATCGGCCCGTGCCTGCTGGCCTCGGCAGCCCTGCTGACACTGGTGGGCACGGGCGTGGTGTCTGGCGTGTGGGCGGTCGTGCTGGTGGCGGTTTCGGGCTTTGGTGTCGGCATTGCCATGCCGTCGCGCGACATGCTGATCAAGCGTGCGGCGCCGCCGGGCGCCACCGGCCGCGTTTACGGCACGGTGTATTCGGCACTCGACCTCGGCTTTGCGTTGGCCGCTCCGCTGTTCGGCTCCTTGCTCGACCACGGCTGGCCGCCTGGCGTGTTCTATGGCTCGGCACTCGCGATGGCGCTGAGCGTGGTGTCGGCCGCCGCGGTGGGTTCCAGCCTCCAGCGCCGGCGCATCGCTGCGTCGACGTCGGCGGCCTGAGCCGCGCTGCGGGCGCCGGTGACTGGTGGCACTTGGCCCGTGGCACAGTGCGCTCAAACCCAACTCGATCTCGACCCCATGAACGCTGCCGATCCCTCCCCAGCCCAGCCTTGCGCCAACACCTGCGATCTGGGCGACCAGTACAAGACCGACACCAGCGGCGCCTTTCGTGCGCTGCCACCGGTGTTCAAGAACTTCGGCGGCAAGGCTCGCTTTGCCGGGCCCATCAGCACCGTGCGCTGCCTGGATGACAACTCGGTGGTCAAGGCCGCGCTCGAAGAATCTGGCGCCGGCCGTGTGCTGGTGGTCGACGGCGGCGCATCGCTGCGCCGCGCACTGGTTGGCGGCAACATCGCTGCGGGCGCAGCCAAGAACGGCTGGGCCGGCATCGTGGTCGATGGCTGTGTGCGCGACAGCGCCGAGCTGGCCGCCGCCGATGTGGGCATCCGCGCGCTGGGCTTGATGCCGCTGCCCACCGACCGCAAGAACCGGGGCCTGCGCGATGTGGCGGTGCAGATTCAGGGCGTCACTGTGCGCCCCGGCGAATGGCTGGTGGCCGACGAGGACGGCATCGTGGTGCTCAGCGCGCCGGTGTGATTCGGCTCAGGCGCGCAGCACCTCGAGCAGGCGGTCCAGGCCGCCTTCGTTGATCGCCACCATCGCCTGCTCGCGCACGCGCGGCTTGGCGTGGTACGCCACCGACAGCCCGGCCACGCCCATCATCGGCAGGTCGTTGGCGCCGTCGCCGACTGCAATCGCCTGCGCCGCGCTGATGCCCATTTCGGCACAGGTGGCCAGCAGCGTGCGGCGCTTTTCCTCGCCGTCGCAGATGTCGCCCCAGGGCTGGTCGACCATGCGACCGGTGAGCACGCCGGCTTCGACTTCGAGCACATTGGAACGCGCCGCATCGAGCCTCAGACGGTCGCGGATGCAGTCGGTGAAAAAGGTGAAGCCGCCCGACACCAGCAGCGTTTTCAGGCCAGCGGCCTGGCAGGCCTGCACCAGTGTTTCGGCGCCGGGGTTGAGTCGCAAGCGCTGGCTGTAGACCTGCTCGAGCGCTGTGACCGGCACGCCTTGCAGCAGCGCCACGCGCCGGCGCAGGCTGTCTTTGTAGTCGGTGATCTCGCCGCGCATGGCGGCTTCGGTGATGGCGGCCACCTCGGCCTTGCGCCCGGCGGCATCGGCAATCTCATCGACACATTCGATGTTGATCAGCGTCGAGTCCATGTCGAACGCGATGAGCTTGAAGTCACTCAGAAGCAACGGTGGTTTGAATCCCTGAACGATCAGGCCGGGCGCGAATTCAGCTGTCATTTCGGTCTTCCCGTGAGGGCTTGGGGTGGCCGCGCGGGCGGGATGTGGGCTGCTGCAACGTCATGGCTGGTGGGCTGGCCCAGCGCGCGCAGCACGTCGCGGATGGTCTGGGCGCGGTCCTTGGCGGCAGGCGTGGCGCGCTCGATGCGCAGCTTGTCGTTGCCCGCGAGCTTGATGTGGCGATTTTTTTGCACCAGTTCGATGATCTTCATGGCGTCAACCGGCGGGTTGGGCCGGAAGCTGATGACCGTCAGGGCCGGCGCGGCGTCGATCTTCATCACGCCGAACGGCTTGGCCAGCACGCGCAGCCGGTGTACATCGAACAGCGTCTGGCCCTGTGTCGGCAGCTTGCCGAAGCGGTCGGTGATCTCCTCGAGCATCGCGTCGATCTGCTCGTTCTTCGAAGCGCTGGCCAGCTTTTTGTACAGGCTCAGCCGGGTGTGCACATCGCCGCAGTAGTCGTTGGGCAGCAGCGCCGGCGAGTGCAGGTTGATCTCGGTGGTCACCGACAGCGGCGACATCAGATCGGGTTCCTTGCCCAGCTTCAGCGAGCGCACCGCCTCGGCCAGCATCTCGTTGTAGAGCTGGAAGCCGACTTCCATCATGTTGCCGCTCTGGTTTTCGCCCAGCACCTCGCCCGCACCACGGATCTCGAGGTCGTGCATGGCCAGATAGAAGCCCGAGCCCAGTTCTTCCATGTCCCGGATGGCTTGCAGGCGCTGCGCGGCCTGCTTGGTGAGCCCTTCGATGTCGGGCACCAGCAAGTAGGCGTAGGCCTGGTGGTGCGAGCGGCCGACCCGACCGCGCAGCTGGTGCAACTGCGCCAGACCGAACTTGTCGGCGCGGCTGATGACGATGGTGTTGGCGCTGGGCACATCGATGCCGGTTTCGATGATGGTCGAGCACAGCAGCAGGTTGTGGCGCTGGGCCACGAAGTCGCGCATCACACGCTCGAGTTCGCGCTCGGGCATCTGGCCGTGGGCGATGGCGATTCGTGCTTCAGGCAGCAGCTCGGCGAGCTTGTCGCGGCGGTTCTCGATGGTGTCGACCTCGTTGTGCAGGAAGTAGACCTGACCGCCGCGCTTCAACTCGCGCAGCACCGCCTCGCGGATGGTGCCGCTCGATTCGCTGCGCACGAAGGTCTTGATCGACAGGCGACGCTGCGGTGCGGTGGCGATGACGCTCAGGTCGCGCAGGCCCTCGAGCGCCATGCCCAGCGTGCGCGGTATGGGCGTGGCGGTGAGCGTGAGCACGTCGACCTCGGCGCGCAAGGCCTTCATCGCTTCCTTGTGGCGCACGCCAAAGCGGTGTTCCTCGTCGATCACCAGCAGCCCGAGGCGCTTGAATTTCGTGCCCTGACTGAGCAGCTTGTGAGTGCCGACCACGATGTCGATGGTGCCGTCGTCCAGCCCTTCGAGCGCGGCCTTGATTTCCTTGGTCGACCGAAAACGCGACATCTCGGCGACCTTGATCGGCCACTTGCCGAAGCGGTCGGAGATGTTCTGGTAGTGCTGCTCGGCCAGCAGCGTGGTGGGCGCCAGGATGGCCACTTGCTTGCCGCCGGTCACCGCCACAAAGGCCGCGCGCAAGGCGACTTCGGTCTTGCCGAAACCCACGTCGCCGCACACCAGCCGGTCCATGGGCTTGGGGCTGATCATGTCCTGGATGACGGCGTGGATGGCGGCCTTCTGGTCGGGCGTTTCCTCGAAGCCGAAGCTCGCGGCAAAGGCCTCGTAGTCGTGTGGCGAAAAGCGAAATGCGTAGCCCTCGCGCGCGGCGCGGCGGGCATACAGGTGCAGCAGTTCGGCCGCGGTGTCGCGCACCTGCTCGGCCGCCTTGCGCTTGGCCTTTTCCCACTGGCCCGAGCCCAGTCGGTGCAGCGGTGCTTCCTCGGCGCTGACGCCGGTGTAGCGGCTGATCAGGTGCAGTTGCGCCACTGGCACGTACAGCGTGGCCTTGTCGGCGTACTCAAGGTGCAAGAACTCGCTGTCGCCGTCGCCGGTGTCGATGTTGCGCAAGCCCACGTAGCGGCCGATGCCGTGGTTCATGTGCACCACCGGATCGCCTACCTTCAGCTCGGACAGGTCCTTGATCAGCGCATTGACATCGCTGACTTGCTCTTGCTTGCGGCGCCGGCGTGCGGTCGGGCTGGTGGCGAACAGTTCGGTCTCGGTGATGAACTCGATGGCCACGCCTTCTTCGGCATCGCTCCAGAAAAAGCCCGAGGCCATCGGCGCCACTGCGATCGCGAAACGCTCGTCGCTCGATTGAAACTCGGCCAGCGAGGCCACGCTCGGCGGCTCGATGCGGCTGTCGCGCAGCAGCTCGAGCAGGCTTTCGCGCCGGCCTTGCGTCTCGGCCACGATGAGCACGCGGTGCGCTGTGGTGCCCACGTGGATCTGCAGCTTTTTCAGCGGCTCGGGCGCGCCGCGGTCAACGCCCAGATCGGGCAGGGCGCGCGCCCAACTGAGCGCGGCGTCATCGGCCGAGTCGCGACCGCGCAGGCTGAGCGTGGCGTGAGCGCCAGCCAGCGTAAAGAAGTCTTCCGAGCGCAGGAAAAGGTCTTCGGGCGGCAAGATGGGCCGCTCGCGGTCGTGCTGCAAGAAGCGATGGCGTTCGCGCGTGTCGACCCAAAAGCGCTTGAGGGTCTCATCGACCTCGCCATGCAGCACCAGCGCGGCGGGTTGATCGCTGCCCGCACCCAGGTATTCAAAGATGCTGGCCGTCTGGTCGAAGAACAGCGGCAGGTAGTACTCGATGCCCGCCGTGGCCAGGCCGGTGCCGATGTCCTTGTACAGGCGAACCTTGGTCGGGTCACCTTCCATGCGCTCTCGCCAGCGCGAGCGAAATGCATTGCGCGCGTCCTCGTCCATCGGAAATTCGCGACCTGGCAGCAGCCGCACTTCAGGCACCGGGTACAAGCTGCGCTGGGTGTCGGGGTCGAAGGTGCGTATCGAATCAACCTCGTCGCCGAACAGGTCCACGCGGTAGGGCACCAGCGAGCCCATCGGAAACAAATCGATCAGCCCGCCGCGCACCGCGTATTCGCCCGGCGACACCACCTGGCTCACGTTTTGGTAGCCAGCCAGCGTGAGTTGCGCCTTGAGCGCGGCCTCGTCGAGCTTTTCCTTTTGCTTGAAGTTGAAGGTGTAAGCGGCAAGGAAGCTCGGCGGTGCGAGGCGCACCAGCGCGGTCGACGCGGGCATCAGCACCACGTCGAGCTCGCCGTTGTTGCGCGCGTGCAGCAGCCGCCACAGCGTGGCGAGCCGCTCGGAGATCAAATCCTGGTGCGGCGAGAAGGTGTCGTAGGGCAGCGTTTCCCAATCGGGGAAGACGGCGATGCGAAGCTCAGGCGCGAAAAACGACAGCTCGCCTTCGAGCCGCTGGGTGTCGGCAGGCTCGGCGGTGAAGATGGCGGTCAGCCGCTTTTGCGCGGCTTGCGATTGCGCGTGGCGCGCTATCAGCAGCGAATCGGCGCAGCCAAGTGGACGCGGCAGGGTGTGGCGCTTGCCGGGGGCGATAGAGGGTGTTTTCATCAGACAAAGCAAATCGCCCCGAGAGACGATCCCTGCGGGGCGAAGCAGGGGCAAATTATAGAATTCACCCCGTTACAAAGCCCCCATGCCCCTGCCGCCCAGCCCCCACAGTTCGCCCCGTCTCTACGCTGTCGTGCCGTGTGCCGGTGTGGGCGAACGCGCCGGCAGCGTGGGCCCCAAGCAGTACGAAACCCTGGCCGGCAGCACGGTGGTCGGCCACACGCTGGCCGCGCTGGCTCAGGTCGACAGGCTGCATCGGGTGCTGGTGATGCTGAGTGCGACCGACACGCACTTCGCGTCGCTGCTGCCGGGCTTTGAAGGTTGGCTGGAATATCGCGGTGGTGCCACCCGCGCCGCCACCGTGTCGCGCGGCCTGGATTGCCTGATCGAGCGCGGGGCGCAGCCAAGTGACTGGGTGCTGGTTCATGACGCTGCGCGTTGCCTGATCCTGCCTGAGGCAGTGGATCGGCTGATCGATGCCTGCCTCGACGACGAGGTGGGCGGGCTGCTGGCGCTGCCCGTGGCCGACACGCTCAAGCGCGCATGGGACGACGACGAGCGCGTGGGTGCCACTGTGGCTCGATCGCGCATGTGGCAGGCGCAAACGCCGCAGATGTTTCGCATCGGCTTGCTGCGAGACGCGCTGATGGCCGCCGAGCGCGCCGGCGTGTCGGTCACCGATGAAGCCAGTGCCGTCGAGTCGCTCGGGCACGCCCCGCGGCTGGTATGCGGCGACATGGAAAACCTCAAGGTCACGTTCCCGCCCGACTTTGCGCTGGCGGCCAGGCTGCTGCGCACACGCTGAGCTCAACCCAGAGAAAGACACACCATGACCGCGCCTGTATTCGCATCGCCATTTCGCATTGGCGAAGGCTGGGACAGCCACGCGCTGGTGACCGGCCGCGCCTTGATTCTGGGCGGGGTGACCATTCCCCACACGCACGGCCTGCAAGGGCACTCGGACGCCGATGCGCTGGCGCATGCCATCACCGACGCCTTGTTCGGCGCTGCCTCCATGGGTGACATCGGTCGCCACTTTCCAGACACCGACGAGCAGTTTCGCGGCGCCGATTCGCTGGCGCTGCTGGCCGAGGCTGCGCGGCGTGTGCGTGCTGCCGGCTGGAAGATCGCCAACATCGACTGCACCATCGTGGCCGAGAAACCAAAGATGGCGCCGCACGTGCCGGCCATGCGTTTGCGCCTGGGCCAGGCGATGACGGTGCAACCCGATCAGGTCAACATCAAGGCGAAGACCGCTGAAGGCATGGGCCCGGTGGGCCGCGGCGAGTCGATCGAAGCGCGCGCCGTGTGTCTGCTGATGCGCTGAAGCCCTGCGGCGCGGGCTGCCACAGGGGCCGCTTGAGCCGGATTTAGGCATGGGAATTTGGCACCCTTTGGACGAGATAAAGAGCGCCTAGGAGCGGCTGGCCGGGCTGCGATGTTGTTGGATCTTGCGACAGCGAACCCTGCGTTGGGGTCGATCGAAGAGAGTGCTTTGGGGCCAATCGGGAGCTGAGCTTGGAACGTTTGTTGGTCTTTCAGTACGGGGATTACGGGGCCGCTTGGAGGCGTCTGTCCGAGGACCTGCCCGAGACATACCGCGACCAAAACGCTTCGGTTGAGTTGGTTGCCGGCTTGAGCGAGCGGTTCCATGTGACCACTTTGTCGGTGTGCGATCGCCCTCATCGCGAAAAAGTCGCACCGAACCTCTGGTCGATGGGAATCGACGGCGCGACTGCCTACTCGGCGCGGCGGATCCTGCCGCTTCTGACGGAACTCGCGCCCGACCGGATGATCGTGCGGATGCCCCACCGCTATGCGCTGCTGTGGGCACGTTGGCGAGGTGTGCCTACTCTGCCTGTCTTTGCCGATATCTTTGGTGCTGCAACGTTGCGACAACGGATCGAGAACAAGCTTTTGCGCTGGGCGCTCTCGGGGCCGAATGTGCCCTGCGTCAGCAATCACAGTTTGAACGCCTCGCTGTCGATGCGAACGGTGCTGGGTCTGGCGCCCGACAGGATCGTGCCTTGGGACCGGCCACCGCTGACGCCCGACCCGCATGCCAAGCCAGCTGCCCAGTCAGACTGCCTGTTCAGGGCGTTTTACGCCGGTCTCGTGGTGAAAGAGAAGGGGATCGGCGATTGCCTCGAGGCGTCGGCTTTCCTGGCGGCGAGGAACCTGCGGCTGGAAATCGACTTTGCCGGTAGCGGGGATCTTCAGGTCTGGGCCGCGCGGGCAGAGGCACTTGGGGTCGCCGACCGGATTCGTTTCTTGGGTAATTTGCCCAATGAAGAGGTCCGTGCCCGCATGCGTTCGGCCGACATGGTGCTGGTGCCTTCTCGACACGAGTATGCCGAGGGCCTTCCCAACACGCTGTGCGAGGCTTTGGCGGCGCGCACTCCTGTGGTGGTATCAGACCATCCAGCCTTTGCCAGTCGCTTACAAAAAGACCGTGATTGCGTGATGTTCCGCGCTGCTGATCCCGAACATCTGGCCGCCGAGATTGCGCGTCTGATGCAGGATGAAAGACTGCAGATTTCCCTCTCGGAGAGGGCGCCCGTGGCACTGGCGTCGCTGACTTACGGCTGGGACTGGTTCAGCCTGATCGCCCAATATGTCGACGATCCGGCCGATGCGAGCGGCTGGGTGGCGAGCCACTGCCTCCCCTAGGACGGCAGGCCAGGCATGGGCCCGGTGGGCCGCGGCGAGTCGATCGAAGCGCGCGCCGTGTGTCTGCTGATGCGCTGAAGCCCTGCGGCGCGGGCCGCTACAGGGGCCGCTTGAGCGTGATCTGCACCACGAAGCCGCCGTCGCTGGGCAGATCGAAGTCCAGCGCGCCGCCCATGCGCTGAATCGCCTTTTCCACAATCGCCAGTCCCAGACCGGCGCCGGTGGCAGCGGTTCGTGCTGAGTCTGCGCGGTAAAAAGGCGTGGTCAGCTTGGCGAGCTTTTCAATCGCGACGCCAGGGCCATGGTCGCGCACGATCAGCTTGAGCCAAGGGCCTTCGGGGGCGCAGGTCACATCCACATGCGCCATGTCGTCATCGGTGCTGCGCCCGTAGCGGCGGGCGTTTTCAAACAGGTTTTGCAGCACGCGCCCGAGTTCGGTCTCGTCGGCGATCACCATGACTTCGGCGGGCACCCTGGAGGTGATCTTGATGCCCGACGGATCGCGAAAGGCCGCGCTTTCGCGGTCGATCACCCCGGCCAGCGAAATGGACGCCAGACGCGCGTCGCCAGGCCGCGAATAGTCCATGAACTTGTCGATGATCGCGTCGAGCTGATCGATATCGAGCGCCATGTTGTTGAGCGCTTCCTCGTCGTGCACGCTCATCTCTGCTTCCAGCCGCAGTCGCGCCAGCGGCGTGCGCAGGTCGTGCGAGATGCCAGCGAGCATCACCGCGCGGTCGTCTTCCAGTTTGGCCAGTTCGCGCGCCATGCGGTTGAAGCCCATGTTGACCTGCCGGATCTCACTGGTCAGCGTGTTCTTGTCGAGCCGCGAATCGAACTCACCTTCGCGGATGCGGCTGGCCGTGAACGACAACTCGCGCAGCGGCTTGGTGATGGCCGTGGCAATGGCCAGGGCACCAAAGATCGTGATGGCCAGCGCGATGCCGACCCAGATCAGCAGCGTGCTGATGGCCATAGCGCCCAGCCGGGTCGGATCGGCCTGCAGCCAGTAAGCGTCGTCTTCGATCTGGAAGCCGACCCACAGGCCCGACACGCCGTTGAGCTCTCGGGCCACCAGCGTGTCGGCACCCAGGCGTGAGCGCAACTCGGCTGCTATGGCACGCGAGAAACGATCGACCTCGTAGGGCGTCCAGCGGTCGCCCGGCTCGCGGGGCGCGAACTTGACCGCGGCGTCGGCTGAAGCGGCCTTGATGATGGTCAGGCGGCTGATGGCGTCGGGCCCGCTCAGTGCCACGCGTGAGATGTTGACGAGGCTGGCGATTTGCTGCGCGGCCTGCACCGCACGAGGCTCGAACTCGAGCGCGCGAAAGGTCTGGGTCCAGGCGAAAACGCCACCGACCAGCAAGACCAGCAGCAGCACGAAGGTGCGCCAGAAAAGGCTCAGCGCGGGCTGACGTCTTGCCATTGGGCAGGCGCTGCAGTCAGGCGCGCTGGCGCGTCAGGCCGACTCGTCGGGCACAAAGACATAGCCCACGCCCCACACCGTCTGGATGTAGCGCGGCTGTGCCGGATCGGGCTCGATCATCTTGCGCAGCCGCGACACCTGCACATCGAGGCTGCGGTCGAAGGGCTCGAACTCGCGGCCTCGCGCCAGTTGTGCCAATTTGTCGCGCGTGAGCGGTTGCCTCGGGTGGCGCACCAGCGCCTTGAGCATTGAGAACTCGCCCGTGGTCAGCGCGACCGGCTCGCCTGATTTGGACAGCCTGCGCAGCGAAAGATCGAATTCGAAGTCACCAAAGGTGATGGTCTGCGCTTCCTTGCCCGGCGCGCCCGGCGCCTCGAGCAAGGGCCGCCGGCGCAGCACGGCATTCACGCGCGCCAGCAACTCGCGCGGGTTGAACGGTTTGGGCAGGTAGTCGTCGGCGCCGACTTCAAGACCCACGATGCGGTCGACGTCTTCGACCTTGGCCGTGAGCATGATGATGGGCGTGAGGTCGTTGCTGTGGCGCAGCCGACGGCAGATGGACAGACCGTCTTCGCCAGGCAGCATCAGATCGAGCACGATCAGGTCGACGCTTTCGCGGCTGAGGTGGCGGCTGAGCGCCTTGCCGTCTTCGGCGAGCAGCACCTCGAAGCCTTCCTGGCTCAGGTAGCGGCGCAACAGATCACGGATGCGGGCATCGTCGTCCACCACCACGATGCGATCGGCTCGTTCAGAAGGGGTCGCGTTCATGACGCTCTCCTATTTGTAACAAGCCAGATTCTGCGCGGCTTTGCGGGCTGCAGGAGCGTGCATTGACCATTCGTTACAAAGATCTGGCGAGGCTGTCTCGACATTCGCAGGCCTGTGTCATCGGCATGCGAACGCCTGGCGTTACGCTGTGTGATCGCGCTTTGCGATGCCAACGCCTCGGCCCATGAAACCATGAAACCCATGACCACCCATTCCAAGCTGTTTGGCCGACTGACGGCCTGCGTTGTCGCGGCAGCGTCCATCTCGAGTGCCGCATTCGCCGCCGAGCAGGCAGCGCCCAGCGGCGTGGTGGCGCTCACCGCCACCGCCAGCACCGACGTCACCCGCGACATGCTGACCATCACGCTGATGACCAACCGCGACGGCGTCGATGCGAGCGCGGTGCAGTCGTCCCTGAAGCAGGCGGTGGAGTCGGCACTGGCCGAAGCACGCAGCGTGAGCCGCCCGGGGCAGATCGACGTGCGCACCGGCAACTTCTCACTCAGCCCGCGCTACAGCCCGAAGAACGCAATTTCCGGCTGGCAAGGCAGCGCCGAGGTGGTGTTCGAGGGCCGCGATTTGCCAGGCCTCAGTCAACTGGCTGGCCGCATCCAGAGCATGGGCATCGCCCGGGTGTCCCAAGGCTTGTCGCGTGAACAGCGCGAGAAGGCCGAGGCTGGCGCGCTGTCTCAGGCCATCAGCCGCTACCGCGCCCAGGCCGCCGAGGTGACCAAGCAGTTTGGCTACTCGAGCTACGTGGTTCGCGAGGTCAGCGTGAGCACCAACGACCCGGGCTCGAACCCGGTGCCGATGTTTGCCATGGCGCGTTCGATGTCGGTGCAAAACGACGCACCGATGCCCATCGAAGCGGGTCAGACCAGCGTCACCGTCACCGTGAACGGCACGGTGCAAATGAGCAAGTGATCTGACGCCAGGGGCTGGCTGTGGCGCTTACTGCGCTGCCCAGCCGCCGTCCATGTTCCAGGCGACGCCGCGAACCTGGTCACCGGCCGGCGAGCACAGGAACACCGCCAGTTCACCCAGTTGCTCGGGCGTGACGAACTGTTGCGAAGGTTGCTTGTCGCCAAGCAGACGGCGGCCAGCTTCCTCGACGCTGATGCCTTCGCGCACAGCACGGTCATCGATCTGCTTTTGAACCAGCGGTGTGAGCACCCAGCCCGGGCAGATGGTGTTGACCGTGATGCCGGTGGCGACGGTCTCGAGTGCCACTACCTTCGAGAACCCCACGATGCCGTGCTTGGCGGCCACATAGGCCGCCTTTTGCGCCGAGCCCACCAGGCCGTGCACTGACGCCAGGTTGATCACGCGGCCCCAGTTTTTCGCGCGCATGCCGGGGATGGCCAGCCGGGTGGTGTGGAACGCCGAGCTCAGGTTGATCGCGATGATCGCGTCCCACTTTTCCACCGGAAAGTCCTCGACGTTGGCCACGTGCTGGATGCCGGCGTTGTTGACGAGGATGTCGACGCCACCCAAGGTCGCCGTGGCCACCGCGAACATGTCGGCGATCTCGGCCGGCTTGGTCATGTCGGCGCCGTGGTGAATCACCTGCACCCCGTGCGCTGCCACCTGGGCCTTGGGCGCTTCGACGTCGCCGAAACCGTTGAGCACGATGTTGGCGCCCTGACGCGCCAGACTCAGCGCGATGCCCAGACCGATGCCGCTGGTTGATCCGGTGATGAGCGCTGTTTTTCCTTTGAACATGTCGATTCCTTCAGGCTGGTTGGATTGATACGATGCATTATCAAAGAGCCGTGATGGGCATCTATCTCAACTTGAGCCAACACTGGATCCGCCCATGTCTGAACGCGAACCCCGACTTCACCGCGTGAGCTGTCTTGATGCCGGCGGCCTGCACCGCGTGGCTTATTGGGAGTGGGGTGATCCGGCCAATCCCCGCGTTTTGGTGTGCGTGCACGGTCTGACGCGTCAGGGGCGCGACTTTGATGTGCTGGCCCGCGCCATGTGCAGCGACTACCGCGTGGTCTGTGTGGACGTGGCCGGTCGCGGTGAATCCGACTGGCTGCCGCAGCCGATGGATTACGCCATCCCGCGTTACGTGGCCGACATGGTCACCGTGCTGGCCCGCGTCAACGCCGAGACGGTGCATTGGGTGGGCACCTCGATGGGCGGGCTGATCGGCATGGTGCTGGCCAGCCTGGCATCTGGCCCAATCCACAGGCTGGTCATCAACGACATCGGCCCGGCGCTCGAGGCCGCCGCGCTCACACGCATCGGCAACTATGTGGGTACAGCCCAGACTTGGGCGACGCCAGAAGATGCCGCCGAGTACATGGGGTCGAACTCGCGCGGCTTCGGCCCCCACACAAAAGAACAATGGCTCGCGCTCACGCGGCCCATGCTCAGGCCCATAGCCGCGGCCGATGGCGGTGGATTCCGCTCGCACTACGACCCGTCGATCGCCGTGCCATTTCGCGCTGCCACGCCCGAAGCGGCTGCACTGAGCGAAGCGGTGCTGTGGCACGCCTATGACGCCATCGCCTGCCCGACGCTTTTGCTGCGCGGCGCCGAATCGGATTTGCTCAGCGAAGCCACGGCGCAGGCCATGACGCAGCGCGGGCCGCGTGCCGCCTTGCGGCAATTCAGCGGTGTGGGCCATGCGCCCACGCTGGTGGCGCACGATCAGGTGCAAGCGGTGCGCGAGTTCTTGCTGGCTTCATGAAGACAGGCACCCAGGCGACCAAGGCCAGCGCGTTGCGCTTGGCGCCGCCTGGCGATGAGCCGCCCGATTCACCGCAGCGCGATGTGCTGGCCGACCACGAAGGTGAGTTGCAGCGCCAGCGTGCACGCGCGTTCGCCGAGCCTTTGCTGGCCGGACAAGCGCTGGACACTGGCGAAGATGCCCTGGAGCACGCCGACGGCGTGAGCGAGATCCTCGATCAGATGGGCTCGGCGCCGTCGTTGCGCGCGGCCGCCTACCTGGTCTACGCCGGCGATTACCTGCAAAAACCCGAGGAGATGGTGGCCAAGGCCTTCGGGGCTTCGCATGCCAGCCTGGTCAGCAGCACCCGCAAGCTCGTGCAGATCCAGCGCGCGGCGCGTGAAGCCAGCTTCGAAGGCGAGCAGCGCAAGCAGCAGACCGAACTGGTTCGCAAGATGCTGCTGACGTTCTCGCGCGATCTGCGGGTGGTGCTGCTGCGTCTGGCCTCGCGGCTGCAGACCTTGCGCTACTACGCGGCGAGCAAGAACGCATGCCCCAAGCCGCTGGCGCTGGAATCGATGCAGGTGTTTGCGCCGCTGGCCCATCGCTTGGGCATCGGTCAGATCAAGTGGGAGCTCGAAGACCTCGCGTTTCGCTTCTTGCAGCCGCAGCAGTACAAATCGGTGGCCAAGCTGCTCGACGAAAAGCGCGCCGAGCGCGAGCAAGGCGTCGAGGCCTTCAGGCTGCGGCTGGCGTCCCATCTTCAATTGCACGGTATCGAAGCCGAGGTCCACGGCCGCCCCAAGCACATCTACAGCATCTGGAAAAAGATGAATGGCAAGGGGCTGGATTTCGCCAGCGTGCTCGACGTGCGGGCGCTGCGGGTGATCGTCGCCGATGTGTCCGATTGCTATGCCGCACTGAGCCAGGTGCACTCGATGCTGCAGCCGGTGGTCGACGAGTTTTCCGATTACATCGGCCGACCCAAGCCCAACGGATACCAGTCGCTGCACACCGTGGTGCTCGACGAGTCGCGCCGGCCGGTCGAGATCCAGATCCGCACGCACACCATGCACGAACACGCCGAGCACGGCGCTGCCGCACATTGGGTCTACAAGGAGTCTGGCGTCAAGGGATACAGCGGCGCGGTGGCCGATGCCGCCACCGTGGACGAGCGGCTGGCCGAAGCGCGCAAGGGCGTTTTGCGGCAGTTGCTGGCCTGGGAACGCGATCTTTCAGTTCAAGGCAGCGATGCGGCTGCAGGCGATGCGCAGGGCGATTCGGCCGATCGCATTTATGTCTTCACGCCGCAAGGTGCCGTGGTCGAGCTGAGCTCGCCGGCCACTCCGCTCGACTTTGCTTACGCGGTGCACACCGAGTTGGGTCACCGCTGCCGTGGTGCGAAAGTCGACGGCAGCATGGTTCCGCTGCAGTCGGTGCTGGCCAACGGGCAGACGGTGGAGTTGACCGTTGCCAAAGAAGGCGGCCCGTCCATGGATTGGTTGAACGCCGATCTGGGCTACCTGCAAAGCTCGCGCGCCAAGACCAAGGTGCGCGCCTGGTTCAATGCGCGCGCATTGGCCCAGACGGTGGCGCGCGGTCGCGAGGCGGTGGAAAAACTCCTGCATCGTCTGGGCAAGACCGCCGTCAAGCTCGACGATCTGGCCAGCCGGCTTGGCTTCAAGCAGGCCGACGCCTTGTTCGAGGTGGTCGGCAAGGACGAGTTTTCGCTGCGCACCATCGAAACACTGCTGCGGCCCACCGAGCCCGCACCGTCGATCGACGACAGCATCGCGCAGCGTCTGTCCCGGCCCGAAAGCGATGCGCCCAAGGGTGGGGTGCTGGTGGTCGGGGTGGAATCGCTGCTCACGACCTTGTCGCGTTGCTGCCGTCCGGCACCGCCCGACACGATCGGTGGATACGTCACCCGGGGCCGCGGCGTGGCGATTCATCGCCGGGGTTGTTCCAACTTCGTGCAGATGTCGCAGCGATCGCCCGAGCGGGTGATCGCAGTGGCCTGGGGCGAGCCCAGCGGCGACAAGGGTGCGCTGTACCCGGTGGATGTGGTGCTTGAGGCCTCGGATCGACAGGGGCTGCTCAGAGACGTCTCTGACGTCTTCTCGAAAGAACGGGTGAACGTGATCGGCGTGAAAACCCAGTCCATCAAGGAAAGCTCGGGCGGCACGGCCTGGATGACCTTCACGCTGGAGGTGAGCGATGCGGCTCGGCTGACCAAGGTGCTGAATTCGGTGGCACGAATCGCCGGGGTGAGGGTGGTTCGACGCAAATAAAAGCCGAGCGCAAGCGCTATGGGCGTGTCTGGCGCGGGATTGGGGGCCTAGACGGGCTCTGTTCGGGCTATCTCCCCTGGCGGGGCGATCGGAAAATCGGCGCCATCTATGGACGATCCGCCCATCCACGACCCCGTTGCCCAAGTGGTGGCGTGGCACAACCGCCACCCGCTGGCGCAGCGCATCCAGCCCGAGCATGTGAGCGGGGTGGGCGTGGTGTCGCTGCCGTTTGTGGCTGCAGATGAGCCACCTGCCAAGCCATGGCAGCGCTTGCCGAAGATGCTGTGGCGAAAGGTGCTGCGGCTGGCCAAGCGCCCCGAAAAACCAGCCTCGGGAACATCGCTCAAGCCCGCGTTCAGCGAGGACTTGATCGCACCCATCAGCGCGAAGCGCGTTGCTGCGTTTGCCTTGCGTCATGGCAGCCCCGAGCGGCCGGGCGCGGCCGATCTGCCTCAACGCGAAGTGGCGGTCGATGAAAAACTGGCCTCGGGGTCTGTGGTGCGTCTGTACCTGACCACCGCGTGCGTCGAAAAGGGAAAAGGTCGTGTGCGTGTGCTGCTGGGCAGTGCCGCGAAGGCCAAGTTTCTTGGCGCTCGGCTGTGGGACAAGCCAAAACGTGCTGCCGCAGCGGCCGTGGCCGTGCTGCTTGTGGCCGCGGCGGTGGCCATCGGGATGATGTGGGGCGGTGGCACAGACGCCGATGGCGACAAGGCTGCCGGCGTGGTCTTGGCGGCCAGTGCGGCACAAGCCACAGCCGCTGTGCCCGCAGCATCCGAACCCGCGAAGCCCGAATCACCAGAGCTGCCGGCCGCAAACGCATCAGCACCCTCCGACGCGACGGGCGAGGCCCAGGCCTCAGCGCCAGCCGCATCCGCAGAACAAGCCGATTCCGCAGCCGTTCTTGCCTCGGCGGCGGCTGACCGTTCGGCGAAATCCGATGCGCCCACCGAGGTGGACACAGCACAGGACACAGAGGCGATCGAACTCAGCGCCAAGCAGGCCTTGCGCCCCGGGCTGAGTTCCGAGGAGCGCGCCGAGGCCGTGCGTCAGGCCAAGCTTTTGCGATCCCAGACACCTGCGCCTGTTGTCAAACCGACCAAGGTCTACGCCCTGGTGACGTCGCTCACCGGCACGCGGGCGGCCTCTGAGCGACGTCTGCGCATGATGGGTCTGAGCTTTGCAGGCGGCAAGATGTCGGGTGACCTGCGCAGCGAAATCATGAAGGTCGACAAGGGTTGGCGCGCCACGCTGTGGCCGTTCACCTCACGCAAAGAAGCCGAGGCCGCACGCGACATGCTGGCCGATCGTGGCGTCTACACCGAGGTGCTTGCCTTCTGAGGTGTTCGCCTGCCGTGCAGCAAGCTGATTCGCCCCAGCAAGATGTGCCCTGACCCCGAGCGAGGTGGTTAGAATCTGCGGCTTTCCAGGCGCGTAGCTCAGCTGGTTAGAGCACCACCTTGACATGGTGGGGGTCGTTGGTTCGAGTCCAATCGCGCCTACCAGGTATCAGCCCCGTCTCTCATGTGAGAGCCGGGGCTTTTTTGTGGGCCAAGGGGGTGGCGGATGCCCCCATTGGGCGCCACTCAAGTCCTCGTCGTCTGTGGGCGTCGCGGCTGTGGCGCCCGGTCAGCGTTGACCTTCCGGCAAGGCGACCTTGATCAATGGACGCTTGCGGCAGCGGGGTCCGGCTGAATACAGTTCCCCAATGATCTTGCTGGATTCACTCGCGGCGCACTGCACGCGTCCAACGCGGTGGCGATGACTTTTCATGGGGGAGGGGAACCAATGCCAAACAAACCCAAGAAGCACCGCGAACCGCAGCCACGGCAACTCGCGGCTCGGGCGGTGTGATGGTCCCGCGTTCGTACCTCTTCGTGCCGGGCGACCGGCCCGAGCGGTTTGCCAAGGCCTTGGCCTCGGGTGCCGACGCGGTCGTGATCGATCTGGAAGACGCCGTCTCCCCCGCAGCAAAGGACGCTGCGCGCAGCAGCTTGCAAGAGTGGCTCGCCCGTCTGGGCCCCGACACCCCGACCAAGCCGGTGGTCGTGCGCGTCAACGCCTCTGACACCGCGTGGTTTGAAGAAGACCTGCGCGCCTGTGCTGCGCCCGCAGTCACCGCCATCATGGTGCCCAAGGCCGAGCGCGCCGACGACCTCGGCCGCATCGCTGCGTCGCACGGCAAACCGCTGATCGCGCTGGTGGAAACGGCCGCTGGCTTTGACAACCTGCGCTCGGTGGCGTGTGCGGCTGGCGTTTTGCGGCTGGCGTTCGGGTCCATCGACTTCCAGTTGGACACCGGGATCTCGGGCGATGGTGATGAGCTGCTGCTGTTCCGCTCGCAGATGGTGCTGATGTCACGCGTTGCCGGGCTCGCCCCGCCGATCGACGGGGTGAGCACCTCCATCTCGGATGCGCAGGCGGTTGTGGACGAGGCGCAACGCGCCCGGCGTCTGGGTTTTGGCGCAAAGCTTTGCATTCACCCGGCGCAAGTCGATGCCGTCAACCGAAGCTTCAGCCCCAGCGCAGCAGAAATCGACTGGGCGCAACGCGTGCTGGCGGCCGCCACATCCGCAAGCGGCTCGGCATTTGCCGTGGACGGGAAGATGGTCGACAAGCCTGTGGTCCTGCGCGCCGAAGCCATCTTGCGCCAGGTGAATGGCCCCCGATGAGCCGGTGCGCGCGGACTGCGGATCAGGCCCGGGTTTGCCGATGTGTGGCCAGCGTGCCGCTCACCCTGCCGAACGGGTGAGCGCTTCGAGCCCGTCGCGAATGGCGTCGCCGTGTTCGTCGACGCCCGGGATCGGCCGATAGCTTTCGTCGTCCCATTCGGTGATGTACGGGGTCGCTGGAAGCTCGACCACGCGACCGTTGACTGGCATCGGCCGTGTGCGCAACTGGGGGTGCTCGATCAGGTCGTGCACCGAATTGATGGCGCCGTAGGCGGTCTGGGCTGCGGCGAGGCGTTCGACGACCACTGCGTAGCTCAGGCCAGAAAACACGCCTTGAATCAGCGCTTCGAGTTCAACGCGGTTGCGAGTTCGTTCGGTGTTGGAGACAAATGACAGGCTGGTTGCCAACGCGGGTTGTTGCAGCACCCGGTCGCAAAAGCTGACCCATTCCCGCTCGTTTTGGATCGAGAGCACGAACTCGCGACCATCGCGGGATGTGAAGGCGCCGTAGGGTGTGATGCTGGGGTGCTTGAGCCCCACGCGCTCGGGCGCACCTGAGCCGTACCGCGCTTGCAGCATGGGCACCGACATCAGCTCGGCCGCCGAGTCAAAGAGAGACACCTTCACCGCGCTGCCGTGTCCGGTGCGTGAACGCTGGATGAGTGCTTGCTGTATGCCGATCAGGGCATTCATCCCCGCAGTGATGTCGCAGATCGACACGCCGATGCGTCCCCACGGGCCCGGCGCGCCGCTCACGGCGACCAGCCCGCTTTCGGCCTGCACCAGCAGGTCATAGGCCTTGAGTTCATGCAAAGGGCCCGACTCTCCGTAGCCCGAGATGTCACAGGTGATCAGCCGCGGGTGTTGGCGGCGAAGCTCAGCCGATCCGAAGGTCAGGCGGACGGCAGCACCGGGCGCGAGGTTCTGGATGAACACGTCTGCCGTGGCCAAGAGCGCGTGCAAGCGGGCGCGGGCATCGTCTTGTCGCAAGTCGAGCGCGATGGATTCCTTGCCGCGGTTGATCCAGACGAAGTACGCGGATTCGCCATGCACCGCCGTGTCGTATCCGCGGGCGAAATCTCCCTCGGGCCGTTCGATCTTGATCACGCGTGCACCTGCGTCTGCGAGGCGACTCGTGCAGTAAGGGGCCGCGACCGCCTGCTCCAGGGCAATGACGGTCAGCCCATCGAAAGGTTTACCTGACATTTCCAATACCTGTCGATCAACGTTGAAAGAGCTTCGCACCTTGAGGCATTCTTGAAGGCGCCCGAAGCGCCGTCTATGGGAAGTTCGGCAAGGGGGGCTTGTCCAAAATGAGTCTTCGGGAAACTACTCAGGCCCGAGGCCTGGGCTGCCTGAAGCCCAGCGCCGGGCTCACGCTGTGAGGTGATTGATCAGCAAGGTCAGCGAAGGCTTGGCGGGACGGTCCTTCTTGACGCACACGAGCACCTTGCGTTGTGCCCACGGCTCGTTCATCGGCCGCACGGACAGCTTCATGCTTTCTGCCAGCACCTTGGCTGCTTCGTACGGCAAGATGCCCACGCCCATGCCGACTTGCACCATGCGGCACACGGCCTCAAAGCTGCGGACCTGAATGCGCAGACGCAGCGCCTTTTCCAGAACGATGGCTTGTTCGGTCAGCAGTCTCATCATCGATGAGCCGACCTCGAGCGCCACCAGGTCGTACTCGAGCACGTCGCTGAAGCTCCAGTTCGAATCTGTGGCCAGCGGGTGATCTACGGGGGCAATCACCGCGAGCCGGTCATTGCGATAGGGAAACACTTCCAGCCCCTCGGTTCGCGCGCCGTCGATCACGATCCCGATGTCGGCCTCGCCGGCGAGCAGGCTGCGCAAGATGTCGCCGCTCCAGCGTTCCTGGATGACCAGGCGGATGTCGGGGTTGGCCTTGCCGAACGAGGCCAGATCCTCGGGCAGGGTCTCGGTCATCGCCGACGTGTTCGCGAGCAGGCGCAGCACGCCCTTTCGGCCGGCCGCGTGGTCGGTCATCTCGGCGTTCATGTCGTTGAGTTGCACCAGCAGCGCCTTGGCGTGTGCAAGCAAGGACACGCCCGCGGCGGTGAGCTCGACGCCTCTGGGCGAGCGATCGAGCAGCGGCGTCTTGAAGCGGTGCTCGAGCAGCGCGATGCGCCTGCTGGCCGCCGCCACGCCGATGTGACACGCCTCGGCCGCCTTGCTCAGACTGCGCAGCTCGGCAGCGCGGACGAACAGAGCCAAGGAATCGATGTCAGGCAGCATTTCGAACCTTTGACTGGGTTGAAAAGTATCTCATCGAGGTTCACGCGCCACCCCCACACGAACGACGAGTGAGTCGAACCGCAGCTCGGTGACGGCTTAGGGTTTCTAGCGAGTTTGAATTCTTGATGACCTCAGTTGTCCAGAATCATCTTCTTCCTTTCAGACCGGATGCCTAGCATTCCCTTCATGAAATGGGTGGTGCATTCAAGAAGGCGCCGCCGGCTGCAAGGAGATGGCAATGACACCGCACAACGCGCCGACTGAGTCCACCAGGCAAGGCGTCAGGATCGTTGGCCTGTCGGGCAATTTCGCCCGACCGTCGCGCACGCGCACGCTGGTGTCGGCCGTTCTCGACAGCGCTGCTGCCCGTGGTCTCGGATCAACGCAACTGTTCGATCTGGTGGACGCAGGCCCGGGCCTCGGTCAGGCGACCGACCGTTCACAGGCCGATGCCACGCTTGAAGCGGTATTGCACGCGGTGCAAAGCGCGGACGCGCTGGTGGTGGGCACGGCCGTCTACAAGGGCGCCTACACGGGCCTCTTCAAGCACTTTTTCGATCTGTACGACATGGAAGCGCTGGCTCGAAAGCCGGTCATCGTGACGGCCACTGGCGCGTCGCCCGGGCATGCGTCGGTGATCGATTACCACCTCAGACCGCTGTTCCTGTTTTTCGACGCGGTGGTGGGCACGCGGGGCTTGTATGCCTTGCAGCAGGACTTCGAGTCGCCGGAGCGCTTGACCGAGGGTTTCTTGCGCCGCGTCGAACGCAGCGTGGACGAACTGCAAGCCATGTTGCACGTGCACCCGGGCCAACCATAATGAGCAACCTCAGCACCGACCCCGCGCAGATCACCGCCGAGTTCAAGCGGGCGATGCGCCGTATGGCATCGACGGTCACGATCATCAGCACCGCTGACACCGACGGCAACCGCCACGGCATGACGGCCACAGCGGTCAACTCCATTGCCGCAGACCCACCGTCGCTGCTGATCTGCGTCAATCACAGCGCCAGCATCCACGCGCCGTTGACACAGCGTGGGCGTTTCTGCGTGAACGTGCTGACAACGCAGCACGAGGATCTGGTGGCTGCTTTCAGCGGAAAGCTCAAGGGCGATGCCCGCTTCGAGGTGGGCGAGTGGCGCAACGAAGCTTGCGGCATGCCCTACCTGCGCGATGCGCAGTGCAACCTGTTCTGCGATGTGGACACCGTGGTGCCGTACGGAACCCACTCGATCGTGATCGGCCGGGTGAGTGCGGTTGTGGTGGGCGAGGTCGTGTGTCCTCTGGTCTATGCGGATGGCGGGCTTCGCTCGACGCAGCCATTGTGCGCAGTCGACTGACCGACGCTGTCTAGGAGTCACCTTGAAACTGTTTTACAGCACCACCTCGCCGTACTCGCGCGTGGTTCGAATCGCGCTCGCTGAAAAAGGCTTGTCGCAAGTCGAAGGCGTGCTCACCGACCCGTGGAAGGACGCGGCTGCCTTGCTCGCCGCCAACCCCAGCGCGCGCGTGCCTGCGCTGCAACTCGACAGCGGACGCTCGATCACGGAAAGCCTGCTGATCGTGATGTGGCTCGAGACCCAAAAGCCCGCACCCAGCCTGCTCGGTACCGACGCCAGCGCCGTGATGTCGATGGCTGGCGTGGCCATGGGTGCGATCGACGCTGCAGCGGCGGTGATCATCGGCCGCAAGATGACCGATGCGTCGTTTGACGAGTCGCCCGTGGGGCTGCGCCGCAGACGCTCGGTCATCCAGGCCTTGAGCCAGCTTGAGGGCGATCCACCGGTGTGGGTCGGCGACATCCCCGACCTGGCGGTCATCGCCACGGTGGTGCTGCTCGACTACGTGCGTTTTCGTTTCCCCGGTGCGGCTTGGGTGCCCGCGACGCCCCGACTCGACCGCCTGGTCGAGCAGCTGCGCAGCCGGCCCTCGTTTGCCGATTCGGCGCCCCGTGACATGCCTGCGGCCTGAGCCCGACAGGCAGATGCATTGAATCGAGGAGACGACGAGATGTCCACGATCGTTGAAGTCAGATCACCCTTTGATGGCGCGCACGTCGGTCAGGTGGCGGCATCGAGCGCGCAAGACATGGAGCGCGCGCTGGCAACGGCCCACGCGCTGTTTCGCGACCGGCGCCAATGGCTGCCGAAGCAGCAGCGCATCGCGATCCTCAAGCGCGCCGCCGAGATCATCACGTCGCGGCGCGAGGCGATCGCCCGCCAGGCGGCACACGAAGGTGGCAAGCCCTACAGGGATTCGCTGGTCGAGGTGGACCGCGGCATCGATGGAATCCAGATCTGCATCGATGAGTTGCGCACCAAAGGCGGCCACGTGATTCCCATGGACCTGAATGCGACATCGGCCGGCCGCGTCGCCTTCACCCAGTACGAACCCATCGGCGTGGTCGTCGGCGTGAGTGCTTTCAATCACCCGTTCAACCTGGTGGTTCATCAGGTCGCACCGGCGATTGCGGTCGGTGCTCCGGTCATCGTCAAGCCTGCGCCGGCCACGCCGTTGAGCTGCAAGACGCTCATCGACATCTTCCACGAGGCCGGCTTGCCGCCCGGTTGGGCGCAGATGGTCTTGCCAACCGATCTGGAGCTGGCCACTCGCCTTGTTTCAGATTCCCGCGTGGGTTTCTTTTCGTTCATTGGCTCTGCGGCTGTGGGCTGGATGCTGCGCTCCAAGCTGGCGCCCGGAGCGCGTTGCGCGCTGGAGCACGGCGGCGTGGCGCCCGTCATCGTCTCGCACGATGCGGATCTGGAGATGGCCTTGCCCCGGCTCGTGCGGGGCTCGTTCTGGCACGCAGGCCAGGCGTGCGTGGGCGTACAGCGGGTGTTTTGCCACAGCAGCGTCGCCACGGCGGTCGCTGATGGCATCGCGCGTCTCGGTGAGCGCATGGTCATCGGCGACCCCCTGCTGGCCACGACCGACGTCGGCCCGCTGATCACGCACAAAGAGGTGGACCGGGTCGCGAGCTGGGTCGACGCTGCGAAGAGCGGTGGCGCCAAGCTCGTGTCGGGCGGCCACAAGCTGTCGAGCAGCTGCTACGCCAACACGGTTTTGCTCAACCCCGCGCTCGATGCCGACGTGACCCGCAAGGAGGTGTTCGGCCCGGTGGTGAGCGTCTACAGCTACGACGACCTCGATGCGGCCATCGGTCTGGCCAATGACTTGCCCTATGCGTTTCAGGCCGCCGTGTTCACCCGAAATATCGACACCGCGATGCACTGCTACCGCCATCTCGACGGCACCGCCGTGATGGTCAACGAGAACACCTTGTTTCGTGTCGACTGGATGCCCTTCGGAGGCGCGCGGGCCTCCGGCCATGGCATGGGCGGCATGCCACACACCATGAGCGACATGCAGACCGAGAAGTTGATGGTCTGGCGCTCCGATGCACTGAACTGATTCAACACGCC
>JBBAPK010000007.1:0-27277 GCA_040400875.1 Burkholderiaceae bacterium | reverse complement strand
ATCCCCACAGGAGACTTTCATGAGCAACGCAAATCTGCCGCAACCTCTGCCCAACCCGATGGCCAGCTCGCCGAACAAGATGAAGCTCGGTGTGTTCGCCATCAACGCCCAC
This sequence comes from Burkholderiaceae bacterium, assembly GCA_040400875.1. GTDB lineage: Bacteria > Pseudomonadota > Gammaproteobacteria > Burkholderiales > Burkholderiaceae_C > PBB1. Next base: position 27,165 of record JBBAPK010000007.1, on the reverse strand, counting down.
GGCGGCTGCGCCATCACGACCGCACCCGAGGTGCACCGCGCAGACAACTGGCGGACCAACCTCGAGACCATCCAGCTGGCCGACCGCGCCGGCTTTGAGGCCGCCATTCCGATCGGCAGGTGGCGCGGCTTCGGTGGCGAGAGCAACTTCGGCGGCACCAGCATGGAGACCTACACCTGGGCGGCTGCGATCGCCGCATCCACGCAGCAAATCGCGACGATCAGCACGTCGCACATGCCGACGGTTCATCCCCTGCTGGCCGCCAAGCAGGCAGCCACCATCGATCACATCGGAGGCGGGCGGTTTGGCCTGAACATGATCTGCGGCTGGTTCGGCCCCGAGATGCGCATGTTCGGCGGCAGCATGATGGAACACGACGAGCGCTACGACTTCGCCGATGACTGGCTGGCGGTGGCTCAGGAGGCATGGACGAAGGAGGGCTACTTCGACCACAAGAGCAAGTATTTCAATCTGGTGCAGGCCTTTGCCGAGCCCAAGCCGCTGAACCGGCCCTTCCTCATCAACGCAGGCGGCTCACCACGCGGAAAGCGCTTTTGCGCCCAGCACTGCGACGCGGCTTTCCTGATTTTGGGATCGCACGACCTGGAAGGCGTGCGCAAACAGGTCCGCGGCTACAAGGATCTCGCCATGAACGAGTTCGGCCGCGACATCAAGGTCTGGTGTTACTCCTACGTGTCGGTGGCCGAGACACTGGAAAAAGCCAAGAAGCACGTGGACCGGTATGCCATCGAGTACGGCGATGACCAGGCCTGCGAGAACATCGTGAAAGAACTCGGCATTCAAACCGGCATCTTCACGCCGGAGCAAGCCGATCAGTTCCGCTACCACTTCAAGGCGGGATGGGCAGGCTTCCCGCTGGTCGGCACCCCGCAGATGATGGTCGACCATCTCGGCATGCTCACCGAGGCGGGCGTCGATGGCGTGTGCCTGAGCTGGCTTGACTACAACAGCGGGATCAAGCAGTGGAATGCCGAGGTGATGCCGCTGCTCGAAAAAGCCGGCCTGCGCCAACCCTATACGCCTCAGTAAACAGCGCTCATGCGCTGACCCAGCGCATGAGCTTCTCCGAAATCGCTCAGCGTGGGTCGGCGATCAAAACGTTTCCCAGTCGTCGGTGCCTGTCTTGGCCAGCGTCGTGGAGTCCTGTGGCGTCCCGCTTGCATGCGCCACCGAAGCCCTGGCTTTGAACGCCGGGCGGGTGACGTTCTCGGCACGATGGGGGCCACGACGCTCGCCGGTGGGCGCGTTGGCAACCGGGGTCGCCTGATGTGCCGTGTGCGCAAGTCCATCCTGGCGTGACAGCTTGAACGCCGCCACGGCCTGCACCAGTTGCTGCGCCTGGACCTTCAGGCTTTCCGCGGCGGCGGCGCTTTGCTCCACCAGCGCGGCGTTTTGCTGCGTGGCCTGATCCATCTGGCTGACGGCCTCGCCCACCTGCTGCACGCCGGCGCTTTGTTCCACGCTGGCTGAACTGATCTCGCCGACGATGTCGCTCACGCGCTTGATCGAGCTGACGATCTCGTCCATGGTCTGGCCGGCCTGGCCCACAAGCGTGGTGCCTTGCTCCACTTGCTCCACGCTGCGACCAATGAGCGACTTGATCTCCTTGGCTGCTTCGGCGCTGCGCTGTGCCAGGTTGCGCACCTCTGAGGCCACGACCGCAAAGCCGCGGCCTTGCTCGCCCGCGCGGGCGGCTTCGACTGCCGCGTTCAGCGCCAGGATGTTGGTCTGGAAGGCGATGCCGTCAATGACGCTGATGATGTCGCCGATCTTGCGACTGCTGTCGTTGATGCCTTGCATGGTGGTGACCACTTGGCCGACGACCTCGCCGCCACGCGCGGCCACCGCCGACGCGCCTTGCGCCAACTGGTTGGCCTGCTTGGCGTTTTCGGTGTTGTGGCGCACCGTGGTGCCCAGTTGTTCCATCGTGGCTGCGGTTTGCTGCAAAGCGCTGGCTTGCTGCTCGGTGCGGCCGGACAGGTCCAAGTTGCCCTGCGCGATCTGCGCGCTGGCCGTGGCCACGCTCTCCGAGTTGCCGCGCACTTCGCTGACGACCCTGACCAGACTGTCACGCATGCGCGCCAGCCCCGCCATCAGGCTGGCGGTGTCGCCCGGGCGCAGCGCAATGTGCACGCTCAGATCACCCTGCGCCACGGCGTTCACCGTGCTGGCCGCCTCGCTCGGCTCGGCACCGAGCTGGCCGAAGATGCTGCGTGTGAGCGCCCAGCCCAGCCCACCCGTCAGGGCCAGCAGGCAAAGGCCACCGAAGATCATCGTGTGGGTCGTGGCTGCCATCGTCGATTCGAGCGCTGCAGAGCGCAAGGTCAGCAGGGTGGATTCCTCCTTCGAAAACTCGGCGATGCCAGCGCGGAAGGCGTCCATCGCCACCTTGTCCTTGCCGGCGCTGAATTCCTGCAGCAACTCGTTTTGCGTGACCTTGCCCGCCGTGGTGTTGCGGCGCAACTCAACCAAGGCGCTGGCCACGGCCATGAACTGCTGGTGGTTGGCCATCAGCTTGTCCAGGCGTGCCTGCTGTGCGGGGTTGTCCGAGGTCAGCGACTTGGCTTCCTTGAAGGCAACCCCAAAGGCCTGCTCGCCCGCCTTGAACGGCTCGAGAAACTTCTCGTGCCCCCCCGCGATAAAGCCGCGCAGGCCGGTTGCTATGTTGACCATGTTGAGCAGCATGCTGTCGGGTTGAGCCAGCACTGTGTAGGTGTGCGTGTTCCAGTTCACCGTGTCGCGCAGCTTGCCGTTGTTGACCAGAGCGACGCTGATGAGCGCCCCCGCAAGCAGCAAAATTCCTGTGAACGTCAACGCCAGGCGTTTCTTCAGGGTCCAGTGATTGAACATCGGGGATCTCCTCGGGGTGGGGTGACTCAGGGGTGCTGAGCAGCACTGTGGCTGAGCCCATCATCTCGGATTCAGTGGCGAATCAATCGCGAAATTGACCGGGTTCATTGGTGCATTTTTCGAGGTCGACTGCAGCCTGTCGTGTTGCAACCGGCCCCGGCGCAAGGCCGTGACGATGGCGGCCTCCAAAACTGCAGCAAGCCGGTACTGCGTCCGCCGAAGTGCTAGGGCATCGGTTCGGTCGCCCCGCGCGATCCCAAGTCATCCACGATTTGTGGCAGCAGACCAGAGATGATGAGCCGCGCGGACAAGATGGCGGAATCGGACAAGGCCAAGGCCCGAGCCGCACACTCTGCCGCTTCGCTGGACAGCAAGCCTGCCTGCTGCTCGACCGCTGCCACGTTCAATCGCAGGGCGACCAGGGTTGGCTGCAGGTAATCGTGCAGTTGACGCGCAATGCGCTGACGCTCGTCTTCGGCTGCGCTGTCTTGGCTGGCTTTGAGACGTCGCAACTCTGCACGCGACTGGCGGTACTGCATTTCGGAGATGAAAAGTCCCCAGTATTTGGTCGCATCCAAGACCCGTCTTTGGAGGGTCGCCGCTTCGTCTTCCGATTCCATGGGTTCTCTCCGGTTGCTGCGCGAGGGTGCGACGCACGCTCTAACTTTCAGACTGAGTATGAGTTCGTCCAGCTCCGCCCAACCACCTGGGGCGAATCGCATGCGCGTTGAACATCAAGCCCGTAACAAGCCTTTGAACTGCAGGCCATTCACGCATGGCGAACTGACGTCCATGACGACACTGGACGGCTTTGGGAAGGTAAGGTTTTTGTCCGGGACAAAACAGGGGGGGCAAATGTTTTTTTCGCCTGCACGGCAAACACGAGCAGGAATCAACCCAGGACGCTCAACGCCAAGTTCAATGTGCAAGTTGTGCAGACGATTCGCGAGCAAGGCTTGATCAAATCACGCAACCAATCGCCGGGTCTGAACTAACTTGATCAGCGCGCTTGTTTTGTTACCCTGAGGGGCGATGCCAAACAGAGCCTTTGTCCTGCAGTCTGAAATCGAGCGCAGAACGGGCTTCAGCGTCGAGCAACTGCGAAAGTGGCGCCAGCGGTTTGGTTTTCCACCGGCGCAATATGAAGAAAACGGCAAGGCCATTTATTCGCGCGAATCCGTCGACAGGCTCATGGTGATCAAGCGCTTGCTTGAAGCTGGCCTTCGCCCACGTCAAGTCGTGGCCAAGACAGCAGCCGAAAATTTAAAAATTGCCGCTGACCTGAACCTGTTCAAACCTGATGCGCACCGCTCAGAGTCCACAAACGCTTTGATTGGCCACCTGGGTCATGCCGACAGCGAGGCATTCAAGGCCTTGCTGCTCATGCAACGCGCCAAGCGCAGCATGCTGGACTTTGTCCAAAACACGATCACCCCACTGATGATTGGTGTTGGGGATGCTTGGCTGAGCGGTGAAATCGATGTGTTCCACGAACACCTTTGCTCCTCAATGATCGAGCGATATTTGATTGCGGAAACGCTCAAATCGAAACCAAAGTACGCTTTTCCAGTTTTCTTGTTCGCCCTGCCGCCGGGTGAGCGCCATCAACTCGGGTTGCTGATGGTCGAGGCCGTGATGGCAGAAGCCGGGGCCCACATCGTTAACGCTGGAACCGATATTCCCTTGAACAGTTTGAAGCTGGCGGCCGCAGAGTGCAAAGCCGATGTGGTTGCGCTGACGTTCAGTTTTTCGTATCCCCTTCGCGATGTGGTGCCAACGCTTTCGCATTTACGGCGCTTGCTACCGCCGGCAACGCAACTCTGGGCGGGAGGGGCTGGTTTGTCGCACGTCAAAAGAATGCCCAAGGGCGTGCGAAGAATGACCCAGTTTGACGAGGCCATCACGGCTTTGGATGATCTGGTGCGGGCTGGACAACTCCAGTGATCGTGCCAGTCTCGCGCTGCCTTGCTGCAGTAAAAGAACTTGAACAGCAGGCTGGGCCTGCGCAGCAAGTCGCTCTGCTTGGCGGGTGTGCCGCATGACCTGCCCCATGCGCTAACCCAGTGGAACGCCTCGGATCCTGCCGAGGGCGCTCAAGTGTCGCTGCAGCAATGGCCCCAGCGGGCCGCGACCGAAGCCTTGCCGATAGGCGCGCTGCGGAAACATCACGTCCAAGTTGGTGTTGCCCTCGAGCAGCACCGGGCCGTCCACAGTCGATGCGATGTCCCAGCCGACGAAGACCCGATGTGAGAACGCGCGGTGCGCCTCGATGGCCAGCGCCGAGATGGCTGGCCATTGCGCAAGTACGCGGCCTTCGACGCGCTGTCCTGTGACCGGATGGTGTGAGTGCCGCTCGATCTCGGCCACCCGATCACTCACGAGTGGGCCGAGACGACCCGTGTGCAGTTCGATGGGCGATGCGAATTCATCGCGACAGTCCCAACCCGGCTCGAGCTTCGCCAGGATGCGCAGCAATCCGTGGGTGACGATGGGCTCGCCGCCTTCATCGAGACAGCTGAGCACGCGAATCGCGATCAGCGACTGATCCGCCAGATCGGCGATCTCGGGATGGTTGCAAAGCTTCGGCTGGACGATCATCGGCACGCGACGTCCGATGCGCTCTAGGCGAACGATCAGCGCGTCGAGACCGAGCTCCTGACCGTCGGGCGCCCGATAGCGTTCGTGGCTAAGGCGTTGAAATGCCAGCACGCCACGCGCGCCGCGTCCGGCTCGAGGCTTGCAGAACAGGTCGCCTTGCAGGGACTGGCGATCGACCTGCCAGCCAACGCCCTCGGCATCGCAAGTGAACCAGGTTCGCACAGCTGCCAAGCCGGCGCGCTCGCAGCGTTGCGCGAACAAGGCCTTGTCCCTCATCTCGCTCGGTCCCGCAGGCTGAGCGCGCAAGGTGTTGAGGGCTCCGAGCAAGCCGTTCTTGGTTTCGAGACGGGTGAGGTAGAAATCAGCCTCATCGAGGCCGCCCGGCCGATACAGCTCCTGAAGGTAATAAGTCAGCGGATCGATGTCGTGCTCGAGTGCGAGCGAGAGCATCTCGCCGAACTGCGCGTGCAAGGATCGCCCCGACAGCCGCTGCACGCGTGGTCCCACTTTGACCAGCAAGGTCAGGCATGCCGCGACCATCAAGGCTTCATGCAATACCGGATAGAACGCCCAGCGCACCGGCGGGTAGCTGGCGTGTTTGAACAGATGGCCGACCTGATACAGGCGACGTGCCTCGAAGCCCAGCCCCGACGCGCCGTTTCGCATGGCGGCTGGAGCGAATCCGAGTGCCGACAAAGCGAGTGCGGCGACATGGCATTCGGTGGCCAGCAGTTCGCTCCATTCGGCCATGGAGTCGATCTCCATCGAAGACAACGGCAGCCAGCCCACGGTGCGTCCATCGCAAAAGTCACACAAGACAAACACAACTTGCATGGCCACAGCGGCTTGCCACAGATGCAAGACCCAGGGCCGCTGCTGATGGCGTCGCAAGGCGACCCACATCAGTGCGCCAACGGCTGACCACAGCGGCAGGTCCAAGATCCAGTCGTCAGCGAATAGCCCTGCGTCAACGAGCCAGTCGGTGGCCTGAATCAGCCCAAGCAGGCCCATGGCCGATGCAGCAATCCACCAGCGACGACATTCGACCGCATCGTGCCGATGGATGATGATTTGCAGCACGGTCCAACCCAGACCGATGAGCAGCGCCGCGTTCGAGTTGAACTGCACGGCAGAACCCAACTGCCGAGCCGTTGCTTGTCCCATGAACTGGCCGATGGCCGTCACGGCCAGGAAAAGCGCAGCCCATGCCATGACCTCTCGGGTCTCGAGTCTTGGAATGCTTCGAATCGACAAGTCGGGCTCCTCGCCCTGGACGGGCGGCGGGCCGAGGATCGCGAAACCAGATGAAGGCCTGCTTAAGACCAAGACGCGTGAGGTGCGCGCGAGCAGCCGGGTGGGTGTCTGAGATACCGCACCATGGGCAGTGATACGTGAAGCGCAGTCAGCCGCTATATTCTTGCCATATGGAGCAAGCAATCATCTGGTCGATTCCGGTACTCGCGTTGGCCGCTCTGGTCGAGTTCATCGTGAGCGTGCGGCGCGGGAGCAAGACTTACCGCGGCAATGACACCCTGGCTAATCTGAGCCAGGGGGTGATTAGCCAACTCATTGGCGCTTGCACGCCTTTGCTGCAGATCGGCATCTACACGCTGGTGTTCTCGTACCTCGGTCATGCGCTCGAATTGCCGTTCTGGCACTCGTGGGCGGGTTTCGCAGTGGCGGTGGTGATGTTCGATTTCTGCGAGTACTGGTTGCACCGGGTGGGCCACGAGGTTTCGGTGTTTTGGGCAGCTCACGTCGTTCATCACCAGAGCGAAGAACTCAATATCTGCACCGCACTGCGCCAGGAGAGCCAAAACGCCGTGTTGGGCTGGCCTTTCTATCTCCCTTTGGCGTTTGCCGGTGTGCCGCCCGAGGTATTCGCGTTCTCGCTGCTCTTCGTTCAGTACTACCAGATCTGGGCCCATACAGATCAGATCGGCAAACTCGGCTGGCTCGACGGTGTGTTCACCACGCCGTCCAACCACCGTGTGCATCACGCAGTGAACGATTGCTACGTGGATCGCAACTACGGTGGGCTGTTCGTGTTGTGGGATCGGCTGTTTGGCACCTATGCGGTGGAAACTGAGCGCTGTGTCTTCGGTACGCGTTCACCGGTGCGCAGCTTCAACCCACTTTGCGCCATCACCCAGGTCTACGGCGATCTGGCCAGAGACTGCTGGCATGCGCAACGATGGCAGGACAAGATCAAGGTCTGGTTCATGCCACCGGGTTGGCGCCCGGCCGATGTGGCCGAGCGCTTCCCCAAGCCGTGCTTCGATGTGAACCGAAAGACCTTCGACCCGCCCGCCACCAAGATCGCGCTCGTTGGTGCCACGGTTGTTTTCCTGTGTCTCACGGTGGCCAGCGGTTTTGTGCTGTGGAACGCCGAAACGATGGCCTACAGCTCACTTTTGTTGTGCACCGCTGTGCTGATCGCTGGCTTTTGCGGGGTGGGCGAGTTGCTCGAGCGTCGCGGGTCAGCGTCCATGGCGATGCCTGATCGCTCATCCCGTGTTGGGTCGTGACGCTTCGCACGACTTTGGCTTTCTGCAAGGTTTTTTCTCCCTCAAAACCCCTCACTCAGGGGGTGGCGCATCCTTACAAGCTTGGGCATAGTCCCTCTCGTGCGATGGCCGGGCGTCATTCGCCCGGATAACTTACTTTGGGGGTCCCCATGAAATTGCTGAAAACGGTGTTGCTTGCCTCTTTGATCGCTGTCGCCTTGACGGCGCATGCAAAAAAAAGTCACCCCAAAGATGACGATGACGATTGCACCGGCGGTGGTCAGCCCAGCTGTTCGTTGATTTTCAACTTCGGAGACGTTATCCCTGGCGTCAGTACCTTGACCCCACAGGGATCACCGTACTACAGCGGCGGGGATTACTTCAGCTCCAATATTCTTAATTCGTTTGGTGGATCTTTGACCTTTGAGAAGGCCGGATTGAGTCTCGGAGTGACTTCCGGTTACCAGTACAAGAACAATACTGCTGATACCTCGGTGATCATGGATTTGAACCCTCAAAATGGTGGGTTGGGCGTGGTTCGGCAGGGTAAGACGGCCGGCAAGTACGATGCTGTGAACAAGGGTGAGTATTTGACTCTGGTTTTTTCGGAGGTTGTGACGTTGACTGGTGCCAGTTTCAATGAGAACAGTCACAAGGATTTCAAGTCAAACAGTCATTACGACTTTGAGTTCGCTTATGGCACAGGTAGCCTGGGTGGGTACAAGGATGAGAGCCTTGGCGATTTCGAGGGGGCATTCACCGGCGACACCTTCAGTTTCCGGTACGACGATAAATATTTCTATCTTGGCTCTCTCGAGCTTGACTACTGCGAAACGCCTCCGCCCCCGCCTCCGATCCCCGAGCCTGAGACCTACGCTTTGATGATCGCCGGATTGGGATTGGTGGGCTTCATGGCCCGCCGCCGCAAGGTGATGCAAGGCTCAAGCGCCTGACGCGATCTCTCTTTTAAAAAACCCGGCCTTGGTGTCGGGTTTTTTGTTTTGTGTGGCTGCGGTTTGACTCAAGTCATCGCTTTTGACGTCGTGAGGTGCTTTCGTTACCTCGTGTGTGATCCGTTGCATCGTCACAAAATAGTCACATCGCCGTCATACGATGTGCCGGACTTCACTGAAAGACAAGGTGGTGAAGCGCTTCTGACAGTGGAAGGTCGAACCGATCGACTTCCGGGGCCGCATCTGGCGTCCCAAGGTACCTGCCCAAAACTTCCGAGTTGTCAATGAACACAAAATATCTGATCCGTCCGCTCGTGGCCGTTGCGGCACTTGCCGTGGCCACTCTTTCTTATGGCCAAAACGTCACCGGGGCTGGCGCCACGTTTCCTGCCCCGCTGTACGCCAAGTGGGCCGACTCGTACAACAAGGCCACCAAGATTCAGGTCAATTACCAGTCGGTGGGTTCGGGCGCTGGCATCAAGCAGATCATCGCCAAGACCGTGGATTTCGGCGCTTCCGACAAGCCGCTGACCGATGATGAACTGGCCAAGGACGGCCTGATGCAGTTCCCCACAGTGATCGGTGGCGTGGTGCCTGTGGTCAACATCAAGGGGATTACCCCAGGACAGTTGCGAATGACTGGCCTGTTGCTCGGTGATATCTACCTGGGCAAGATCACCAAGTGGAACGATCCCGCCATCAAGGCCATCAACAAGGACGTGCCGCTGCCTGACACCCAAATCGCAGTCGTGCGTCGTGCCGATGGTTCAGGCACCACTTTTATCTTTACCAACTACCTGTCCAAGGTCAACCCTGACTGGAAGAGCCGCGTCGGCGAGGGCACCGCTGTCAACTGGCCTACCGGCACGGGTGGCAAGGGCAACGAAGGCGTCTCGGCCTTCGTTCAACGCCTGGACAACTCGATCGGCTATGTGGAGTACGCCTACGCCAAGCAAAACAAGATGAGCCACATCCTCATCGGCAACAAGGAAGGCAAGTTCGTCGCTCCCGATGACGATGCTTTCAAGGCGGCTGCTGCCAGTGCTGAATGGGCCAAGAGCTTCTACCAGGTGCTGACCGAGCAGCCAGGCGACACATCGTGGCCCATCAGTGGTGCCACGTTCATCCTGATGCACAAGGTGCAAGACAAGCCTGCTCAAGCCACGGGCGTGCTCAAGTTCTTCAGCTGGACCTACGAAAATGGCGACAAAACGGCCACCGAACTTGACTACGTGCCGATGCCTGCCTCCGTGAAGGATCTGGTGCGCAAGCAGTGGGCCTTGTTGAAGGACACCACTGGCAAGGCCATCGAAATGAAGTGACCAACTTCTTGGGTTGATCGGGCTTGCGGCCCCTGCGGTCCTCTTGGATTGCAGGGGTTCTTTCTTTTGGGCGTTTGAAACTGTTTGATGTGCGCCACTGTTGCGGCAACTGACCTTTCCCTTGGAGGCCCCCAAGCCCTGAGCGCCGCTTCAGCCGCTTGACGGCCTGCGCAGACGTTTGGTCTGCACCACCCAGCCGTCATGCTCGAGCGCACCGGCAGCGGCCGGAGCCATGCGCTGCGACAGCCAGCAGCGGGTGGGCAGCATCAGATCGCCAGCGCTCATGCGCAAGGCGGCCGAATCACCCGGAAAGCTCACCAGGGCGCTGCGAATGGACTCGACCCGCTCAGCCGGCAGATCGCGTGCGATGAACACCAGCCGCCCGCGGCCATCGCAAAACGCCCCGTCCTTGGGCCAGCCGGCCAGACTGATGGACGGGTAGGCCACACCTTGAACGCACTGGATGACCTGAGGTCTGTCATTGCCGGCAATGTTCATCAGACCCTTCACGCGCAGCAGCTTGGCGCCGTGCGTGGCCAGCATCTGACCCATGGTGACGGCAAATCCCAGCCATGGCACCGGTAGCTCGAACTCGATGACAAAGCTCGAGATACCGACGGAATGCGGCGCGGCCGTGAGTGCGGTGGCGCCCGGCTGTCGTGTGCGGTCCTGCCAGCGCCCGGCCAGCGGGCTGCCTTCAGGATCGTCGGACTCGGGCGACGCGAGATCCATCAGCCAGCCGCGTGGGTTGTCGCTCGAGTTGTCCGGCGCGGCTCGGTGGGCGGCCTCGTCACCGAGCCACCGCGCGAGATCAGGCGACTTGTCGGTGGCGCTGTAGATGCCCCGACCGAGCAACACGCTGGTATCGATCAGACCGTTGCGCACCGTGTGGCAGGGCGCGCCGGGGTTGAGTCTTTGCAGTTCATCTTCAAGCGCGCGCAGGCTCAGGCTGGAAGCCTTGTCGCATTTGCTGATGAGCAGTGCGTCGGCCGCCACCACCTGACGCAGCGCTTCGGCGTGGTCGCTGATTTGCTGCAGTCCGTGAGCCGCCGAGACCACGGTGATGACGCCGTCGCACACGTGGCGAGCCGCCACGAAGGCGTCTTCCATCAGCGCGTAGATCACCGGAACCGGATCGGCCAAGCCCGACGTTTCGATGATCACGCGGGTGACTGGTGGGATGAGGCCACGCGAGCTGCGCGCAGCCAGATCCTTCAGCGCGCCGATCAGTTCGCCCTGAACCGCGCAGCACAGGCAGCCCGAGTCGAGCAGCCACAGCTGGTCGTCTATCTTGTTGACCAAGTGGTGATCGACGCCGATCTCGCCGAATTCATTGACCAGCACGGCCGCCCCGGCCATCTCTGGCAACGACATCCAGTGGTTGAGCAGCGTGGTCTTGCCCGAGCCCAGAAATCCGGTGAGCAGGCTGACCGGTATGCGATCGACCGGTGCGGGCACCGACTCAGGCTCCGCGCAGGGCGCTCAGGCGTTCGAGCACCGACTCGGGCCGCAGGCCGGGCTCGATCTGCGCAAAGTAGAACTGGCCGGCGGCCAGCGCTGGCGCCGTGGCCCCGTCGCTCAAGGCTGCCGAGATGTCACGACCCACCGATGCGCTGACGGACGTGAGCTCGGGCGAGCCCGAAATGATGGCGTCGAAGTGACTCAGTTCTTCAGCGCTGGCCGTGGCTGTGTCGGGCAGGCGCAGCGCCAGCGACCAGCGGTAATGGCGGATCACGTTGACCATGGACTGGTAGTGCGAAAGATCGTCGGCATGGAAGTCGGCGGCCTCGCGTGGCTCTTCCAGCAACACACCGGCGAGCGGGTGCGCAGACACCGAGCGCAGCAGGTCGGCGATGAACATGGCGCCGTCTTCCACATCGTCTGCGCTCAACTCCATGGCGTCGCTGCCGGTGAGCGCGTTGGCGTGGGCTGTCCACCGGCGCGGCGACGGCATCGACAGCACCAGAGGAGTCTGGCCACGCAGATGCGAGAGCACCGCTTCGACCACCTCACCGAGCAGCTGCCGCGGTGCCTCGGGCTCGAGCAAACGCCGCAAGGCCGTGGCAGGCTTGCGCCGCTTGTTCACCGATTCCGACCATTCGGGGTGCGTGGCGGCAAAGCTGTCGTACAGATCACCCAGCTCCAGCACCGCCACGTCCGGCTTGACCAGCGCATGGGCTTGCGAAAAGAAGGCCAGGTACTGCGCCGCGCCCGACCACGGATCCACCGATTCGCCGAGCAACACCCGCCGCGCGTACTCGGCGGATTTCAACCACAACCGGATCTGGCCGTTGCCCTGCGGCGCCGGCAGCCGGGCTGCAAAACCTTCGCTCACTGCTTTTCGTCCCCAAGAGCCCCCAGTTTGGCCAAGCGCGCCTCGAGTTCGTCGATGCGCACATCCTTGGGGTTGCGCATGTAGTTGGGCTTGGGCTTGCTCGCGTCACGCGTGATGTCGGGGCTGCCGACATACAGCGTGCCGACGTCATCGCCCCAGCAGCCGAAGTACTGGAAGTGGGCCGGTGGCTTGGGCTTGTTCCACGTCTTGATGAACTCCTTGTAAGGCACGCCGCGCGCGATGCGGGCCTTGCGCTCTTCATCGCGCAGGGCCTGGGTGGCGGCTGGGTCGACCACCAGCGTCTCGGGGTCGAACTTGACCTTGTACAGACGAGCCGCGACGCCTTGCGACATCAGACCTTCTTCGATGTCACGGATGACTGCCGCCGGATCACGTTCGAGCAGATCGCCGTAGCCGGCGCCCGCGCCTTGCGAAATCATATACAGCTCGCCGCGCTTGGAGATCTCGAAGCCCATGCCCATGTGGTGGGTGGTGTAAGTGGCATCTTCGAACGGCCGCTCGTTCATCAGTTCGGCAATCGAATGCTTGAACTTGTGCGGCTCGTCGAGCAGCACCTCGTAGGCGTCCACGCCCCTGATCTTGCACAGCGGATAGGTGCCGCAGGCGTAGCCACCAAACAGGCCCTGGATGGCGGGGATCTTGGCTCCCTGGGTCGTGGTCATAAAGCCCCACTGCTCGCTGTCCTTGGTCGACGCGATCATGGTGTAACCCTGACCGCCGCGGTACTTGCCTGGGGCGATGGCGTCCCGGGTCATCTTCTTGGACACCAGCTGCAAGAAAGGCACGTCTTCTTCGTTGATTTCCTGCTCGCCGATGTCGGCCATGTTGGCGAAGATCGGCGCCAGAGCATGTTCGCCGTCCATGTCCGAGCGAGCGCCGCCGCCCATGCCGTTCAGGTCGGCGCACAGGTTGCCAAGCAGTTCACCGTGCTGACTGACGCCACCCCAGATGAAGGTGTTGATCATGTTGAAGGTGGGGGCGTGCACCTTGGTGTACTTTTCGGGGCAGTTGTAGAGGAACTTGGCCACCGCGTGCTGGCCGGCGCTGAAGCCGGTGAAGATCGACATCAGGCTTTGCGAATTCGGCGCGTCGTACGACGAGTTGACGATCGAGTGCGGATCGGTGATCACCTCGATCGGCGCAAACGCCGCTTGGCTGCGCGGCAGGTCAGGCCACACGTAGCACAGGAAGACCTGCGACAGCATGCCCTTCAAGCCGGCCAGGATGGTGTTGGTGGCGCGGTTGGTGAACTCGGGGGCCGAGCCGCGGAAGTCGAAGATCAGCCGGTCACCGGTTTTGGTGAGCTGGCAGTTGATCTTCACCACGCAGTTCTCGCGCAGCGTCGAGTCCTGGATCATGTAGGTGCGCACCGTCATGTCGGGCCACTCGCTGATGCGACGCTTGACCTCGGCGCGCACGTTTTCCATCGACAAACGCAATGTCGAGATCAGCGACTCGGGGCCGTCGGTGCGCAGGGTTTCTTCGATGCGCTGCTTGATGCGCAGGCAGGCGAACAGCTTGACCTTCATGTCTTCGTACTGCAGCTTGGGCTCGCGCACCGAGTTCTGCAAGAAGGTCAGGATGTCGCGCTTGATCTGGTAGTTCTCGACCACGCGGAACGGGCACATCTTGAGGCCCTCGTCCGACGGGCTCTCGGCCATCGAAGGCATGCCCCCCGGCTCGATGGCGCCGTTCTCGCCTTCGTGCACCGTACAGGCCACCCAGCACACGATCCGCCCTTCGTGGAAAAGCGGCAAGATCATGCTCTGGTCGGTGTTGTGGATGTTGCCGTAGCGCGAATCGTTGTGGATGAAGCCGTCGCCCTCGCGCACGCCCACGGTGGGGTCGTTGACCCAGTTCTTGATGATGAACTTGATCGGGTGGTGCACCAGCGCCGAGAACACGAGCACGCCGCCCGAACTGGCAATGGCCAGGTCGCCCGCGGCCGAATACACGCCGGTGATGAAGTCCCCCCATTTGGCGCCAGGCGCAGCGCCCATCTGCTCGACCATCTCGAAGCCTTCGTCGCAGCCGGCCTGAATTCGGTCGCGAATCTTGGCCACGGTGCGCGCGTCGCTGACCTTGGCGATGGCAGCTTCTTCGGCTGCGGAGCGCGGCATCAGGTCGTGCTGACTCATGATCTCTGGGTCAGGCCCGAGGAACAGCGTGGTGTCGTTCAGGAATTTCTTGATCAGTGCCGCCTCGGCCGCGGTAGGCGTCTTGGCTTTGATCGGCGTTACGTTTTCGCTCATGTCAGACCTCATGTAGGGTTTTGAAGGCGACGCTCAGGTCGCACTGGCGCGCAGGAACCATGAGGCACCCTGGCGAGCGGCAACGAAATTCCAGCCCGGATCCACCAGGAAGGTCGTGACCTCTGAGGCCACGATCGCCGGGCCTGCGATTTGCACGCCGGGTGCTATTGCTGAACGGCTCCACACCGGGGTGTCGACAGGGCCTTCGTGCCCAACGAAATGGCACTTGCGAACGCTCTCGGGAGGCGGAGGCGCCGTGCGCAGCGCGGGGGCCACGGGCTTGATGTCCTCGAAGGTGATGGTCTCGTGTTCCACGAAAGCCGCCACGCGCATGGTGTTGATGCGTATGCCCGCCTCGGGGGCCTGACTGCCTTCGCCGAAGCGCTTGCCGTAGTCGGTCGAGAACTGCGCAATGATCGCCAGCACATCGCCGACACCGTGCACTTCGTGCAGCGGGATGACCGCTGTGGTGGTCACCATCTGGTTGCCGTAGCGCATGTCAAGCTCGAGTCGGTGCTGGACCTGCCCGCGCGCGAGGCCCTGGCGCAGCAGATCCTGCGTGCCTTGTTCCTTCAGGTCGGCCACGATGGTGTTGAAGCGCTCGTAGTCGTCGAAGATCTTGCGGGTGTTCGAGTCGTACAGCACCATGTACAGCGAGTGCTCGTGGATGTGCAGCTGGTGCATATTGCTCGCGCCCACAGCTGAGAACACCGAGCTGAGCGGCGGCGCCAGGATCTTGTCGATGCCCAGATTGCGTGCGATGCCGCAGCCGTGCAGCGGGCCATTGCCGCCGTAGGCCAGCATGGTGAATTCCTTGGGGTCGTAACCGCGCGCGCGCAGCTCGGTGAACAGGCCGTTGGCCATGTTGGCGTCCACCTTCTCGCGGATCATCAAAGCAGCTTCGATGACCTCGCAGTCGAGGTCTTCGCACAGCGCGTCCTCGATGGCCGCTGCAGCGCGGCGCGGATTCAGCGGGATCGAGCCACCGGCGTAGTTCTTGGGGTCCAGATAGCCCAGCAGCAAGTCGGCGTCGGTGACGGTGGCGCTCATGCCGCCGCGGTCGTAGCACGCCGGGCCGGGATCGGAGCCGGCACTTTGCGGGCCGCACTTCACGGTGTTGTACATGCGATCAAAGGTGGCGATCGAGCCGCCACCAGCGCCCAGCGTCACCAGGTGAACCATGGGCACCGACACCAGCCAGCGGTCGATCACCGGGTTGAAGTCGTAGTGCTTGACGCCGCCTTCGACCACGATGCCGATGTCGTAGCTGGTGCCGCCCATGTCGGTGGCCACCACATTGCCCAGGCCGGCTTGCATCGCCAGATGCTCGGACGCAGCAATGCCCGACACCGGACCCGAGTGGATGGTCTGCAGCGCATCGGTGGAATTGAGCTGTGCCATGCCACCCGAGTTGTGGACGACCAGCATCGGCTTGTCGTAGCGGTGCGCGCGCAGGTTTTGCTCAAGGGCTGACAGCGCGTGGTACATCGTCGAGTGCAGGTAGCCGTCAACGGCTGCCGAGGTGGAGCGCACGTATTCGCCTTTGCGGCCGGCCACCTGGTGCGACAGGATGATCGGGATGGCGCCCAGCAGATGCGACGGGTATTCCTCGAACAAGATCTCTTCGATGCGCTGCTCGTGCGATGGGTTGACCACGCTGTTGACCAGCGCCACCACGATGATCTGCGCGCCGCGGTCGACCAGCGAGCGGATCTGCGTGCGCACGTCGGCCTCGTCAAGCGGCATCACCAGCTTGCCCTCAAAGTCGAGGCGCTCGCGCACACCGTAGATCATGTGCGCCGCCACCAGCGGGGCAGGGCGCTGCGCGTTGGGCATGTCCTGCTGCGCCAGCTTGTCCAAGCCGTCCCCGTAGCCGCGTGCTCGGCTGAGCGGCACCGTGGCTTCGAAGCCGGCGGTGACCAGCATGCCGATCTTCGGGCCCTTGTGCTCAATCAGTGCATTGGTGCCCAGCGTGGTGGCGTAGCGCACCGAATCGACCCCGGCGAGGATGGTCTCGAGCTCGAGTCCCAGCACCTTGTTGGCCTTGCCCAGCGCTTCGTTGAAGCCGAGCGCCAGGTTTTGATGGGTCGTGAGCGCCTTGGCCTCGACGTGCTGTTCGTCCCAGACCACGAAGCAGTCGGTGAAAGTGCCACCGATGTCCACAGAAATGCGTCGCATGTTTTCTTCCTTTCGGGGCCGGCACGCGGGCCGGCTTCATTCATCAGGCCGCGAGGCTTCAGTGCTTGTGAGTTGCCTGCGTGTTGACCACAGCAGGCCCAACCACGGGTTCCTTGACTTCCTCGCGCTGCGACCACTGCGCACGCAGCGCCGGCAAATCGGGTTGCATGTCGTACAGCGGCGGGTGGCCGGGGATGGCGTACTCGGTCTCGACCTGTGTGCCGCAGCCCGGGCAGTAGAACTCGAGGATGCGCACCCACTCGGGATCGGGGCTGAAGGTGAACTTGTAGCGATCGGGATCGATGATGGGCGGGTGAATTTCGCGCGGGTCGCGGTTGTGCACCAGCAGGCCTTCCTTGTAGTTGGCCATGGCGTTGCCGATCACGTGGTTGCACACCCGGCACTCCCACTGCTCCGCATCCAGATCGATGCGCAGGTATTCAGTCATCAGGACTTTCATGTGCTCGAGACCTTTCTGTTCAGGATGATGTCGCCGGCATCCGAGATGACGAAGCTCCAGCCGTCGAGCACGCGACAGGTGAAGTAGTCCTCTTCCAGGATGGCCGGGCCGCTGGCGTGGTCGCCGCTCTTGAGCGTGGCCATTCGGTACACGGGCACGTCGATGCGACCCATGGTGCGCGTAAGCACATGTCGCACGCCATCGGCGACGGCCGGCGCGTGTTCGGCAAAGCTGGCGTGGCTGCCCGATGCTGCGCGCAGCCGCTTGATGGCAGCCATTTCCAGCTCGACCAAATCGGTCGCACCGATGCCGGCCGGCAAGGTGGGCACGGCGCCCAGAACATGACGGGATTCATGTCCTGATGCATTGGTGACCACCAGCGCCGCGTCGACTTCGAAGTCACCAGCGCCGCAGCCTTCGGCGAACATGTCGCGCGAGGCACGCGTCTTGAGCAGGTTGCAGCTGTCTTCCAGCGCTTGCTGGGTGACTTGCGCCAGCGGCTCGCAGTAGCGCTGCGAGATGTCGCAAGTGCCGATGCCGTAGGCGCTGAACACCGCAGCCATCTGCGGTATGGCCACCCGCTTGATGCCGGCCACCTCGGCCACGCCGCAGGCGTTGAGCGGGCCGGCGCCGCCAAAGGCCAGCAGCACGGTGTTGCCCGAGATCTTGGTCACACGCGCCATTTCGGCGGCCACCTTGGACTCGAAGGCCAGCTCGATTCGCTGCAAGGCTTCTTCCAGCGTGATGCCCATCGGCTGCGCCACATTGGTGTTGATGGCTGCAGCGGCGCGCTCGAGATCCAGCCCCATGCCGCCGCCAAAGTAAGACGTGGGATCGAACAGACCGGCGAGCAGGCTGGCGTCGGTGAGGGTGGCGCTTTGCCCGCCGCGACCGAAGCAAGCCGGCCCGGGCACGGCACCTACGCTTTGCGGGCCGATCACGATGCGGCCGTCTTCGACCCGGATGATCGAGCTGCCGCCCGCGCCCGCGCTGACGATCTCGCACAGCGGAATCGACACGCTGATGCCTTCGACGTGCCCGCGGCGGTCTTCGGCCACCGTGCCGTTGACGTATTGCCCGACGTCGGTGGTGGTGCCGCCGACGTCGAGCGAGACCACATCGGCAAAGCCGTAGCGCTGCGCAAAGGTCTTGAGGCCTTCAACGCCGCCGCGCGGGCCGGAGCTGTAGGTCTTGACGGCGATGGTCTTGGCCACACGCGAGGCGTCGCCGTCGTTGCGAAAGATCAGCAGCGGGTTCTTGGTGCGGTACTGGCGCAGCCGGTTCTCGGCGTTGTACAAAAACGCCTCCATGCCCGGGTGCAAGAAGGAGTTAATCAGCGCAGTCCAGGTGCGGCGCAGGGGGTCGCTGTCTTGGCTCAGGTCGCTGCCATACAGCATGGGCACGGCACCCAGCAGGTGGCGCGGATACTTGCGCAGCGCGATCCTGCGAAAGGCGCTTTCGGCAGCCGCGAAGTCGGCACCGCCAAAGCTCACCACGATGCGCGCTGCACCCATGCCAGTGAGCGCGTTGATGGACTTGACCACGGCCATCGCGGCGTCGTCGCCCTGCAGCTGAGCGGTGTCAATGAAGGCCACCCGATCACCCACCAGCGCCTGGTAGACGTCGCTGTCGCGAGCGGCCAGTTCGGCCACGAACGAGGCCGAAGCGCTGTCGAGCACCAGGCCCAGCCGCGGGCCCTTGCGCTCGCAGATGGCGTTGGTGCCCTGCGTGGTCGAGTAGCGGATCACCTCGACTTCTTCAAGCAGTCGCTTGACGTCGGGCTGGCCGTAGACCACGCCAGAGGCTTTCTCAAGCCCCTCGAAGAAGCACTTGCTCAGGTCGTACGGCGTGGTGAGCACCTTGGTCTTTTGGACCCGCTCGCCGTCGATGATGCAGATATCGGTCAGCGTTCCGCCGTTGTCGATGTTGATCTGTATGCCCATGGCAGATTCCCAGTTGGTTTGGCCGACAAGCTGCCCGCAGCGCCAAACGCGTCACGGGGCAAGTTTTTGATGTTGGGCCCTCACTGTGCTCACGGCTAGTGGGTAAGCCATGAGGGGAGCAGCTTTGCCGATGGGGTAAGGAATGAGATTCTGGTGCCCTTCAGGCCAGCCCTGTCTCGCGCGGCATCTCCGGCAGCGCCACGGCGGGCTGCGGCTTCCAGCCTTTTTTGCGGTGCTCGGCGATCACGTTGGTGTAGATGCCGCCGCGCACATACCAGCGCGCGGTGATGCGGGCAAAGCGCGGCTGTGTCACGCCGACGATGTGGCTGAGGATGTCGTTGGTGACCTTCTCGTGGAAGGCGCCTTCGTCGCGAAAGCTCCACATGTACATCTTCAGGCTCTTGAGTTCGACGCACAGCCGGTCGGCCACGATGTCGATCACGAAATGCGCAAAGTCAGGCTGGCCGGTCAGTGGGCACAGACAGGTGAATTCGGGGATCTGGAACTGGATGACGTAATCGCGCTCGGGGGCCGGGTTGGCGAACACATGCAGCTCCTTGGACGGCGCCGACGGCGGATTGGGCGGCATGGCGCGTTCGGTGGGTGCCGAGCGGCGCGCCGGCTTGGCGGCCGTGCTGGCTTTGGCGCTGGGCTTGCGTGCGGGTGATGAGCGGGCTGCAGTCATGGTGTCAGGCGATGGGGTGGTGGGAACGGAATAAAGCCGGGTGGCAGCGCGGGATCAGGGGATGCCCACGGCCTTGTGGGTTTGCACACTCAGCCGCCACTGCGGGTGGGCCAAACAGTACTCGACCGCCAGCCGCGTGTTGCGAGCGCGCTCCAGCCCGTCCATGGGCTGCAGATAAAACAGCTTGAAGTCGAGATGGGTGAAGCGATCGGGCATGGCGCCGGGCTGCGGAAAGACCAGCTTGAGTTCAGTGCCGCTCGTCAGCACCAGTTCAGAGTTGGCCTTGGGGCTGACGCACAGCCAGTCGATGCCGGCTGGCGCGCTCTGGGTGCCGTTGGTCTCCACAGCGATCTCGAAGCCGCGCTGGTGCAGCGCTGCTGTCAGCGGCTCGTCGAGCTGCAGCAAAGGCTCGCCGCCGGTGCACACCACCAGCGGCATTCCAAGTGAGCCGCCGGCTGGCCACAGCGAGGCGACGTGCGCGGCCAGCGATTCGGGCGAGTCGAACTTGCCGCCGCCCATGCCGTCGGTACCCACAAAGTCGGTGTCGCAAAAGCGGCAGATGGCCTGGTCTCGATCGGCCTCGCGGCCACTCCACAGGTTGCAGCCGGCAAAGCGGCAGAACACCGCAGCGCGACCGGTTTGCCCGCCTTCGCCTTGCAGTGTGTAGAACGCCTCCTTGACCGAGTACGCCATGCTCACACCGCCAGGGCCAGACCCGCGCCGGGCGCAATCACCATGACGCCGCAGCCTTCGGTCTCGAGCAGATCGACACGATCGAGCTGCGGCAGTTGGGCAAGCGCGCGCTCGAAGATCCACCGAGCGAGGCTGGCGCTGTCGCAATCCGGCAGTTCGGCGATTTCGTGCAGTGGCCGGTGATCGAGTTGCAAAAAGATGGGCTCGAACAGCGACTTCACGTCGCCGAAGTCGATCGTCCAGCCCATCACGTCGTGAAGCGGCGCCGTCAGGTGCAGCCGCAGCGTGTAGGTGTGGCCGTGCAATCGGCGCAGCGCGTTCGACTCGGGCGCATGGCTCAGCTGCACGGCGCTGTCGAGCGTGAGCTCTTTCCACACGCGGTAGCGCTGGCCGTCAAAGATGGCGCCGCACGAGGCGGTTTCGTACACGGTGACCGACGACAGCGCGGGCAGCTCGGGTTGCAGCCGCGCCCAGATCCAGCTCGACAGCACTTCGCTGGTGGGGTTGGCCAGACCTGGCAGGTCGTTCAGGCAGGCGTGGTCGAGCAGGGCCTGCAAGGGCGCCCAGGCGGCATCGATGTCGTCATGCGCCAGCGCCATCGCACCGGCCATCGACGCATCGGCATGCAACACCACCTCGAAGCCGTGGCCATGCATGCGACCGCACTTGTGGCCGGTGGGCACTTGCGGCAGCACATGCGCTGACTGGAACACGAAGCGCCGCCACAGATGCGCGTGGCCCGCAGCATCAATGTCCACCCCACGGTGCGGCGTGCTTTGCAGTCGCAGTTGGCGCACCCCGGGCAGCGCGGCCTGCTGCGCGATCCAGTGGGCGAGCCGGGCGTCGGTGGGGTCGGCAAGCTGGTCGTTGAGCAGCCGGTGATCGAGCGGCGCGGTGCACGACTCGATCGCGCTGCGCAGCTGCTGCACTTCGCTGCCGACGAAGTGGCTCCAAGCCGGCGGCAGGCTGCAACGCGCCTGCACCGTGAAGCCGTGGCCATGCAGACGGTGCTGCGGGTGGTCGCCGGGCACCGAGGTGATCTGGCGCGCCGCCTCGAAGCGCGAGGCCGCACAGATGAGCAGCTGGGTTTCCATCAGGCGATGCCGTAGCGTGCGAGCAGCGGATCGGCCACGCCGGCCTCGGCAAAGCCCTTGGCGCGCAGCAAGCACGAATCACAGCCACCACATGGCCGGCCGTCGGGCGCGGGGTCGTAGCAGCTGCTGGTTTGCGAATAGTCGACACCCAGTCGCAGGCCCTCGCGGATGATTTGCGCCTTGTTCAGGTGCATCAGCGGCGCGTGGATCTTCAGCCGCTGGGTGCCCTCGACACCCGCCTTGGTGGCCAGGTTGGCCATGGTTTCGAAGGCGGCGATGTATTCGGGCCGGCAGTCGGGGTAGCCAGAGTAATCGAGCGCGTTCACGCCGATGAAGATGTCGGTCGAGCCCAGCGTCTCGGCCCAGGCCAGCGCGTAACTCAGGAACACGGTGTTGCGAGCCGGAACATAGGTGATCGGAATTCCATTGGCCATGGCGTGGGCCGAGCGACCCTTGGGCACGTCGATGTCGGCCGTGAGTGCCGAGCCGCCGAACGCGCGCAGATCGATCGTCGCGACCACATGGCGAGCCGTCTGCTGGGTGCGCACCACGGCGTCGGCCGCGCTCAGTTCGTGGATGTGGCGTTGGCCATAGCTGAAGCTGATGGCGCAGGGCTCGAAGCCCTGTTCGCGCGCGAAGGCCAACACCGTCGATGAGTCGAGCCCGCCGCTGAGCAGTACCACCGCCGGCGCACGATGCGTGCGGGACTCCACCATTTGCATTGCGCTGCCCTTGATCGCTTCTACGGAAGCGACCAAGTTTAGTGGCGCTCTCTCGGGTGCTGACCCGCATCGCCGCTGGCAAAGCCCTGTGCTAACGTCTTTTCACCGAGTGGGTCGTGCCGCATCCAGCGATGAAGGCGCACTCTCGACCGAGCCCCATCCAACCCCTGCCGCTGGCGTGTGCCGGCTTCAACCCATGTCCTTGAATTTCCCTTTTTCCGCCATCGTCGGTCAAGACGAAATGAAGCTGGCCATCCTGATCGCGGCCGTCGACCCCAGCGTGGGCGGCGTGCTGGTGTTCGGTGACCGAGGCACCGGCAAGTCGACGGCGGTGCGCGCGCTGGCCGCCATGCTACCGAAGATGCGTGCGGTGACCGGTTGCCGCTATCAGTGCGATCCGGTCTCGCGCGGCATGGTTTGCGAATCGTGCGCCGAGCTCAAGGCCGCTGGCCGTGCGCTCAAGTCGCACCTGATCCCGGTGCCGGTGGTCGACCTGCCGCTGGGTGCCACCGAAGACCGCGTGGTGGGTGCGCTCGATCTGGAGCGCGCGCTGTCGCAAGGCGTCAAGGCCTTCGAGCCCGGGCTGCTGGCACGCGCCAACCGCGGCTTTTTGTACATCGACGAAGTCAACCTGCTGGAAGACCACCTGGTCGACCTGCTGATCGATGTGGCCGCCTCGGGCGAGAACGTCGTCGAGCGTGAAGGCCTGAGCGTGCGCCACCCCGCGCGCTTCGTGCTGGTGGGCAGCGGCAACCCCGAAGAAGGCGAACTGCGCCCGCAGTTGCTCGATCGCTTTGGCTTGTCGGTCGAGGTGAAGACACCGACCGATCTGGCTTCGCGTGTGGAAGTGGTGCGCCGTCGCGACCAGTTCGAGCGCGATTCCGAAGGCTTTTCCAAGAAGTGGAAAAAAGAAGACGAGCGCGTGCGCCAGAGCATCGTCAAGGGCAAGGAACACCTGGCGAATGTGGCCGTGCCCGATGCGGCGCTCGAGCGCGCAGCGCAGTTGTGCATGGCGCTGGGCACCGACGGGCTGCGCGGCGAGCTCACGCTGATCCGCGCGGCGCGTTCGCTGGCGGCCTTGCAGGGCAACGACGCGGTGGGTGACGAGCACTTGAAGCGCGTCGCACCGCCGGCGCTGCGCCACCGTCTGCGCCGCAATCCGCTTGATGACGCTGGCTCCACCGTGCGTGTCGATCGCGCCGTGGCCGAGTTGTTTGGCGGATGAGCGTGAGCGTGGCCAGCGGCGTGGCCGCTGATCGCTGGCAGCCGACGGCCGCGTCGCTGCCCATGATGGCGCGTCAGGTCGCCGCGCTGTTCGCCGTCGACCCGGTGGGCTGCGGCGGCGTGGCCATCCGTTCGTTGGCCACACCGGCGCGCGACGCCTGGTTGCAACTGCTGCACGATTTGTTGCCCGAAGACACTCCGGTGCGCCGGGTGCCGCTGCACATCAACGATGAACGCCTGCTGGGCGGACTGGACCTGGCGGCCACGCTGCAAGCCGGCCGGCCGATCGCGCAAAAAGGCGTATTGACGCTGGCCGACGGCGGCGTGGTGCTGATGGCCATGGCCGAACGCATGTCCCCGGCCACGGCCGCGCGGCTGGCGGCGGTGATCGATTCGGGCGAAGTCGCGCTCGAGCGCGAGGGGCTGGCCTCGCGGCACCCCACGCGCTTCGGCGTGGTCGCGCTCGACGAGGGGCTGGCCGATGACGAGCGCATGGCCCCGGCGCTGCTCGATCGACTGGGCTTCATGATCGATTTGCACCCGGTGTTGCCCGATCCGGAGGCGGCTGCCGAATCCGAGGGCATGGAGCTGCCGTTTCGCACCACCCGGGCCGATATCGTGCGCGCGCGATCGCTGCTGTCCCAAATTGAAGTTGAACTCGATGTCGTTCAGGCGCTGGTGGCCGCAGCGCTGCAACTGGGTGTGTATTCGATCCGCGCACCCATGCAAGCGCTGCGCGTGGCCCGTGCGGCAGCAGCGCTGGACGGGCGTATTTGCCTGATCGACGAAGACGTGGCGCTGGCCGCAGCGCTGGTGCTGTCGCCGCGCGCCACGCGCATGCCCACGGCCCCGCCTCCGCCTGAAGACGATCAAACCGAAGAGCAAGAACCGGCCGATCCGCCACCCGAGCAGCCCGAAGAGCCGCCCGAGCCCGAAGAGCCTCCGCCGCCGCCCGAGCAGCCCGATGAAGACCCGGCCGACCCGCCCGAAGACGAGCCCGAGCGCGAGCCGACGATGGACGATCTGGCCGAGCTGGTGCTGGCGGCCGCGCAGGCGGCCATTCCGCCGGGGCTGCTCGCGGCCATGCAGCTCGGTCTTGAGCAGCGCGCGCGCAACAACGCAGCCGGCCGCGTGGGCGCGTCCAAGGCCAGCCAGTCGCGTGGTCGCCCGCGTGGCGCACGGCGCGGCGAGCCCCGCGCCGGCTCGCGCTTGAACGTGATCGAAACGCTGCGTGCCGCAGCACCGTGGCAAAAGCTGCGACAAGCCGAAATGGCGCGCATCGCAGCCGTCGAGGTGGTCACCGCGCGCAAGCGAAGTTCGACGAAGCACACCGTGCCAGTGGCACGGGTGCAGGTGCGCAGAGACGACTTCCACGTCACGCGCTACCAGCAACGCAGTGCCACGACCACGGTGTTCGTGGTGGATGCATCGGGTTCATCAGCGCTCAACCGCCTGGCCGAGGCCAAGGGCGCGGTCGAGTTGCTGCTGGCCGATTGCTATGTGCGCCGCGATCAGGTGGCGGTGTTGTCGTTTCGCGGCCGCGTGGCCGAGTTGCTGCTGCCGCCCACGCGTTCGCTGGTGCGCGCCAAGCGCAGCCTGGCCGGTTTACCCGGAGGCGGGGGCACGCCGCTGGCCAGCGGCATCGATGCAGCAGCAGCTCTCGGCCAGCAGATTTCAAGGCGCGGCGAAACACCCATCGTGGTGCTGCTCACCGACGGCCGTGGCAACGTGGCGCGTGACGGCAGCCCAGGCCGCGCGCGTGCGGCCGAGGATGTCGAGCTGGCTGCGCGCCAGTACCGTTTGGCGGGTTTGAGCACCTTGCTGATTGACACCGCGCCGCAGCCTCAGGCGGCAGCGCAGGCACTGGCGCGCACGATGGGCGCGACCTATCTGCCTCTGCCTCATGCGGGCTCAGCCGCCTTGTCGCGCGCGGTGGCGCAGGCTGGCCAAGCCGTGGCTGCTGCGGCGGTCTCGCGCTAGGCTGGCCATGGCCGATCGTTTGGACTGGAACCGCGACGGGCGCGATTGGCCGCATCGCGAGGCCAGCAGCTTCGTCGATGCGGGTGGCGTGCGCTGGCATGTGCAGCGCTTCGCGCGCAGCGCAGCGGGCGACCATCCCGCCGGGCCGGCGCCGCTGGCTCTGTTGCTGCACGGCACAGGCGCGTCGGGGCACTCGTGGGTTCCCATGCTGCCGTGGCTGGGCAGGCACTTCGAGCTGATTTGCATCGACCTGCCGGGGCATGCCTTCAGCAGCATGCCGCTGTCGTGGCAGTCGTCGCTGCCCGGCATGGCGCGCGCCGCCGGTGAGCTGATGAAAGCATTGGGCGCCTGCCCGGACGTGGTGATCGGACATTCGGCCGGGGCCGCGCTGGCTGCGCGCATGTGTCTCGACGGGCAGCTCGCACCCAAGCTGCTGATCAGCCTCAACGGCGCTTTTTTGCCCCTGCCCGGACTGGCCGGGATGGTCTTTCCACCGGTGGCCAAGGTGATGGCGGCATTGCCTTTCGCGCCGAGCTTTTTTGCCGGCCAGGCCGCAGACCCTCGCGCCATCGACCGCCTGATCGACAGCACCGGCTCGGCGCTGGATTCCGCAGGCCGTGCGCTTTACGCCAAGCTGGTTCGCAACCCGGGGCATGTGCAAGGCGCGCTGGCGATGATGGCCAACTGGGACGTCAGGCCCTTGCTGCGCGATCTGCCCGGTTTGAGCACCCGGCTGCTGCTGGTGGTGGCCGACAAGGACAAAACGGTCGCACCCGAGCAAGCGCAGCAGGTGCGTGCGATGTGCGCTGCAGCGTCGGCGGTCGATGTGCACCGACTGGTCGGGCTGGGCCACCTGGCGCACGAGGAAGACCCGGCGCAAGTCAGCGCGGCTTGCGTGGCCGCAGCCCGCGCGGCGGGCGTGGCCTGCTAGCGCTTCAGCGCCCCGCGCTCAGGGCTGCACGCTGTCGATGACGATCTGCAGGCCCTCGGCGCCCACCTTCACGTCGCTGAGTTGTCCGCTCAGGTCGCCGGGGCTGGGCATGGCGTTGCCCGATTTCGAGATGCGTGCGCCCACGACCACGCGCGGAAAATTCGACAGTTTCATCGCCGGTGACATCGCCATCGAATCGTCGAGCGTGAAGTCGATCGGCAGGTCGGCCACGGTCTTGCGCAAAATGGCCAGCGGCATGCGCGGCCCCTCAACGGCCCGCGCAAAGATGAACACGATGTCGCCGGGCGCTGCCTTGGCGGCCAACTGGGCCGACAGGCTCACGCGGCCGGTGACGCGCGCGCCGGTGAGCGCTGCGGTGGGCGTGCCCGCTGGCTC
>JBBAPK010000006.1:0-91984 GCA_040400875.1 Burkholderiaceae bacterium | reverse complement strand
GCCATCAGCTCGTGGTGGGTCAACCTGTTCGGCCACGCCGACGCGCGCATCACCGCGGCGCTCAAGCAGCAGCTCGACACGCTCGAGCATGTGCTGCTCGCCGGCTGCACCCACGCGCCGGCGGTCGAGCTGGCCGAGCGGCTTTCGGAGCGCACCGGCCACGCGCTGGGGCACACCTTTTTTGCCAGCGACGGCGCTTCGGCGGTCGAGATCGCGCTGAAGATGAGCTTTCACAGCTGGCGCAACCGGGGTCAGGGCGACAAGCGTGAATTCGTTTGCCTGCGCCACGGCTATCACGGCGAAACCATCGGTGCGCTGGCGGTCACCGATGTGGCGGTGTTCCGCGATGCCTACGACCCGCTGCTCATGCGCTCGCACGTGGTGATGTCGCCTGATGCGCGGCAGGCCGAGTCGGGCGAGTCGGCGGCCGATGTGGCGCGGCGTGCTGCAGCCGAACTCGGCGAGTTGCTCGCGGCGCGCGGCGCTCAGATCGCTGCGGTCATCCTCGAGCCGC
Organism: Burkholderiaceae bacterium; assembly: GCA_040400875.1. Taxonomy (GTDB): domain Bacteria; phylum Pseudomonadota; class Gammaproteobacteria; order Burkholderiales; family Burkholderiaceae_C; genus PBB1. The sequence continues at coordinate 91,470 of JBBAPK010000006.1, read as the reverse complement.
TGGTGCAGTGCGCCGCCGGCATGGCGATGCACGACCCCGTCTACCTGCGCGAAGTGCGAGCGCTGTGCGACCGTTATCAGGTGCACCTGATCGCCGACGAGATCGCCGTGGGGTGTGGGCGCACCGGCAGCTTCTTTGCCTTCGAGCAGGCGTCGGAGGCGTCGGTTGGCGGCACGCTGGCGATCTGGCCCGACTTGCTGTGCCTGTCCAAGGGCATCAGCGGCGGCTACCTGCCGCTGTCGCTGGTGCTGGCCAGCGACCCCATCTACCAGGCCTTTCTTGACGACGACACCGCGCGCGGCTTTTTGCATTCGCATTCGTACACCGGCAACCCGCTGGCGTGCCGTGCGGCGCTGGCCGTGCTCGATCGCTTCGACGAAGAGCCGGTGCTGCAGCGCAACCGAGACACCGGCGCGCTGCTCACCGCGGCGCTGGCCGAGCGGCTACACGGCGATGCGCGGCTCGAGCACGTGCGCCAGCGCGGCATGATCTGGGCGTTCGACGTGCGGCCCGAATTCGCCGGCGAGCGCTTTGCCGAGCGTTTTCACCTGGCTGGCCGCGCGCAGGGTTTGCTGATCCGTCCGATCGGCCGCACCGTCTATCTGATGCCGCCCTACCTGTTGAACGAAGAGCACGTGGCGTTTCTCGCCACTCGCACGCTCGCCACGCTGGACGCGGTGCTCTGAGGCGGCTCGCCCAAAGCTCCTGACGCCCCCGTCGCCGCCCACACCTGACCATGCTCGAACACCTGGCCCGGCAACTCGCCGATCGCGAATCGCAGGCCATGCGCCGTCGTCGCCGCACGGTCGAGACCGCCTGCGCGCCGGTGCAGCAGGTGAGCGCCGATGGTGACGCGGCCACGCCGCGTGAGCTGCTCGGCTTTTGCAGCAACGACTACCTGGGTCTGGCCAAGCACCCGGCGCTGATCGAAGCCTGGGCCGAAGGCGCCCGCCTGTACGGCGTGGGGAGCGGCGCGTCGCACCTGATCAGCGGCCACTCGCGCGCCCATGCGCTGCTCGAAGACGATCTGGCCGACATGCTCACGCTTCACATTCCCGAGGTGCGGGCGCTCACTTTCAGCACTGGCTACCTGGCCAATCTGGCGCTGCTCACGGCGCTGGGCGACGAGGGCTGCTCGACCTATTCCGATGTGCTCAACCATGCTTCGCTGTTCGACGCCGCGCGGTTGGCCAAGGCGGCGGCCTACACCTGGCCGCACCATGATCTGGCGGGGCTCGAGCGGCGGCTGGCTGCTTGCAAGACGCCGCGCAAGCTGATCGTGACCGACGGTGTCTTCAGCATGGACGGCGATCTGGCGCGCCTGCCCGAGCTGCTGGCGCTGGCCGAGCGGCACGACGCCTGGATCGTGGTCGACGACGCGCATGGCTTTGGCGTGATCGGCGAACAAGGCCGTGGCACGCTGTCGCACTTTGGCCTGCGCAGCGAGCGGCTGATCTGCATGGGCACGCTGGGCAAGGCGGCCGGCGTGGGCGGCGCCTTTGTGGCCGCGCACCGCACCGTCATCGACTGGCTGGTGCAAAGCGCGCGTGCCTACATCTACACCACCGCCGCGCCGCCGGCCATGGCGCACACGCTGCGCACGAGCTTGCGGCTGATCCGTGGCGACGAGGGCGATCGCCGCCGCCGCGAACTGGCGGCCCGGGTTGCCGAGTTGCGCCATGGGCTGGCGGCAGCGCTGCCGCAGGCGCCGGACGGCACCGACTCGGCGGCGACCCGCTGGCAACTGGCCGACTCGTTCACCGCCATCCAGCCGCTGATCGTCGGTGGCAGCGCCGAGGCGCTGGCCGCGTCGGCCGCCCTTGAGGCGCAGGGGCTGTGGGTGCCGGCGATTCGTCCGCCCACCGTGCCGGCAGGCCGCGCGCGCTTGCGCATCACGCTGAGCGCGTCGCACAGCGCCACCGATGTCGATCGACTGGTCGGCGCGCTGGCGCTGGCCGCCCGCGCTGCGGGGGTCGCGGCATGAGCGTCACGGCTTTGGACGGGGAGCCAACACCGCCCCCCTTGCGCGGCTGCTTCGTCACTGGCACCGACACCGAGGTCGGCAAGACCGCCATCAGCGCCGGTTTGCTGCACCTGCTGGGTCGACGTGGGTTGTGCGTGGCCGGCTACAAGCCGGTGGCCGCCGGGGCTTCGTGGGGCAGCGGTGCGTCTGGCGCTGAGGGTCATTGGCACAACGACGACGTCGAGGCGCTGCTCGCGGCCAGCAGCATCACCCTGACGCGCACCGATGTCTGCCCCAGCCTCTTTGAGGCCGCTTGCGCGCCCCACCTGGCCGCCCGGCTCGAGGGTCGGTGCATCGAGCCGCACACGCTGATCGCTGGAGCCCACCGATTGATGTCGCGCTGCGACGCGCTGGTGGTCGAAGGCGTCGGCGGCTTTGGCGTGCCGCTGGTGGTCGCCAACGACTTGACCGACCCGCCGAGCGACTGGGGGGCCGACGACCTGGCCGCAGCCCTCGGCCTGCCGGTGGTGATGGTGGTTGGCCTGCGGCTGGGTTGCATCAACCACGCGCTGCTCACGGCGCAGGCCGTTGCCGCGCGCGGCTTGAATCTGGTCGGCTGGGTGGCCAACTGCATCGACCCGCACATGGGTCTGGCGCAAGACAACATCGACACCCTTGCGCGCATGCTGCATCGCCGGCATGGCGCGCCGATGCTGGGCTTGGTCGGTCATCTCGGCGATCCCTCGGCCGAGCGCGTGGCCGCTGCGCTGGGCGAGGCGATGGTGTGCCGCGCTCTGGGGCTGGGCGACTGAAAGCCGTCTGGCAGGCCGGTTCGCCGGGGACGCCGCCTTAAGATGGATCGACATGAACGGCAGCACACGATGACGCTCTATCAGCCGCGAGGTGTGCGCGAGGCAGTGACCGCAGCCATGCTGCGAGCGTCGATACGTCTGCTGCTCAAGCCGGTGTTCTCGCCGCGCTTTTCGGTGGCCTTCCAGCGCCGCTGGGTCGAGCGCATGACGGCTGGTGCGCTGCTGGCACCGGGCGTGACCATCGAACCGGCCCGGGTGGGCGGCGTGGCCGGCGAATGGCTGCGCCCACCGGGCGGCGCGGGCGAGCGCGCCGGGGTGATGCTGCATGTGCACGGTGGCGCGTATTGCCTGGGCTCGCCCGCCACCTACCGCGCATTGACCACCCGGCTGGCGCTGCTCACCGGCTTGCCGGTGTTTGTGCCCCACTACAGGCTGGCGCCCGAGCAACCTTTTCCCGCCGGGTTCGACGACACCCTGGCCGTCTTCAAGGCGCTGAGCGCCGAAGGCCCGGTGGTGCTCTCGGGCGACTCGGCCGGCGGCGGTCTGGCCCTGTCGGCCGCAGTGGCACTGCGCGACCAAGGTGCGGCGCTGCCGGTCGCCTTGGTGCTGCTGTCGCCGTGGGTCGATCTGGTCATGGATGATGCGAGCGTGGTGCCACCGCGCGGCGAGGCGATGCTCAGCATCGAGTGGGCGCGCTCCTGCGCCGCGCACTACCTGGGCGGTGCTTCGAGCCCATCGGCGGCGGCCCAAGACCCGCGCGTGTCGCCTCTGCGCGCCGATCTGCGCGGCCTGCCGCCCACGCTCGTGCAGGCCGGCACCGACGAGATGCTGCACGAACAGGCGCTGCGGCTGCACGCCAAATTGCAAGCAGCGGGTGTGGCGTCGACCTGCGATATCACCGCCGGGCGCTGGCACCTGTTCCAGACCCATGGTGGCCTGCTTCGCAGCGCCAATGAGGCGCTCGAGCGCATCGCCCGCTTCGTGCGAGCGCCCATGGATGCCGCGCGCGGCCCGCAGAGTTCCAGTCATGAGGTCGTGATCCTGGGCGCTGGCATGTCGGGCCTGTGCATGGCCATCCAGCTCAAGCGCGCCGGCATCAACGACTTCGTCATCCTTGAAAAGCAGCCTGGTCTCGGCGGCACCTGGTGGGACAACACCTATCCCGGCGCCCACGTCGACGTGCCCGCGCCGCTGTATTCGTTTTCCTTCGCGCCCAACCCCGGCTGGACGCGCCGCTTTGCCGCCGCCGCCGAGATCCAGGCCTACATGCAGGCGCTGGCCGTGCGCCACGGGCTGCTCGCCCACATGCGGCTGGCCACGTGCATGACCGAGGCCCGCTTCGACGAGGCCAGCGGCGTGTGGCATGTCGCCACCGACCGCGGCGATGCGCTGCAAGCGCGCTTTTTCGTGTGCAGCACCGGCCCGCTGAGCCAGGTGCGCTGGCCTGACATTCCCGGTCTGGCCGACTTTCAGGGCCGGCGCATGCACTCGGCGCGCTGGGATCACGGCCATGACCTGGCGGGCCAGCGCGTGGCGGTGATCGGCACCGGCTCGACCGCTTCGCAGCTGGTGCCGCCGATCGCCGACAAGGCGCAGCGGCTGCATGTGTTCCAGCGCACCGCCAACTGGGTGCTGCCGCGCTCGGACCGCCCCTACGGCCTGCTCGATCACCTGCTGGCGCGCTTGCCGCCGTATGCGGCGGTGGTGCGCTGGGGCTGGATGCAGCTGCTTGAATGGGGCCGCCGCGGGTTCGAGGACGGCACGCTGGCGCGCCGGGTGCTGCTCAAGATGGCCACCTCGCACCTGCATCGACAGGTCAGCGATCCCGCGCTGCGCGAGCGACTCGTGCCGCCCTACCCGCTGGGCTGCAAGCGGCTGATTTACTCGAACGATTTCTACCCTGCCCTTGGCCGATCGAACGTCGAGCTGGTGACCGAGCCCATCAAGCGCATCACCGCGCACGGCATCGTCACCGCCGATGGCAGCGAGCGCACGATCGACACGCTGGTGTGCGCCACCGGCTTCGATGCGGTCGAGCTGCTGTCTTCGGTGGCGGTCACTGGGGTGGCCGGTCGCACGCTGCGCGAGGCCTGGCAGCACGGGCCTGAGGCTTATCACGGCATCACGGTGGCGGGCTTTCCCAACCTGTTCTTGATGCTCGGACCCAACACCGGCACAGGTCACACTTCGACCTTGCTCTACATTGAGCCTGAGGTTGACCATGCGATCGCTTGCATGAAGGCCGTGCGCGAGCGCGGCCAGCGCTGGATCGATGTGCGAGGCGATGTGTTCCGGCAGCACAACCATCGCCTGCAGTCGCGGCTCGAAGGCTCGGTGTGGAGCCAGTGCCGCAGCTGGTACCGCATGGATGGCGGGCGCATCGTGGCCTTGTTCCCTGGATACACCCGCGAGTACGTGCAGGCCGTGCGCCAGCCGGACTTCGCGGCCGATTACCGATTTGGTTGAGCTGATGAACGATCGCCTTGCTTCCATGAACTCCGGCCCCAAGGCCCCAGCCGGCGCTGCGCCTGACCTGGCCGCCGTGCGGGTGGACCGTGCCATGACCGAACTGGCCCACGGCCGCGCCGTGCGTCTGCTCGAACACGACGCCGCCCCGCCTACCGATGCGCTGCTGGTGTGCGTGGTGGAAAACCTCTGCGCTGCACGCTTGCGCTGGCTGGCGGACCTCGGCGCGCCCATGCAGCTGCTGCTCAGTGGCGAGCGGCGCCGCACCGCGGGTGCCGAGTCGGTTCCGCCCGGCCCGCTGGCCATTGCGCTGCCTGCGGCCATCTCGCTCGACGATGTGTTCCAGCTGGCCGCCGTCATCCCGCTGGGCGAGATCGTGCCCGAGGTGCCACAACGCCTGCGCAGCGGCGCGCGCCCCGTGGTGGCCGAATCGCCGGTGATGCGCGCCGCGCTCCAGCTGGCCAGGCTCGCACGCCTGGCACCGGCGCTGCTGGTGGTCCAGGAGTCGGCCGCCACCCGCTCGCAGGTGGCCCAGGCCCAGCTGCTGAGCCTGACGGTGGCCGATGTGCAGCAAGCCCAGCGCGTGCGCATCCCGTCGCTGCGCCGCATCAGCGACGCCCACGTGCCGCTGGCCGCCCGCGAGGATTGCGAGCTGGCGCTGTTTCGGGAAGAAAACACCGGCGCCGAGCACCTGGCCATCATCGTCGGCCAGCCCGACATTGCGCAGCCGGTGCTGGTGCGCATGCACTCGTCATGCCTGACGGGCGACCTGCTGGGCAGCCTGCGCTGCGATTGCGGCGATCAGCTGCGCCGAGCCGTGGAGCGGCTGGCCGTCGATGGCGGGGTGCTGCTGTATCTGGAACAAGAGGGCCGCTCGATCGGGCTGGCCAACAAGCTGCGCGCCTATCGGCTGCAAGACGCCGGGCTCGACACGCTTGAGGCCGACAGCCACCTGGGCTTTGCGGCCGATGAGCGCGACTACGGCGCTGCGGTGTCCATGCTGCGCGAGCTGGGCATCTCGCGCATTCGGCTGCTCACCAACAACCCGAGAAAGATCGAGGCGCTCACCGCCGGTGGCATCGAGGTGGTCGAGCGCCAGTCACTGCATGCGCCGGTGAACCCGCACAACGCCCGCTACATCGAAACCAAGCAGCAGCGCGCCGGGCACCTCAGCGAGGACTGACTCGTCGGGCTCAGGCAGCGATTTCAGACGACTGCGCCGCGGCAGCCGAGTCGAGGCACTTGTTGCACTTGCCCAGACCGCGCAGACGCGGATCGGGCTTGCCTTCGCCGGTCTTGAAATTGGCCTGGCAGCGGCGGCAGACATACATCTTCGAGCTCGACATCATCGGCTTGATGCCGGGCTCTGAAGACGGCCGGGCCGCTGAATACTCCGCCTGGGTCTGCCTCAACTTCACGTTGTCGGCCGCTGTGGCGGTGGCGGTGGTGGGGGTTTTGGTTCGTGGGGTGGCCATGGCGCGGGTGAACCTCTCAGGTAATGCCGACACGACAGGGGCCTGATCGTGTCAAGAAAGAGCCTATTGTCCGCGCACTGGGGCCTTCGTGCTGACAAAGTGGCCCCAAGCGTGCTCAAACAGCCCTTGTGGCCTCAACCCGGGCACCAATGTTTCGGCCATCCGGAGCCGAACTTCTGGCGATGCGCACACAAGGGAGGCCAGCCGCAGGACCTTCGCCTTGCAAACAGGCGTATAACGAACTTCGGTGCCCTCAGCACCCTCGGGCGCGCGACACGCGACATGCAAGTTCAGTCTAAGGTCCGTATGCCCACCCAGATTCCCGTGACACTCGGCCCGATGGGCACCGTCGAGTACATCGATGAAGTCCGTCGTCAGGAGAGTCTGCTGCGCACCGGCGCCCTGCAAAGCGCGATTCTCAACAGCGCCTATTTCTCGAGCATCGCGACCGATGCCAAGGGCGTCATTCAGATCTTCAACGTTGGTGCGGCGCGCATGCTGGGGTATTCCTCGGCCGACGTGTTGAACAAGATCACGCCGGCGGACATTTCCGATCCGCAGGAGCTGATCGAGCACGCTCACAAACTCAGCACCGAGCTGGGTATCAAGATCGCCCCGGGATTCGAGGCGCTGGTGTTCAAGGCTTCACGCGGCATCGAAGACATCCACGAGCTGACCTACATCCGCAAGGATGGCAGCCGGTTTCCAGCCGTGGTGTCGGTGACGGCGCTGCGCGACGCGCACGACAGCATCATTGGTTACCTTCTGATCGGCACCGACAACACGGCGCGAAAGCAACTGGCCGACGAGTTGGCGCAGCACCGGCACCACCTCGAAGATCTCGTTTTTTCGCGCACCGCGGAGCTGGCGGAGTCCCGGGACGCGGCCGAGGCCGCGAGCCGAGCCAAGAGCATGTTCCTGGCCAACATGAGCCACGAACTTCGCACGCCGATGAACGGCATCATGGGCATGACCGATCTGGCGCTGCGTCGCGCCACCGATCCGACCCAGATCGATTGGCTGACGAAGGGAGCGCAGGCGTCGCGGCACCTGCTGGCCATCATCAGTGACATTCTGGACATCTCGCGCATCGAAGCGGGCCAGTTGACGCTGGAGGAGAAAAACTTCTCGCTGGCGCGCGTGGTCGACGAGAGCGTGCGCATGCTGGAAGCGCAGGCGCTGGCCAAGGGCTTGCAGTTGTCCAGCCATATCAACCTAACGACGCCCGACCAGTTGTGCGGCGACGCCTTGCGGCTGAAGCAGATCTTGCTGAACTTCGTGGGCAACGCCATCAAGTTCTCTGATCATGGGCGTGTCGAAATCAGCGTGCGAGCCACCGAAGACGACGACCACAGCCTGCAACTGCATATTGAGGTGTCCGACCAGGGGATCGGCCTGAGCGCCGAACAGCAGAACCGGCTGTTTCAGGTGTTCTCGCAAGTCGATGAGTCCTCAACGCGCAAATATGGTGGCAGCGGGCTGGGCTTGGCGATTTGCAGGCGACTGGCCAAGCTGATGGGCGGCGATGTCGGCATGACCAGTCAACCCGGTGTCGGAAGCACGTTCTGGATGACGGCGCACCTGAAGCGCGCCCTCAGCGACGATGCTCACGCCGGGCCGAACGCCGAGTCGCTGCGCGAGGTGCTGGCGCTGCGCTTTGCGGGTCTGCGCCTTCTGGTGGTCGAGGACGACGCCATCAGCCAGGTCGTGGCGCGTGGCCTGCTCGAGGACGCCGGGTTCGTCGTCGACGTGGTGAATGATGGGCAAGAGGCGGTCGATCGGGTCCGCACGACCAGTTATGCGCTGATCCTCATGGACATGAAGATGCCGGTCATGGACGGCCTGCAGGCCACGCGTGAGATTCGCGCCATCCCGGGCCAGTTCACGGTGCCGATTCTGGCCATGACCGCCAACGCCTTCGCCGACGATCGCGTGCGCTGCCTGGCGGCCGGAATGAACGCGCACATCGCCAAGCCCGTAGAGCCTGGCGAGCTGTATTCAATGTTGATGCAGTGGCTGCTCAAGACCAGCAATCCGGCCCGGATCTGACGCCCAGTCCCGGCCCCTCAGGGGGCCGCTCGTGGCAAGCGTCCGGCGGCACGAAGGCCGTCGGTGAGTTGCTGCGGGTGATCCAGCCGCCACGGCTGCAGCGTTGCGGCGACCGCGTGCGCGCCATAGCCCCAGCTGACCAGCGCTGAGGCGCAGCCAGCGGCCTGCGCGGCCAGCACGTCCGGCGGCGCGTCGCCAACCATCAGCAGGCTCGACACCCCCACGCCCAGTTCGCGTGCGGTGGTCTGCAGGTTCAGCGGTGCCGGCTTGCGCTGCTGCGGCGTGTCGGCGCCCAGCACCTGCCGCAAACAGGGCATCAGGCCGGCCATCTCGATCACCAATCGCGCCAGCGGCGTGGGCTTGTTGGTCACCACCGCCAGCGGCAGCCGCCCGTGCAGCTCGCCCAGCATGTCGACGATGCCGGGATAGACCGAGCCGTGGTCGAAAGGCGCGGCGTGCGATGCCTCGATGAAGCGCTGGTGCAGGCGCTCACGCAAAGCCAGGTCGTCGCTGTCGGCGCCTTGCGACTTCAGCGCGTTGGCGATCAGCGCATTGGGGCCGTTGCCGATCCAGCCGCGCACCGTGGCCAGATCGAAGCCGCGCAGACCACCCCAAGCCAGCGCCGCATTCAGCGCATGGGCAATGTCGGCGGCGCTGTCGATCAGCGTGCCGTCGAGGTCGAAGACGACGGCCTCGATGTGGCCGAGCTCAGGCGCCATGGGCACCGGGTGCCGCGCGCAGGCCTTGTCCGATCAGCGCGTTGGTGCGCAGGGTCTCGATGGCCTGGCGGTATTGGCCGCCCGAGAACACCGCCGAGCCGGCCACCAGCGTGTCGGCACCGGCGTTGCCCACGCGCTGGGCGTTGTCGGCCTTGATGCCGCCGTCGACCTCGAGCCAGATGTCGCGCCCGGTGGCGTCGATGCGCTTTCGCACCGCCTCGATCTTGGGCAACACGTGCTCGATGAAGCTTTGCCCGCCGTAGCCGGGGTTGACCGACATCAGCAGCACGATGTCGAGCTGGTCGAGCACATGGTCGAGGCAGTTCAGCGGCGTGGCCGGGTTGAGCACCAGCCCGGCTTTCACGCCGAACGAGCGGATCAGCTGAACCGTGCGATCGATGTGCTCGCTGGCTTCGGGGTGGAAGGTGATGAGTGACGCGCCGGCCTGGGCAAACATGGGGATCAGCGCGTCCACCGGCTTGACCATGAGGTGCACGTCGATGGGCACCGGCTGGCCGTCGCGCACGGCGTAGGGCTTGATCGCGCTGCACACCAGCGGGCCCACCGTGAGGTTGGGCACATAGTGGTTGTCCATCACATCGAAGTGGATCAGGTCGGCGCCGGCTTCGATGATGGCGGTGACCTCTTTGCCCAGGCGGGCGAAGTCGGCAGACAACAAGCTGGGGGCAATTCGCATCGTCGGGTGGGTCATGGTGAGGTGCCTTTAGGCGTGGCAACGGGGTGCCGGACCCGCGTATTTTCCGGCCATTCGCACGGCCACGTTAACCTCGTGCTCCCATGTGGATCGTCCGCTACGCCCTCAGCCGCCCGTACAGCATCGCCGTGCTGGCCATCTTGCTGGTGCTGGTGGGCACGCTGTCGGCGCGTCGGATGTCGACCGACATCTTGCCGCGAGTGGACACGCCCAGCGTCAACCTGATCTGGAACTACAACGGCCTCAACGCTCGCGAGATGGCCTCCAAGATCAGCTCGTTCAGCGAGCTGTCGGTGCTCAACAACGTAGACGACGTGCTCGAGGTGCGCTCCGAGACCACCGACGGCGTGGCCATCGTCAGGGTCGACTTCCAGCCCTATGTGCAGATCGATCTGGCCATCACGCAGATCACCGCCGTGTCGCAGAGCATCTTGCGCCGCATGCCCTCGGGCACCTCACCGCCGCTGGTGGTGCGCAACTCGCCGACCAGCCAGCCGGTGCTCAACCTGGTGCTGAGCTCCGACACGCTTGACGACAGCGGTCTGTACGACTTCGCGCGGCTGCAGTTGCGCAGCCAGATCCAGACCATCCCCGGCATCCGCCTGACGCTGCCCTTTGGCGGCGCCTCGCGGCAGGTGATGGTCGAGCTCGATCCGAAGGCGCTGCAGACCTTTGGCCTGACCGCCGCCGACGTCAGCGCGGCGGTGTCGGTGCAAAACCTCACGCTGCCTTCGGGCACGCTGCGCGAGGGCCGCACCGAGTTCAAGGTGGCGCTCAACGCCAGCCCGAATGCGGTGGCCGAATTCGCCGAGCTGCCGATCCGCCAGGTCGATGGTCGCGTGGTGCGTCTGACCGACGTGGCCAGCGTGCGCGACGGGCCGGCGGTGCAGACCAACCTGGTGCGCCTCAACGGGGCCAACGCGGTGCAGGTGTCGCTGCTGAAACTCGGTGGCGCCTCGACCGTGGACATCGTCGATCAGGTGCTGGCGCGCTTGCCCGAGATCCGCGCCGCCGCCCCGCCCAGCATGCGCATCGAGCCGCTGTTCGACCAGAGCGTGTTCGTGCGTGCGGCGGTGCGCAGCGTCATGCACGAAGCCGTGCTGGTCGGCTTGCTGGTGGCGGCGGTGGTGCTGCTGTTCATCGGCAGCCTGCGCTCGACGCTGGTGGTGCTGACCTCGATCCCGCTGGCACTGCTGGGCTCGGTGGCCTGTCTGTATGCCAGCGGCATGACCTTCAACCTGATGACGCTGGGTGGTCTGGCGCTGGCCATCGGCATCCTGGTCGACAACGCGCTGGTCGAGATCGAGAACTGCAACCGCCGCATCGCCAGCGGCGAGCCGGTGCGCGAGGCCATCCTCAACAGCGCGGGCGAGGTGGTGTTCCCGGAATTCGTCTCCACGCTGTGCATTTGCATCGTGTTCCTGCCGGTCTTCTGGCTGAGCGGCGTGCCGGCTTATGTGCTCAAGCCCATGGCCTGCGCGGTGGTGTTCGCGATGGTGTTCAGCTTTTTGCTGTCGCGCACGCTGGTGCCTAGCCTGGCTTATTTGCTGATCCCCGCCGAGCTGACGCGACGCGAACGGCACGGCCCGGATGCGGCCGAGCGGGTCCATCGCCATGTAGAACGAGCCTTGAATCTGCTTCGCGATGTGTACGTGACGCTGCTGCAGCGCGTGGCCGTTCGTCCGGGCTTGCTGCTGTGGCTGGTGCTGGCGGTGGTGGCGCTGGGCGCATGGGGTGGCAGCCAGCTCGAGCAGGGCTTCTTTCCACGCACCGATGCCGGCCTGATGCGGCTGCACGTGCGCGCGCCCAGCGGCTTGCGGCTCGAGGAAACCGCACGGATTCTTTCCGACGTGCAGCTGGCCATCCGCGAGCTGTTGCCCGAAGACGAGATCGACGTCATCGCCGAGGTGGTCGGGCAGCCTGACGCGGTGAACCTGGGCTGGGTCGACAGCGCCGCGCTGGGCAGCTTTGATGGCGAGATCTATGTCCAGCTCAAGCCCCAGCACGCGCCCATCGAGCGCTATCAGGCCGCGCTGCGGCGCAAGCTGGCCGCCGACTTTCCGCAACTGGTGACCTTCTTTCGCCCGGCCGACACCACCGCACTCACGCTGGCCGGGGGCTCGCCCACCGACATCGACTTCAGGCTGGTGGGCCGCGACGTGGCAGGCAATCGCGAGGCCGCCGCCACCCTGACAGCCGCCTTGAAGCGCATTCCCGGCGTCGAGGATGTGACGCTGCGTCAGGTGTTCGACCTGCCGCAACTGTTCATCGAGATCGACCGCACCCGCGCGCTGCAGCTCGGCGTCACGCCGCAGCAGGTGTCCACCGCGGTGCTGGCGGTGCTGGGCACCTCGGGCACGGTGTCGCCCAACTTCTGGGGCGATCCGGTCACCGGCACGTCCTACCCGGTGCAGATCATCGCCACGCCGCTGTCGCTCGACAGCGCGCAAACGCTGATGAACACGCCGGTGCGCCTGGGCCCCAGCGGCCAGATGGTGATGCTGGGCAGCGTGGCCACGCTCAAGCAGCGCCGCGTGCCGGCCACGGTGAGCCGCGTGACGCTGGCGCCGGCCATCAATGTGCTGGCCAACCTGAGCACCGAAGACCTGGGCGGCGTGCTGCGCGCCATCGAGCCCACGCTGGCCGAGCTGCGCGCGGCGCAAAAGCCCGGCAACAAGATCGAGTTGCGCGGCCAGGGCCAGACGATGAACCTGGCCTACGGCGAGCTTGCCAGCGGCCTGCTGCTGGCCATCGTGCTGGTGTTCCTGGTGCAGGTGGTCAACTTTCAGTCGTGGCTGCTGCCGCTCAACGCGATGGCCGCGCTGCCGCTGGCGCTCAGCGGCGCGGTGCTCGGCTTGTGGGTCACCGACACGCCGCTGACCGTGCCGGCGCTCATGGGCATGATCATGGTGGTGGGCGTGTCCACCGCCAACAGCGTGCTCATCACCAGCTTCGCGCGCGACCGGGTGGCCGAAGGCTTCTCGCCGCGCCATGCCGCCATCGCCGCCGCCCGCATGCGCCTGCGGCCGGTGCTGATGACGGCTGCGGCGATGGTGCTGGGCGTGCTGCCGATGGCGCTGGCGCTGGGCGAAGGCGGCGAGCAAAACGCGCCGCTGGGCCGCGCGGTGATCGGCGGGCTGCTGCTGGGCACCGCGGCCACCTTGCTGCTGGTGCCGCTGCTGTTCACCCGGCTGGCGCGGCCATTCGCCCGCTCGGTGGGCGCCACGCAAGATGCCGCGCCCGACGTGTGAGACTTCCCAACATGACCCGACCCCCCGCCTTTGACTCCCGCCGTCGCACCATCGCCCGCGCCATCGCGCTGGCTTGCGCTGGCCTGGCCCTCGGAGCGCTGCAGGCCCAAACGCCTGCCACGCCCGCCGCGGCCAGCGCTGCAGCGGCCGCTTCGGCGCCTGTGGTGCGGGTGGTGATCGCCACCGCTTCGCCGATCAAGACCACGCTGCGCCTGCCCGCGCGCGCCATGGCCACCGAGGAGGCCCGCATCTTCGCGCGCACCAGCGGCACGGTGGCCGAGCGGCGCGTCGATCTGGGCGATCGTGTCAAGGCGGGCGAGCTGCTGCTGCGCATCGCCGCGCCCGAGGTCGATCAGTCGCTTGAGCGTGCGCGAGCCGCCGTCGGCCAGACCCGGGCCCGCGAGCATCTGGCGCAGCTCAATGTCGATCGCGCCAAGCCGCTGGTCGAGCAGCAGTTCCTGTCGCCCTCGGGCCTAGACAACCTCGTGGCCAATCTCGCGGTCGCCCACGCAGACACCGCTGCCGCTGCGGCCGAGGTCAAGCGGCTCGAGGCGGTGCAGCAGTTTCAGTGGGTGCGCGCGCCGTTTGCCGGCGTGATCACCGAAAGGTTGGTCGAGCGTGGTGATCGCGTCAGCGGTGATGGTGGCGGTGGCGACGCGTATCTGTTGCGGCTGGCCAAGCTCGACGAGCTGCGCGTGGTGGTCGACGTGCCGCAGTCCTCGGCCATCGACGTGCCGCTCGGTGCGGTGGTGCCGCTGTCGTTTCGCGAGTTTCCGGGCGAGACCTTCAAGGCCACGCTGCGTCGCCGTTCGGGCGCCATCGATGCGGCCACCGGCACCATGCGCATCGAGCTCGCGCTGCCCAACTCCGAGCTGCGCCTGCCCGCCGGGCTGCGCGGGGAAGCCGTGCTCGACGTCAACACCCTGGGCGGTGTGCGCGTGCCTTCGGGCGCGCTGCTCAGCCGCGACGGCAAGCCGCATGCGGCCATCGTCGATGCGCAAGGCCGGCTGCGCTTCGTGGCCGTTCAGCTCGACCGCACCAGCGATCGCGAGGTGGTCATCCGCGGCGGCCTTGACGCCGGCGCCAAGGTGGTGATGCCGCTGAGTTCGCTGTTGCGTGAAGGCGTGCAGGTGACCATCGCCCCTTGAATTCACGGCCTTTCAAAGGGCCGGCCGCTGCCGGTGGAAAATCGCCTGTCTTCCAAACCCCGACCCCGCCGATCCCATGAGTGCATTCAACGAAGAGCGCGTGCTGAGCGTCCACCACTGGACCGATCGCCTGTTCAGCTTCACCACCACCCGCGATGCGAGCCTGCGCTTTTCCAACGGCCACTTCACCATGATCGGCCTGCGCGTCAACGACAAGCCGCTGCTTCGCGCCTACAGCATCGTCAGCCCCAACCACGACGAGCATCTCGAGTTCCTGAGCATCAAGGTGCCCGACGGCCCGCTCACCTCGCGGCTGCAGCACATCCAGGCGGGCGACACCGTCATCGTGGGCAAAAAGCCCACCGGTACGTTGCTGATCGACTACCTGCTGCCCGCGAAGAACCTGTACCTGATCGGCACCGGCACCGGCGTGGCGCCGTTCCTGAGCATCATCCGCGACCCCGACACCTACGAGCGCTTCGAAAAAGTCGTGCTCATCCACGGCGTGCGCGAGGTCAAGGAGCTGGCTTATCACGACTACCTCACCCGCGAGCTGCCGGCGCACGAGTTCCTGGGCGAGATGGTCACCAACCAGATGCTGTACTACCCCACGGTCACGCGTGAGCCCTTCGTCAACCAGGGCCGCGTGACCACGCTGCTCGACAACGGCAAGCTGTGCGCCGACCTCGGCTTGCCCCAGCTCAGCTGCGAGACCGACCGCGTGATGATCTGCGGCAGCCCCGAGATGCTGCGCGACCTCAAGTCCATGATGGAAGCGCGCGGCTTCAAGGAGGGCAACACCTCGACGCCCGGCGACTTCGTCATCGAGCGCGCCTTCGTCGAGCAGTAAAGCTTCAGGCGCGGCTTGAGGCGAGGGCCTCGGGGCTGCGCGCTGGGCCGCTCACCACGGCAGCGCTTCGCCCCGGTGATTAAAAAAGCCGCCGCTGTCGGCCTCGCTCAGACCGTCGATCGTGGCCAGCAGCCGCGCTGCCGACGCTGCGGGCGTTTGCACCTCCAGCCCCGACTTCGAAAACGGCTGCGACAGCCGCGTGGCCACGGTGCCCGGGTGCAGCGCCACGCAGATGGCCTGCGGCTGACGCCGTGCCAGCTCGATGGCCGCGGTGTGCACCAGCTGGTTGAGCGCCGCCTTCGAGGCGCGGTAGCTGTACCAGCCGCCCAGCCGGTTGTCGCCGATGCTGCCGACCTTGGCCGACAGGCTGGCAAACACCGCGCGCCCACTGCGCGGCAGCAAGGGCAAGAAATGCTTCATCAGCAGCGCCGGGCCGATCGCGTTGACCGCAAAGGCATGGGCCATGTGCGCGGCATCGAGCTGGCGCCAGCTTTTCTCGGGCTCGAACCCGTCGCCATGCAAGAAGCCGGTGGCATCGAGCACCAGGCGCAATGCGGCACCACTGTGGGCTGTCGCCTGGCTGACCTGTGCTGCCGCTGCCGCGATGCTGGACTCGTCGGTGATGTCGACCGCGATGTCGATCGCCTCGCCGCCGCTGCGGCCCAGCGCCAGCACCTGGGCGTAGCGCGCGTCGCCGCGCAACGACTCGCAAATCGCACGGCCCACACCGCCTGAGGCGCCGATCACCACCGCGGTGGCCGGTCCGCAGTCCTCGGGCATGCCGGCTGGCGCCGAAGACGCGGAGGATTCGCTCAAGTCGATCCGGTCGGGCCCGAGCCGCCAGCCGCGGCCGATGCCGCTGCCAAAGCCACGCAGGCGTTGCATTTGCCCAGCCCGGGCATGCGCAGGTCGGGCTTGCCATCGCCGGTCTTGAAGTTGGCGTGGCAGCGGCGGCACACGTACATCTTTGCGCTCGACATCATGGTCTTGGTGCCGGGCTCAGGCGGCGGGCGCACGGCCGAGTACTCGGCTTGGGTTTGACGCAGTTTCTGGCCGCCCGGTGCGGGCGTGCTGGGTTTGGTGTTTCGGGCCATGTCTAGCAGATGAAACGAGGGGGGAATTCGACGCGAGGCTCACGCCTTCGAGCGGCCACGAATTGTCGTTGGAAACCGCTGCGGAGGGAACGCCCTGCGCTCGCCGGTTGAGGTGAGCGATGCGCCCGAGGCAGCACCAAGCTGGTGCGGCGTGCGCTGGCATCGAAGTTGCGTTGATCCCTGTCGAGAGAGGCGCTTCGTGCAAGCGGTGTTGCTTGATCAGCAAGACAGCTAGGGTTCCGTGCCTGGTCGATTTGACGGGTGGTCTGGTCCGAGAGCGGTCGGCCGCAGTGGTCTTGCGGCTCCACGGAGGGATAAAAGCCCGGGAGGAACGCGATTGCCATGGGTGGTGACGCGCCCCTCTTGTTGCGCCTGATGTATCCCGCCACTTCTGGAGCCCGAGTTGTCGACCACCGCCCCCCTCACCGTTGAGCCTTCCGCCGGGCCGATCGCCCCGCGGCCCCAGGTCACCCCCGTCCCGCCTGCGCCCAGCATCTGGGCCATTGCCGGCCGACTGTCGCGCGCCCAGTACTGGGCTTTCGCGTTGCTGGGTCTGCTGCTGCCGCTGGTGGCCTGGGCGATCGTGTCGGCCAGCGGATGGGTCGATCCGGTGTTTCTTCCCGGGCCGATGGCGGTGCTCGAGCGCATGCACCTGTGGCTGATGGAAGACGACCTGATCGCTGACACCAGCATCAGCATCTACCGCGTGGTGGCGGGCTTCGCGTTGTCGGCGGCGCTGGCGCTGCCGCTGGGCCTGCTGATCGGCGCGTTTCGCCCCGTCGAGGCGCTGCTCGAGCCGCTCACCGACTTCATCCGCTACATGCCCGCGGTGGCCTTCATTCCGCTGGTGATGCTGTGGTTCGGCATCGAAGAAAGCGCCAAGATCGCCATCATCTTCATCGGTACCTTCTTCCAGATGGTGCTGATGGTGGCCGAGAACGTGCGCCTGGTGCCCACCGCGCAGATCGAGGCCGCGCAGACCATGGGCGCGACGCGCGGTGAAATCATCCGGCTGGTGCTGCTGCAGTCGGCCAAGCCGGCCATGCTCGACACGCTGCGCATCACCATGGGCTGGGCCTGGACCTATCTGGTGGTGGCCGAGCTGGTGGCCAGCAACTCGGGGCTGGGCTACTCCATCCTCAAGGCGCAGCGCTTTCTCAAGACCGACACCATCTTCGCCGGGATCATCCTCATCGGGGTGATCGGGCTGCTCATGGACCAGGCCTTCCGCTGGCTGCATCGGCGCGCCTTTCCCTACATGCACTTCAAGCGTTGACCCCGGGAGCCGTCATGACCACCACCACTTCCGTCGCCACGCCCAAGGTTCAGATCCGCCACGTCGGCAAGGTGTTTTCCGGCGTCCCGGCCGGCACGCCCGCAGCGTTGCAGGACATCAACCTGTCGATCAAGGACAACGAGTTCGTCACGCTGGTGGGTGCCTCGGGCTGCGGCAAGTCCACGCTGCTGCGCATCCTGGCCGGCCTTGAGCACCACAGCTCGGGCGAGGTGCTTTGCAGCGGCCGCGCCATCACAGCCCCCGGCGCCGATCGGGCGATGGTGTTCCAGCACTACAGCCTGTACCCGTGGCTGACGGTGATGGAAAACATCAAGTTCAGCCGCCTGCTCAAAGTCGGCCGAGAGAACCTGAGCTCATCGGATGTCGAGGCCGCCTCAGGTCGCGCCGACGCGCTGCTCAACCTGATCGGCCTGAGCAAGGTGGCCAACGCCTATCCGAGCCAGCTCTCGGGTGGCATGCAGCAGCGCGTGGCGATCGCCCGCGCGCTGATGGGCCGCCCGCAGGTGCTGCTGATGGACGAGCCCTTCGGTGCGCTGGACGCGCAAACGCGCGAGGTGATGCACGACCTGATCCTGCACATCCACCGCATCGAGAAAACCACCATCGTGTTCGTCACCCACGACGTCGACGAGGCGATCTATCTGGGCCAGCGCGTGGTGCTGATGGCACCGCGTCCGGGCCGCGTCGAACGCATCCTCGATGTGCCGCTGCCGGCACGCCGCTCGCAGGACATGAAAGTCGGCGCACCGTTTCGCGAGCTGCGAGCCGAGATCCTGGCGAGCATCCGCGAAAGCTCGGGCATGGCGACTGACCTCGACCTGCTTGAAAAGCTCAGCTTGCAAAGTGAGGCGTTCTGAGATGGGTTGCTCGCATGCCTCGGCTTGCTCAATGAACCGCCCGTGCGGGGTGAGCGCTCGGCGGCCCGACGGCTGGCCCCTCGCGTGGCGAGGGGTTCCCTGCGTTGCTCGGGCATCGGGGCAAGTCCGCAAACTCGGCCGTGGTTACACGGCCTCAAACATGCGGACTTGGGGCGCGCGCGCCCCGACCCCGACGCCCTGCGCGACTCGGCTGCGCCCACGGGCCGCCGAGCGCTCACTTCGCACGGGTTCAAGCGGTTTGGCGAATCTTCGGCGGTTGACCGCAGCGGTTCGGCAGGTCGGGGGCGAGGCGCTGGAGTCGCGTCTCGGGCGACGCCGAGCAGCGCAGCGGTGCGAGGTTGCCGCGCGCAGCGCGGTCGGGCGCGCATGTCTGAGCCCGCAGGGCGAGTTTGCGCACCCGCCTCGTGCCGCGAGCCGCGCAGGGCACCCGGACCCGCGGTCCGGGCGGCGACCGCGAAGCGAATCCGGCGCCTTGCCCCCGGCCTGCTGCGCCTCAAGCACTTCAACTCCATCAACCCGCTGCTGAAACCACAGTGCCCATGCAAACCTGCTTCGACACCCTCACCCCCCTGGCCCGCGCTGCCGTGCCGGACCACGCCACGCCGTTTTCGCCGGCGCTCGTGCTGTGGCAAGACACGCTGCCCGGCGGTGCGCACTGGTCGGGCCTGCTGCGCCGTGGCACCACGCTGCGGCTGACCGACCTTGAAGGCCGCGCCAACGTGTCGGCGCTGTTCTTCAACCAGGAAGAAAAAACCGAGCGCTACAACATGCCCGACACGCTCAAGGCGCAGCACACCGCGCACCTGACGCGCGGCCATGCGCTGTACTCCGACATGGGCCGGGTGCTGTGCTCGATTCCCGACGACAGCTGCGGCTGGCACGACACCGTGTGCGGCGTGATGGACGCGGCCGCCACACGCCAGCGCTTCGGTGAAGCCAATTACCAGCAGCAGCGCAACGCGATGCACCGCAACGGGCTCGACGGATTTCTGGTCGAGCTGGGCAAGTGGGGTCTGGACAAGCGCGACGTGGTCGCCAACGTCAACTTCTTCAGCAAGGCGGTGGCCGACGAGGCCGGCCGGCTGCGCTTTGACACCGCGCACCGTGCCCCCGGCCAGCACGTCGACGTGCGCTTCGAGATGAACGTGCTGGTGGTGCTGTCGGCCGCACCGCATCCGCTCGATCCGGCCACCACCTACGCACCCACGCCGGTGACGCTCACCGCCAGGCGATCGGGCACTGCCGCCGCCGATGACGTGTGCCGGCGCCACTGCGCCGAGAACGATCGCGGCTTCATCAACACCGAAAGGTGGTTCCTGTGATGTCCTCCACTCTTGAAAGCACGCTCCACCCCGCCGATGCGGTGATCGACGAGACCTGCCTGGCCGGCGACCCGTGGGCCAAGGTCGTGAAGAAGGGCCAGACCCTGCGCATCGTCGACCTCGAAGGCAATCAGGCGGTCGACACCATTTTCTACAGCGCGGCCGATGTGGCCGAGCGCTACAGCCTGACGCGCACCATCCAGGCGCAAGGCGCGCTCTACCTGACCATGGGCTCGGTGCTGATGTCGAGCGAGGGCCGGCCGATGATGACGATCACCGCCGACACCTGCGGTCGTCACGACACGCTGGGCGGGGCTTGTGCCTGCGAAAGCAACACCGTGCGCTACGCGATTGAGAAGCGCTACATGCACAGCTGCCGCGACAGCTTCATGCTGGCGCTGTCGCACAGCGACGACGCGGCCAGCGACATCCCCCGCCTGACCAAGCGCGATGTGGTGTCCAACATCAACTTCTTCATGAACGTGCCCGTCACGCCCGAAGGCCGCCTGACCTTTGAGGACGGCATCTCGGCGCCGGGCAAGTACGTCGAGATGCACGCCGAGATGGACGTGGTGGTGCTGGTGTCGAACTGTCCGCAGCTCAACAACCCGTGCAACGGCTACAACCCGACGCCGGTGCGTTTTCTGGTCTGGGATCCCGTTTGAGGTTTCCAGCGCGCCGGACGACCGGCGTGCGTTTTTTCTGATCGCAGGACGACCTGCCTTCCCGCCGAGTCCGCCATGTTCAACAAGGTCCTGATTGCCAACCGCGGTGCCATTGCGTGCCGCGTCATCCGCACGCTCAAGCGCCTCGGCGTGGGTTCGGTGGCGGTGTATTCCGAAGCCGATGCCGGCGCGCTGCACGTGACGATGGCCGACGAGTCGGTGTGCATCGGCCCCGCACCGGTGGCCGCGAGCTACCTGAACAGCGCGCGCCTCATCGAAGCCGCCTTGTCCACCGGCGCGCAGGCCATCCACCCCGGCTACGGCTTCCTGTCCGAGAACGCCGGCTTCGCCGAGGCCTGCGAAGCGGCCGGGCTGGTCTTCCTCGGCCCCACGCCGCAGCAGATGCGAGTGTTCGGCCTGAAGCACACCGCGCGAGCGCTGGCCACTTCGAGCGGCGTGCCGCTGCTGCCGGGCACCGGCTTGCTCGCCGATCTGGACGAGGCGCTGACCAGCGCCGAGCGCATCGGCTACCCCGTCATGCTCAAAAGCAGCGCCGGCGGCGGCGGCATCGGCATGCAGATGTGCGCCGGCGCTGACGAACTGCGCGGCGCCTTCGAGACGGTGCGGCGCCTCGCGCAGTCCAACTTCTCGGATGCGGGCGTGTTCATCGAGCGCTACATCAGCGACGCGCGCCACATTGAGGTGCAGGTGTTTGGCGACGGCGCCGGCCAGGTGCTGGCCATAGGTGATCGCGACTGCTCGCTGCAGCGGCGCAACCAGAAGGTCGTCGAAGAAGCGCCTGCGCCGCACCTGCGGCCCGAGGTGCGCGCCGCGCTGCACGACACCGCGCGCCGGCTGGCTCAGGCGGCGAGCTACCGCTCGGCGGGCACGGTTGAATTCGTCGTCGATGCGCGCACGCAGGACTTCTACTTTCTCGAGGTCAATGCGCGGCTGCAAGTCGAGCACGGCGTGACCGAGGCGGTCACCGGCGTTGATCTGGTCGAGTGGATGGTGCGGCTGGGCTCGGGCGACATGCCCGCGCTCGACGGCCTGCACATCACGCAAACCGGCCACGCGGTGCAAGCGCGCCTGTACGCCGAAGACCCGTACAAGAACTTCCAGCCGGCCACCGGCGTGCTCACGCAGGTGAGCTTTCCGACCGATCTGCGCGTGGACACCTGGGTCGAGCGGGGCACCGAAGTCACCGCCTACTACGACCCGATGCTGGCCAAGCTCATCGCCCACGGCAGCGACCGCGACGACGCCATCGCGAAATTGGCAGCCGCGCTCACGGCGAGCCGCGTCGACGGCGTCGAATCCAACCTCGAGTACCTGCGCGGCGTGATGCAGTTCGATCCCTTCGTGCTGGGCCGACACACCACGCGCAGCCTGGCCTCGTTTGTCGCGCCGAGCCGTGCTTTCGACGTGATCTCGCCGGGCGTGCAGACCTCGGTGCAGGACTGGCCCGGCCGCCTGGGCTACTGGGATGTGGGCGTGCCGCCGTCGGGTCCGATGGATCCGCTCGCGCTTCGGCTGGCCAACCGGCTGGTCGGCAACGAACAGGGCGCGGCCGCGCTCGAGATCACCGTGGCCGGACCGGCGCTGCGCTTTCGCTGCGAGGCGCGCGTGGCGGTGTGCGGCGCGCCGATCGAACTCACGCTCGACGGCGTCGCGCTCGCCATGGGCAAGCCGCACGCGGTGCGGGCGGGCCAGACCCTGCGCATCGGCCGCGTCGGCCAGACCGCTGGCGTGGGCGGCTGCCGCGCCTATCTGGCGCTGGCCGGTGGCCTTGACGTGCCCGACTACCTGGGCAGCGGCTCGACCTTCACGCTGGGCCAGTTCGGCGGCCACGGCGGACGCGTGTTGCGCGGCGGCGATGTGCTGCATCTGGGCGCACCCGATGGCGTGGCAGCCGAGGTGCCGGCCATCAGCCCCGCGCAGGCGGCCGCGCTCACCTTGCCCCACGGCACGCACTGGGACATCGGCGTGCTGGTCGGCCCGCACGCCGCGCCCGACTTCTTCACGCCCGACGACATCGCCACCTTCTTTGCCACCGACTGGCAGGTGCACTACAACTCCAGCCGCACCGGCGTGCGCCTGATCGGCCCCAAGCCCACCTGGGCGCGCACCGACGGCGGTGAAGCCGGGCTGCACCCGTCGAACATCCACGACAACGCCTACGCGATCGGCGCCATCGACTTCACCGGTGACATGCCGGTGATCCTCGGCCCTGACGGCCCTAGCCTGGGCGGCTTCGTGTGCCCGGCCACCGTGGTGCAAGCCGAGCTGTGGAAGCTGGGCCAGCTGTCGCCGGGCAACACGGTGCGCTTCAAGCCGCTCACACTCGATGAGGCCCGCGCGCTGGCGCAGGGCCAGGATGCGGTGCTGGCGCCGGCGGCTGCTGCGTCGGCCAAGCCCGTGAGCGCGCCATCGAGCCGCGGCATCGCCCTGGCCGATGCCGCCGTGCTGCACCGCCGCGCTGCCGGTGGCGATGGCATTGAGATCGTCTACCGCCGCGCCGGCGACGCCTACCTGCTGATCGAGTTCGGTGAGTTGAAGCTCGACCTCACGCTGCGCTTCCACGTGCACGCGCTGATGCAGCGGCTGCAGGCGTGGCGCGACGAGGGCCGGCTGCCCGGCATCGTCGACCTGACGCCCGGTATCCGCTCGCTGCAGGTGCACTACGACCCGTCGTGCCTGAGTCTGGCCGCGCTGATGGACGTGATGCTCGACGCGCAAGACGGCGCCGTGGCGATCGCCGACATCGAAGTGCCCAGCCGCACCGTGTGGCTGCCGCTGTCGTGGGACGACGCGGCCACCCGGCTGGCCATCGACAAGTACATCCAGTCGGTGCGCTCGGACGCGCCCTGGTGCCCGAGCAACATCGAGTTCATCCGCCGCATCAACGGGCTGAATGACATCCAGGCCGTCTACGACACCGTGTTCGAGGCCAGCTACATGGTGCTCGGGCTGGGTGACGTGTACCTGGGCGCGCCGGTGGCCACGCCGCTCGACCCGCGCCACCGGCTGGTCACCACCAAGTACAACCCGGCTCGCACCTGGACGCCCGAAAACGCGGTGGGCATCGGTGGCGCCTACCTGTGCGTCTACGGCATGGAAGGCCCCGGCGGCTACCAGTTCGTCGGGCGCACCGTGCAGATGTGGAACCGCTGGCGCGATGCGCGTCAGGGCGCGCGCGACTTCGAGCCCGGCAAGCCGTGGCTGCTGCGCTTTTTCGACCAGCTGCGCTTCTATCCGGTGGGCGCCGATGAGCTGCTCACGATGCGCGACGACTTCATCGCCGGACGCACCAACCTGCGCATCGAGCAAGGCAGTTTCAAGCTCGCCGATTACCAGCGCTATCTGAGCGACAACGAGACGGCCATCACTGCCTTCAAGACCCGCCAGCAAGCGGCCTTTGAAGACGAGCGCGAGCGCTGGCGCGTGGCCGGTGTGGCCGAGACGGTCGACGAGCGCGTCGATGCCGATGCCGAAGCGCGTGCCGCCGCGGCCAGCGCCTTCGATGGCGAGGTGGTCACCTCCGAGGTGTCGGGCGGCGTGTGGTCGGTGCTGGCGACCAAGGGCAGCACGGTGCGCGCTGGCGACACGTTGCTGGTGGTCGAGTCGATGAAGATGGAAATCACGGTGTTCGCGCCCAGCGACGGCGTGGTCCACGAGGTGCTGTGCGCCGAGGGCCAGCCGGTCACCGCCGGCCAGCCGCTGGTCCTGTTGAGCCCGATGGCTCCCAACCCTGCCACCGAATGAGGCCTTTGATGCGACTTGACCTGTCTTTCGGCGCGCTGCGCGCGCGTTACCTCGACGGCACGCTCACGCCCGTGCAGCTTGTCACCCAGTTGTACGCGCAGATCCGGGCCGAAGAAGCCGCGCTGCCGCGCCACGTGTGGATCCACCGCCTGAGCCTGGCCGAACTCACGGCCCATGCGGCTGCGCTTGAAGGCCGCGACATCGCCACGCTGCCGCTGTACGGCATCCCGTTTGCCGTCAAGGACAACATCGACCTGGCCGGCGTGCCCACCACCGCCGCCTGCCCCGACTACGCCTACACGCCTGAGCGCAGCGCCACCGTGGTGCAAAGGCTGATCGACGCCGGTGCCATCCCCGTGGGCAAGACCAACCTCGATCAGTTCGCCACCGGTCTGGTCGGCGTGCGCTCGCCGTATGGCGCGTGCCGCAACGCGATCGATCCCGAGTTCGTCTCGGGCGGCTCGTCGTCGGGCTCGGCGGTGGCGGTGGCGCTGGGGCTGGCGAGCTTTTCGCTGGGCACCGACACCGCAGGCTCGGGGCGTGTGCCGGCGATGTTCAACAACCTGATCGGCCTCAAGCCCAGCCTCGGGCGCTTGCCCAGCACCGGTGTGGTGCCGGCGTGCCGCACGCTCGACACCGTGTCGGTGTTTGCGCTCACCGCGGCAGACGCCGCCGTGGTGCTGGCCGCCGCACAGGGCCCCGATCCGCAAGACGCCTACTCGCGCAGCTTGCCGCCGCACGGGCGCAACTTCGGCGCGGGCGCGTTTCGCTTTGGCTTGCCGCGCGGGCACGATCTGGAGTTCTACGGCAACGCCCAGGGCCTGGCGCATTTCTCTCAGGCGGTGGGTCTGCTGATCGCGCTGGGCGGTGTGCCAGTCGAGATCGACCTGACGCCGTTTCGCAGCGTGGCCACGCTGCTCTACGAAGGCCCGTGGGTGGCCGAGCGCTATGCGGCGATCCGCACCTTCATCGAGACCCAACCCGAGTCGCTGCACCCGGTCACGCGGGCCATCACCGAGGCGGGTGGGCGCATCAGCGCGGCCGATGCCTTTGCCGCGCTGTACCGCCTCAAGGCGCTCGAGCAGACGGCGCGCGCCGCCTGGGGCGACATCGACTGCCTGGTGGTGCCCACCGCGCCGACCATCCACACCATCGCCGCGGTCGAGGCCGACCCCATCGCGCTCAATTCGCAGCTCGGCCACTACACCAACTTCGTCAACCTGCTCGATTTGTCGGCGGTGGCGGTGCCCGTGGGTTTTGCGGTCGACGGACCTGCGCGCGGCTTGCCGCACGGCGTCACGCTGATCGCGCGCTGCGGCCAGGACCTGCCGCTGCTCACGCTGGCCGCGCGGCTCCACGCGGGCAGCGTGGCCACCGTGGGCGCCACGCCGCACGCACCGCACCGGGCAGCGGCGCTGCCCGACACCACGGCGTTTCCGTCAGGCCAGGTGCAGGTCGCGGTGTGCGGTGCGCACCTGAGTGGCTTGCCGCTGAACTGGCAGCTCACGCAGCGCGGCGCCTCGTTGGTGCGCTCGGTGCGCAGCGCGCCGCTCTACAAGTTCTATGCGTTGCCGGGCGGCCCGCCGTTTCGTCCGGGCATGGTGCGCGTGACGGAGGGCGGCGGTGCCATCGAGCTCGAGGTGTGGGAGCTGCCGGCGCGCGAGTTCGGCTCGTTCGTGGCCGGCATTCCCGCACCGCTGGGCATCGGCACCGTGCTGCTCGAAGACGGCACCAGCGTGCAGGGCTTTGTCTGCGAGAGCCACGCGGTGGCGCAGGCCGAAGACATCACCGCTTTCGGCGGCTGGCGCGCCCATCTGGCACGGGTGGCCTGAGCTCGCTGCATCTTGGTGCGTGTGTCGCTCCCACACGCTGGCACATGGATTGCAACGCATTGAGGGCAGGTGGAGCGGTTTCATGTGGTTGTCGCATGCGCATCTCTCTCACTCAGGGTCACTAGGGTTCCGATCGGCAGCAATGCCGGTGCTGGTCCGAGAGTGACCCGGTTCTGACAGCCAAGGCGCAAGCCTCGGGTGCCGGGACTCCACGGAGGGACAAAAGCCCGGGAGATTGACGCATCGACACGTCTTCTCCTGCGCTCGTCTTTCACTCACCTGGAGTCTCGCCATGTCATCTGCCATCTTCTGTGCGTCCTCGTCTCCTGCCAGCTCGGTCACGCCCTTGCTCCACCGCATCGGTGCGTCGTTGAAGAAGCCGCTGGTCGGCATCGCGCTGGGCGTTTTTGCCCTCACCAGTCAGGCCGCCGACGTCACGTCGATGAAGATCGGCTCGCTGGCCTGGATCGGCTACGGCCCGTTCTATGTGGCCGAAAAGCTCGACCTGTTCAAAAAGTACAACCTGAAGGTCACGCTTCAGATGTTCAGCGACCCCGCGCTCATTCCACCGGCGATCGCCAGCGGTGCGGTGGCCGGCGGCATGCTGACCTATGACCAGGTCGTGGGTCAGGTGGCTGCGGGCCGCATGCAAAAGGTGGTCATGCCCATCGACTACTCGAACGGCGGCGACGCCATCGTGTCCGACATGAGCATCACCAAGGTGACCGATCTCAAGGGCAAGAAGGTGGGCTACAACCCGCTGTCGCCATCGGACTTTCTGCTGTCGTATGCGCTCAAGGCCAACGGCATGACCGACAAGGACGTCACCTCCATCAGCATGACGCCCGAAGCGGTGCCTGCTGCCATGGCCTCGGGCCAGATGCAGGTTGGCGTGACCTATGAGCCCAGCCTGTCGCAGATCGTCAGCCAAGGCGGTGGCAAGAAGTTCAAGGTGCTGTTCTCGTCCAAGGACGCGCCGGGCATGATCGCCGACGTGCTGGTCTTCGATGAAAAAGTCATCAAGGCCAAGCCGACCGAGATCACCGGGATCATCAAGGCCTACCTTGATGGCATGGAGTACATGAAGGCCAAGCCTGACGAGGCCGCCAAGATCATCGCCAAGGCGCTGGGCGTGAGCGCCAAGGACGTCAAGGAGCAACTGTCCGGCGTCTACAACATCCCGCTTGCCGAGATGCCCAAGGCCTTCGTGAAGGCGCCTGAGACCACCTCGTACTTCGCCAGCGGTGAAATCATTGGCCAGATCCTGAAGAACAAGGGTCAGATCACCACGATTCCGGCCACCGAAGCCACCTTCGATGCGCAGTTCGTCAACGCGCTGACGAAGAAGTGAGCCGGTGATGTTCCGCACCCCTGACGGCGCCGCGCCGAACCTCGCGGCACTGGCCTTCACCCTGCTGGGCTACGGGTTCAGCGTGTGGGCGCTGACCTTGTCGTCGGGGGTGTTCAACCTGCTGGGTTTTGCAGGCTTGACGCTGACGCTGATCTGGTCGGCGTACTTCATCCACGAGTTCGCCCATCAGGCGATCTTTCGCAGCGCTGAGGCCAACGAGCGCTGGGGCACCTTGATGAGCTGGCTCAATGGGGCTTGCTACGCGCGCTTTGCCGGTCTGCGGCGCAAGCACATGCGCCATCACGTCGAGCGTGCCGACGTGGTCACCTTTGATTCGCGCGGCTTTTTGCTCGCCTCGCCGGCGTGGTTTCGCCGCAGCGTCCTGGCGCTCGAGTGGGCCTACTTTCCGGCGGTCGAGTTCCTGATGCGCGGCTTCGTGATCGCCCGTCCCTTCATGCACGGCGGATCGCTGGCCGACCGCGCGCGCATCGTGGGCATCGCGGTGGTTCGGCTGGGAGCTTTTGCCGCGCTGGGCTGGTATGCGCCCAAGGCGCTGGCGCTCTACTTCGCCGCCTATCTGGTGTTTGTCACCGTGCTGCGCTTTGCCGATTGCTTTCAGCACACCTACGACTCGTATCCCATCCTGGGCGACACGCCCATCCCCAACGACAAGGTGCGCGACCGCGCCTACGAACAGGCCAACACCTACAGCAATGTGTTCGGCATCGACAACTTCTGGCTCAACTTGCTGTGGCTGAACTTCGGCTATCACAACGCCCACCACGACCGCCCCACGGTGGCGTGGCACCGGCTGCCTGCCTACCACCGCGAGCTGTATGGCGATGGGTACCGTCAGGTGGTGCCGGTCAGCCAGCTGCTCAAGGCCTTTCACCAGCATCGCCTGACCCGGGTGCTGTCGGGCGACTACGGTCAGGTGCTCGACCCCACGGTGCGCGGCCGCGCCGATGGCTTCGTGGGCGCGGTGGGCGTGTCTTTCCTGACGGCGGTGTGAGATGGCAGCCGATCCCGAGGCGGTCTGGCGAAGCTCCAACCACGGCCTGAGTGGTTTGACGGTGGTGCTCACCGGCGCGGCCGGTGGCATTGGCCGGGCACTGGCTGCGGCTTTTCTGGCGCAAGGCGTGCGGCTGGTGGCCACCGACCGTGATGCCGCTGCGCTGCAAAGCCTGGCCAAGGACTGGGCGCTCCAGGGCGACGTGACCGCGCTGGCTTGCCACCTGGGTGATGACACCGACGTGCGCGCTTTTGTCGCCAGCGTGCAGGCCAGCCACGGCCAGGTCGATGTGCTGGTCAACAACGCGGGCGTCGAGTACCCCACGCCGCTGGCCGATGCCACCGAACTGGGCGCGGCGCGCTGGTCGGCGCTGCTCGACAACAACGTGGGCACCATGGTGAGCCTCACGCGTGCGCTGCTGCCGCTGATGCCCGAGGGCTCCAACGTGATCAACCAGTCGTCGATCTGGGGGCTTTCCGGCGTGGCCGACTTCTCGGCCTATGTGGCGAGCAAGCACGCGGTGATCGGCCTGACGCGCTCGCTGGCCTGGGAGCTGGCGCCGCAGGGCATCCGCGTCAACGCGGTGTGTCCGGGCTGGATCCGCACCGACGCGACGCTGCGCTCGCTGACCAGCATGGCGCTCACGCAAGGCCGCTGCGAGGACGACATCCGCCGCGACATCCTCGCGCGCCAGGCCAACCCGACCCTGCTCGAAGCCAGCGACATCGCGGGCGTGTTTCTCTTTCTGGCCAGTCACGACGCGCGTTCGCTGACCGGTCAGGCCATCAGCGCCAGCCACGGCGAGGTGATGAATTGAATTCCCCGCTTGAAAGCAACCCGCTCACCATGCAGCTGTGCCTGCGCGGTCGTGTGGTGATGGTCACCGGTGCGGCCACCGGCATAGGCCGGGCGATCGCGCTGGCTTGCGGCCGTGCGGGTGCTGCGGTGGCTGTCAACCACCTGGGGCAGGCCGCAGCCGCCGAAGAGGTCGTGGCGCTGTTGCAGGCTGCGGGCTCGCGCGCCATGGCGTTCGATGCCGATGTGACGCACGCGGCCTCGGTGGCCGGCCTGATCGACGCCGCGCAGCAAGCGCTGGGGCCGGTGGACACCTTGTTCAACAACGCCGGCATCATCGACGAGCGGCCCTTCCTCGAGACCACCGAAGCCCACTGGGACCGCATGATCGGCACCGATTTGAAATCGGTGTTCCTGATGTGCCGCGCGGTGCTGCCTGGCATGGTCGAGCGCCAGCGCGGTGTCATCGTCAACATCGCATCCGAACTCGGCGTGCTCGGGCGCGCGCAGTTCGCGCCGTACTGCTCGGCCAAGGCCGGTGTGATCGGGCTGACCCGCTCGCTGGCCCGCGAGTTCGCACCGCACATCCGCGTCAACGCGATCGCCCCCGGGCCGGTGGCCACCGCCATGCTGTCGGCCGAGAACATGAGCCGCGAATGGCTCGAAAAAGAACTCGACATCCCGCAGCAACGCTTTGGCGAGCCGGAAGAGATCGCCGCCACGGCGCTGTTTCTGGCGTCAGACCTGTCGCGCTTTTATTGCGGGCAGTTGCTCAGCCCCAATGGCGGCGCCTTGATGCAATGAGCGCACTGCCGCGCGCGGGCCGCCGCGCATGAACCGCACCTCGGCCACGCAGCCCGCCGTGTGGCTGTCCGCGCCATGGCTGCCGGTGGCGGTGCTGCTGTTCTCGTCGTCGATGTGGGGCCTGTCATGGCTGCCGCTCAAGGCGTTTGCCGAGCACGGCCTGTCGGGCCCATGGCTGGCACTGCTGACCTACGGTCTGGTCGGCCTGGCCGGGCTGCCCTGGCTGTGGCGCGAGCGCGCGCTGTGGTTGAAGGACAAGCCGCTGCTGCTCGCGCTGGTGGTGTTGGGCGGCTGGGGCAACGCGGCCTTCGTGAGCGCCATGGTGCTGGGCGATGTGGTGCGGGTGATGCTGCTGTTCTATCTGGCACCGGTGTGGTCGGTGCTGGGCGGACGCATCTTTTTGGGCGAGTCGGTCTCGCCGCGGCGCGCCGGTGCGGTGGCGCTGGCGTTGATCGGTGCGTTTTTGGTGGTGGGCGGCTTTTCAGTTCTGGACGCCCCGCTTTCCGCTGCCGATGTGCTGGCGCTGACGGCGGGCATGGGCTTTGCCGGCAACAACATCGTGTCGCGGGCGGCTCAGGCCATGCCCACGGCCACCAAGACGGTGGGGCTGTGCATCGGCTGCGCGCTGATGGCGCTGCTGATGATCCTTGTCGTTCCGGGCGCGCCGATGGTGGCCATGCCGTCGGCCGGCGTCATCGCCGGGCTGCTCGCGTATTCACTGCTCGGCCTGGCGCTCGTCATCGTGACCTGGCAATGGAGCGTGACGCGGCTCGAAGCCGGCCGCTCGGGCGTGATCGCGATTGCCGAACTGCTGGTGGCCATGCTCACCGCCACGCTGATCGGCGACGAAGTCATGCTGCCGCGCGAATGGCTGGGCGCCGCGCTGATCGTGGCGGCCGCCGTGCTCGAAGCCACCGACAGCACCGAATCCGTTTGTCCCCCCAACGCCATCACACCCAAGGAAGTCACATGAGCACCGTCTGGATGAACCAGCTGTCGTGGGTAGATTACGAAGCGCGGCTCAAGCGCGATCAACCGGCCATCTTGCTGCCCGTGGGCGCGCTCGAGCAGCACGGCCCGCACCTGCCGCTGGGCACCGACGGCATGCTCAGCTCGGCGGTGGCGGCGGATGCGGCCGCGCGCATCGGCGCGCTGGTGGCGCCCGGTCTGTCGTACGGCTACAAGTCGCAGCCCAAGTGCGGCGGCGGCCAGCATTTCTGCGGCACCACCAGCGTCGATGCGGCCACCATGATCGGCTCGGTGCGCGACGCGGTGCGCGAGTTCGCCCGCCACGGAGCGACCAAGCTGGTCATCGTCAACGGCCACTACGAAAACCAGTGGTTCATCACCGAAGGCATCGACCTCGGGCTGCGCGATGTGGGCGGCTCGGCCGCGCTGCAGGTAATGCGGCTCGAGTACTGGGACTTTCTGTCCGAGACCACGCTGGCCACGGTGTTTCCCGATGGCTTTCCGGGCTTCGCGCTGGAGCACGCTGCGGTCATCGAGACCTCGCTGATGCTGCATTACCACCCGAGCCTGGTGCGCCTTGACCTGATCCCCGACGAGCCGCCGGTCGACTTTCCGCCGTACGACGTGTACCCGACGCGCAAGCACTGGGTGCCGCTGTCGGGCGTGCTGTCGTCGGCGCGCGGCTCAAGTGCCGACAAGGGCGAAGCGATGGCCAAGGAGCTGTCGGTTCGCATTGCGGCGGCGATCACGCATGAGTTCGACTGACAGCGCCTTGCCGGCTATCACCGCCGCGCGCACCGCGCTGCTGGTGATCGACATGCAGCGCGACTTTCTGGATGCGCGCGGCTACGCGGCGCAAGCCGGCGTCGACGTGGCGCGTCTGCGCGGCACGCTCGCACCGGTGCTCGCACTCATCGACGCAGCGCGAGCCGCGGGCGTGCGCATCGTCTACACGCGTGAAGGCCACCGGCCTGATCTGAGCGACTGCCCGCCGGGCAAGCTCGCGCGCAGCCGCGCCGCCGGCGCCGAGATCGGCACGCTCGGGCCGCTGGGACGGCTGCTGGTGCGCGGCGAACGGGGCCACGATCTGGTCGACGAGTTGCAGCCGCGCGCGGGCGAGCCGGTGCTCGACAAGCCCGGCTACAGCGCCTTCCACCAGACCGAGCTCGACCAGATCCTGCGCGGCTGGGGCGTAGCCACCGTGATCCTGTGCGGCGTGACCACCGAGGTCTGCGTGCACACCACGCTGCGCGCGGCCATCGACCACGGCCTGAACTGCATCACCGTGGCGGATGCCTGTGCGGCGTCCGAGCCGCAATTGCAAGCCCCGGCGCTGGCCATGATCGGGGTCGAAGGCGGTATCTTCGGAGCCGTTGCCGACAGTACAGCGCTGATTGCGCTGATCGGCCGGTGCGTGAACAAGGAAATCCCATGACGCAGGTTCGCAAGCTGTGGCCGCTGCTCACCGCCACCCACCGCTATGACAAGTCCATCTCGACCTTTCAGCGCGGCCAGGGTCAGCTCATCGACGCGCCCATCCTGGCCTACCTGATCGAGACCGCCAACGGACGCATCCTCTACGACGTGGGCTGCGATCACGCCAAGATCGCCGATGCGGCGACCCGCGCCCGCTACTACGAAACCCCGAGCTTCGACTTTCCCGCGCCGACCATGACCGACGAGCAGCGCATCCCGCGTCATCTGGCGCGTCTGGGCCTGACGCCGGCCGATGTCGACGTGATCTTCATCGGCCATCTGCACTTCGACCACGCGGGCGGGCTGCGCGATCTGCGCCGCTGCGGCTGCGGCGCCGAAATCCATGTGCAGGCCGACGAGATGGCGGCCGCGCGCAGCGGTGCCGACATCGCGGTGTTCGGCGACGACCTGATCGACGACGCCGGCGCGCCGTTGCAGTTCCGGCTGCAAAGCGGCGAATACACCGTGGTCCCCGGCGTGCAGACGGTGGCCACGCCCGGCCACACCGCCGGCCACATGTCGATGTGGATCGAAATGCCCAAGGGAGCGCCCATCCTGCTCGCCGGTGATGCCGCCGACCTGCAGGAAAACCTCGACGACGAGATCGCCCCCGGCACGCTGTGGCAAGGCCGCGAGGCGCAGGCGATCGAGAGCATCCGCAAGCTCAAGGCGCTGGCCGCCGACACGGGTGCCTGGCTGTGGCCCAACCACGACTTCAACTTCTACCGCTCGCTGCCACCGTTTCCGCAGGCGCTCGAATGACCGCGGCCGTCGACTTCGCCGAGGTGCCCGAGCGCTATCGCGGTGCGTGGCGGCGCAACCAGCTCGCCATTCCCGGCTTGCGCGACACCACCACCTGGGCGCGCTGGCTGCAGACCGCGCGCTGGCACGCCGACCTGCGCGTGCCCGACGCGGCGCGCAGCACCGAGGCGCTGCAAGCCACGCCACCGCACCCCGCGCTGGCGCTGCAGACCGGGTTTTTCGGACGCACCGAGGTGTTCTGGCCGCAGCCGTCCGGCGAGCGCTGCACCTGGCACCGCCAGCTTGATGTGCAGCCCGACCGCGGCCGGCCCGACACCGGCTGGATGGCATTCGAGCGCGACGAGGGCATCGTGGTCGAGACCGGTCTGAACGGCGACTTTCGCGAGGAGTGGGAGCGCATCCCCCACTCCACCGGCCGCTCCATGGTGCTGGCCGAACTGGTGCCATCCGCTACCGGTGCGGCCAGCTCAATCGCAGCGTGCGGCATGCGCTGGCTGCTCAGCGGCGAATACCTGATGCGGGTGCGCCCGCGGCAAACCGGCTGGCTCGCGGCCGACGGCACCCCGCTGTTGTGGCCCGAAGGTACTGCGCCCGGCGACACGCTGGCCGTGGTGCTGGCGCGCCACCCGGAGCAGGCCGCAGCGCTGCTGGACTTCGAGATCTCCTACGGCTCGCTGCGCGATGGGCGCTGGCTGATCGAACACTCGACCTGCCCGGCGCTCGAGGGCTGCAGCGAGGCCTTTGCCGCTCACCGCATCGACACCCACACCGCCGAGATCACCGGCAGCGTCAACACCGGCGCGCGCTGGCAGCTGCTGGAGTGGGACGCGCCCGACAGCCTGCGCTGAGCGCTCGCCACGGCCACCCCAGCACGGGCCTGGCCGTGGGCCGCGTTGGGTGCGCGACGTCTCTGCCAAACTCGTCGCATGTCCAGCCTCTTGTCGATTTTTGTGCCTGCCCTTCGTGCCAACCTCTGGCGCGCGCTGGGGTGTTCGATGGTGCTTGTGGTGGCTGGGGTGCTGGTTGCTGCGCTCGCTGTGGCACAGCCGGCCACCTCGCCCGATGAGCTCACCTTGTACGGCCTGCGCCTGAAGGACGCCTCGGCCGAGGATTTCATCGCCGCGGCCAGCGCGGCGGGCGCGCCAGTGCAGACTCGCCGCGCCGATGGCACCGTGGTCTTCGACGCGCGTGCGGCCGGCGTTCCGGCCCTGCAGCAGCTCACCCTGACGACAGAAAAGTCGGTGTTCGTGAGCGCGCGCTTCGTCATCAAGCCCTACGGCCAGGACAACGAGGCGCTGCGCCAGTTGCTGGTGAAGAAATACGGCGTGCCCTTCACCGCCGATGGCGCACGGCGGCCGTTTCCCAACTTTGCGGGCCGGTTCGCGCCCCGGGGCAGCTTCGACTGGGACTTTGCCGGCGGCATGAAGCTGGTCTACCGGCAGCCCGCACTCGGCGACAGCACGCTGTCGTACACCGACGTTGCGCGGGTGCAAAGCCTGCCGCCCGCCGTCGCGCCACTGCCTGAACGCGCCGGCTCGGCACTCGAAAACAGGTTCTGAAAGTCATGCCGCGGGCGTAGAGTCGGCTGACATGACAAACGCTAGCGCCCTGTTCCTCGACGGGCTGACCGGTTTGCACAACCGCGCCTATTTCATGGATCGCCTGAGCGAGGCGGCCGATGCGGCGCAAGACAAAAGACAGGCGCTGGCGCTGCTGCTGGTCGATCTGGACAACCTGTTTTTGATCAACCATGAGCGCGGTCGAGCCGCAGGCGATCTGGCCTTGCGCGCGTTGGCCGACACGCTGCGCCGCTCGGCGCGCGAGGACCAAACCGTGGCCCGGCTCGGGGGCGATCAATTCGCGATGTTGCTGCCCGGAACCTCGCTGGTCACCGCCACCCAACTGGCGCAGGCGGTGCGCAGCCTGATCGGACGGGCGCATGAACTGCACGAGGGCTTCGGGGCCATCGATGTGTGCATCGGGGTTTCAGCCCGGCCGGCGAGCGGCGGCTGGGAGGCGATCGATTTGCTGCATCTGGCCGACTTGCGGCTCAATTCGGCCAAGCGCTCGCGCCTGCGGCCGGGCGAGGCTCAACAGGTGTGGGCCGGCCCGCCAGACGCGCTGGGCCCGGACGATCGCGACGAGGCCGACTGATCAGACCTCGAGGGGCAGTTGCCAGCGGGCGATCGCCGCTTCGCTGATCTCGCTGGCACGC
This sequence comes from Burkholderiaceae bacterium, assembly GCA_040400875.1. GTDB lineage: Bacteria > Pseudomonadota > Gammaproteobacteria > Burkholderiales > Burkholderiaceae_C > PBB1. The sequence continues at coordinate 55,785 of JBBAPK010000006.1, read as the reverse complement.
ACCATGTCGGCCAGAAACAGATGGGCGGCCTGGTCGATGCAATGCTGCAGCTCCACCGAATTGGCGTAGTCCTGTCGCTTTTCATCGGTCACCAGACTCGGCAGATCGGTGTGCTTGAGCAAGATGGCCTGAATGTGTCGGCACACCACATATTCAAAGACGAAGGAGCGATCCACGTCGATCTTTGCAGCGACCGCGAAAACGATGTTTTCCAACTTCATGGGAGCTCCTGTCGATGGGTTCTTTTCAGGGCAGGCGCCAATGCAGCGCCGTCCCCATGAACTCCTTATCGGCAGGCTTTGCCGGGACGTTAGGGCTGCGTGTGACGAAGCTGTCGCCCGGCTCCTGCGGGAGCAGCCTCCGGCTTTGTGTGCAGACCGGCAGCGCTTCAGACCAGCCGCGCCGGCAACACCCCGCGCAGGGCGTTGCACACCACGATGGCTTCGGCGTGCTCGAGGTCGGCCTGATGCAATGTGCGCTCGCGGGCTTGCCAGGCGGGGTCGTCGAGCAGCGCGCTACGCATGACGCCGGGCAGGGCGCCGTCGGTGATGGGGGGCGTGAACCAGTGGCCGTCGAGCTTGACGAAGACGCTGGTGCGACCGCCCTCGACAAGGCGGCCGTCTTCGGTGAAGAACAGGCTGTCAAAGGCGCCAGCCTGCTCGGCGGCGCGCACGCCGTCGTCGTAGTGCTGGCGGAGCGTGGTCTTGTGGGCGGCCAGCGGGTTGGCGTTGGGCAGCCGCTGTGCGGCGATGAGCAGGCCGACGGCGCCGCTCGCGGTTGCGAGCTCATGCGGTGAGGTGACGGCGGTCACGCTGAGTGCGGCCAGCACCCCGTGCGTGAGCGTGAAACGACCGTCGTGGGCCAGCGACAGGCGCAAGCGGTGCGCCTCGCCCGTGCCCGCCAAACCGCTCGCGCTAGCGGCGTCCGGTGACAGGCCGCTCAGAAATCTCTCGATGAGCGCCAGCGCCGCCGCGCGATCGAACGCAAAGCCCAGCACCTGCGCGCTGTGAGCCAGCCGCGCCAGATGGCGATCGAGCAGCGCCACGCCCTGGGTGCTCGCGCTCATCGTCTCGAACAGCTCGAAGCCCGGATCCAGCCCGGTCAGAAAGCGCGCCTTCAGCGCACATTCCTCGAATTCGTCGGTGGCATTGCTGTCGAGCAGGATGCCGGCGCCCACGCCCAGTTGCGCGGGGCGCAAACCCCGGTGTTCGGCACCGAGCGTGAGCGTGCGGATGGCCACCGACAGGCCAAAGTCGCCCAGCTTCGCCTCGCCTTGTGGCGAGTCCACCCAGCCGATGGCGCCGCAATACAGGCCGCGCGGCGCGGCTTCGAGCTGCGCGATCAGCGACATGGTGTGGTGCTTGGGCGCACCGGTGATCGAGCCACACGGAAACACCGCGCGCAGCACCTCGGGCATGTCCAGATCGGCTCGCACCTCGGCCTGCACCGTCGAGGTCATCTGGAACATGCTGGCGTAGGGCTCGATGGCAAACAGATCGCTCACCCGCACCGAGCCGGTTTGCGCAATGCGGCCGAGGTCGTTGCGCAGCAGGTCCACGATCATCAGGTTCTCGGCGCGGCTCTTTTCATCGAGCGCCAGGTGCTGCGCGGCGTGGCTGTCGGCCTCGGGCGTGGCCGCGCGCGCGGCGGTGCCCTTCATCGGCCGGGTGGTGAGCGTGCCCTGGTCGTGGCGCACAAAGAGCTCAGGCGAGCACGACAGGATATGGGTGACGTCGTCGCCCGGCGGCAGCGCGATGAAGGCGCCGTAAGCCACCGGTTGGCGTGCGCGCAGGCGCCGGTACAGCGCCAGCGGCGAGCCATAGGCCAGTCCATGCAGCCGGTAGCTGTAGTTGACCTGATAGGTCTCGCCGGCGCGGATGGCCTCGTGGATGCGCGCGATGGCGGCGGTGAAGGCCGCCAAGTCGGTGTCGCAACGCAGGTCTATCACGCCGGCCGGCGTACCTTTCGCGTCTTGCGCGTCCTGCTGTTCGAGCCAGTGCTCGACATCGTCGCGCGACAGGCGCGCCAGATCAGAAAACATCAGCACGCGCAGCGACGAGGGGTCGTCGCCGGGCATTGACGCACTGCCGACGCTCGGGCCGGTGTCTAGCAGCTTGACGCCCCATTCGTAGTCGGCCAGCAGCACCGCGTGCAGACCGGCGCGCAGATCGACATCGACGCGCGTCCACATGGCATCGAGCGTGGACGCATCGACGCAGCGGTGTTCGCGCACGAAGCCGCTGTACAGCCGGCTGGCGGGGCGCTCGGCCGTGGCGCCGTGGTCGTCGAGCAACGCAAAGGCGCGGGGCATGTCGGTCACGTCGGATGGGAGAATGGATCATTGTCGAGCCAGTCGACGCCGCAGCCCGAATCCCCCTTGCCCATGCTCCCGAACGCCCTCTGCCCGCCCGGCCAGACGCTCGCCGCCTTGCCGCCCGGACCGGGCCACGGAACCCGCAGCGGTTTCGCGCACTCCAGTACGGGGCGGCGCATGGGCGCAGGCCGGTCGTCGACATGGAGCGGTGCATGAATCTGGCGGGATCGATCTGTCGCGGGGCTCGCTCGGCGGCGCTGTGGCTGCTGGCTGCGCTCAGCACATGCGCCTTCGCTCAGCCGGTGACCACCGCGCATGTCAGCGCCGAACTGGTGGCCGAGCGCGCCGCGGTCCAGCCTGGTCAGCCGATTCGCATCGGTCTGCGGCTCGTGCACCAGCCGCACTGGCACACCTACTGGCGCAACCCCGGTGATTCGGGCCTGCCGACCGCGCTGAACTGGACGCTGCCCGCCGGCAGCCAGGTCGACGAGATCGAGTGGCCCACGCCGCAGCGGCTGTGGATCGGCCCGCTGGTCAATTTCGGCTACGAAGGCGAACTGCTGCTGCCGCAGATCTACATGCCGCCGGTCGATGCCCGCGCGGGCAGCACGCTCACGCTCAAGGCCGAGGCCAGCTGGCTGGTCTGCCGCGAGGTCTGCATTCCCGAGACGGTGAAGCTGCAGCTGCAACTGCCGGTGGTCGAGGCCGGCGATGGCGTGACCCCGGGCGGCACCGCCCATGCCGCGCTGTTCGAGCGTGCCGCCGCCGAGCAGCCAACGCCGCTCGACGGCTGGACGGTCGATGTGCAAAGTGCCGGTGCCGAGCTGCTGGTGAGCTTCGCGAGGCCCGATTCCGTCGCATCGAACGCGGCGGCGCCAGCGCCGTTGATCCATCTGTTTCCTTACACCCAGCAACGGGTCGAGACCGCCGTCCATCAGGTCTATGGCACCGACGCGGGCTACGCCATCCGGCTGCGGCTGTTTGATGGCGCGGCACTGCCCGAATCGCTGCGCGGCATCGTGGTGGCGCAAGGTGACGCTGCGGCGTCGCCTTGGGGCAGTGGGCGGCGCGCGGCCGAGTTCAACGCGCCGGTGCGCACGGTCAGCGCGATCAGCCTGCCGCCGGGTGCGCAGCTGCTGCGCGATGCGCAGGCCGAGGCCGCGCTGGCAGCAGTGGCCGCCTCGCCAGACGCCGCCAGCCCGGCTGCTGCGGCCGATCTGGGGTGGGCGGCCGCGCTGCTGTTCGCTTTCGTCGGCGGCATGGTGCTCAACCTGATGCCGTGCGTCTTTCCGGTGCTGTCGATCAAGCTGCTCAGCCTGAGCCAGACGCCGCGCGGCGCGGGCCACCCGGCGCTGGCGCTGCGCACCCACGCGCTGGCCTACAGCGTGGGCGTGGTGCTGAGTTTTCTGCTGCTCGCCGCCGGCTTGCTGGCGCTGCGCGCGGCTGGCAGCGCCGTCGGCTGGGGTTTTCAGCTGCAAGAACCGTGGGTCGTGGGCGTGCTGGCGTTGCTGTTTCTGGCCCTTGGGCTGAACCTGCTGGGCGTGTTCGACGTGTCGGTGCTGCTGCCGCAGAGCCTGCTCGCCTGGCGCGACGAGCGCCCGGCGGTCGATGCGCTGGCCTCGGGCGTGCTGGCGGTGGTGGCCGCCAGCCCGTGTACCGCGCCCTTCATGGGTGCGGCACTGGGCTTTGCGATCACCCAGCCGGCCGCCGTAGGGTTGAGCGTGTTCGGCGCGCTGGGCATCGGCATGGCGCTGCCCTATGCGCTGCTGGTGCTGATGCCGGGCTGGCGCGAGCGCCTGCCGCGCCCGGGCGCCTGGATGCTGCGTCTGAAGCAGGTGCTGGCGATCCCGATGTTTCTCACCGTGGCCTGGCTGGTGTGGGTGCTGGCCCAGCAGGTGGGCTGGCTGGGCGCTGACACCGCCGGCGCGCGCACGTCGTCGACCGGCAACCCCACCGCCAGCGCGTGGCAGCCCTGGGATGAAGCCGAAATCGATCGGCAGCTCGCGGCAGGCCGCACAGTGTTCGTCGACTTTTCAGCCGCCTGGTGCGTGAGCTGCCAGGTCAACGAGCGGCTGGTGCTCGATACCGAAGCGGTGCAGCAGGACTTCGCCCGCGCCGGCGTGGTGTTGATGCGCGCCGACTGGACCCGCCGCGACGAGCGCATCACCGCCGCGCTGGCGCGGCTCGGGCGCAACGGCGTGCCGGTGTATGCGCTGTTGCGCCCAGGGCGCCCGCCACAGTTGCTGCCCGAAATCCTCACCGCTGCGGCGGTACGCAATGCGCTGGCCGCGCCTTGAGGCTGCCCTGAGCGCAGCGCCTGTCGTGAGGCGACTCGCGCACGCCATCGATGCGCGCCGCAGGTGTGGCCTGGCGCTTGGCGTGTGCTGTGTGATCAGCGCGCTGTGCGCGGCCATCGCACCGTCGACGGCGTTTGCTGCGGCCGATGTCGATGACGTGTTCGTCGAGGTGGTCGATGCCAGCGGCGTGCGGCTCGATCCGGTGCCGCTGCTCAAGCGCGCGCGCGGTGCGCGCTATGTGCTGCTTGGCGAGATCCACGACAACGCGCTGCATCACCAGCTGCGGGCGGTGCTGCTGCGGCTGCTGTTGTCAGACGGCGTGCCCACCAGCGTGGTCTTCGAGCAGATCGACCGCGAGCACAGCGCCGCCTTGCAGGGCGCCGCCGAGCGGGCCGTCGCCGACGCGGCGCTGCACAGCACGCCGGTGGATGTCGAGTCGGTGATCGATGCCGGTCAGTTCTCACGCAAGGGCTGGGGCTGGCCGCTGCACCGTCCGCTGTTCGTCGCGGCGCTGGGTGCGGGTGCCACGCTGGCCGGCGGCAACCTCAGCCATGTCGATGCCGCTGCGGTGATGCGCGGCGGCATCGACGCCGCACCGGCCGATGTGCGTGGCCTGCTGGATTCAGCCGACAGCCGTCCGGCGGGTACGGGCTGGACCAGCCAGCAGCAAGCCGTGCTGCTGCACGAGGTCGATGTCGGTCATTGCGGTGCGCTGCCTGCGTCCATGCTCGCGCCGATGGCGCTGGCTCAGCGCGCACGCGATGCCGCGTTGGCGCTGTCCATGGTGGATGCGATGAAGCGCCTGCCTGCTGGCGCCAGGGTGGTGCTCATCGCGGGCAACGGGCACTTGAGGGCCGACATCGGCGTGCCGCACTATTTGCGCGTGCTGGCCAAGCGCGATGCCGAGCCGGGCGCGACGCCACCACGTGTGATGGGCGTGGCCTTCATGGAGCGATCCGACGACGGCACGCTCGATGTGGCCGACGGCACGCAAGACGAGGTGTGGTTCACACCGCGCGCCGAGCGGCCCGATCCGTGCGTCAGCTTCAAGCCGCCAGCGCCTGTGCCTCCTGCTCAACCTCAGCCGACAACCCCAGCAGCAGCGCCAGCGCCCCGGGCGCCTTGAGCTGGACGGCCAGCGCCACACCGGCTGACTGAAGGCGTCTCAGCCGGCGAAGACCTTGCCCGGGTTCATGATGTTCTTCGGGTCGAGCGCGCGCTTGATGCTGCGCATCATGTCGACCGCACCGGCGCCGGTCTCGTCGACCAAAAAGCCCTGCTTGTGCAGCCCGATGCCGTGCTCGCCGGTGCAGGTGCCGCCCAGGCGCAGCGCGCGGGCGACGAGCTGCCGGTTCAGGCGCTCGGCGGTGTCGCGCTCATCGGCCCGCGCCGGGTCGACCAGGTAGCACAGGTGGAAGTTGCCATCGCCCACGTGGCCGATCAGGAAGTAGGCCAGACCCGAGGCGTCGACCTCGGCCATGCTGTCGTTGATGCATTCGGCCAGTCGCGAGATCGGCACGCATGCATCGGTGGTGATGCAGCGACTGCCGGGCTTCATCTGCTGGCCGGACAGGTAGGCGCGGTGGCGCGCCGTCCACAGCCGGCTGCGCTGCTCGGGGGTGGTCGCCCACTGGAAGTGTTCGCCGCCGAACTCCGCAGCCACCTCCTGCACCGTGGCCGCCTGCTCGCGCACGCTGGCCGCGCTGCCGTGAAATTCCATCAGCAGCATGGGCGCTTCGGGCAGCTCGAGGTGGTCGTGGCGATTGACTGCGCGCACCGCGTTGGCGTCGAGCAGTTCGCAGCGCGCGATCGGCACGCCCATCTGGATCACCTGCATCGTGGTGCGCACCGCCGCGTCGATGCTGGCAAAGGTGCAGTTGGCCGCCGACACCGCCTCGGGCAGCGGATACAGCCGCAGCGTGATCTCGGTGATCACGCCCAGCGTGCCTTCGCTGCCGACCATCAGCCGCGTCAGGTCGTAGCCGGCGGCTGACTTGCGCGAGCGTGTGCCGGTGTGGATCACCTCGCCTTGCGCTGTGACCACTGTGAGGCCCAGCACGTTGTCGCGCATCGAGCCGTAGCGCACCGCGTTCGTGCCGCTCGCGCGCGTGGCGGTCATGCCGCCCAGGCTGGCATCGGCGCCCGGGTCGATCGGAAAGAACAGCCCGCTGTGCCGGATCTCGTCGTTGAGCTGCATGCGCGTCACGCCGGCTTGCACCGTGACGGTGAGATCTTCGGCGTGCATGGCCACGATGCGCTTCATGCGGCTGACGTCAACACTCACGCCGCCTTGCACCGCGAGCAGATGGCCTTCGATCGACGAGCCCGCGCCAAAGGCGATCACCGGCACAGCGTGCCGATCGGCGAGCCTCACCGCGTCGGCGACGTCTTCGGTGCTCTCGCAAAACACCACCACCTCGGGCGGCGCCACGTCGAAGGGCGACTCATCGCGGCCGTGCTGTTCGCGCACGGCCAGCGCGGTCGAGCACCGCTGGTCAAAACGCTCGCGCAAGGCGGCAAGCATCTCGGGCGGCACGGGCCGCTGCGCGAATGCGCTCAGGGCGTGGGTTGCGGCCGTTGGGGTGTTCATCGCGTGGGCTTGGGTGTGGTGGCTGGGGGCATTGTCGATCTGGCGCTGACGGCGCGGGCATGGGGCATCATCGCGTCCTCTTCAAGCACGGCAACCACCACCATGTCCAACCGACTCACGCAGATCGCCACACGCACCGGCGACGACGGCACCACGGGCCTTGGCGACGGCCAGCGCGTGTCCAAGGACCACCTGCGGGTGCAGGCCATGGGCGATGTCGACGAGCTCAACTCGCAGCTCGGTGTGCTGCTCGCCGAGCCGCTGCCTGACGATGTGCGCGAGCTGCTGGTGGTGGTGCAGCACGAGCTGTTCAACCTTGGCGGCGAGCTGTCCATCCCCGGCTTCGAATTGCTCAAGACCGCCGCAGTGATTCGCCTCGACGAGGCGCTCGAGCACTACAACGCCGCGCTGCCCAAGCTCAAGGAATTCATCCTGCCCGCGGGCACCCGCAGCGCGGCACTGGCCCACGTGGCGCGCACCATCGCCCGCCGTGCCGAGCGCACCGTGGTGTCGCTGGCCGCCACCGAGACCATCCGCCAAGAGCCGCGCCACTATCTGAACCGCCTGAGCGATCTGCTGTTTGTGCTGGCGCGAGTGCTCAACCGCGCCAACCTCGATGGGCTGGGCGGCGACGACGTGTACTGGAACAGCGAGCGGCTCGCCCGAGAGACCGGCGAGTGAACTGAAGCCCGGCCGCCGCGCCTTGGTGCGAGGCGGCCGTTCGCTTACTTGCGCCTTGCCTTGACGGCCGCGGCGAGTGTGTCGATCACGCCCACCGAGTCGTCCCAGCCAATGCACGCATCGGTGATGCTCTGGCCGTAGGCCAGCTTCGCCGCATCGTCCTTGCCGGGGGTGAACTTCTGCGCGCCGGCGTTGAGGTGGCTTTCCACCATCACACCGAAGATGCTGCGGCTGCCCGCCGAGATCTGCGCGCCGATGTCGGCCGCCACTTCGATCTGCTTTTCGTGCTGCTTGCTGCTGTTGGCGTGCGAGCAGTCGACCATCAGTGGGGTCGGCAATTTGGCCGCTTCAAGGTCCTTGCAGGCCGCTTCGACGTGGGCCGCGTCGTAGTTGGGCGCCTTGCCGCCGCGCAGGATCAGGTGGCAGTCGGGGTTGCCCTTGGTCTCGACGATGGCGACCTGGCCGTTCTTGTGCACGCTCAGGAAGTGGTGCGGCCGCGAGGCCGACTGGATGGCGTCGGTGGCGATGCGGATGTTGCCGTCGGTGCCGTTCTTGAAGCCGAGAGGTGCTGACAGCCCCGAGGCCAGTTCGCGGTGCACCTGGCTTTCGGTGGTGCGCGCGCCGATGGCGCCCCAGGCGATCAGGTCACCGAGGTACTGCGGCGAGATCACGTCCAGGAACTCGCTGCCTGCCGGCATGCCCATGCGGTTGATCTCGAGCAGCAGCTGGCGAGCCATGCGCAGGCCCTCGTCGATGCGGTAGCTCTCATCCAGGTAGGGGTCGTTGATCAGGCCTTTCCAGCCGACCGTGGTGCGCGGCTTTTCGAAGTACACGCGCATGACGATCTCGAGCGTGTCGGCGTGCTGATCACGCAGCGCCTTGAGCCGGGCCGCGTATTCGAGCGCTGCCGCCGGGTCGTGAATGGAGCATGGGCCCATGATCACCAGCAGCCGGTCGTCGTGGCCGGTCATGATCTGGCGAATGCGCTCGCGGGTGTCAGCGACCAGTTTTTCGACCGGCGTGCCGCGGATCGGGAAAAAACGGATCAGGTGCTCGGGCGGCGGCAGCGGTGTCACGTCGACGATGCGTTCGTCGTCGGTCTGGCTGGTTTTTTCGCTCAGGGGGTAACGGCCGTTGAGGGGCTCGGACATGTCAGGCTCCGGGTCTGCAATGAATGGGTTGGGTGTGTGCGCGCTCGCGGCTCAGGCGGTGCCGCCCACGGTCAGGCGGTCGATGCGCAAGGTGGGCTGGCCCACGCCGACGGGCACGCTTTGGCCTTCCTTGCCGCAGGTGCCCACGCCGGGGTCGAGCTTCAGGTCGTTGCCGATCATGCTCACGCGGGTGAGCGCGTCGGGGCCGTTGCCGATGATGGTGGCACCCTTGACCGGGTACTGGATCTTGCCGTTTTCGACCCAGAAGGCCTCGCTCGCCGAGAACACGAACTTGCCGCTGGTGATGTCGACCTGGCCGCCGCCGAAGTTGCTGGCGTACAGCCCGCGCCGCAGGCCGGCGATGATTTCTTCCTTGGTCTTGTCGCCGGCCAGCATATAGGTGTTGGTCATGCGCGGCATCGGCACGGCGGCATAGCTTTCGCGCCGGCCGTTGCCGGTGGGCTTGACGCCCATCAGGCGCGCGTTCATCGAGTCTTGCAAGTAGCCCTTGAGGATGCCGTCTTCGATCAGCACATTGCGCTGGCTGGCGTGGCCTTCATCGTCGATGTTCATCGAGCCGCGCCGGTCGGGCAGCGTGCCGTCGTCGAGCACCGTGACGCCCTTGGCCGCCACGCGCTGGCCGATGCGGCCGCTGAAGGCGCTCGAGCCCTTGCGGTTGAAGTCACCCTCGAGGCCGTGGCCGATGGCTTCGTGCAGCAGCACGCCCGGCCAGCCCGAGCCCAGCACCACGCTCATCTCGCCGGCCTTGGCCGCACGCGATTCGAGGTTGGTGAGCGCGGCGTTCACGGCGTCGTTCACATAGCCTTCGATCACGCTGTCGTTGAAGTGGGCGTAGCCGAAGCGCCCGCCGCCACCGCCGCTGCCGGTTTCGCGACGCACTTCACCGGCGATGGTCTGCTCGGCGATCACCGACAGCCCCAGCCGCACCAGCGGGCGCACATCGGCGGCCCGGGTGCCGTCGGCGCGCGCCACCAGCACCACGTCGTATTCGCCGGACAGGCTGGCCATCACCTGCTTGATGCGCGGGTCTTTGGCGCGGGCCATTTTCTCGATGCGCTCGAGCAGTGCCACCTTGGCGGTGCTGTCGAGCGAGCCGATCGGATCCATCGGCAGGTACAGCGCGCGGCTGGTTGCCAGCTTGTGCGGCGTATTGACCTTGACGCGCCGACTCTGGCCGGCTGCAGCGATGGTGCGCACGGTGTGTGCGGCATCCATCAGGGCGGCTGCGGAGATGTCGTCCGAGTAGGCGAAGGCGGTCTTCTCGCCAGCCACCGCGCGCACGCCCACGCCCTGATCAATGCCGAAGCTGCCGCTCTTGACGATGCCCTCTTCCAGGCTCCAGCCCTCGCTGCGCGTGTACTGAAAGTACAGGTCGGCATCGTCGATGCGGTGCGTGGCGATGGCCTGCAAGGCCTGCGACAGCTGCGCTTCGGTCAGGCCGAAGGGCTCGAGCAGCAACTGCTGCGCGATGGCCAGGCGCTCGATGGTGGGTTCGCGGGAGATCATGGGCAATCCTTCAGGACTCGAAATTCATTGTAGGAGTGGCACATCGGCGCAAGCGTTCCGTGCGCAGGCCGAAGGTGGCCAGCCGGGATGCCGCATCAAGGCGGTGATTCGGCGTCTTTCAGCTCGAGGGCGCGGGCGTAGAGCGCATTGCGAGGTGCGCCACTGAGCGTGGCGGTCAGCGACACCGCCTGCTTGAGCGGCAGCTCGGCGAGCAAGGTGCGCAGCATGGCGTCGTGCCGCGCCGACTCGTCGGCCGACGCCACCGCGGCCATCGCGTGCACCACCAGCACGAACTCGCCGCGCAGTCGGTTGGCGTCGGCCGCAGCCCAGGGCGCCAGGGCCGACGCCGGCAGCGTGATCACGGTTTCAAACTGCTTGGTCAGCTCGCGGCACACGGTCACCGCACGCGAGCCACAACATTCACCCAGCGACTGCAGCAGCGATTCGATGCGGTGGGGCGCTTCGAACAGCACCTGCGTGTCGACGCTCGCGGCCAGCGCCGCCAGTGCCTGCGAGCGCTCTGCGCCCTTGGCCGGCAGAAAGCCGATGAAGCGAAAGCCGCTGCCCAGCGTGTCGCCCGCCACGCTGACGGCGGCGATCGCGCTGCTCGCACCCGGCACCGCCACCACCCGGTAGCCCGCGGCCGCCACCGCCGCGACGAGTGCTGCGCCGGGGTCGCTGACACCCGGGGTGCCGGCATCGCTGACATAGGCCACGCGCTCGCCGCGCGACAGCCGCGTGATCACATCGCCGGCCGACGACAGCTCGTTGTGCTGGTGCACCGCGAGCAGCGGCTTGTCCAGACCCAGATGGCGCAGCAGCGGCGCGCTGTGGCGCGTGTCTTCGCAAGCCAGCGCATCGACCAGCGACAGCACATGGATGGCGCGCAGCGTCAGATCGGCCAGATTGCCGATGGGTGTGGCCACCACATACAGGGCGCTGGCGGGATACTGCTGATGACCGGCCGCTGCCGCAGCGGCCGCAAGGAGTGGGGAGGAGGCGATGGTGCTCACGACGAAGGCGATAGGAGAGGACGGTGAATCCCGTGCGTTGGCGTACCTTCTGGCCCGTGGGCTCACGCTGGTGCGTCGCAATTATCGGGTGGCTGCAGGGCCGAACGCGCGGGGCGGCGAAATCGACCTCATCGTGCGCGAGAGCGATGGCACGCTGGTCTTCGTTGAGGTCAGAACGCGCAAGGGTGCCGGTTTTGGCGGTGCCGCTGGCAGCGTGAGTGCTGCCAAGCAGCGCAGCGTGATCTTTGCGGCACGCTGCTACTTGCGGGCTTTCGCGTCGCCGCCGGCGTGTCGCTTCGATGTGGTGGCCATCGAAGGCGCACACATCGAGTGGCTGCGCGGCGCCTTCGACGCGGCCTGATGCCCCCGTGGCACGGGCCGTCAAAAGTCGCTGGCATATCATCCCCCGCCATGGTCCAGCAACGCATTCAGCAGCAGTTTTTCGACAGTGCCGACCTCAAGTACGCCGCCGCTGAACCCTTGAGCAAATCGATTGCCGAGGCGGTCGACGCGGTGATGGGCAGCATCACCGGCGGGGGCAAGGTGATGGCTTGTGGCAACGGCGGATCGGCCGCCGACGCGCAGCACTTTGCGGCCGAACTGGTGGGGCGCTTTGAGCGCGAGCGGCCTGGCCTGGCGGCCATCGCGCTGACCACCGACACCTCCATCTTGACGGCGATTGGCAATGACTATGACTTCGCCTCGATCTACTCAAAGCAGGTTCAGGCCCTCGGCCAACCGGGTGATGTGCTGATCGCCATCAGCACCAGCGGCAACTCGGCCAACGTGCTGGCCGCCATCGAGGCCGCGCACGCCAGGGAAATGACGGTGGTGGCGCTGACCGGGCGCACCGGCGGTCGTTTGCGCGCGCTGCTGAGCGACACCGATGTGCTCATTGCGGTGCCCCACGACCGCACGGCGCGCATCCAAGAGGTCCACCTGCTGTCACTGCATTGCCTGTGCGATGCGATCGACTTCCAATTGCTCGGTGAACAGGAATGAACAAGGCTGGCATGAACCGCTCTCCCTCACTGGTGCGCTTGAGCGCAACGCTTTTGATCGCGCTGGCGGCTTCGACCTCGCTCACCGCGTGTTTTCCGCTGTTGCTGGGCAGCGCCGTGGTGGGCAGCAGCGTGGTCCTGATCGACCGGCGCACGACCGGCTCGCAGATCGAAGACGAGGCCATCGAACTCAAGGCCGCCAACCGGCTGGGCGATGTTCTTGGCAAGCGCGGCAACGTCAGCGTGACCAGCTACAACCAACTGGTGCTCATCGTGGGCGATGTGACCAGCGAGGACGACCGCAAGCTGGCCGAGCAGACCGTCTCGCGCATCGACAAGGTGCGCTCCATCGTCAATGAAGTCGCGGTGCTCAGCACCTTGCCGGCGTCCAGCTTTGGCAGCGAGACGCTGCTGACCAGCCGGGTCAAGGCCGCCTTGGTGGACTCGAAAGATTTGCTGGCCAATGTGGTGAAGGTGGTGAGCCAGCGCGGCACCGTCTACCTGATGGGCCGCGTCACCGAGCGCGAGGCCACGCAGGCCGCTGAAACTGCGCGCAGCGTCAGCGATGTGCGCAAGGTGGTGAAGGTGTTCGAGATCCTCACCGAGGCCGAACTCGCCGCGATGAAGACCATGCCGGCTTCGAGCGCCGACAACAAGCCCGCCGCGTCCGTGCGCTAAAAGCCCGGGTGTGGCTCAGCGCAGCCGCGTGATCAGGCTCGAGGTGTCCCAGCGACCGCCGCCGGCAAGTTGCACCTCGGCGTAGAACTGGTCGACCAGCGCGGTCACCGGCAGGACTGATCCATTGCGGCTGGCCTCTTGCTGCACCAGTCCGAGGTCCTTGCGCATCCAGTCGACGGCGAAGCCGAAGTCGAACCGGCCGTCGACCATCGTGCCGCCGCGCTGATCCATCTGCCAGCTTTGCGCCGCGCCCTGCCCGATCACGGCGAGCACCGCTTTCATGTCGAGCCCGGCGCGCTCACCGAAAGCGATGGCTTCGGACAGCCCCTGCAGCAAGCCGGCGATGGCAATCTGATTGACCATCTTCGCGAGCTGACCCGCGCCGCTGCCGCCCAGCAGCGTCATCGCCTTGGCATAGGCCATGGCCACCGGCCGGGCGCGCTCGAATGCCCCGGCACCGCCGCCGCACATGACGGTGAGCGTGCCGTTGATCGCACCCAGATTGCCGCCCGACACCGGCGCATCGATGAAGTGCAGCCCGCGTGATGCCGCCGCAGCACCCAGCTCGCGCGCCAGCGCCGCCGACGCGGTGGTGTGATCGATGAAGACCGCACCTGGCGGCATGCTGGCAAAAGCCCCATCAGCGCCCACGGTGACATCGCGCAGATCGTCGTCGTTTCCCACGCAGGCAAAAACGAAGTCCGCACCCGCGGCGGCCTCGCGCGCGGTGGGTGCCGCGCGGCCGCCGTGCTCGGCTGCCCAGGCATCGGCTTTGCCTGGGCTGCGGTTGTGCACACAGACCTGATGGCCTGCGCGCGCCAGGTGCGCGGCCATCGGCGCGCCCATGACGCCCAGACCGATGAAGGCCAAGCGTTGTGGCGCGATGGGGGCGTCGATGCGCTGGCTCATGGGTGCCGGGCCAGACGGCGTCAAACGATGGTCAGGTGCTCGGTGCCTGCGGCTAGGTCGGTGTTGCGCGCGCGCTGGCTGTTGAGCTTGATCTGCAGCCGCAGGTCGTTGACCGAATCGGCATTGCGGATCGCGTCCTGGTAGGTGACCATGTGGCTCTCGTACAGGTCGAACAGGCTTTGGTCGAAGGTCTGCATGCCTTGCTCGCGCGAGCGCTTCATCACTTCCTTGATCTCGCTCACCTCGCCCTTGAAGATCAGGTCGGAGATCAACGGTGAATTGAGCATGAGCTCGACCGCTGCCGCACGGCCGGTGCCCTCCTGGCGGGGCAGCAGCCGCTGCGACACCAGCGCCTTGAGGTTGAGCGACAGGTCCATCAGCAGCTGCGAACGGCGCTCTTCGGGGAAGAAGTTGATGATGCGATCAAGCGCCTGGTTGGCGCTGTTGGCGTGCAGCGTGGCCATGCACAAGTGGCCGGTTTCGGCGAAGGACACCGCGTGCTCCATGGTTTCGCGGTCGCGGATCTCGCCCATCAGGATCACGTCGGGCGCTTGGCGCAGCGTGTTCTTCAGCGCGATGCCCCAGCCGTCGGTGTCGATGCCCACCTCGCGCTGAGTCACGATGCAGTTCTTGTGCGGATGCACGAACTCCACCGGGTCTTCGATGGTGATGATGTGGCCGTAGGAGTTTTCGTTGCGGTGATTGACCATCGCGGCCAGCGAGGTGCTCTTGCCCGAGCCGGTGGCCCCCACGAAGATCACCAGACCGCGCTTGGTCATGGCCACTTCCTTGAGCACGGCGGGCAGGTTCAGCCCCTCGATGGTGGGCAGGTCCTTCGGGATGGTTCGCAGCACCAAGCCCACGCTGCCTTGCTGAACGAAGGCATTGATGCGAAAGCGCCCGATGCCCTGCGGCGAGATCGCGAAGTTGCACTCCTTGGTGCGCTCGAACTCGCCGGCTTGCTTGTCGTTCATGACCGAGCGCGCCAGGGCCATGGTGTGCAGCGCTGACAGCGGCTGCGGCGACACCTTGGTCACCTTGCCGTCGACCTTGATCGCCGGCGGAAAGTCGCAGGTCAAAAACAGATCCGAGCCGCCGCGCGAGACCATCAGGCGCAGCAGGTCGTTGATGAATTTCGAGGCCTGTTCGCGTTCCATGTCGGTTTCCTTTGACTGTGCCGTCGCCCGGTCGCGCGTTCGGTCTGAGGTTTAGCCGGGGAAGTTCTCGGGGAACTTGGCCTTGGCGCGCGCTTCGGCTGGCGAGACCACGTTGCGGCGCACCAGTTCCGCAAGGTTCTGGTCCAGCGTTTGCATGCCCATGCTGTTGCCGGTCTGTATGGATGAATACATCTGCGCGATCTTGCTTTCGCGGATCAGGTTGCGGATGGCCGGCGTGCCCAGCATGATTTCGTGGGCGGCGACGCGGCCGCTGCCGTCCTTGGTCTTACACAGCGTTTGCGAGATCACACCCACCAGCGACTCGGACAGCATCGCGCGAACCATCTCCTTTTCGGCTGCCGGAAAGACGTCGACGATGCGGTCGACGGTCTTGGCGGCACTCGAGGTGTGCAGCGTGCCGAACACCAGGTGGCCGGTTTCGGCGGCGGTCAGCGCCAGGCGGATGGTCTCCAAGTCGCGCATCTCGCCGACCAATATCGCGTCCGGGTCTTCGCGCAGCGCCGAGCGCAAGGCGTTCGAAAAGCTCAGCGTGTGGGGGCCGACTTCGCGCTGGTTGATGAGGCACTTTTTCGATTCGTGCACGAACTCGATCGGGTCTTCCACCGTAAGCACGTGGCCGTACTCGTTTTCATTGAGGTGGTTGACCATCGCGGCCAGCGTGGTGGATTTGCCCGAGCCGGTCGGGCCGGTCACCAGCACCATGCCGCGCGGGCGCAGCGCCAGCTCGGCGAACACCTTGGGCGCGTTGAGCTGCTCAAGGCTGAGGATCTTGGACGGGATGGTGCGAAACACCGCGCCCGCACCACGGTTCTGATTGAACGCATTCACCCGAAAGCGCGCCAGCCCCTGGATCTCGAACGAGAAGTCGCACTCGAGCAGCTCTTCGTAGGCCTTGCGCTGCGAGTCGTTCATGATGTCGTAGACCATGGCCGTCACGTCTTTGTGCTCGAGCGGCTCGACGTTGATGCGGCGCACATCGCCGTGCACCCGGATCATCGGCGGCAGCCCGGCCGACAGGTGCAAGTCCGAGGCTTTGTTCTTGACCGAAAACGCCAGCAGTTGGGAGATGTCCATGGGGGCTCGCTCTGGATGCGGGGGCGATGTGGCTCGGCTGATCGGGTGCCCGGGGCCGCCTGGGTAACGGATACTGCAGCCGATTATGGCGACGATCGCAGACAACCTTCATCAAGTACGACTGCGCATCGAGCGGGCCAGCGCCGATGCCGGCAGGCCCGCGCAAAGCGTCACGCTGCTGGCCGTGGGCAAGACCTTCCCGCCCGATGCGCTGCGAGCGGCCTTCGATGCCGGCGCGCGCTGCTTTGGCGAAAACTACGTGGCCGAAGCGATCGACAAGATCAGCGTGCTCGCCGACTTGCGCGAGCGCATCGAGTGGCACCTGATCGGCCCGCTGCAAGCCAACAAGACCCGCGCTGTGGCCGAGCATTTCGACTGGGTGCATTCGGTGGATCGGCTGAAGATCGCCCAACGCCTGAGCGAGCAGCGCCCGGAGCACCTGCCGCCGCTGCAGCTGTGCTTGCAGGTCAACATCAGCGGCGAGGCCAGCAAGTCGGGCCTTGCGATTGACGAGGTGCCCGAAGTCGCCCGCGCGGTGGCGGCGATGCCGGGTGTGCGCCTGCGCGGGTTGATGGCCATTCCGGCACCGGCAGCAGACGTGGCCGCGCAGCGCGCGCCGCATGCGCGGCTGCACGCGCTGCTGATGCAGTTGCAGCAGCACCAGGGGCTGGCGCTGGACACCTTGTCGATGGGCATGACCGGCGATCTCGAGGCCGCCATCGCCGAAGGCGCCACCATCGTGCGGGTGGGCTCGGCGATCTTCGGCGCGCGCTGAAGGCCCGCCGTCACTTATCCGTGCGACGATTCCGCGCACCCAATCCACTGACTGCCACCGCTGACCATGCCCAAGCTGATCGCCGCCCTCGTCTTCGTAGTCGTGCTCATCGCTGCCTATTTCGCGGTGGTGCTCAACTGGAACTACTCCACCGGCGAGCGCGCCGGCTGGCTGCAAAAGCTGTCCTACAAGGGCTTCGTGTGCAAGACCTGGGAGGGCGAACTGGCCCTGGTATCGCTGCCGGGCAGCAGCGTCGAGAAGTTCTTGTTCACCGTGCGTGACGATGCGGTGGCCAACAAGCTGCAAGCGGCCATGGGCAAGCGGGTGAGCCTGCACTACGAGGAAAAGGTTGGCCTGCCCACCAGCTGTTTTGGTGAAACGCGCCACTACATCACCGAGGTGTCCGAAACCTCGGAAATCCCCCTCGGCCCGGGCGTGGTGTTGTCCACCCCCCCCAGCGCGCCAGCCGCCCCTGCGCCATGACGTTTTTGCCTGAGCCGACAGTCGCCTTCATTGGCGGCGGCAACATGGCCGGCGCGCTGATCGGCGGGCTGCTGCGCAGCGGCTGGTCGGCCGACCGCATCCATGTGATCGAGCCGCTGGCCGAGCAGCGCGAGGCGCTGCGCGCGCGCTTTGGCATCCAGGCACAGCCCGCCGTCGATACCCGGCTGGCTGCGGCCGGCTGCGTGGTCTGGGCGGTCAAGCCGCAGTTGTTTCAAGCCGCCGCCGAGCCCTGCGCGCTGTGGGTGGGCGGCGCGCTGCACCTGAGCGTGATGGCCGGCATACGCAGCGATGCCATCGCCCGGGCCGTGCGATCAGAACGCGTGGTGCGCGCCATGCCCAACACGCCGGCGCTGATCGGCCAGGGCATGACCGGCCTGTTTGCGCGCGCCGCGGTGAGTGCTGCCGAGCGCGCCCAGATCGAGCAGCTGCTCGTGCCCACCGGCCAGCTGCTGTGGGTCGATGCCGAAGCGCAACTCGATGCGGTCACCGCGCTGTCGGGCTCGGGCCCGGCGTATGTGTTTTATCTGCTCGAGGCCTTGATTAAGGCTGGCATCGAGATGGGCCTGAGTGAGGCCGCGTCCCGGCAGCTGGCGATTGCCACCGTGGGCGGCGCCAACTCGCTGGCGCGTGATTCGGCCGATGCGCCCGAGCAGCTGCGCGCGCGCGTCACCTCCAAGGGCGGCACCACCTTTGCTGCGATCAGCTCGCTCGAAGCCGATGGCGTGAAAGCGTCGTTCGTGCGGGCGCTCAAGGCTGCTCAGCAGCGCGCCCGCGAGCTGGGCGACGAGTTCGGCGGCTGATCGGCCCCAGTGCGCGGCCCGATCAGCCCAGCGCTCTCCAAGCGGCGTCGCACACCACGCCCGCAAACACCGCCAGCCCCAGCCAGTGGTTGAGCCTGAAGGCCTTGAAGCAGCCTTCACGTGAGCGATCCTTGATCAGCGTGTGGTGCCACGCCGCCAGGCCGGCGGCCACCAAGAGGCCGGCAAAGTAGGCCGCGCCCAGCCCCAGCCGCGCGCCCACGGCCGCCCACACGATCAGGTAGGCGGCATAAAACGCTATCACCGCGGCCACATCGAAGCGCCCCAGCGTGATGGCCGAGGTGCGCAGGCCGATCTTCAGGTCGTCGTCGCGGTCGACCATGGCGTATTCGGTGTCGTAGGCCAGCACCCAGAACAAATTGCCCGCCAGCAGCGCCCAAGCCAGCGCCGGCACCTCGCCGCGCACCGCCGCAAACGCCATCGGGATGCCAAAGCTGAAGGCCACGCCCAGCACCGCCTGCGGCATCGCGAAAAAGCGCTTGGTGTACGGATAGAACACCGTCACCGCCAACGCACCGAAGCTCCAGGCGATGGTGATGCGGTTGGTGGTGAGCACCAGCGCGAAGGCCACCAGCACCAGACCCGCGGCCAGCGCCAGCGCCTCGCGCACGCTCACCGCGCCGCGCGTGATCGGCCGCTGGGCAGTGCGCTTGACGTGGCGGTCGAAGTCGCGGTCGGCCACGTCGTTGACGCAGCAACCCGCGCTGCGCATGAGCACCGTGCCCAGCGTGAACACGATCAACAGGTGCCAGCCCGGAAACCCGCCGGCCGCCAGCCACAGCGCTGAGAGCGTCGGCCACAGCAGCAAGTAGCTGCCGGCCGGGCGGTTCCAGCGAATCAGGTCCAGCCACAGCGCGAGCCGCGACGGCGCAGCAGGTGTCGACATCTCGGCCATGCCAGCGTGACGCCGCGCTTCAGTCGCCCATGCGCCGCTGGAACACCAGCCCGGCGTGCTCGCGCAGCGCGTGGAACTTGATCTTCGGCCAGTTGGCTTCGATGGCGCGCAGCTCGGGCGCGTACTCGACCAGCACCGTGGGCGCATCGACCGCGTCATAGGCCACGCGGTGCGAGTTGCCGTCGATGAAGCGCTTGAGCTCGCGCTCGCCGCCATCGGCCTCGTCGCACGTCACCCAGCGCGCCACCTGGAAGCGGCTGGGCAGCACGCGCGCCTTGCAGCCGTATTCATGCTCGAGCCGGTGCGCCACCACCTCGAACTGCAGCTGTCCCACCGCGCCGAGCAGCAGCACCGTGCCCACCACCGGGCGGAACACCTGGATCGCACCTTCTTCGCCGAGCTGCGTGAGCCCGGCCTTGAGCTGCTTGGTCTTGAGCGGGTCGGCCACTTCGACCGAGCGGAACATCTCGGGCGCGAAAAACGGCAGCCCGGTGAACTGCAGCGCCTCGCCCTCGGTCAGCGTGTCGCCGAGTTGCAGCACGCCGTGGTTGGGGATGCCGATGATGTCGCCGGCATAGGCCTCGTCGAGCAGCTCGCGGCGCTGGCTCAGAAAGCTCACCACGGTGTTGGGGCGCAGCTCCTTGCCCGAGCGCACCACCTTGAGTCGCATGCCGCGCTCGAAGTGGCCGCTGGCCACGCGCAAAAAGGCGATGCGGTCGCGGTGCGCCGGGTCCATGTTGGCCTGGATCTTGAAGACCACGCCGGTGAACTTGGGCTCTTCGGGCGTGACCTCGCGCTGGATCGCCATGCGGTGGCCGGGCGGCGGCGCCAGATCGACCAGCGCGTCGAGCACCTCGCGCACACCGAAGTTGTTGACCGCCGAGCCGAAGAACATCGGCGTTTGCCGACCGGCCAGAAACGCCTCGCGGTCAAACGGCGGCGCGGCATCGGTCAGCAACTCGATCTCGCCTTGCGCCTGCTCGAACTGCATGCCGAAGCGCTCGGCGTAGGCCGGGTTGTCGAGGCCGACGAGGATCTCGTCGTTGTGGTGATCGCGGTCTTCGCCGGGACTGAACACGCGCATTTGCTGCTCGCGCAGGTCCATCACGCCGTGAAACTGCTTGCCCATGCCCACCGGCCAGGTGAAGGGCACAACCTCCATGCCGAGCTCGCGCTCGATCTCGTCCATCAGCGCCAGCGGGTCTTTGACCTCGCGGTCCATCTTGTTGACGAAGGTGAGGATGGGCGTGTTGCGCGCGCGGCAGACCTGCAGCAGCCGGCGCGTTTGCGGCTCGACGCCGTTGGCCGCGTCGATCACCATCAGCGCGGCGTCCACCGCGGTCAGCACGCGGTAGGTGTCTTCGGAGAAGTCCTGGTGACCGGGCGTGTCGAGCAGGTTGATCACGCAGTCGCGGTATTCCATCTGCATCACGCTCGATGCCACCGAAATGCCGCGCTGCTTTTCGATCTCCATCCAGTCCGACGTGGCATGCCGCGTGGCCTTGCGCGCCTTCACGCTGCCGGCGATCTGGATCGCGCCCGAGAACAGCAGCAGCTTTTCAGTCAGCGTGGTCTTGCCGGCGTCCGGGTGGGAAATGATGGCAAACGTGCGTCTGCGCTGGACTTCATCGGCGATCTGACCGTTCGACATCAATGACTTTCCCGCCGTGTGTAGACAGCCGTGTGAGCATTCCCAAGGCCACGCCTCAGAGCTGCGCGGCATAATAACCTAGAAACGGCTTGACATAAAAACCTATAACTTGTACAACAACAAAACCTAGACATTGCAAGCCAAAAACCCTTGGAAGATGGCAACGCCCGCAGACAAGCTCGCCCAGTCCCTCGCTGTCCTGAAAACCCTTCAGGACGCCGGGGCGGTTGCCATTCGAGCGCCTGACCTCACGCGCGTTCACCGTGAGCGTCTTCTCAACCGCGGCTTCATCCGTGAGGTGATGAAGGGCTGGTACGTCCCCGCCCGGCCTGACGGTCCTGCAGGCGAAAGCGCTGATTGGTACGCCTCTTACTGGGATTTCTGTGCAGCGTACCTGAGCGGGCGCTTCGGCGAAGACTGGTGTCTTGGCGCCGAGCACTCGATTGCCTTGCACACGGGCGACTGGAACGTGCCGCGCCAGCTTCTCGTGCGCGCGACACGCGGCGGCAACAAGCCGACCGGCCTGCTGCACGACACCTCGATTTTCGACCTGCGGCTTGAGGTTCCGGTCGCCGAGGACATCCAGGTCATCGACCGGCTGCGCGTCATGCGCTTGCCTGCAGCGCTCATCGCCTGTGCGCCCGGATACTTTGCCGCGCGACCGGTCGAGACGCGGGCTGCGCTGGCCATGATTGCCGATGCCTCCGACGTTCTGGGTCGGCTGCTCGAAGGTGGCCGCAGCAGCGTCGCCGGGCGGCTGGCCGGAGCCTTGCGCAACATCGGACGCGATCAGATCGCAGAAACGATCACCGCCACGATGCGCGCTGCGGGCTACACGGTGAACGAAACCGATCCCTTCAACGATCGCCCGCCGGTCGCCATCGGGCCGCGGGAGACCTCTGCTGCCGTCAACCGACTGCGCATGTCATGGGCTCAGATGCGGCTGGCCGTGCTGGAACGATTCCCGCCGCCGCCAGGCCTGCCCGCCGATGTCTCGGCGTATGTGCATGAGGTCGAGGATGCTTATGCCGCCGACGCCTACAACTCCCTGTCCATCGAGGGCTACAGGGTCAGCGCAGACCTGATCGAGCGCGTGCGCTCAGGCCACTGGAACCCTGACCACGGCGCGGACCACGATCATCAGGACGCGCTGGCCGCGCGCGGCTACTGGCAGGCATTCCAGAAGGTCAAGGACACGGTCAGCCGGGTTCTTCAGGGCGCGAACGCCGGTGATGCTGTGCAGGCCGATCACGGCATCTGGTACCGCGAAATGTACGGCCCTAGCGTGACAGCAGGCGTTTTGAAGCCTGTGGATCTGGCCGGCTATCGAGTTGGCCCCGTCTTCATCCGTCAGTCACTGCATGTGCCGCCACGAAGCGAAGCGGTCCGGCAACTGATGCCGGCCTTCTTCGACCTTCTGCGCGAAGAGCCAGAAGCCGCGGTGCGCGTTGTGCTCGGCCACTTCTGCTTTGTGAACATCCATCCGTATGTCGACGGCAACGGACGGATGGGCCGCTTTCTGATGAACGCCATGCTCGCCTCAGGCGGCTACCCGTGGATGGTCATTCCGCTGGACCAGCGCACGCGCTACATGGCTGCGCTGGAGTCGGCGAGCGTGGCCGGAGACATTCGGCCCTTTGCTGACTTGTTGGCCGAGTTGCTGACCCGTCGCTAGAACCAAGGGGCTCAAAGCGCCCTTGCTGTGGCACCAAGACCTCACGTCAGCCGCTGCACACCCTTGAGCGGGCAGGCATAGATCGCATTGCGCAGCGCGGCGATGGCTTCGTAGCGGGTGAAGCTGCGCCGCCAGGCCAGCACGATGCGCCGGGTGGGCACTGGATCGGCAAACGGGACGTGGGCGATGTGGCGGTCGGGCTCGGCGGGCACGCTGAGTTGCGGCACCACGGTCACGCCCATGCCCGCGGCCACCATGTACTTGATGGTCTCGAGCGACGAGCCCTCGAAGCTCTTGCGGATGCCGTCGGCATTGCTCGAAAAGCCCGCGTACTCGGGGCACACCTCGAGCACATGGTCGCGAAAGCAGTGGCCGGTGCCCAGCAGCAGCAAGGTCTCGTTTTTCAGCTCCTCGGCGCTGATGCGCTTGCGGCGCGCCAGCGGGTGCTTGCGTGGCACGGCGATCTGGAACGGCTCGTCGTACAGCGCGGCGGTGGCCAGCCCCCCATCCGGAAACGGCTCGGCCAGCATCGCCACATCGATCTCGCCCGCGCGCAGCATCTCGAGCAGCTTGACGGTGAAGTTCTCCTGCAGGATCAGCGGCATCTGCGGTGCGCGGGCGATGGACAGCTGCACCAGATCGGGCAGCAGGTAGGGCGCGATGGTGTAGATCACGCCCAGGCGCAGCGGGCCGGAGACGGGGTCGTTGCCGCGCCGGGCGATTTCCTTGAGATCGGCCGCCTGCTCAAGCACCACCTGCGCCTGCCGAACGATTTCCAGACCCAGCGGCGTGGCCGTGACCTCGTTCGAGCCGCGCTCGAACAGCTTCACGTCGAGCTCTTCTTCGAGCTTTTTGATCGCCACGCTGAGCGTGGGTTGTGACACGAAGCAGGCTTCGGCGGCCTTGCCGAAGTGGCGTTCGCGCGCCACGGCCACGAGGTATCTCAGCTCGGTCAAGGTCATGGTGTGCGGCGTGTAGTCAAGGGGCGGGTCGATGGGGTGGCGCGAGCGCAATGTAGCGAAAGCCGCACGCAGATGGTGCGCTCTTTGCCCCGGGTTTGCCCTCAGGCCTTGAGGTAGTCGGCGCGCCCGCCCAGCCATCGCAGCACGTGCTTGTCGGCGGCTTGCGCATGGCGCTCGAGCATGGTCAGCGCGGCTGCGCGCGCCAGCTGCAACAGACGCAGATCGTCGTTCAGATCGGCAAAGCGCAGCAGCGCCGCGCCCGACTGTCGCGCACCGAGAAATTCGCCCGGCCCGCGAATCTCGAGGTCGCGCCGCGCGATCTCGAAGCCGTCGGTGGTCTCGGCCATCGCCTTCAGGCGCGCCTTGCCGGTGTCCGACAGCGGCGAGGCGTACAGCAGCACGCAAGCGCTGGCGGCCACACCGCGGCCGACGCGTCCGCGCAGCTGGTGCAGTTGGCTCAGACCGAAACGCTCGGCGTGCTCGATCACCATCAGGCTGGCGTTGGGCACGTCCACGCCCACTTCGATCACCGTGGTGCTGACCAGCACCGAGGTCTCGCCGGCGGTGAACTTGGCCATCGCGGCGGCCTTGTCGGCCGGCTTCATGCGCCCATGCAGCAGCGCCACGCCCACGCCGGGCAGCGCTTCGGACAGCGCCTGGTGCGTGTCGATCACGTTTTGCAGCTCGAGCTTGTCGGCCGCGCCGCCTCGTGCCGGTGCGCCATCGCCCTCGTCAGCCGATTCCTCGATCAGCGGGCACACCCAGTAAGCCTGGCGGCCTTCGGCCACCGCATCGCGGATGCGTGCGACCACCGCCTCGCGCTTGCCGTGGTCGAACAGCTTGGTGACGATGGGCGTGCGCCCGGGCGGCAGCTCGTCGATGGTGCTGATGTCGAGGTCGGCGTAGACCGTCATCGCCAGCGTGCGCGGGATCGGGGTGGCGCTCATCATGAGGAGATGGGGTTCGAGCGTGGGCCCATCTTGAATGACAAGTTTCTGACGTAGCGCAAGGCGCTGCGCCACGCCGAAGCGGTGCTGCTCGTCGACGATGGCCAGCCCGAGCCGCGCGAACTGCACGTCGTCCTGGATCACCGCGTGCGTGCCCACCACCAGACCGGCCTCGCCCGAGGCGATGCGTTCGAGCATCTCGCGCCGCACGCGTCCCTTGCGGCTGCCGCTCAGCCAGGCGGTGGTGATGCCCAGCGGCGCCAGCCAGCCCACCAGCTTGGCGAAATGCTGCTCGGCCAGGATCTCGGTGGGCGCCATCAGCGCGCACTGCCAGCCGTTGTGGATGGCGATGGCTGCGGCCAGCGCGGCCACCACCGTCTTGCCCGAACCGACGTCGCCTTGCAGCAGCCGGTGCATCGGCACCGTGGCGCCAGCGTCGCCGTCGCCGTCGACGCTGGCGCGCTGCAAGTCGGCGGCGATTTCCTCGACCACGCGGCGCTGCGCAGCGGTCAGCGCAAAGGGCAGCGCGGCCAGCAGCTGCTCGTGCAGTCCGCCAGCGGTCACAGCAAAGCGCGGCGCGCGCTGCTGGTCGCGCTCGCGCTTGGCCTGCAGGCGCGACAGCTGTTGCGCGAGCAGCTCTTCGAACTTCAGCCGCTGCCACGCCGGGTGCTGCGGGTCTTCGAGCGTGGACAGGGGCAGCTGAGCCGGTGGCTGGTGCAGCAGATGCAGCGCTTCGCGCAGCGTGGCCAGGCCGGATGGCAGCAGCGCCGCAGGCACGGTTTCCGACAGATCTGCGCGCTGCAGCGCCGAGCTCACCGCGCGGCGCAAATAGGCCTGCGGCAAGGCCGCGCTCGTCGGGTAGACCGGGGTCAGCGCAGTGGCCAGGGGTGCCGCGGCATCGACCGCCTTGAATACCGGGTGCACCATCTCGCGGCCGAAAAATCCGCCTCGAACGTCGCCGCGCACACGCACGCGTTGCCCTTCGGCCAGCGTCTTCTGGTGCGATGGGTAAAAGTGCAAAAAGCGCAGCAGCAGCGTGTCGCCGGCATCGTCGGCGAGCGTGACCAGCAGCTGGCGGCGCGAGCGCAGTTGCACCTCGCAGCGCTGCACCACGCCTTCGACCTGCGCGGCCTGCCCATCGCGCGTGGCGGCGATCGGCGTGAGCCGGGTTTCGTCTTCGTAGCGCAGCGGCAGGTGCAGCGCGAGGTCAATGTCGCGGCGCAAGCCGAGCTTTTCCATCGCACGTTGTGGGCCCGACGGCGCCTTGGCCTTCGCCACAGGGGTGGCTGCGCGCTCGGTGGGGGGCGACATGCGGCTGGGCATCGGTACATTCTGACCGCTGCCACCCACGTCTTGCCCATGAACTTCCCCGTCGATTCAGCCCTGCGAACCGCGCACACGCTCAGCGATTTCGACTTCGAGCTGCCCGCCGAGCTGATCGCGCAGCATCCCGCGGCCGAGCGCAGCGGCTCGCGGCTGCTCGACGGCCGCGGCGCCGTGCCGGTCGATCGCGTGTTTCGCGATCTGCCCGATCTGCTGCAGCACGGCGACCTGCTGGTGTTCAACGACACGCGCGTGATCAAGGCGCGGCTGCTCGGCGTGAAGGCCACCGGCGGGCAGGTCGAAGCGCTTGTCGAGCGGGTGCTGCCGAATGACGAGGTGCTGATGCATTTGCGCGCGAGCAAGTCGCCCAAGCGCGGCCAGCGCGTGCGCTTCGCGCGCAGCGTCGAGGCGGCTGTGGCCGCGGGCGACGACAGCTTCGAAGCCGAAGTGCTCAGCCGCGCCGGCCCTGAGGACTCGCTGTTTCACTTGCGCTTTGCATCGGAGCCGCACGCGCTGCTCGAGCGCTTCGGCCACGTGCCGCTGCCGCCCTACATCACCCACGCGGACGACGCTGACGACGAGCGGCGCTACCAGACGGTGTTTGCCGCGCGACCGGGTGCGGTGGCCGCGCCCACGGCCGCGCTGCATTTCGACGTGGCGCTGCTGGCCGAACTGGGCTTGCGCGGCATCGACCATGCGCGCGTCACGCTGCACGTGGGCGCGGGAACCTTCCAGCCGGTGCGCACCGAGAACCTGGCCGAGCACCGCATGCACAGCGAATGGTTCGAGGTCGGCGCCGAGGCGGTGGCTGCGGTGGCGCGCACCCGCGAACGCGGTGGCCGCGTGGTGGCCGTGGGCACCACCAGCTTGCGCGCGATCGAATCTGCGGCGGCGTCGGGACAGTTGCTTGCCGGCACGGGTGACACCGACATCTTCATCACGCCGGGTTATCGCTTTCGGGTGGTCGACGCGCT
The DNA here is from genome assembly GCA_040400875.1 of Burkholderiaceae bacterium. Lineage (GTDB taxonomy): Bacteria > Pseudomonadota > Gammaproteobacteria > Burkholderiales > Burkholderiaceae_C > PBB1. The sequence goes on along the minus strand of JBBAPK010000006.1, from coordinate 28,848 downwards.
GGTCACCAACTTTCACCTGCCGCGCAGCACGCTGATGATGCTGGTCAGCGCGCTGGCCGGACACGCTCAGGTGATGAGCTTGTACCGCCATGCCATCGAGCAGCGCTACCGCTTTTTCAGCTACGGCGACGCGATGCTGCTCGAGGCGGCACCCGGGGTGCTGGGGCAGCGCGTCTGACCGCAAAGGCGCTCGCAGAACCTGCAGCGCGTCATCGGCAGCCACGTCGGTATCCGGTAGAAGCTGCGGTTGATCTCGGCGAGCACACCTTCTTTGAAGGCCTCGTACCTGAAACCCTTGCCCTCGACCGCGTAGAAGGTGAGAGCGTCTTGCTTGAAGGTGAGCAGCTGGATCGAATCGAAATACGGCCGGTAGGTCTCGAGGTCGAACTCCGAGGTGTGGATGATGCGGATCGTCTGGCCCTGATACACGCTGAAGTCGATCAGCTGATCGTCTTGCCGCGAGTGGTGGCGACCGGGGCCGAACACCGGCACGTAGCGGCGCAACGCGTAGCCGTAGGTCGATGCCGGCGTGAAGGCATTGGCCATCAGCACCACGCCGGGTGCGTCGACCTGCTTGAGCATCTCGTCGGTGCGCGCGGCGCGCACGATGCCTTCGTAGTACTTGGTGTTCTCGAAGCGTTGCAGCGGTGTGGCCGCCAGCACGCCGACTGCTATCAGGTGCAGCCCCGTGAGTGCGGCCAGACCCAGCGCGCACAACTTCAGCCGATGCGCCGGCAGCCCGAAAGCCAGCAGCGCGAAGCCGAACGGGTAGAACGACAGCACCCAGTGCAGCCCGATCACCTTGAGTGGCGACAGCAGCGCAAAGAACAGCAGCGGCACCAGCACCAGACAGCCCAGCAGCTTGTGAGAACGCATGGCCTGGCCAAGTGCGCTGCGGTGCTTCCAGCTCAGCCACACCGCCACCGGCGAGATCATGTAGACCATCATCCCGACGTAGGTGGCTGACTTGGCGAGCTTGATCTCTTCGCCGCTGTTGCGGTTGATGAGGTTGAACATGATGTTCGACCAGCAGTGCCCCATGTTCCAGGCGATGTTGATGGCCGGCCCGGGCAGCGCGCACAACACCAGCAACGCCAAGGCGGCCAGCCGCTCGCGCCGGAAGGCGACGAAGTGGATCAGGTAGGCCAGCCCCAGCACCACGGCGAAGTACTTCGACAGGAAAGCCGCGCCGAGAAACAGCCCCGACAGGGCATAAAGCCCCCAGGCGCGGCCATCGAGCGAGGGCCTGCGATCGGCCACCAGCAAGCAGCACGCCGAGGCCATCGACCAGAAGATGAGCGGCGTGTCGGTGGTAATCAGCGCGGCCAGCCAGTTGACGGGTGCCAGCCAGAACAGCAGCACCGCCCACATCGCACGCGTGCGGTTCACCGGTGCCAGCGCCCACCACAGCATGCCGCCCATCAGCGTGGGCAGCAGCACCACCGGCAGGCGTATCGCCCAGGTGGTGTCGCCCAGCAGCCAGCGCATCGCCGCGATCAGCCAGCCCACCATCGGCGGGTGGTCGGAGTAGCCCCAGTCTGGGTAGACGCCCCACCAGTAGAAGAAGGCCTCGTCACCGGTCATCGGCAGTGCGATCGAGATCCACAGCCGCAATGCCAGCGCGGCCAATCCCGTGGCCCACAGCCAGCGCGGCAGCGTGTTCGGTGCGGTGGCAGGTAAGTGCGAAGCCGAAAGCGTCATCAAGGTCGTGTCGTGGGAACCGTTCGAGGATAACGGCCGTGACAATCGCCGCATGCTGAATTTCGAGTTGCTCACCACCGACGGTGAGGCGCGCCGCGGCCGCCTGACGCTCAACCACGGCGTCGTCGAGACGCCGGTCTTCATGCCCGTGGGCACCTACGGCACCGTCAAGGGCGTGATGCCCAGCGCGCTCGAGACCATGGGCGCGCAGATCATCCTGGGCAACACCTTTCACCTGTGGATGCGCCCGGGGCTCGACGTGCTCGAGCAGTTCGGCGGCTTGCACCGCTTCGAGCGCTGGGAGCGCCCCATCCTCACCGACAGCGGCGGTTTTCAGGTCTGGAGCCTGGGCGACACGCGCAAGATCACCGAGGAAGGCGTGCGCTTTTCGTCACCTGTCAACGGCGACAAGCTGTTCATGACGCCCGAGGTGAGCATGCAGATTCAGCGCGCGCTCAATTCCGACATCGTCATGCAGTTCGACGAGTGCACGCCCTACGACACCGCCGGGCGCATCACCACCGAGCCCGAGGCGCGCCGTTCGATGGAGCTCAGCTTGCGCTGGGCGCGCCGCTGCGTCGACGAGTTCGTGCGCGGCGAGAACCCCAACGCGCTGTTCGGCATCGTGCAAGGCGGCATGTTCGAAGGCCTGCGCGACGAGTCGCTCGCCAGCCTGGCCGAACTGGACCTGCCCGGCTATGCCATCGGTGGCCTGAGCGTGGGCGAGCCCAAGGAAGACATGCTGCGCGTGCTGAACCACACCGCGCCCAAGTTGCCGGCGCACAAGCCGCGCTACCTGATGGGCGTGGGCACGCCCGAGGACCTGATCGATGGTGTCTCGGCCGGCATCGACATGTTCGACTGCGTCATGCCTACGCGCAACGCGCGCAACGGCCACCTGTTCACCCGCTTTGGCGACTTGCGGCTGCGCAACTCGCGCTACAAGAACGACGAGCGGCCGATCGACGAGACCTGCGCCTGTCAGGCCTGCGCCGGCGGCTTCAGCCGCGCCTATTTGCACCACCTCGAGCGCTGCGGCGAGATGCTGGCACCCATGCTGGCCAGCATCCACAACCTGCACTACTACGTGAACCTGATGCGTGAAGTGCGCGAGGCGCTCGACGCCGGACGTTTCGCCGAGTTCGTCGCCCAGTTCAAGGCCGACCGCGCACGCGGGGTTTAGCGCTGGGCTGGCGGGCTGCTGACAGGAGCGCTGTGGCGGCGGATCCAGTCGGCGAAATCTGCCTCGTTCAGGGTTCCGGCGGCCACATCGATCATCGCCACCGTGGCCGCCGCAGGGCTGGCGTTCAGGCGGTGTCCGTTGAGTCGCAAAAACAGACCCACCGCCAGGAAGGCGGCCCGCTTGTTGCCGTCGACGAACGCATGGTTCTTGGCCAGTCCGACGCCGTAGGACGCCGCGAGTTCGGCCAGATCCGGCTCGCCGTAGGCAATCAGGTTCAGGGGCCGCGCCAGCGCCGAATCCAGCAGGCCTTCATCGCGAATGCCTGCTGCACCCCCGTGCTCGGCCAGACTTTCGTCATGCAGCAAAAGCAGCAACTGCTTGTCGACCCAGACACAAACCATGGCCGACATTGCTTACTTGGCCAGGGCCCTGAATGTGTCGCGGTACTCGCGCATGAACTCGCGCCCGAGCGCCAACTGCTCGTCGAGATTGGGTTGGTAGGGCGTCAGGGCGATGCCGTCGGGGGTGTCGGTCAGGTGCAGCGTGTCACCCTTTTCGACCTTCAACCGCGCCAGCACTTCCTTGGGCAGGATCACGCCCACCGAGTTGCCGATCTGGGTGAGTTTGAGTGAGTGCATGGCGGGGCTCCAAAGTTATAACAATCGTTATTTTAGGCGCCGCCCTCGTGCCTGCGCAACGCGCTTCGCGTCACGACGTGGGCGAATCGCCACGCAATCCTTGCAGCACCGCGTCGGTGTCTTGCCCCAGCGCCGGCGCCGGGCGTCCGATGCGTCCCGGCGTGAGGCTCAGCTTGGGCACCACGCCGGGCACGTCGAGCGACAGCCCGTCGGCGGTGGTGATGCGTTCGATCATGCCGCGCGCACGGTAGTGCGGGTCCTCGGCGATGTCTTTCGCGGTGTAGACGCGGCCCACCGGCACTTGCGCGGCCTGCAGCGCCACCAGCACCTCGTCGACGCGGCGCGATTGCGTCCATGCGCCGATGGCGCCGTCGATCTCCTGCACCCGCGCCACGCGCCCGGTGTTGGTGGCCAGATCGGGGGCCAGCCCCAGGTCGTCGCGGTCGATGGCGTGCATCAGCCGGCGGTAGATCGAGTCGCCGTTGCCCGCCACCAGCACCCAGCCGTCGACGCAGGCGTAGGAGTTGCTCGGCGCGATGCCGGGCAGCGCCGAGCCGCCGGGCTCGCGCACCGCGCCGAAGGCGCTGTATTCGGGCAGCAGGCTTTCCATGCAGTTGAAGACCGACTCGTACAGCGCCACGTCGACCACTTGCCCCACGCCCTTGGGCGCTTGCGCGCTCACCGTGGCGTGGCGGTGCTGCAGCGCCATCAGGATGCCGATCACCCCGTGCAGCGAGGCCAGCGTGTCGCCGATGCTCACGCCGCAGCGCACCGGCACGCGCCCGGGCTCGGCCGTCAGGTGGCGCAGCCCGCCCATGGCCTCGGCCACTGCCGCAAAGCCGGGCAGTTCGCGGTACGGCCCGGTCTGTCCGTAGCCGCTGATGCGGCACAGGATCAGCCCCGGATTGCGGCTGGCCAAGTCGTCGTAGCCCATGCCCCAGGCTTCCATCACGCCGGGCTTGAAGTTCTCGACCACGATGTCGGCCTCGTCGATCAGCCGGCGCACGATGTCACGCGATTCGGGGTCTTTCAGATCGAGTGCCACGCTTTTCTTGTTGCGCGACTGCACCTGCCACCACACGCTGGTGCCCTTGTGCAGCAGGCGCCACAGCCGCAGCGGGTCGCCGCCGGGCTTGCCTTCTGATGCCGGTGGCTCGATCTTGATGACTTCGGCACCGAAGTCGCCCAGCGTCTTGCCGGCAAACGGGCCGGCGATCAGCTGGCCCAGCTCGATCACCTTGAGTCCGGCCAGCGGGCCGAAGGGCGTGGGGTCTGACATGACGTTCTCCGGCGCGTGCCGCCCGTCAGGCGGCTTTTTCTTCCAGCAGGTAGTTGGCGCCGTCGTACTGGCCGAGCACCTCGGTCAGGTAGGGCAGCACTTCGAGAAGCTGCGCGTGCAGCGTGTACGGCGGGTTGAGGATGAACATGCCGCTGCCGGCCAGGCCGAAGCCTTGCGAATCCGGTTGCTGAACTGTCAGTCGCGCATGCAGCCAGCCCTTGGGCGCCAGGCCTTCGAGCCGGCGCGGCAACTGCGCGGCCTCGAGCTTGCTGACCTGCGGGTACCAGACCATGTAGACGCCTTCCGGAAAGCGAAGGATGGCTTCGCGCAGCGAGCTGATCACCTTGGGGTAGTCGCCGTGGCCCTCGTAGCTCGGGTCCATCAGCACCACCGCGCGGCGTGATGACGGCGGCACCTGGCCTTTGAGGCCTTCGAAGCCGTCGGTGTCCTTGACCTCGGCGCCGCGCACGCCGCCCAGATAGGCCTCGAGGATGCGGTGGTCGGTCGGGTGTCGCTCGAATAGCCGCAGCTGGTCCTGCGAGCGCAGCAGCATTTGCGCAAAGGCCGGTGAGCCGGGGTACTGCTCGAGCATGCCGTCGGGGTTGAACTGGCGCACCAGCGCCATGTAGTCGGCCACCGATTCAGGCAAGTCGTCGCGCTCCCACAGACGGGCCACGCCTTGCAGGTACTCGCCCTTTTTCTGCGCGTACTGGCCCTCAAGCGAATAGCCGCCCGCACCGGCGTGCGTGTCGATCATCCGATACGACTTGTCCTTCTGGTTCATGTAGCGCAGCACCAGCGTCAGGGTGATGTGCTTGAAGACGTCGGCGTGGTTGCCGGCGTGAAAGGCGTGGCGGTAAGCGAGCATGCGCGGTGTCCCTGTTCAATGGGGCACTTTAGCTGCGACAGCCGGGCTTCATCTTTCGCGGCGATGATTCGGCCCCCGCCGTGCGCGCGCCGCGCCGCCCACCACCTTTTCAGGTCGCCCATGAAAGCCGTCGCCTACCTCCAACCCCTGCCCATCGACCACGCCGACGCCTTGCTCGACGCCGATCTGCCCGAACCCGAGCCGCTCGCCCGTGACCTGCGCGTGCGCGTGGCGGCGGTGTCGGTCAACCCCGTCGACACCAAGATCCGTCGCGGTGTGAAGCCCGCCGCCGGCCAGCCCAAGGTGCTGGGCTGGGACGCGGTGGGCGTGGTCGATGCCGTGGGCGACGCGGTCACGCTGTTCAAACCCGGCGATCGCGTCTGGTATGCCGGCGACATCACCCGAGCCGGCAGCAATGCCGAGTTGCAGTGCGTCGACGAGCGCCTCGTCGGCCGCGCGCCAGCGACCTTGTCCGATGCCCAGGCCGCCGCGCTGCCGCTGACCGCCATCACCGCCTGGGAGCTGCTGTTTGATCGTTTCGGCGTCACGCCCGACACCCGTGGCACCTTGCTGATCGTGGGCGCAGCCGGCGGCGTGGGCTCGATCCTGATCCAGCTCGCACGCCAGCTCACCGCCTTGACGGTGGTGGCCACCGCCTCGCGACCGGCCACGCAGGACTGGGTGCGGCAGCTCGGCGCGCACCAGGTGATCGACCACCGCCAGCCGCTGGCCGCGCAAGTGCAGCGGCTGGTTGATGCGGGGCAGATCGAACCGGTCACCCATGTGGCCAGCCTCACGCAAACCGACCAGCACTGGGATCAGCTCGTCGAGCTGCTCGCGCCACAGGGCAAGATCGGCCTCATCGACGATCCGGCGTCGCCGCTCGATGTGATGCAGCTCAAGCGCAAGAGCTTGTCGCTGCACTGGGAGCTGATGTTCACCCGCTCGCTGTTCCACACCGCCGACATGCAGCGCCAGCACGAGCTGCTCAACCGGGTGGCCGATCTGGTGGACGCTGGCCGCGTGCGCAGCACCCTTGCCCAGCACTTCGGCACCATCAATGCGGCCAACCTCAGGCGCGCTCATGCCCAGATTGAAAGCGGCACCACGCTTGGCAAGATCGTGCTGGAAGGCTTTTGATCCAAACGCCACGGTTCCTCACGAACGACGTTTCTCGTGCCCCCACATGACGACCTTGTTCGACCCCATTCACATCGGCGGCATCGCCCCCGGCCGCAACCCTCAGCGCTGCCCCGCCCGCCGCGAGCGGAACAGCTCTGCGATGCCCACCTCGCGCGGGCCGTGGATGAGTTCGAAGGCTTCGCCGGCAGACAGCGTGCCGGGGGTGCGCACGGCCAGATAGAAGCCGCACCAGCCGCTTGAGACCATCATCTTGCTGGCCTGGTTGAAGCCCATCACCGCGTTGAACTTGAAGCACGGAAAGCGCGGCTCGCTCACCGCGAGCTCGCAGTTCTCAAAGCGCAGCACGTCGCCCACGCAGACCTGGGCTTCGAGCAGTCCGGTGATCGTGAGGTTTTCGCCCATGAATCCGTGCGGCAGCGGCTCGCCCCAGAGCGCCACGCCGGCTTGTGCGCGCACCGTCTGCCAAAACGCGTAGTGCTCGACCGGGTAGGCGTACACCGCCTTGCTCAAGCCGCCGTGCACCGACGGGTCGGCCTGTTCGTCGCCCGCCAGGCCCAGCGCGCGCGCCTCGACCGGGCCCGTCACGCCGCGCTTGCCGATGCCGGTGAGCTCGCTGCGACCGCCGATGTCGATCGGCATTGCGGCGCTGACGTTGACGCTGATCACATGCATGGCCGGTGGGTCTGTTTGGATGCGCATTGCGGTGGTCTGATTCTGCGGCGGCTGGTGCGATGATCCCTTCGCAGCAGCGACTGCAGCTGTATCCCACACGCCTGGACCCTCATGAAAACCGCCACCACCGATCGCTACACCCTCACAGCCATGGCCTTGCACTGGTTGCTGGCCATCGCCATCGTGGTCGTCTTTGGTGTGGGGCTTTACGTGGATGACCTGCCGCGCTCGCCTGAGCGGCTGCAGCTCATCACCTGGCACAAATGGGCGGGTGTGAGCATCCTCGCCTTGTCCGCCGCGCGGCTGCTGTGGCGCCTTGCGAATCGCCCGCCTGCCGCGCTGCCCATGCCAGCCTGGCGGCAGCGTTCGGCGCAGGCGGTGCATCTGCTGATGTACGCGCTGTTTTTCGCGGTGCCGCTGGCCGGTTGGGCCCACAGCTCGGCGGCGGGTTTTCCGATCGTGTGGTTTGGCGTGCTGCCGCTGCCCGACTTCGTGCCGGTCGACAAGGCGCTGGCCCATGACTTCAAGGAGTTGCACGAAGTGTTCGCTTGGGCGCTGACGGCCATTGTCGGGCTGCATGTGGCTGCGGCTCTGAAGCATCAATTCATCGATCGCGATGGCCTGATGGCGCGCATGTGGCCGGGCCGCGGCTGAGCGCATGAAGCGGCCGGCTCGTGTTTTCAGGGCGCTCGCCGTGGCGCTGCTTGCGCTGCTGGTGCCACCGCTGGCGCAGGCCCAGCAAAAGCTGCTGCCGGCGCAAAGCGAGATCGGCTTCGTCAGCCGCCAGATGGGCTCGCCGGTCGAAGGGCGCTTTCGCAGCTTCGAAGCCCAGGTCACGCTGGATGCGAAACAACTCGCCGCCGCCAAGATCGTTATGGTGGTCGATCTGGCCAGCGTGACGCTGGCCAGCACCGACACCGAAACCGAGTTGCGCCAGAGCGACTGGTTCGACGTCAAGAAATTCCCGCAGGCCAGCTTCACCTCCAGCACCGTCAAGTCCGCGGGCCCGGGGCGCATTGAGGTGGTGGGCAGCTTCAGCCTCAAGGGCCGCAGCCGACCGCTCACTGTGCCGGTGGCCCTGACGCAGTCCGGCGGCATCACGACCGCCACCGGCGCGTTCACGATCCGGCGGCTGGACTTCAAGGTGGGCGACGGCGACTGGACCGACACCGACCTCATCGCCAACGACGTGCAGGTCAAGTTCAAGCTCGCGCTGAGCGGCGTGGGCGCGCTGTGAGCCGCGCCGCACCCTCGCGTCAATCCCGACCCCCGACCAGAGGAGCCCGCCGATGAAGACCCTGACCCCGCTCGCCGTGGCCGCCACGCTGCTCGCCGCCGCCTCGCTCGCCCGTGCCGAGAGCGTCACCTACGCCGTCGAGCCCATGCACACCTACGTGACCTTCGAGGCGCGCCACTTCGGCACCTCGACCAACCGCGGCCGCTTCGACAAGAAAGAAGGCAGCATCACGCTCGACCGCGCCGCCAAGACCGGCCGCGCCGATATCACCATCGACACGGCGTCCATCAGCAGCGGACTGCCTCTGTTTGACGGCCACCTGCGCGGCGACAACTTTTTGCGGGTCAAGGAATTTCCCACCGCCAAGTTTGTGGGCGATAAGTTCAGCTTAGACGGCGACAAGGTCAGCGCCGTCAGCGGCACGCTCACCCTGCTCGGCAAGACCCAGCCCATCACGCTGAACGCCACCCACTTCAACTGCTACGACAGCCCCATGCTCAAGCGCGAGGTCTGCGGCGGCGACTTCGAAGCCGCCTTGCAGCGCAGCGCCTACGGCATGACCTACGGCCTGTCCGGCATCCCCGACAGCGTGAAGCTGGTGATCCAGATCGAGGCGGTGCGGCAGTAAGGCGCTGGCCCTCACCACCCTCACCCTGGCCCTCTCCCACTGGTGGGAGAGGGGATTTGAATGGCCATCTCCCGCCTGGCGGGAGATGGTTTATTGGCTCCCTCTCCCGCCAAGCGGGAGAGGGCCAGGGTGAGGGTTGAATCCCCCCGCCCGCAGCACCTGCCTAAAAAAGCTCGCTGTGCGACCCGGTGCGAATGAGCTTGAGCGTGCCGCCGGCGGTCGGGCCCACCTTGTCGTAGACCAGCAGCCAGTCCGGCTCGACGTGACATTCGCGAACGCCCGCGTAGTCGCCCGACAGTTCGTGGTCACGGTGCCGGGCTTGCAGGGCGCGGTCGTTCATCAGCAGGCTGACGACCTCGCGCATGCGCTCCCAGTCGTGCCGGCCGGAGCGCTTGATGCGCTTTTTGTCGCGCTTGAATTGGCTGGTTTCTTCAAGCAGCCGCGACACGCTCAGAGATCCTCAAGCGTGGTGCGCGTGGTCTTGCCGGACTTGGCAGCCTTGATGGCGGCGAGGGTGACGGGATTGGCGCGCGGCAGCTCCATAGGCATGCCGCCCTTTTCGACCACGCTGCGCAGAAACAGGCGGATGGCCGTGCTCACGTCCAGACCAGACGCCTTCAACACGGCCGCAGCCTCGCGCTTGAGCTCGGGCTCGACCCGGGAGCGAACATCAACGGTCAACATGGGTGGCACCTTGAAAGCGGTTTTGAGGGCCTCATTGTAGCTACATTGATGCCCAGACTGGACTACTCCGGTGACCCTCACATCAGCCCTCTCCCGCCAGCGGGAGAGGGAGTCAATCAAGTCCCCTCTCCCTCAGGGAGAGGGCCAGGGTGAGGGCGGCCGGACTGGAGCCGGTGCGGCCGACGTCTCGGCTACAAGAACATGCTCCACTTGACCCGGGCTGTGGTGCCACTGCCCTTGCCACAGCCACCTGAGGTCATGCAAGGCAGGGTGCCGGGCGCGAACGTGCTGGGCAGATCACGCAAATCGAAGGTGGTGCTCCCTGTCCAGTTGGTGGTGCCGGTACCGGCTGCGTTTGCCATGTTGGAAACCACAACCACACCAATGATGGTGGTGTTGCCTGAGGTGTCGAGCAAACCACCCGCTGCCACATTGCCATAAATAGTATTCGAGCTTCCAACAGATATATTGCCGCCGGAATAAAAACCTGGTGAACCGTAGCCGCCAGCCATCAGCGCTGTGTTGCCCAAGGCGCTTTTAACGTAGGCGCCAGAAACACACAAATCTGTGGGATACAAACCGCTCAACCGGTAATCAATGGCTATTCCATAAGGTGCGGTACTGCGTGCATCCGTACACACAGGCGTGTATCCCACATAGTTGGGTGAAAACACTTTCAGGCTGCCCCCGGTTGATATCGTGCCAGTGCTTAGGAAGGTGTTGATGTAGGTGCCGTTGTTCACCATCAGGTTTCCGGCAAACCAAGCTGTGCCGACGGCCATGGATGTTCCGCTGATGGTCCATGTTTGGGTGCCTGGGTTGTATCCAAAGCAGCCGTTGGACTCCGAGTTACCTTGGCAAATCGTGCGATAAGGCGTGGCGGGCAAGGTGCAGTTGCCATTTGAGCTGACTGCCGTACACAGGTAATCCTTGTTGCCCCGGGCCAAAGACGGAACATTCCACGCATACGCATAGTCGCCAAGAAAGTAAGTCCCGTCGGTGATCCCGCTGACGTTTCGCACCGTGACCTTGCGCTTTTGGTTGCCATCAACTTCAAAAACATAGTTGGCGGCCTCTTTGAGGGCATAGACGTTCACCGTTGCCGCCGCGTCGATGCTGGGGTTCACGGCGGCCAAAGAAACTGGGGTGAAGTCCACAACCAACGAAGCATTGCGCTTGACCTTTTGGCGTGCTTCTTCTGGTTCGCGCGACAGGGTTCCTTTCACTTCACCATCGGCAATCGTCGGGCGGCTATCGAAGGTAAGGTTGCTTTGCCCGCGCAGCTTGCCAAAAACACCGGTGCCCCAGCCGTCCAGGGTGACGTTGCCCAAGGCGTTGAGGGTTTGCACCGCCCCGTTATGAGCAAGCGTCACGTGGCTGCCTGAGTTGACCGTGGTGTTGTCGTTGGACGCAATGTAATAAACCGTTTCGTTGGCGGTGATGGTTTTAGCGGGGCTGGAGCTGGTCCAGTTGACGCTGCCTTCTGAATTCAGGGCGCTGGTCACGCGGGCGTTACCGCCACTGACCGCGACATTGCCTTTTGCATTGACAACGCCGGCGGTGGCAGAACCCCCTGAAATCGTGACGCTGCCGTTGGTATTGACGGTGGTCGCCGACGTGCCGCCGCCGCTCAAAACAACATTCCCCATGGCCGAAATGTCCTGCGCGATGTTGGCGGCCCCCGTCAGAGTGACGGCGCCCCGCGAGCAAACCCTGTTGATGGCAATGCCGCTGCTCACAGCGATGTCGCCCGTGGCGCAAAGGGCGTTGATGCCGGAAACACTGCCGACCATGTCCACATTGCCTCTCACCATCAAGTTGGCGGTGGTGAGTCCAAGCACCTTGATATCGCCCGTGAGCTTGAGATTGGAGTTGATATTCACCGTGCCCGATACCACCGTCTGTTGTGGGGCGGCCGCCGGCGTGACTTCATAAACCGCCTGAAAAACCGAAGCCGTTTGAAAGCTGCGGCCCGTGATATTCGCCGTGATGTGGTAAGCCCCGCCGGGCATCAAGGTGCTGCTGAGCACAGACGCGGCAATGCCCGTGGCACCAGCGATGTCGAGATTGCCGGGGCGCAGGGCGGCAATGGCGGCGGTGTCCAGAGCGCTGAGGTAGCTCTGCACGATCTGTGCGCCCTCGATCGCGCGGCGGTTGGCTTGGGTGGTGGTGCTGAGCGTCAACTGCTGCGCCTGTGAGCCTTTGATCGACATCAGCCCCGATGCCGCGATGGCCAATGCCACCAGGCCGAGCAGCGACACCATGATGATGGCCACCACCCCTTGCTGTGAATGTCTGAATTGGCTGCGCATGAAGGGCCTCAAGACGTGATGTTGAAGATGCAAAAGTCGGTGCTGGTGGGCAGCCCACCTTGGCTCAAGCGGGTCTGCAGGGTCACTCGAAGGCCGGGTGTGGACACATCGGCGCCGATGTAGCAGGCAGGCGCCGCAGCGGTGAGCGTGATGGCCAGAGCCGCAACCTTGCTTGCCACCGTCTGAGTGACCAGGTTTTGATTGGCAAACAGCGCTGTGGGGCTGGGGGGGTCGGACGGGCAGGGGCTTGCCAGCGGGATGGTTTCGATGACACCCGTCTCGCTGCTCGCTGCCACGTTGGCCGTGGCGCGGTAGCGCATGGCCGCGCACTCGGTCACATTGGTGGCTGAATTCACCCAGCGCCAGCCCAGCGCGTTGATGGGTGCTCCAGTGCTGATCAGATCGACACCGAGTTTCGGCGAGTCAATACCAAACCCAGCACGCTGCAAGTCGTATTGCAAGGTGATGATGGCCAGCGCAATCTGGCCATCGTTCTCGCTGCGCTGGCGCATGCCGGGCTCGGTGGCGCTGCCTTCGACTTGCCGCGACATGGCCACATACAGCGCAATCATGGCCAACACACCCAGCAGTCCGATGGTCATGCCGACCATCAGCTCCACCAGGGTGAACCCGGTTTGCGCTGCGCTGCCACTGAAACCCTTTGAGGGCGGCCGTTGGCTCATGAGTTGGCGCAGCTCGTGGGTTCATTGCCCGCCACAGCACCCTCACGAATGATCACCGGGCCCATGCCCGTCAATGGTGCGCCCGCACACCCCACCAGCGTGACGGTGGAGCGCGCGACGCTGGTGCCGTTGACGGTGATCGCGCTGGGCGCATAACAAAGCGTGGTCACCACCACCGTCACCGACGGCGCGCTTTGTCCGGCGGCGGCCAGGCCCGTGCGTGTGAAGGTCCGAGGGCTGGCCCATGCCCCCAAGGCGGTGCCACTGGGGCTGCACATTTCACTGTGCGAGGTGCTGAGCAAAATGTTTCGCAATTCGGCGGCCACCCATTGCTGGGCACCTGCGGTGCGTTGAACGACGGATGCCTTCACGGTCACATACATCGGCCCCAGGCCCATGATCATGACCAGCAAGGTGGCGATCATGGCGTCGATCAAGGCCCCACCTTTTTGGCGGCCTGGCTTGGAAAGACGGGGTGGTTTGTTCATAGCCAGGCGAAGTCTGTTGAAACGCCCCCACGAATCAGGCGCACAGTGCCGAGCTGGTTGCAAACCGTGGTGTTCAAGGTGTGAGCAATCACCCGCCCGCGGTTGTCAAAAGCCATGCAGCTCCAGTTGCTGGAAGTTGCCGCATTGAGCACCTGCATGGCGCTGCCTCCAGCGGCTTTGGCTTGCCAGCGTGCCGCCGGGCCGCTGTCATTGCACACGGTGGGCAAATTCACTGCGGGCGAGGCGGTTGTGTCCAGCGCGAAGACCCGCAGCACCGAATCCGTGCCCAGGCACATCAGTGCGACCGCTTGCCCGCCACCCAGGGCGCTGATGTTGCCTACGGCCATGGATCGCGCCTTTTGAAATCCTGCGCGCAGCTGTTCACGGGCTTCCCGGCGCTGGCCGCCGGCCACGAAATCCTTGCCGACATACGACCCCAAGCCGGCAAGGACGGCCGTGATCGAGACCACCACCATGGCCTCTGTCAGCGTGAAGCCGCCTTGGGAGCGGTAGCGCTTGGCCGACGTCACAACCACGCGCCAGCTCCTTGCGGGCAACCCGAGGTCGTGCGGACATTGGCTTGTGTCAGCGAGATAGTGCAGCCACTCAAAGCGCCTTTGCCCACGGCGTGAACCGTGAAAGCCACTGAGGATGACGCCGAGATCAAAAAATCAAAAAACGTGACATCCGACGCCCGCCAAGACGTCAGCGCAGATTGGGTTGCCGCGGTTGTGGCTGTCGTGGCGGGGTAGGCCAATGTGCGTTGAAACGCGTTTTCAACATCCGCAGCCAGCACCACCAGATCAGCCTGTGCCGCGCGCATTCTTTGCTTGTTCACGTAGCCCGTGTACGACGGCACGGCGATGGCGACCAAGATCGAAATCAGGGCCACCACGATCAACAGTTCAATCAACGTGAAACCCGGCGCTGATCCAGCGCGCCGAACGTGTTGTTTTTTCATGAGATGTTCCGGGCCGACGGATCGGCGCTGAGCCTTGGACGCGCTCGCACCATCCGCGCTTGATGTAGGTTTGTCGGCATGATGCAGCAAATCTAAAGTTTTCTACCATGGAATGGCTTCCACAATCCACCATCCAAATGGTTAAGCAGACCAGATTGCGCGTGATTTTCGAATTGATGGAAATTGCGCGACAAAGCCATTTTCATGGGTTTTGTCATTTAAATCTTGCCGGTGGCCCTCACCCCAGCCCTCTCCCGCGAGCGGGAGAGGGAGCTCATTCAAGTTCCCTCTCCCTTTGGGAGAGGGCTAGGGTGAGGGTCTGGCCCCTACAAATCCCTCTCCCTCGGGGAGAGGCAAACTCAAATTCCCTCTCCCCGAGGGAGAGGCAGCCCTAGATTCCCTCTCCCCGAGGGAGAGGGTTAGGGTGAGGGTTCAAATCCCCCCGCCCACAAAAAAACCGGCCACTCGAGCCGGTTTTTCATTGGGGGGCAGAAATAACCCCCCGGATATGGCCGCAGCGGGTTTATGCCTGCTGAGCCTTGCGCTTGCGTGCGGCCACGCCCAATGCACCCAAACCCGATGCCATCAGCCAGGCAGCGGCTGGAATGGGGACGGCGGATGGGGCGGGGGCGGTATATGAGGCGACGGCGAGGGAGCCCTTGGGGGGGCTTACATTTGGGTCTCTGTTCCGAAAGCTCCCACTAGTCATAATCTGATACGTGGTCTCTCCGTAGCTTTCATCATAATAGACACCGCTATTAACCGTCCCCTGGCCGTCCGCCCATCCATTCATCGTGTCCGTGGACCAAAACCCAAACATCCGCCCGTTAATGCCCAAGTTGTCGAGGTTTGTTGCCGCAGTTTGTTGGGTGCTGTAGTCGCCTGCAACATACCCTGCAGCCGCAGTGAGCAGGCCGAACTGACTAAAACTGGACAGACTCCAGGACCCCGCCGACAGCGAGCCCGTCGTCAGGCCAGCCGCCCAACTGGTGGCGCCAGCGAAACTGCGATCGGTGCTGTCGGTGAACCACAGCAGGTTGTTGACGTTGTCGTACACGAGGCCTGTGCCTTGCGACACCAGCGCCGCCTGCGCGCCACCGGCCACGGACATCAGCGCTGCGAGCAGGGCTGAGCAAAGAAGGGTTTTTTTCATGATGTTTCCTGGGTTGATGGATCAAAGGTGAGGGTCCGGTGGCGCTGCTCTGACGGCGGCTGCTCCGGCCGGTCGCCACACCAACAAAAAATCACGGATCGGTATGTGGAATGTTTTCCATAAACCCCCCTGAATAGGGGGGGTATGGTGTAGAAATTTCGAGTGAAGATAACCAATTGGTGGCGTGGTGGGGGGTTTGTAGATAATGTATTGGTAGCGGTTTGGGGGTGGTTTGATGGGGGAATGGTGCTGCCCTTGCTGCTACCCTCACCCCGGCCCTCTCCCATTTGTGGGAGAGGGAGTCGAGAGACCCTCACCCCAACCCTCTCCCGCGAGCGGGAGAGGGGGCTGGTTGAATTGCCTCTCCCGCGGGCGGGAGAGGGAGCTGGTTGAGTTCCCTCTCCCACTTGTGGGAGAGGGCCAGGGTGAGGGCCGGGCCAGCGCAAATGTGGAAAAGATTCCATATGAAGGCCGCGGGCGCGGCCGGGTTGGGGGCCTGCCTTTGCGCTAGCCTTGGCCTTGCCTGCCGGGTCATTTCGCCCGGGGCGCTCAGAGGCTTTTTCCCCGTGCGTGATTCAAGAATCCTCGTCGTTGACGACGACGCCGAGATGCAAGAGCTGGTGGCCAGGACGCTGCGGCGTGAGGGCTGGCAGGTCGACTCGGCGCTCACGGCGGCCGAGGCCGCGCGGCTGCTGATGCACAACCGGCCGGATGTGGTGGTGCTCGATGTGATGCTGCCCGACGGCAACGGCCTGGACCTGCTGGGCCAGTGGCGAGCGCTCTACCCCGACATGGCCATCCTGATGCTGTCGGCGTTGGGTGAGTCACCCGACCGGGTGCGCGGCCTGGATAGAGGTGCCGACGATTACCTGCCCAAGCCGTTCGAAAAAGCCGAGCTGGTGTCGCGCTTGCGCGCCTTGCTGCGCCGGCGACAGCAGCTCGTGCGCCTGTCGAGCAGCGAGTTCGTGGCGCTCGGGTTGCGGCTGGACCGGGTGCGCCGCGAAGTCACGCTGAACGGCCAGCGGCTGGTGCTGACCGAGGTCGAATTCAAGCTGCTCGAAGCGCTGTTGCGCGATCCGGTGGCGGTGCTGTCGCGAGAGACACTGAACGCCGCGATGCAGTCGGGCGCCTACCGCCCCCAAGACCGCACGGTGGACACGCAGATATATCGCCTGCGCGGCAAGCTGCGAGCGGCCGACCCGCAGGGGCAGTGGATCAGCACCGTGCGCGGGCAGGGCTATGCCTTGCTCTCGAGCCAGCCGAGCGAGCGGATCTGAGCAATGGCCCGCCGCCGCTTTGACACCCTGTATGCCCGCCTGATGCTGGCGCAAACGCTGCTGATGCTGCTGGTGGGGATGCTCTTTTGGTTTTGGTTGATGGCTGCGCGCTCGAATGCCACCGCCGAGCCCTATGCGCAGCTGTGGGCGGCGCCCCTGGCGCAGGCGGCCAGCCTGCCGAGCGGCGCGCCGCTGCGCGAGGCCTCGCCGGGCTACCCGGTGCAGCGACAAACCCGCCTGCCCAATGGCTTCAAGACCCACAACCTGACTCTGGGCCCCGGTTTTTTGCGCTGGCAAGTCGAATTCGCCGCGAACGGGCTGGCGTTTGACGATTTGCGTGCCGTGAGCAGCGGCCACGGCCTGGAGGTGTGGTTTCACGTGTTGCCGCCGGGCGCCGACGCCGTCTGGCTGGGGCTGCCGGCGCCGCACATCTGGCCGTTTGCCAACCGCCACAACCTGCCGACCGCGCTGCTGATGGTGGCCATGGTGGTGGGCTTGAGCTGGTGGTTTGCGCGCCACGTGACGCGGCCGCTGCAAAAGCTGCGCAGCCGCATGCATGGCGATGTGCTAGCGCTGGACACCAAGGGCGCCTGGCAGTCATCGACGGGGCTGGCGCCGTCGGGCGCATCGTCTGAGATGCGCGCCATTGAAGATGGTTACCACCAGCTGCTCGAGCGGCTGCGCTCGGCCGAGCTCGAGCGCGCGCTGCTGCTGGCCGGGGTGTCGCACGACTTGCGCAGCCCGCTGGCGCGCATCCGGCTGGCCACCGAGCTGCTGCCGCAGCGCAGCGATCCCCTGCCGCACTTGGCAGCCATCACCCGCAATATCGACCAAGCCGACCGGCTGATCGGCAGCTTTCTCGATTTCGTGCGTGCGGGCGCCTTGAAGATGGACGACACGGTGGACGTGGTCGCGGTGGCCCGATCGGTGGTGGCACGCTTCGAGTGCGCCCCCGAGGTGTTGAGCCTGGCGCCGGCATTGGCCGCCGTGCTGCTGCCGCACGCCAACGCGTTGCTGATCGAGCGGCTGCTGTTCAACCTGATCGACAACGCGCTCAAGCACGGTGCGGCGCCGGTGCGGCTGAGCGTGGCCAGCGTGCAAAGCGATGGCGGCAGGGCGCAGGTGCTGATCGACGTGTGCGATGCCGGTGCCGGCCTGCCCGCGGGGCAAGCCGCTGAGCTGATGCGCGCCTTTGCACGTGGCGACCCGAGCCGCGGCGTGGCCGGCAGCGGCCTGGGCCTGTCGATCGTGCAGCAGATCGCCGCGCGCATGGCGGGCGCACTGCGCTTTGTGCGCGATGCCGAAGGCCACCATGCCCGTGTGAGCCTGGACGTGCGCCAGATGGCCGGCCCGCGGCCGATACCGCCCAGTCGCGCTGCCTAAAATCGGCGCGCGGCCTGCCTGTGGTCGTCGTTCGGCCACGGCGCGGCCGGGCCTGATTTTTCAATCCACTGACGTATGCGACACACCATGACCGACCTTGAACCTGATTCCGACTCCGACGCCCAGCCCCGAGTTTTGCTGCCGGAGTTCTTGCTCAACGAAAGAGAACTGGCCTTCATCACCGCCAAGTTTCCTGAGGCCATCGCCCAGATGCGCGAAGAGGGCACCCACCTGGTCAACGACCCCGAAGACCCGGTGATGGCCCCGCTCGACAGCTTCATGGTCTTTTTCTTCATCGAGAAGGTGCACAACCTCAACCTCGAAGCCTTCGACATGCCCGACGCCGCCGAAGTCTTCGCCGAGGCGTTCAAGCGGCTGGGGTGAGTTGGTAGCGCACCCGGTCTCGAGTCGCCACTGTGTGGCTGTCATGTAAAAAATATTCGACATAAATCGGGTGCGGGCTGAAAATCGCGCCATGAACGCTTTGCTTGAACTGGGCTGCGCCGTGCGCGAGCGCCGGCAGGACATGGGCATGACCCAGGCCACGCTGGCGCGGCTCAGCGGGCTTTCTCGTGCCACGGTCAATCAGCTTGAAAACGCCACGGCGAAGGAACTCGGCATCTCCCGTGCTCAGCGCGTGATGGGCGCTTTGGGCCTGTCGGTGGTGATCACGGGTGCGCGTGTTTCGGCGCGGTCTGCCACACCGCCACTGCTCAAGGCCGCCCGGGCCGCCAGCGTGAGTTACCGCGACGTGATGGATGCCGACACGCTGGCTGCGGCGCTCGGCGGGGGCGCCGTGCCGGCTGCGTTCATGCCGCATGTGCGCAGCTTGCTGGAGGAGGCGTCGGTGGCGCTGCTTGCCGAGGTGGTGGAAGACCTGCATGCGCGCCGCGGCACACCGCGCGCTGACGTGTGGCGCCGCATGCGTGAGCTGGCGCAAGAGTTCATGGTTTCGCGCGAGATCTGGTCATGAGCGCACCCGATCTGAGCCAGGCAGGGCCTTGGCAGCACCTGTTCTAGCACGCCGTGCGGCTGATGAGTCACCTCGAGTCGCAGGTGACCGACCCGGGTTGGACCTTTGGCGGGGGTACCGTGCTGATGTTGCGCATCGGCCACCGCCAGAGCCGGGACATTGATCTGTTCATTCCCGACCCGCAAATGCTGGGTTACCTCAGCCCGCGCCTGAGCGATGTGGCAGAAGCCATCACCACCGACTACGAAGAAAACGCCGAATTCATCAAGCTCTACCTTCCACACGGAGAAATCGACATCGTGGTGGGCGAGGCCCTGACGGCCGCACCCTTTGACCTGGTGAGCCGCGGCGGCAGGAACATCCGGGTGGAAACCAACGCCGAGATCCTTGCCAAGAAACTCTGGCACCGCGGCGATCGCGGGACGGCCCGTGATCTGTTCGACTTGTGCGCCGTGGCCCGGCATGAGCCCGAAGCAATTGCTCAGGCGGCCCCGTTTTTCAGCCGGCACGCCGCGCAGTTCATCCACAGGCTGCAAGACAGGGCCGATATCGCACGCAGAGAGTTCGCCGCCATAGATGCCCTGGGCTTCAACCAGACGTTCGACGAATGTCTCGATCAAGCCCGCGAGATCCTCGGGCCGAGCATCCGCCGGGGTTGATTGCGCCTCAGCCGGCCACCGTCTGCCGCACCGCGCGCTCCCACAGCGCCATGCGCTCGGCAGCTTCATCGCGGGGCATTTGCGGATGGAAGGTGCGCTCGGCTTGCCATTGGGCGGCGAGCGTGTCGAGGCTGTCGTACAGCCCGCAGCTCAGGCCGGCCAGATAGGCCGCGCCCAGCGCGGTGGTTTCGATCACCCGCGGGCGCACCACGGGGATGCCCAGCAGGTCGGCCTGAAACTGCATCAGCAGGTTGTTGACGCACGCACCGCCGTCCACGCGCAGCTCGGCCACCGGCTGCCCGCCGGCATCGACCGCATCGCGGCTCATGGCCTGCAGCAGCGCGGCGCTTTGAAAGGCGATGCTCTCGAGCGCGGCGCGGGCGATGTGCGCCACGCTGCTGCCGCGCGACAGGCCGACGATGGCACCGCGCGCATCGGGCTGCCAATAAGGCGCGCCGAGCCCGGTGAAGGCTGGCACCAGGATCACGCCGCCGCTGTCGGGCACGCTTTCGGCCAGAGCCTGCACTTCGGTGCTGCTGTCAATGGCGCGCAGCCCGTCGCGCAGCCACTGCACCACCGCACCGCCGATGAACACGCTGCCTTCGAGCGCGAATTCAGGCGTGGCAGTGACCTGCGCCGCGCTGGTGGTGATAAGGCCGTTGGTGCTTTGCTGAAACTGCGTGCCGGTGTGCATCAGCATGAAGCAGCCGGTGCCGTAGGTGTTCTTGGCCAGCCCCGGCGTGAAGCAGCCCTGGCCGAACAGCGCGGCTTGCTGGTCACCGGCGATGCCGCCGATGGCGATCGGCGCGCCGAACAGCTCGCGTGCGGTGTGGCCGTAAAGGTGGCTCGACGGGTGCACGGCGGGCAGCACCTCGCGCGGGATGTCGAGCGCGGCGAGCAGCTGGTCGTCCCATTCGTTGCGGTGCACGTCGAGCATCAGCGTGCGCGAGGCGTTGCTGACGTCGGTGGCATGCACCGTGCCGCCAGTCAGCTGCCACAGCAACCAGCTGTCCACGGTGCCAAAGGCCAGCTCGCCGCGTGCTGCGTCAGCGCGAGCACCCGGCACATGGTCGAGGGTCCACTGCAGCTTGGTGCCCGAAAAGTACGGGTCGAGCAGCAGCCCGGTGCGGCTGCGAAACAGGCCCTCGAGCCGGCGCTCGCGCAGCTTGGCGCAGGTGGGGGCGGTGCGGCGGTCCTGCCAGACGATGGCGTTGTGCAGCGGCACGCCGGTGCGGCGGTTCCACACCACCGTGGTCTCGCGCTGGTTGGTGATGCCGATCGAGGCGATGTCTTGCGCCGTGAGCCCGGCGCGAGCCAGCGCCTCGCGGGCGCAGGCCAGCTGGGTGGCCCACAGCTCGAGCGGGTCGTGCTCGACCCAGCCCGACTGCGGGTAGATCTGCGCGAACTCTTGCTGCGCCATCGCGACCACGCGACCGTCCCGGTCGAACACCATGCCGCGTGAGCTGGAGGTGCCCTGATCGAGCGCAAGAAGGTGGGTCGGTTGTGTCATCGGGGGTGCCTCATGCGGTGGGCAATCGCGCCGCACGCTGAAGGGACGCGCGCGAGGCATGATCGGCGCATTGTTGTCCCGGCGGCTGCCAGCGTTGTGACACCCTGCCGTGGGCTGAATCCTCTTTCAGAGTTGCTGCCGTGACCGAACGCTGCGAACCCCGTGTTGCCCAGAACGAGCTGCCCACCGAGTGCGATGTGCTGGTGGTGGGCGGCGGCATCAACGGCGCGGGCATCGCGCGCGATCTGGCCGGGCGCGGTGCGCGCGTGGTGCTGTGTGAGCAGGACGATCTGGCTTCGCACACCTCGTCGGCGTCGACCAAGCTGATTCACGGCGGGCTGCGCTACCTCGAGCACGGCGAGTTCGCGCTGGTGCGCAAGGCGCTGGCCGAGCGCGAGCGGCTGCTGCGCAGTGCGCCGCACATCCTGTGGCCGCTGCGCTTCGTGATGCCGCACGACCCCGCCAGCGCGGCATCGCGTCCGGCGTGGCTGATCCGCGCCGGGCTGTTCTTGTACGACCACCTGGCCAAGCGCGAGTGGCTGGGCGCTTCACGCCACATCGACTTGCGCCGCCACCCGGCTGGCGCGCCGCTCAAGCCGGTGTTTCGCCGGGGCTTTGAATATGCCGACGGCTGGGCCGACGACGCGCGGCTGGTGGTGCTGGCTGCGGTGGACGCGGCCGAGCGCGGTGCCACCGTGCTCACGCGCTGGCGTTGCGTGGGCGCGCAGCGCGGCGCCGATCGCTGGCAGGTGCAACTGCAAAGCGCGGCCGGCAAGGTGCTGCACCTGAGTGCGCGCGCGCTGGTCAACGCCACCGGCCCGTGGGCGGCGCAGTTCCTGGGCGACCAAGCGCATGCGCCCAAGGTGCGTGCGCTGCGGCGGGTCAAGGGCAGCCACATCGTGGTACCCAAGTTGTTCGACCACGACTGCGCCTACCTGCTGCAAATGTTGAATAAGCGCGTGGTGTTTGCCATTCCGTACGAGCGCGACTTCACGCTGATCGGCACCACCGAGGTCGAGCACCACGGCGCGCTCGGCGCGTTGCACATCGAGCCCGACGAGATCGCCTACCTGTGCGAGCAGGTCAGCCGCTACTTTCAAAAGCCGGTGGTGCCGGCCGACGTGGCCTGGAGCTACGCAGGAGTGCGACCGTTGCTCGACGACGGCTCGGGCGATGCGACCTCGGTCACGCGCGACTACGCGCTTGAGCTCGATGTGGCTGGCGCGCCGGTGCTGTCGGTGTGGGGCGGCAAGCTCACCACGTTTCGCAAGCTCGCCGAAGAGGTGGCCGACCGGCTGGCCGCGCCGCTGCACATTGATCGCGGCGCGTGGACGGCGAGCGCCGTGCTGCCGGGTGGCGACTTCAGCGAGTTCATCGGTGCGCCCACGCAGCCCGATGTCGACTTCGCGCGCTTTGCCGCGGAGCTGGCGCGGCGCCATCCCGAGTTGCCGGTCACGCTGGTGCAGCGCTGGGCACGCGCCTATGGCTCACGGGCTGAGCGAGTGCTCGGGCCCGACGGCCTGGGCGCCGAGGTGGCGCCGGGCTTGTTCGAAGCCGAGCTGCGCTACCTGTACCGCTGCGAGTGGGCGCGCTCGGCCGACGACGTGCTGTGGCGTCGCAGCAAGCTCGGGCTGCACTTCACGCCCACCGAGCGTGAAGCGGTGGCGCGCTGGTGTGACGCTCAGTGGGGCGCGGTGGAGGGTGCCGTGGCTGCAGGCAGCGCCTGAGCGTTGCCCAGCGTCATCTCGCCGCCCAGCGCGGCGATCAGATCGGGGATGAGCTTCACCAGCTCGCCGGTGGCAATGGCGGCATCGGCGTCGAAGGCGTCATCGCGGCTGTCGGCGCGGTGGTTCTCGAACACCACGTCAAGGAAATCGATCTTCTTGATCTGGCCGGTTTCCGACAGCACGAAAGACACGCGTGACTGCCAGGTGAGCGCCAGCCGCGTGGGCTGCTTGCCGCTGGCGATGTGTTGGCGCACCTCGTCGATGTCGAGCGGGTGGCGGGCGTAGCGCACCACCGACTTCATCTCGTCGGGCGACTTCAGCTCGCATTCGCGGTCGACCGCGAAGGCCGCCGGCGGCTCGCCGCTGAGCAGCCATTGCGACATCGCCACCGGGGCCGATTCGGTCGTTTGCAGCATCGTGAGCGTGAGGCCGGGCAGCGATTTGATGAGTTGCGTGACCACCTCGCCGGCGCGCGTGGTGCTGCTGGCGTCGACCATCAGCAGCCGCTGCCCAGCGTCGATCCACACCCTGATGGTGGCGCGCTTGGTGAAGGCCATGGGCAGCAGCTCGAGCGTTGCCTGCTCCTTGAGCTCTTTGGTTTCTTTCTTGCCGGGCTTGCGACCGCTGCTGTTCTCGACTTGCTGCACCAGCTCGTCGGTGCGGCGCTTGACCACCGCTGCGGGCAGCGCCTTGCGCTCGATCATCAGCGCCAGCAGCCACTGGCCGCCCACCGACTCGACCAGCGGCGCGTGCTCGGTGCCGCGCGGCGCGATCCACCCCAGCGACTGCGGCTGGGTGGCGCCGCATTCGGCAAAACGCGCTGGGGCCAGGCTGTCTTCGATTTCTTGCAGCGTGGCCGACCACTCGGGCCCCACGCGGTACACCGTCAGGTTCTTGAACAAGCGAGGCTACTTTCGATGTGAATGGCGGCGGCGGCCCGCTTGCGCGAGCCGTCAGGGAGGCGGGATTGTCCATGGCCCCAAGGCGACCGGGATGTCCTAGAGTCGACGCGGTTTCGCGCGACCGGGCCGCGCCTCGACGATCACCACAAACGCCCGCACCACATCAGGAGACTCACATGCACGAACAACTCAAGCAAGCCGCCGACACGGTGCTCGCCAACACAGTCGGCTCGGCCGGTGGCGCGCCTGGCGTGGTCGCCATGGTGACCGACCGCCAGCGCAACATTTACGAGGGTGCGGCCGGCAAGCGCGCGCTCGGGGGCGACGCGCCGATGACCACCGACTCGGTGATGGCGATCTTCTCGACCTCCAAGGCGATGACCGGCGCGCTGCTGATGCAGCTGGTGGAAGAAGGCCTGGTGCGCCTGGACGACCCCGCCAAGAAATACGTTCCCGAGATCGGCGAGATCATGGTGCTCGACGGCTTCGATGCCGACGGCCAGCCGCGGCTGCGTGCGCCCAAGCGCGACATCACGCTCGACCACCTGATGCTGCACACGGCAGGCTTCAGCTACGAGTTTTTCAGCCACGACGACCTGAAGTTTCGTAACGCCAAAGGCGTGCCGTCGGTGGTGTCGAGCACCTTCGCGTCGGTGCGCACGGTGCTGCTGTTCGATCCGGGTGAGCGCTGGGGCTACGGCGTGAACATCGACTGGGTGGGCAAGGTGGTCGAAGCGGTGCGCGGCAAGCGTCTGGGCGAAGTCATGCAAGAGCGGCTGCTCGCGCCGCTGGGCATGGCCGACACCGGCTTCGTGATGACGCCTTCGATGCAGTCGCGCCGCGTCACGATCCACGACCGCGCCATGGACGGCAAGCTCACGCCGCTACCCGATCTGGTGCTGCCTCAGCCGCCCGAGATGGACATGGGCGGCCACGGGCTGTATTCCACGGTGGCCGATTACATGAAGTTCATCCGCATGGTGCTCAACGATGGCGCCGGCGAGCACGGCCGGGTGCTCCAACCCGAGACGGTGGCGCAGATGTGCCACAACGGACTGGGCGCGCTCAAGTCGGGCGGCTGGACGACCTCGATCCCGTCGCTGTCGAACACGGGCGAGTACTTCCCCGGGCTGCCCAAGTCGTGGGCCTACACCTTTCAGGTCAATGAAGAGGCGACGCCCACGGGCCGGCCGGCGGGCTCGCTGATGTGGGCGGGGCTGGCCAACCTGTTTTACTGGATTGACCGGAAGAACGGCATCGGCGGCTACTGGGGCTCGCAGATCCTGCCGTTTCATGATGTGTCGTCGTACCCGGGCTTCGTTGACTTCGAGACCGCGGTCTACCGGCATCTGGCGCGCTGAGCGCGGTGTGTGGGGGCCGCTGAGGCGGCCTCAGCCGAGCAGCCAGCGCAGCAGCGGCGGCACCACCCAGGGCAGCAGCAACGAGGCCAGCGTCACCTGAAGCACCAGCGCCAGCACCGCGTAGGCGCCGCAGTCGGGATCGATCTGCAGCGCTTGCGCCGAGCCCAGCCCGTGCGCCGCGGTGCCCATGGCCAGCCCGCGCGTGGCCATTGATGAGATGCCCATGGCGTCGAACAGCCGCTGCGCGCTGAGTGCGCCGATCAGCCCGGTGATCAAAGTGAACAGCGTGGTCAGGTTGGCGATGCCGCCGAGCTGCTCCGAGATGTTGATGGCCGCGCCGGCGGTCACCGATTTGGGCGCCAGCGAGCGCAGCAGCTCGGGCGGCAGGCCTAGCGCCCAGCCGATGAGCACCGCGCTGAGGGCCGCGGCCAGCCCGCCGAGTGCGGCGCTCACCAAGATGGCCGCCGCGTGCGGGCGCAGCTCGGCCAGGCGCTGCCACAGCGGCCAGGCCATGCTCACCACCGCCGGCCCGAGTACCCAGTGGAGGGGCTGCGCGCCGGTGAAGTAGCGTTCGTAGGGCTCGCCGATCGACAGCAGCGTGATGACCACCACCGCCACCGCCCACAGCACCGGATTGGCCCAGGTGGCGCGACCGCTGCGCTGGTGCAGCCGCATGGCCAGCAGGTAGGCGATGACAGTGAGCGGCAGCGCGAACCACGAGCCGCTTGCCAGCGCCGGCCATCGCTCGAGCAGTGCCGTCATCGGGCTGCCCGCAGCTCAGTCGCCACGCGTCGTCGAGCGCGATGACGACAGCACCGAGGCCGCCGGCCCGCTCATCAGCCGTCGCATCACCAACGCGGTGACGGCCATGCCGATCCAGGTCGACAGCGCCACGGCGATCAGCAGCCGCCCGCCATATCGCGACAGCAGATCGCCGTGAATCATCAGACCCACGCTGATCGGAATGAACAACAAAGACAGGTGGCCCAGCAGCAGCGTGGCGGCTGCAGCCACCGGTTCGCGCAATGCAGGCCAGTTGAGCGACACCAGCAACAGCAGCATGCCGGCGACTGAACCTGTGAGGCCCAGCGGCGCCACCCGGGCCAGCCACTCGCCGGCCCACAGACACACCAGCGTCCAGGCCAGACCCGGCAGCAGCAGTGTCCAGCGGCGGCTGCGCGAATTGGCCGCCGCCGTGGCCCCGCCAGCGGTCATGGCGCGTCGGGGGTGTCCGCGGCGCCCGCCGTGAACACCGTGAGCACGCCGGTGTAGCCGTACAGATGCCGGTGTGCGATCTCGCCGTTGGCAAAAAAGCCGACCAGCGGCACGTCGCCCAGCGCATGGCGCACCAGCGCCAGTTCGGCCGATGGCGAGCCGAAATGCGGCCCGCCGCGGCCTGCGCAACTCACGTAGACGGCGCCTGCGATCTGCCGCGCCGGATGGGGCGCGCTGTCGAGGTCGCCGCCGCGCAACTCGAGCGCGATTTGCAGCGACAGCGCCTCGGGCTCTAGCTCTTCGCGGATCTCGGCGCAGATGCGCACCAGATC
The DNA here is from genome assembly GCA_040400875.1 of Burkholderiaceae bacterium. GTDB lineage: Bacteria > Pseudomonadota > Gammaproteobacteria > Burkholderiales > Burkholderiaceae_C > PBB1. The sequence continues at coordinate 1,879 of JBBAPK010000006.1, read as the reverse complement.
GCGCCGCGCGGCCTCGGGGTTGCGCTGGCAAAACGCGAGCTGCATGCCGGGCTCGACCAGATCGGCCACCGCGACCCCGCGGCGGTTGGGATCGACCCCCACCACGTTGCGCACCCGAGTCTCGTGGCCAAAGTTGCCGCCGCGCTTGGGCGCATCACCCGCGTCGCTCAGGCCGACCAGCGTGCCACGCAGCCGGAGCAGCGCCTCGCGCGGCTCCAGGTCGTCGGCCGCCATGTCGCGCAGCAGGCAGTCGAGCGCCGCCTCGCCGTCGAGTGTCAGCACCAGGTTGCGCTCTGTGCTGGTGATGTGCCGCACTGGGCCCACCGGCTGGCAGCCCTGGGTCACGCGCGAAATCAGCGGCACGTTGGCGTCAAAGGCCACGCCCGAAAGACCGCCTTGCAGCACGCCATTGGCGATGTGCAGGCTGCGGTTGCGCGCCGAAGCCAGCCCGCCAAACAGGTACAGCGGGCCCGAACGGGTCTGCCCGGCCAGCTCGCTGATGAGCTCTGCCGCGTCGTGGGCCGCCGGGTCGGCGTGCACCTGGGCCGCCACCGCCGCAAACAGCGGCGGCGCCGACAGTGGCTGCACACCCGAGAAGACGCGGAAGTGCTCGGGCGCGATATCGCCCAGCATCAGCGACAGCGCGGGTTCGTCGAAGTACTCGACGCCGTTGGCCGCGATGCCCACGCCCACCGAGCCCACCCAGGCCACGCCAGGCCACTGCGCGCGCAACTCGTCGAGCAGGGCTTCAGCATGCGCGGCGTAGTGGTCGCTCAGGTAGACCCAGCCCAAGGTGGCTGTGTCGATGTGATCGTCGCGCGCGTGCTGCGCTTGCAACTGGGCGCTGGCCAGCGCCAGGGCCATGCGCCAGTCCGGGTGCGTGGCATGCGCGTGGAGAAACAACTTCACGGGTCGGCCGCTCAGCGCGAAGCGGACTTGCTCGCCGGGGCGGCCTTGGCTGCGCGTTTGACGGGCCTCTTGCGCGCAGCGGGTGCGGTCTTCGCCGCAGCTGGCTTGCCCGCGTGTGCCGGGCTGGCTGCTGCTGCGGCCGCGGTGGCGAAGGCAGCAGCGCTCGGGTTGTCCTTGATGGCGTTGGCGGCAATTTCGCCGAACTGCTGCGTCAGCGCGTTCCACCACTGCATGGGGTCCACGACGGCGGCCGGCTTGTCTTCGGCCTGGGCTGCCGCATCTGGCGCCGCTGCGGGCTCGGCGGACTTCGGCGTCAGCGCCTCGCGCAGATCGCCCATCTGCACGTTCATGGTGCGCAGCGTCGACAGCGTCATCTTCTGCACCTCGAGCGCCTGAACGGTGGTGCTCAGCATGCGCACGTTTTGCTCCAGCCAGAACTGCACGGTGCGCAACTCCTGGATGCGCTTGTCAAGCTCCTGCGGGTCGAGCGTGGGCGCCACCCATTGACCGATCCCCGGCATCGCAGACCCGGCGTTTTGAACCAGCCCCTGCAAAAAATCGAAGCCGGGCGCGAAATTCTGGAACGGTGAAGCGTTGGCCATGTGGTGTCTCCTGCGGGTGTGTCTGATCGATTGTGCCCCTGCGGTTTCGCCCGGCGGCCACACGGGGGGGCGGCCGCATAATCAAAACGCGTCAGGTCCGGGGCCATCCCGCAGCCTTCCAATCCGACGAAAACGGATGTTTTCCAGCGAGCGCCCCGATGACACGACAGCAGCCGCGAAACCAGCCTTCTGATCCAGCATGGGGTGCGCCTCGCGGGCGCCCACCGGCTGCGGTGGTGGTGATGCTGAGCGTGGTCGCGTTGACGCTGCACGGATGTCTGCTCGACGGCTTGCCCGCAGAGGCGGCAGACGTGTCGCCGCAAGCCGTGACGGTTGCCGCCGCGTTGCAAGTTCGCTCGGTGAGCGAG